>NZ_MULI01000020.1 GCF_002939385.1 Streptomyces sp. MH60 | reverse complement strand
CCGGCTTCCTGCGCCCGCGGCCGGGGCGCGCGGGACCGCCGCGGCCGCTGCCGGCCGTCGTCGGTGCGCCCGTCGGCGCGGTCGCCGCCTTCCTCGGCGTGGGGGGCAGCGTGATGACCGTCCCCGCGCTGCGGCGGGCCGGGCACACGATGCACGTGGCGACCGCGCTGGCCAACCCGCTGACCCTCGCGACCGCGCTGCCGGCCGCCGCCGTCTTCCTGGGCGCCTCCGCGGGACCCGCCGATGCCCACGCGCACGTGTCCCTGGTGGGCCTCGTCGACCTCCGCGCGGCCGGGGCACTGCTCCTGGGCGCCCTGCCGGTGATCGCGGTGCTGCGCCGGCGACCGCCGCACCTTCCCGACCGCCTCTACGCCTGGACGTACGTCGCGCTGCTCGCCGCGGTGGCGGTCGCGATGGTGCTGTGAGGCGCCGTCAGGCGATCACGGCCTCCCAGGTGTCGACCGCGAAGTGGACCGTCATGCCATGGCGGCCGTACAGCCGCGGGGCGCCGGTCGCGTTGGCGGTGTCGACACCGAGGCCCACCGTGTCCCGGCCCCGGGCGGCGAAGGCCGCGAAGGCGTGCCGCAGCAGGAACCCGCCCAGGCCGCGGCCGCGGGCCTCGCGCAGCACGCCGAGGCTCCGGATCCAGCCCATGGCCTCGCGGTCGTCCCGGGCGAGCAGGAACCCGGCGTCGCCCAGGTCGTCGGCCTCGGCGAGCCACACCAGGGACCAGTCGAGGCCCGTGGCGTCGATGTCGTCGAGCCACAGCCGGTAGGGGCGCGGCCGGAAGTCGAAGTGCTGGGCGAACGACCGCTGGTACAGCTCGTGCACCCGGACGCGGTCCGCCTCCGTGGCACACGCCCGCACCCGCACGCCCGCCGGGGCCCCGGGCGGGAGGTCGGCCGCCGGGTCCAGCGCGCGGCGCAGGACGTGGTGGGTGCGGACGACGCTCCAGCCGCGCTCGGCGAGGAGCGCGGTGTCGGTCGTGGGCGTGGCGTTGAGGTGGAGGTGGACGACGGCGCGCTCCGCGCCGTTGGCCCGGGCCTTGGCCAGGGCGCGGGCCTCCATGGCCACCAGCACGCGCAGCCCGGTCCGCTGGTGGCCGGGCAGCACGTAGTGGTCGATGTCGACGCGCTCCCCGCCGGACTCGTCCCACAGCAGCCCGTACGCGACCAGCCGGCCGTCGTCGAAGGCGAGCCACGAGTCCCGGGTCAGATCCGTCTGCTGGTGCTTCAGGTCGGCTTCGACGGTGTGCTGGTCGGTCTCGGGGCGGCCGATCTCGATCCGGTCGATCTCGTTGAGGAGTCCGGTGATGGCGGGGGCGTCGGCAAGGGTGGCCGGTCGCAGGTCGGCGGTGGACATGAGGAGCAGAGTCGGGCACGCGGCGGGTGGCCGCAACGGATTTTCCGCCGGACGCGACGGAATGACGTACTGCGGCGAACCGGGGGCATACGGATGTCCCGAGGCCTTCTCCCCCGCCGACCCACGGGAGTTCCCTGTGACGCCGAGCCTGCGCACCGCCCGCGCGTGCCGTGCCGCCGCCGCGCTCCTTGTCGCCGCCGCCGTGTACGCGGCCATCCGCCACTCCTGGCTGACCCTGCCCGGACTGTACGTCGCCGCGGTCTTCGCCTGGTGCGCCGCCCGTGAGGCCGCGGAGCACCGGCGCAGGGTCGCCCTGGCCCGGCGGGCCGAGCTGCTGGCCCGGCCGGAGCCGCGGGATCCGTTCGCGCCCGGTCTCGAGCCGTGCTGCGCGTTCTGGCGGCACTCCGAGGGTGTCGTGCACGGACCGGAGTGCGCGCGCCCCGTGGCCGACCGTGTCCCGCTGCCCGAGGACTGCTGCGAACGGTGGTGGACCTCGCTCGGCGCGCGGCACGACGCGGGCTGCCGTCGTCGCGCCGGCGCCCCGGGCCGGGGCCGCGCCCGGCCGGCGTCGCAGTAGCCGGGTCAGGGCCCGAGTGGTTCCCGCCCCAGTGCCGTCCGCAGGGCCAGCGGGGTGGCGGCGGCCCAGGCCTGCGGTGAGCAGGAATGGGGGTAGGGAACGGGCGCGGTGGTCGCCGAGCGGTCGTATCCGGCGAGGACCTCGGGCAGCCGGTGGCCGTGATGGGCCGCCGCCGCGACGAGTCCCTCCGCGACGGTGCGCACCTCCGCCGCGAGTCCCTGCCGGGCCAGGCCCAGGACGATGACCGCGTTGTCGTGCGGCCAGGCGCTGCCCCGGTGGTAGGACAGCGGGTGGTACGGACGCTGTCCGGCGGCGAGGGTGCGGATCGCCCAGCCGGAGAAGAAGTCCGGCTCGAGGAGTCGCCGGCCCACCCGGCGGGAGCGTTCCGGGTCGAGGATGCCCGACCACAGCAGGTGCCCGGCGTCCGAGGCCAGCGCGTCGACCCGGCGGCCGTCGCCGTCCAGCGCGAGGGCGGGGAAGTCCGCGTCCGGCATCCAGAAGTCCGCCGTGAAGCGGTCCCGCAGCCGGGCGGCGCGCTCGCGGAGCCGACGAGCCCAGGCCTCGTCCCGCCAGACGGCGTCGGCGAGTTCGGCGGTGCGCAGGAGTGCGTCGTAGGCGTAGCCCTGCGCCTCGCAGACCGCGACGGGTCCCCCGGCCTGGGTTCCGTCGCGGAAGCAGACGGCGCCGGCGGAGTCCTTCCAGTTCTGGTTGACCAGCCCGCCCGGGTCCGGGTCGTACACGAGGTACCCGTGCTGCTCCAGGCCGCCGTCGGTGAGCATCCAGTCCACGGCCCGCCGGGCGTGCGGTTCCAGGCGTTGTGCCAGGGCCCGGTCGCCGGTCGTCTCGTGGTGGGCGTGGAGCAGGACGAGGAAGAGCGGGGTGGCGTCGACGGCGCCGTAGTACCGGCCGTACGGGACCTGCCGGAAGTGGGCGAGTTCGCCGTGCCGGGTCTCGTGGACGATGCGTCCGGGCTGCTCGCCGCTGAAGGGGTCGTGCCGCCGGCCCTGGGTGGCGGCGAGCGCGCTGAGGACGGCGGCGGACGTCGCGGGCCGGTACGGCAGCAGGAAGTAGGCGGTCAGCAGTGAGTCCCGGCCGAACAGGGTGAAGAACCACGGGATGCCGGCGGCCGGGACCCGCACGTCCTCTCCGTCGACGCCGGGGACCGGGATGGTCAGCAGGTCGATGTCGGCGAGACCGCGTGCGCAGGTGCGCGTCAGGTCGTCCGTCGCGCTGTCGGGCCGTACGGGACGCCGTACGGCGGCGGGGGTAGGGGTGGGGGCGGGCGGCCGGGTCCGTCCGTGCGGGTGGGCGCGGACGGTCAGGTGCAGGTCGGCCCGTCCGTGCGCGTCGAGGGGCAGGTGCCAGGTCAGCTTCCGGGCGGTGGAGCGCGGCTGGTCCCGCGCGGGGGCCGACTCGCCCGGGGCAGGGCTGCAGGTGAGTTCGGTCCGGGCGTGCCAGTCGGCTCGTCGGTAGCTGAAGAGCACTCCCTCGGCGGTGTCGCGGCTCTCGTACTCCGCGCCGGGCTTGGCGTAGTGGCGGTCGTCGGCGCGGAGTTCGAAGAGGTCGGCGAAGTCGGCGTCGACGGTGAGGTCGAGGCGGGCCGTCACGGCGTCGGGGCGGTTGCTGACCAGGCTCAGGTGTTCGGTGAACGTGCCGGCGGTGACGCTCTGCCGTCGGAAGACGGTGTACGCGGGCGGGTTGTCCCGGGTGCCCTCGGGGGTCAGCACGCCGGTGGCCGTGTCGTCGGTGTCCGCCGTGGCGGGCACGAGGGCGACCGGAGCGGTGCCGTCGACGGTGAGGCGCCAGCGGCTGAGGTGCCGGGCGTCCTGGCGGAACAGCCCGTCGGGCGCCGAGCCGCGGACGCCGCTGATCGCGCCGTCGGTGCCGAGGCGGACGAAGGTGGCGTCGCGCACCAGTTGGACGCGGGGGTCGGCCGCGGTCATGCTCCGGTCTCCTTCGGGTCGGCGCTGAGCAGGTCGAGCGTGAGCGCCGCGGTCCAGGAGAAGTGCCGGGTGCCGCAGGCCGCGCCGGTGGCGGGGTCGACGTACTCGGCGAACCCGGAGCGTCCGGCCTCCGCGAGGAACCCGGCGCGCAGGCGCGCGGCGTCCTGCCCCAGGCCGTGGGTGCGCAGCCCGCGCTCGATCAGCCAGGCCGTGTTGAACCAGGCGGGACCGCGCCAGTACCGGGTGGGGTGGAAGGCGTGCCCGGTCAGGTCGTAGCTGGGCACCAGGTCGGTGGCCGGCGCGCTGAAGTGCGGTCCGGTGAGCGTGGCGTGCAGCCGCCGGACGACGTGCCGCGGCAGGCGCGGGACCAGGAGCGGGATCAGTCCGCTGACGGTCCGCTCGTCGACCGGTGTGCCGCGGTGCAGGTCGCGCACGCGGAACAGGCCGGCCTCCTCGTCCCAGAGCCGGTCCACCAGCGCCCGGGTCAGTTCGGCGGCCCGCTCGGTGTGCCGCCGTGCGGGCAGCCCCAGTTCGCGTGCCATGGCGGCCAGGGCCAGTTCGCTCACGATCAGCAGGGCGTTGAAGGCGGGGTCCTCCACGGCGAAGAGGTGCCGTACGACGCGGTCGTCGTAGCCGGCCTCCCGGTACTCGGTGGCCAGCCGGACGTACCGGCCGTAGTCGAGGTCGGTGGGCCGGTCGACGGGGCGGCCGTGGTCGAGGTCGGCGCGCCGGAAGGTGCCGGGCGGGCTGGGTTCGACCCGTCGCAGGGCCCGGTCCCAGCTGGGGCTGTTGTCCATGCCGGGTTCCCACGGGTGGACGACGGCCGCGAGGCCGCCCCCGCCGAGGTCCCGGCGGTCGAGCAGGTAGTCGTGCCAGGCGGCGAGCCTCGGCCGGACCCGGGCGAGGAAGCCGCGGCGCCGGGACTCGGCCGGGTCGGCCCGGTGCACCAGCCAGGCGGCCAGGGCGTGCACGGGCGGCTGGACGATGCCGGAGGTCTCGACGGACGAGGGGGCGCCGGCGGCCCGGCCCGCCGTGGAGGACTGCCAGAAGTCGGGGCTCGGGAAGTAGGCGTCGTGCGGCAGGGCGGGGTTGAAGACGATGTGGGGCACGCGTCCGTCGGCCCACTGCGCGGCCAGCAGGGACTCCAGTTCCCGCTGGGCGCGGCGCACCGAGAGGTGGCGCAGCCCGATGGCGACGAAGGCGGAGTCCCAGCTCCACTGGTGCGGGTAGAGGGTGCGGGAGGGGACGGTGGAGGCGCCGGTCCAGTTGTCGAGCAGGACCCGCGCCGCACCGCGCCGCAGGGTCAGGTCCGCGGGCGCGGTGGGCGCGGGCCGGTCCAGGAGGTCCAGGGGGGAGTTCACGCGCCCGACCTCTTGAGGAAGGCGGGGACGGAGCGCACGGCCTGGACGGGGTCCCCGGTCAGCCGGGATTCGAGGGCGAGGTGGCCGTCGTAGCCGACGGTGTGCAGGGCGCCGAGCCAGGCGGGCCAGTCGAGGTGCCCGGCGCCGGGCTGGAAGCGGTTGGAGTCGGAGACCTGGGCGTGGCCGATGACGTCGGCGTGGGCGACGATGGCGGCGGCGGGGTCGCTCTCCTCGATGTTCATGTGGTAGCTGTCGATGCCGATCCGGACCGAGTCGAGGCCGACGGCGCGGATCAGGTCGGCGGCCTGGTCCAGCCGGTTGACCATGTGGTCCTCGTAGCGGTTGAGCGGCTCCAGGAAGAGCGTGACGCCCTCGCTGCGGGCGTGCTCGCCGAGTTCGGTGAGCCCGGCGAGGAGCACCTCGCGGTCCTCCTCCTCGGTGCGCGGCGGCTCGAAGGGCGGCAGCCGGCGGGAGAACATGCCGTACGAGGCGGGGGTCTGGGCGCCCACTCCGCCGATCTCGGCGATCACGGTGAGCTGGGACTTCATCTGGGCGACGGCGTCGCGGCGCAGCTCCTCGTCGAAGGCGCCGAGGAAGTGCAGCATGTCGACGCAGACGGTCGGCATGACGACGCCGTCCTCGCGGGCCCGGCGCAGTTCCTCGCGCCGGGAGGCGAAGTGGAAGTCGCCCTTGCCGCGCAGTTCGATCGCGTCGTATCCGGCCTGCTGGGCGAAGTCCCACTTGGCCTGCAGAGTGTCTCCGGGCAGGAGTTGTTCCTGGACGGCGGTCTTGAGCATGGGGGTGCCTCTGCCTTTCGGGGCTCTCAGAATTCCAGGACGACCTGCAGCGCCTCGGCGGGCCGCTCGTCCAGCAGTACGTAGGCGTCGGCGGCGTCGGCGACGGGGACGACGTGGCTCACCAGGGAGTCGACGTCCACCTGGCCCTCGGCGACCAGGCGCAGGAAGGTCCGCTGGAGGCGTTCGACACTCCAGCGGTTGGACAGCTGGGGCGGGACGCCGCCGATCTGGGAGCAGATGAGCTGGACCCGGTTGTGGTGGAACTCGTCGCCGAGGCGCAGGCCGATGCCGTCGCCCTGGTAGAAGCCGGAGGCCACCACCCGGCCCCCGGCCGCGACCGAGCGCAGCGCCTCGTGCAGGGCCGGGTAGGCGCCGCTGATCTCGATGGCGAGGTCGGCCCCGAGGCCGCCGGTGGCCTCGCGGACGCGTTCGGCGACGGCGTCGGTGCGGGCGTTGAGGGTGTGCTGGGCACCGTAGTGCTTCGCGGTCTCCAGGCGGCCGTCGAGGGCGTCGACGGCGGTGACGCGGGCGCCGCTGAGCCGGGCGAGCCGGGTGGTGAGCAGGCCGATGACGCCCTGCCCGAACACGGCGACGTCCTCGCCGAGGTGGATGTCACCGGCCAGGACCGCGTTGTACGCGATGGCGCCGACCCGGGCGAAGGCACCGGCCAGCGGTTCGAGACCGGCCGGCAGGGTGTGGCCGACCATGCGCTCGGCGGGGACGACGCCCTCGCTGCGGTGGCCCCAGATGCCCCACACCAGGTCGCCGGGGACCGGCAGGCCGGGGGTGCCGGCCAGCTCCGGGGAGACCTCGACGACCTCGCCGACCTCGGAGTAGCCCCAGCCGGCCACCGGGTACTCGATGCCGGGCGCGCCGTCCCGGAAGAGGCGTGCCTCGGGGTCCCAGGTCCGGGTCAGGTACGGGTTGGTGCCGCGGTAGGCGGTCAGCTCGGTGCCGGCCGAGATGCCCGAGTAGCGGGTGCGGACCCGCAGGTGGCCGGGCGGCAGTTCGGCCCTGGTGTGCTCGGCCACCTCCACCTGGCGGGGGCCGGTGAACTGGACGACGCGCTCCACGGATGACACGGGCGACACGGATGACACGGAGGGCTCCGGAAGGGTTGCTGATGCGGTTGCGTCGACAATATCCGCAACTTATGTCTTGTCAACAAGCAAAAGTGATGCTGTGATGCGTGACGAGCAGACGTAAGTCGGAACGAGGACACTCCATGCGCATCAGGACCCTGCGGTCGAGGACGATCGCGGTCGGCGTCACGGCAGCTTTGGGAATCGGGCTGCTCTCGGGCTGCGCGAGCAGCACCGGGCCCGGCAAGCCGGACCGTGAGATCACGGTCTGGTCGCAGGAGAACCTGCCGGACCGCGTCGCCGCGACGCAGAAGGTCATCGACGGGTTCGAGAAGAAGACCGGCGTCAAGGTGAAGCTCGTCGGGGTCGACGAGGGGCAGATGCCGCAGCTCATCATGTCGGCGGCGGCCTCGGGCACCCTGCCCGACGTCATCGGCGCCGCACCCATGGGCCAGGTCTGGCAGATGTACAGCAACGGCCTGCTGAACACCGACATCCCGAAGCGGATCGTCGACGGGCTGGGGCGCGACACCTTCAACGCCAACGCGCTGGAGCTGACGTCCGACGGCGGCACCAGCCTCGGCGTGCCGTCCGACGCCTGGCTCCAGCTGCTGGTCTACCGCAAGGACCAGTTCGGGCAGAAGGGCCTGTCCGCTCCGGACACGTACACGAAGGCGCTGGCCGCCGCCAAGGCACTCACCACCAAGGGGCACGACGGAATCTCGGCGGCCACCGACCCCAGCGACGTCTTCACCTCCCAGAGCTTCGAGAGCCTCGCCCTGGCCAACGACTGCCAGCTGGTCGACGACCGGCACGAGGTCGCCCTCGAATCGCCGCGCTGCCAGGCGGCCTTCCGCACCTACGACCAGCTGGCCCGCGGCTACGGCGCCCCGGGTACCCAGACCGTGGACTCCACCCGCGCCACCTACTTCGCGGGCCGGTCCTCCATGGTCATCTGGTCCTCGTTCCTGCTCGACGAACTCGCCGGACTGCGCAAGGACGCCCTGCCCAGCTGCCCCCAGTGCGCGAAGGACCCGCGGTACCTGTCGGACCACAGCGGCATCGTCACCGCGATGAAGGGGCCCGACGCCGAGGATGCCGCCCAGTTCGGGGAGATCACCTCCTGGGTGACCACCAAGACGGCCGAGACGGCGGCGTCCCGCGAGTTCATCGAGTACATGATGGGCACCGGCTACGAGTCCTGGTTCGGCATGGCGCCCGAAGGCAAGATCCCGGTCCGCAAGGGCACGGCCGCCGAGCCCGAGCGCTACCTGGACGCCTGGCGGCACAGCGACATCGGCGTGGACACCCGCGAGCCCCTGGACGAGGTCTTCCCCAGGACCCTGCTGGACCAGCTCGCCGACGGCGTCAGCAACATGCGCCGCTGGGGCATCACGCAGGGCGAGGGGGCCCTCGTCGGCGCCACCAACGGCGAGCTGCCCGTGCCGAAGGCCATCGGCGCCATGACCAGCGGCCAGAGCTCGCCGTCCGAGGCGGCGCGCGACGCCGACGAAGAGGTCGCCGCACTCAAGAAGTCCCTGCAGTAGCCGCCCGCCGCCTGCACATCACGAAGGTCTCTCATGCCCACAGCCCCAGCCGGCGCGCCGCAGCGCCGGGACACCAGCCACCGCTCCACGGACCCGTCCGGGGACCGGCCCCCCTCCCCGGGCCGCCGCCCGCTCACCGCGAGCCGGCGCGCCAACCGCGCGGGACTCGCGTTCGTCTCCCCCACCTTCGTCGTCGTCCTCGTGGTGGTCGTGCTGCCCATCGCGTGGACCGTGCTGCTGGCCTTCCAGAAGGCCAGGCTCGTCGACATCCAGGGCATGGGCCTGTTCGGCAACTGGTCCCTGGACAACTTCTCGCAGGTCTTCGACTCGGCGGGCTTCTGGTCCAGCCTCGGCACCACCCTGCTGTACACGGTGGGCGCCACGCTCGGCTCGGTCCTCCTCGGCCTGGTCGCCGCGCTCGCCCTGCGCAAGCCGTTCAGGGGCCGCGGGCTGCTGCGCGCGGCGATGCTGCTGCCGTACGTCGCACCGGTCGTCGCCGTGGCCTTCGTCTGGGAGGTCGCGCTCAGCCCGCAGTACGGCGTGGTCAACGACTGGGGCCGGCGGCTGTTCGGCTGGGACGACCCGATCGCCTTCCTGTCGACCCGTCAGTACGAGGTCGACCTGCTGGGACTGCACTTCGACGTCCCGCTGGCGCTGCTGACCGTCATCGTCTTCGAGTGCTGGCGGTACTTCCCCTTCGCCTTCCTGTTCATCCTGGCGCGACTGCAGGCGGTGCCCGACACGCTGGAGGAGGCCGCGCTGGTCGACGGCGCCACGCCGACCCAGCGGTTCCGGCACGTGCTGCTGCCCCAGCTGATGCCGGTGATCGCGCTGCTGTGCGTGCTGCGCTTCATCATGACGTTCAACAAGTTCGACGACGTCTACCTGCTCACCGGCGGCGGCGCCGGCACCGACGTGGCCGCCGTGCGCGTCTACGACTTCCTCACCGCCCGCTACGACGTGGGAGCGGCGGCCGCGCAGGCGCTCGTCCTGGCCCTCTCGCTGATGATCCTGCTGGGCTTCTACTTCAAGTTCTTCGGCAACAAGGTCCAGGAGGAAGCGTGACCGGCAAGACGGCCCTGACCCGGGCCCGGTTCGAGGAGAGGTTCTTCGGCGTCGCGCGCTGGATCGTCATCGCGTTCCTCGCCGTGATCACCCTCCTGCCGTTCTACTACATGGTGCTGCTGTCGCTGAAGCCCATCGACGCGCTGCTGCTCGACCCCGGCTCCCTGTGGATCTCGGCCAAGGACTTCACCCTCTCCACCTACCGGGACGTGCTGCGCTCCACCGACGACGGCGGCCAGGGCTTCCTGAAGTTCCTCCTCAACTCGGCGCTGGTCTCCCTCGGCACGGTGGTGCTGACCCTCGTGGCCGCCGTGCCCGGCGCCTACGCGGTGAGCCGGCTGAAGTTCTTCGGCCACCGCCAGGTCAGCGCGCTCTTCCTGGCCGTCTACCTCTTCCCGGCGACGCTGCTGGCCGTGCCCCTCTTCGTGATCTTCGCGAAGATCGGCCTCTCCTCCAGCCTGGTCGGCCTGGCCGTCGTGTACGTCGCGCAGACCGTGCCGGTGTCGATCTACATGCTGAAGAACTACCTCGTCACCATCCCCGCCTCCATCGAGGAGGCGGCCGCGCTCGACGGCTGCTCCCGCCTGCAGACCGTGCGCAAGGTGATCCTGCCGCTGGCCCTGCCCTCCCTCATGGCGACGGGCCTGTACGTCTTCATGATCGCCTGGAACGAGTTCCTCTTCGCGCTGCTGTTCCTGGCCGCCGACCCCGGCCAGTGGACCGTCTCCCTGGGCCTGGCCCAGCTGTCCAACGGCATCGAGGTGCCCAAGACCGTCCTCATGGCCGGTTCCGTGGTGCTCACGATCCCCGTGGTACTTCTGTTCTTCGCCGCCGAACGCCTGCTCACCGAGGGGCTGACCAGTGGCGCCGACAAGAGTTGAGCCGTGGGGGACTCCATGATGACGTCAAGTCAGGCCAGCGCCGGTGAACTGCTGCACCTGATCCGCAGCGGCCGCGCCAACACGCGGGCCGACCTCCAGCAGGCGACCGGCCTGTCCCGCTCCACCGTCGGACAGCGCCTCGACCTGCTCAACCGTGCCGGGTGGCTGCGCCACAGCACGGGTGCCTCCACCGGCGGACGCCCCTCCCACCGGATCGTCTTCGACCCCGGCCACGCCTCGGTCATCGCCTTCGACCTGGAGACCCGGCACGCCCGCGCCGCGGTGCTCGACCTGGCCGGCAACATCCTGGCCGAGCACACCGGCCCGATGGACGTCGACGCGGGCCCCGACCGGGTCCTTCAGGGGCTGGCCGACTGGTTCCCTGACCTGATCGCGGCGGCCGGTGTCCCGGCGTCCCACGTGGCGGGCATCGGCCTGTCCGTGCCCGGCCCGGTGGACTGGGAGACCGGGCGGGTGATCGAGCCGCCCATCATGCCCGGCTGGGACCGCTACCCGATCCGGGAGCGGCTGCAGGAGGCGTACGCGGCCCGCCTGGGCCTGGACCCGGCGGCCGCCGCGGCCGTACCGGTCCTCGTGGACAACGACGCCAACCTCATGGCCCTGGCCGAGCACCAGGCCAACCACCGCGACTGCGCCTCCTTCGTGCTCCTGAAGGTGTCCACCGGCATCGGCGCGGGGGTCGTCATCGGGGACCGCCTGTACCGCGGCATCGACGGCGGGGCGGGCGACATCGGGCACATCCGCCTGCACGACCGGTCCGACGCGCTGTGCATGTGCGGCTCCCACGGCTGTCTCGCCGCCGTGGCCAGTGGCCGGGCGATCGCCAGGGAACTGGCCGCCCTCGGCCAGGACACCGCCTCCGGACGGGACGTCAGGCGGCTGCTCAACGAGGGGCACCCCGACGCGGTCCGGCTGGCCCGCGAGGCGGGACGTCGGGTGGGCGAGGTCCTGGTGACCGTCGTGACCCTGCTCAACCCCGGGGTCCTCATGATCGCCGGAGAGCTGGCCGGGGTGCCCTTCCTCACCGGGGTGCGGGAGCTGGTCTACCAGCGGGCCATGCCGCGCGCCACCGCCAACCTCCAGGTCGTCACCTCGCGGCTCGGCGACCACGCGGGGCTCGTCGGAGCCGCCGCCATGGTCGTGGAGCACCTCTACTCCCCCGCCGGCGCCGACGCCCGGCTGGAACGCCTCGCCTCCTGACCGCCGCCCGTCCGCCCCGACGGATCGCCGGGAGACCTTCGAAGACAGGAAGACCGTGACCGCTGTCCCCGCCCCCTGGACCGACCGGCCCGTCGAGGTCGGGCTCGTGGGTGCCGGCCCCTGGGCCCGCGCCATGCACGCCCGGGTGCTCGCCGCCGGGCCGGAGACCCGGCTCACCGCGGTCTGGGCCCGCCGCACCGAGGCCGCCCGCGAGACCGCCGCCCCCTACGGCGCCCATGTCGCCGCCGAATTCGAGGAGTTGCTGGACCACTGCGAGGCCGTGGCGTTCGCCGTGCCGCCCGCGGTCCAGGCCGAGCTGGCGCCACTGGCGGCGAAGCGGGGCAAGGACCTGCTGCTGGAGAAGCCGCTCGGACCCGATCTGGCCGCGGCCCGTCGCGTGGCCGACGCGGTCGCCGAGGCCGGAGTCGTCTCCCAGCTCGTGCTGACCAAGCGCTACCACCCGGCCACCCGGGCCTTCCTCGAAGCCGCCCGCTCCTTCGAGGCGGTCGGGGCCCGCTCCTGCTACCTCCACGGCGCCTTCCTGCACGGGGAGTTCGCCACCGGCTGGCGCCTGGAGCACGGGGCCCTGCTCGACCTCGGCCCTCATCTGCTCGACCTGCTGGACGCCGCGGTCGGCCCGGTGACCGCCGTCCGGGCCACCGGTGACCCGCGCCGCTGGGTGGAACTGACCTGCGAGCACGAGAACGGCGCCGTGAGCCAGGCCTCGCTGTCCGGTTCCGTGGCCGTCCCCCGCGCGCTGACCCGCGTCGAACTCTTCGGTCCCGCCGAGCCGCTGGTCTACGACACGGCCGGCATCGACCACGAGGAGTGCTGGCCCGTCCTGCGCCACGACTTCGCGACGGCCGTCCGCACCCGTACGCCGACGCCGGTCGACGCCGGACGCGGCCTGTACCTGCAGACCCTCCTCGACGGTGTCGTGTACGGCTAGGACGGGTCAGTCGAGGACGGCGGTGGCCTCGACCTCGATCAGGTGCTCGGGCACGTCCAGTGCCGCGACGCCCAGCAGGGTGGCCGGCGCGGCCGGGGTCACCCCCAGCCGTGCGGCCGCCCGCTCGATGCCCTCCAGCAGGAGGGGCATCTTGTCCGGCGTCCAGTCGACGACGTGGACGTTCAGCTTGGCGACGTCCGCGAAGGAGGCGCCGGCCGCCGCCAGGGCAGTGGCGACGTTGACGTAGCACTGCTCGGCCTGCGCGGCCAGGTCTCCTTCGCCGACGGTGACGCCGTCGGCGTCCCAGGCGACCTGTCCGGCGACGAAGACCAGTTTCGATCCGGACGCGATCGACACCTGCCGGTAGACGTCGACCGCGGGCAGCCCGCCGGGGTTCACCAGGGTAATGGCCATGACTTCGCTCTCCTTGCCCATGTGCTCTCTCGTGGTTACTCGGGAACCGTAGGAGAGTGGCCGCCGACGTGGAAGAACGCACTTTTCGGTGACTGGGGAACCCGAAGGTGACCGAACAGGTCAGCGGCTTGCGCGGCGTGGATCAGGCGCATCGGCGGCCGGGGCGCGGAAGACGGCCAGGCGCAGGACGACGAAGCGTACGACGGTGACGGCGACGGACGTGGCGGCGAGGACCGCGGTCTCGGCGGCGGGCGAGGCGTCGGGCCGCCGGTGCGTGAACCACAGCACGGCACCGGAGGTGACCAGGTAGCCGAGCAGGAACAGGCCGCCCGCTCCGAGGTGCGCGCGGGCCGGTTTCGTGGCGGCGTGCCGGAACGTCAGCCGCCGGTTCGCCTCGGTGTTCAGCACCGTCAGCACCAGGAGGGAGACCAGGTTGGCGACGGCCGGGGGCGACCACGGGCGCAGCCCCCAGTAGAGCAGCGCCTGCCCGGCGGTCGACGCGACGCCGATCGTGACGAACCAGCCGACCTCCCGCGACCACATCGCGCGCTCCCCTGCAGTCGACCGATCTCCGCACTCCCCGGTGGCGCAGCGTACTACGACCCCACCAGCCGCTTTGCCTTGTCTTTGCCTTTCGGGAACCCTGTGGTCCCCGGGAGCGTTCATCGTGGTGACCGCGGGAGACCGCGGCCGAGGACAGACCGATACGCAGCAACAGAAGCCGAGGTGGCACGAGTGGCGATGTGGGACAAGATCAAGGACCAGGCCAAGACCTTCCAGCAGTCCCAGGGCAGCACTCGGGGAGCGAGCGGATCCGGCCAGGGATCGCACGGACCCGTCGGGGGTGGCAGGTCGGGCTCGTCCTCCGGCGGTTCCAAGGCCCAGCTGATCGGGATGTTCAAGTCCCAGCTCGCCTCGGCCAAGAACGAGCTGAAGAGCGGCGCCTACCGTGACGCCAGCATGGCCATGTGCGCGCTGGTCGCCGCCGCGGACGGCCGGGTGGAGCCGGCCGAGCGGCAGCGCGTGGAGGAGCTGATCGTCTCCAACGAGGTGCTGCAGAACTTCCCGGCGGACCAGCTCCGCCAGCGGTTCAACCAGCACGTGGACCGGCTCCTCGCCAACTTCGAGCAGGGGAAGGCCGAGGCACTCCAGGTGATCGCCAAGGCCGCCAAGAAGCCCGCGGAGGCCCGTGCGGTGGTCCAGACCGGCATGGTCGTCGCCGGTGCCGACGGGACCTTCGAGCAGTCCGAGCAGTACGCGATCCGTGAGGCGTGCACCGCACTGAACATCCCGCCCTCGGAGTTCGGCGTCTGACCCCACGCCCCGCGAGCACCGTCGGCCGGGAAAGGGTTTGACGGCCGTCCGTGACCAAGGGTCGGATAGGGGCCCATGAGTTCAGGGCAGCAGCATCCGGACCTGCGCCGCGTCGACGACCGTCTGGTACGGCGCCTGGTCGACGGGCAGTTCCCGCTATGGGCGGGGCTGCCCGTCGAGCGGTTCCCCTCCGGCGGCACGGTCAACGCCATGTACCGGCTGGGCGAGGACATGGTGGTACGGCTGCCGCTGGTCGAGGGCGGCGTGGCGGACGTGGCGACGGAGCGGACGTGGCTGCCCCGGCTGGCGCCCCTGCTGCCCACCGCGGTGCCCGAGGTGCTGGGGGAAGGGGCGCCGGCCGACGGCTATCCCTGGCCGTGGTCGGTCTACCGGTGGCTGCCCGGTCGGATCCCCGAGGCCGGCGCGCTGACCGAGCCCGTGGCGCTGGCCGAGGATCTGGCCGCCTTCGTGGCGGCGATGGGCGGCATCACCCTGCCGCACGCGCCGAAGGCGTACCGCGGTGGGCCGCTCGCCGCGCTGGACGGGCCGACGCGGGCCGCGCTCGACGAGCTGCGCGGCCTGCCCGAGGAGGGCGTCGACTGCGACGCGCTGGCCGCGGTGTGGCAGGACGCGCTGCGCGCTCCCATCTGGCAGGGGCCGCCGCGCTGGCTGCACGCGGACCTGATGCCGGGCAATCTGCTGGTGAACGGCGGCAGGCTGTCCGCGGTGATCGACTTCGGCTGCATGGGGGTGGGCGATCCGGCCTGCGACCTCTTCCCGGCGTGGAATCTGCTGCCGCCCGGCGCGCGGGAGGTCTTCCGCGAGGCCCTCGGCGTGGACGACGCGACCTGGCGGCGCGGCCGGGGCCGCACCCTCTCCCAGGCCCTGATCGCCCTGCCGTACTACCGGAAGACCAACCCCGCGATGGCCGGCAACGCCCGTCATGTGCTCCGGGCGGTACTGAGCGACAGGCCCTAGGGCGCGATCCCCACGCCCTCGATCCTGCTCCACGCCCGTTCCCGCGCGGCCGTCATGGCGGGCCAGGCGAGGCCGCCCGGCCGGGGCCGCACCCGTGAGGCGTACGGGGCCGGACGGAAGCCCGGGTCGTAGAAGCACCCCTCGCCGTACCTCGCGTCGAAGGCGGCACAGGAGGCGGCGATCGACCGCGGGCCCGGCTTGCGGCCGGTGCGCACCCAGGAGTCCAGCGCGGCCAGGGAGTTGGCGTACTCGGAGTCGCTCAGCGAGCTGTGCTCGTGTTCCCGCGTGAAGGTCTGGACGAGGTTGTGGTCCCGGCCGGCGCCGCGGAGCGTGGCGCGGTAGGCCGCCTCGTGCTCCACGAAGGCCGTCGGGTCGTCGATGGCGTGCAGGGTGAGGACGGGGAGGGAGACCTGGCCGGTGAGGTCGCTGTCCCAGGACAGGTCGCGCCGTGCGGTGGGGTCGGCCGAGAAGCGCTCGACGCCCGCGTTGAGCGCCTTGTCGTCGTGCGAGCCCGAGTAGCGCACCCCCCGGTTGCTCCAGGGGTTCCGCCCGCCGAGCCGGTCGGAGACGATGTCCCGGAAGGTGAAGGTGGCGAACCGCAGATGTGATTCCAGGGTGCGCTCGGGGATGCCGGTGACGGCGAGGATGTCGTCGAGGTTGCGCTGCTGGAGCGCGGTCCGCTCCGCCGGGTCCGAGGCGTGGCCCGTGCACTCCTGGAGGCGGGCGCGCAGCCCGGCGGTCGTCATCGTGGAGCCGGGGCGCAGGCCCTGCCACAGCGGGTACTGCGGCTCGGTCGGACGCGGGTGGTTGTGGCAGTAGTACTGGTAGACCACCCGCAGGTCCACCCGGTAGTCGTAGCCGCGCGAGCCGCCGCCGAGCACGCCGTTGGTCAGCAGCACCCCGTCGTAGGCGCCGGGGCGACGGCCGTAGGTCTCGGCGGCCTTGGCGGCGACGTTCCCGCCCCAGGACTGGCCGTGCAGGTAGGTGTGTTCCGGCCGGCCGAACCGTTCGGTGAACAGGCGGCGCACGTTCTCCGTGTCGGCGGCCGCCATGCGGGCCCCGTAGCCGCCGCGCCGGTAGGAGGAGGCGGCCCAGGCGTATCCCTGGTCGACCAGCACGGCCCAGCGTTCCAGGTCCTCGGTGCTGCGGGCGGGGTCCGAGGCGTCGCCCAGGTCGGGGCCGCCGTGGGCGTGCACGACGAGGGACCCGTTCCAGCGGTGGGGTACGGCCATCGTGTAGTGGGCGCCGCGCGCGTCCCGGCCGGTGTAGCAGGTGGCCTTCCCGGCGAGGGCGGGCGGGCAGTCGGCGGCCACCGGCTGCTCTGCTACCGCCGCGGGGGCGGCGGAGACGTTGCCGAGGGTGCCGAGGAGGACGGCGGTGAGCGCGGCGGCGACCACCGCCGGGCGGCTTCTGCGGTGGGCGGGCCGGGTGTCGTGCCGGGGAGCGGGGGGTGCGGTCAAGGTGGGGCTCCTGTACGTGCTGCTGCGGGCCGGCGCGAAGTCGCGTCGCGAGCGGGGATGTTAGGAATCTCCCGGAGCCGGAGCCACCCCTTCGGCCGTTGCGTTCATAGTGTTCGCCGCCCCCTGCTGCCCTCCACCGTCCCGGGACTCCGAGCGTTCCTGCGCGGCCTCTTGACGACCCATTGGTCTCTACCTATCGTCACCGCCCAGTCGAACGTTCAGAACACCACCCAACGTTCACATACTCGAACGAATGGACCCCCCACATGTCCTCTGCTCCCCCGCGCCGCCACCGCAGATCCCGCGCCGTCCTCCTTGCGGCCCTCACCGCCGCGCTCGTCGGCACCCTGCTGGCCGGTCCCGGCACGGCCACCCCCCGCGCGGACGCCGCACCGGCCGCGTTCACGCATCCCGGAGTCACCGTCTCCCAGGGGCAACTCGACTTCGTCCGCACCAGGATCGACGCCGGGGCCCAGCCCTGGAAGGGCGCCTTCGACCAGATGATGGCGAGCAGGTACGCCGACCCGAACCGCAGCCCGAAGCCCCGCGCGGTGGTCGAGTGCGGTTCCTACTCCAACCCGAACTACGGCTGCACCGACGAGCGCGAGGACGCGATCGCGGCCTACACCAACGCGCTGGCCTGGTACTTCACCCGTGACGAGCGCTACGCCCGCAAGTCCATCGAGCTGATGGACGCCTGGTCCGCCGTGATCCGGGACCACACCAACAGCAACGCCCCGCTGCAGACCGGGTGGGCGGGCTCCTCGTGGCCCAAGGCCGCCGAGATCATCAAGTACACGTACGGCGGCACCTGGGCGAACTCAGGCCGCTTCGCCACCATGCTCCGGGACGTCTACCTGCCCGAGATCGTCAACGGCTCCAACTCCAACGGCAACTGGGAGCTGACGATGACGGAGGCCGCCGTCGGCATCTCCGTCTTCCTGGAGGACAGGGCCTCCTACGACCGGGCGATGGCCAGGTTCCGCACCCGCACGGCCGCGTACGTGTACCTGGACTCCGACGGGGACCTGCCGAAGACCGTCCCGAGCCAGCACCTCGACACCCGGGACAAGATCGTCAAGTACTGGCAGGGCCAGTCCACCTTCGTCACCGGCCTCACCCAGGAGACCTGCCGGGACTTCACCCACACCGGGTACGGCATCTCGTCCATCTCGCACGTCGCCGAGACCAGCCGCATCCAGGGACAGGACCTGTACGGCACCGACGTCGGCGAGCGGCTGCGGCACGCGCTCGGCTTCCAGGCGAAGTACCAGCAGGGCGCGGGCGTGCCGAGCTGGCTGTGCGGGGGCGCGCTCCACCTCGGCCTGGGTCCGGTGACCGAGGTCGGCTACAACGCCCTGCACAACCGCCTCGGTTTCGCCATGGACAACACCGAGGCGCTCACCGAGCGCACCCGCCCCTCCGGCACGAACAACCTGTTCGTCGCCTGGGAGACCCTCACCCACGGCGACAATCCCGCCTGAGCGGGCAAGGGTTGACGTCCAGTCAGCTGTCGTAGTCCACGGTCAGCTTCTCGGAGACCGGGTACGACTGGCAGGTCAGGACGTAGCCGGCGTCGACCTCGGCCGCCTCCAGCGCGTAGTTGCGCCGCATGTCGACCCGGCCGTCGGTGACCAGGGCCCGGCAGGTCCCGCAGACCCCGCCCTTGCAGGCGAAGGGCAGGTCGGGGCGGGTCTGCTGGGCCCCGTCGAGGACGGACCGGTCCCGGGAGAGCGGAGCGGTCGTGGAGCGGCCGTCCAGGGTGACGGTGACCTCGCTGACGGGTCCCCGCGGGCCGCTCTCCTCGTGGCGCACCTCCCGCACGGGCTCGTCGTCGGCGTAGAACAGCTCCCGGTGGACGTGCTCGGCCGGGACGCCCAGACCGCTCAGTACCTGCTGGGCGTCGGCGACCATGCCCTGCGGTCCGCACAGCCACCAGTGGTCCGCGCTCTCCGCGTCCAGCAGGGAGCCGATGAGCGCCGCGAGCCGTCCGGCGTCCAGGCGGCCGGAGAGCACCTCGGCCTCGCGGGGTTCGCGGGAGAGCACGTGGGCGAGGTGGAAGCGGGTCGGGTGCAGGTCCTTCAGGTCGGCCAGCTCGTCGGCGAACATCACCGTGTCGGTGCGCCGGTTGCCGTAGAAGAGGGTGACGGTGGAGCGGTCGTCGGCGGCGAGCACCGACTCGGCGATCGACACCATCGGGGTGATGCCCGAACCGGCCGCGACCAGTACGTGGTGGCCGGGGGTGGAAAGGTCGGGGGTGAACAGGCCGGTGGGCGCCATCACCTCGACGGTGTCGCCCGGCCGCACCTCCTCGACCAGCCACGCCGAGAACAGTCCGCCCGGCACCACCCGCACCCCGATGCGCGGCGCCGAGCCGGCCGGTGCGCAGATCGAGTACGAGCGGCGCTCGTCCCGGCCGTCCACCTCGCGCCGCAGGGTCAGCGACTGACCGGGCGCGAAGGCGAACTCCCCGGCCAGTTCGCCGGGGATCTCGAAGCTCACGGCCGCGGCGTCCACGCACAGCCGCTCGACGGCCGCGACGCGCAGACGGTGGAAGGCGGGCCGGCGGCGGGTGCGCACCGGCGGCGCCGGGACGGGGGCGGTCGGGGCCATCAGATCTCCTTGACGTACTCGAACGGCTCGCGGCAGGCCCGGCAGCGCCACAGGGCCTTGCAGGACGTGGCGGCGAAGCGGGAGGTCTCCTCGGTGTCCGCCGAGCCGCAGCGGGGGCAGGGCACCGCGGGCCGGGTGGGCGACAGCACCAGGGGGACCGGGCCGCGGGGTGCCGCACCGGGCGGGGCGATGTCGTGCTCGGCGAGCTTCCGGCGGCCCGGCTCGGTGATCCAGTCGCTCGTCCAGGGCGGGTCCAGGACGGTGCGGATCTCCACGCGCGGGTACCCGGCCTCGCGCAGCCTCGCGGCGACGTCCGCCCGCATCTCGGCCATGGCCGGGCAGCCCGAGTAGGTGGGGGTCAGACCGGCGACCACGGTGCCGTCCGCGGCCACCTCGACGTCGCGCAGAACGCCCAGGTCGGCGAGGGTCAGCATGGGCAGCTCGGGGTCGGGCACCTGCTCGGCGACCTGCCGGGCGCGGCGCGCGTCCAGGAGCGCGGGGCCTTCGGTCACCATGTCGCCTCCGGGTGGGCGCGGGCGACGCCCTGCAACTCGGTGAGGAGCGGCGCCAGGTGTTCGGTGTGCTCGCCGGCGCGGCCGGAGCCGGCCGAGGGACGGTAGACCGGCAGGGGCAGTCCGGCGGCCTCCGTGACCTGGCGCAGGTCGTCGGCGACCTCGTCCCGGACGTCGTACGCCGTGTGCAGTTCCCCGAGGTACGGGGCGACCCGGTCGAGCGCGGCGCGCATCCTGCGGCGGGACTCGTCCGTGCCGTCACCCAGGCGCACGCACCACTCGGCGGCGTACTGGCGGTGGTACGTCAGCTCCTTGACGCCCTTGGCGGCGACCGCCGCCAGCACCGGGTCGGGGTGGTCCTGAAGCCGGCGGAAGTGGGCGAGGCGCCAGCTGGAGAGCACCAGCAGCCGCACCACGGCGAACGCGAAGTCGCCGCCCGGGAGTTCCGCCAGGCGGACGTTGCGGAAGTCGTCGGCGTCCCGGAAGTAGGCGTAGGCGTCCTCGTCGCGGCCGGTGCCGTCCACCTGCCCGGCGCGGGAGTAGAGCAGGCGGGCCTGGCCGAGGAGGTCGAGCCCGATGTTGGCCAGCGCCACCTCCTCCTCCAGCTCCGGCGCCCGCGTGACCCACTCGGCGAGCCGCTGGGCGCTGACCAGGGCGTCGTCGGCGAGCGCCACGCAGTCCGCGGCCAGCGCTCCGGCGTCGACGCCCTCGGGCACCGTGGTGTCGACGCCGTGCAGCGGGTCCTCGAAGCCGGTGCCGTAGGCCCAGCGGGTGTCGTCCTCGTGCCCCTCGGCCAGGGTGAGGTAGACGTGGTCGTCACTCATGCCCTGCTCCTAGATGTGGGGGACGTCGTCGGGGATGTCGTAGAAGGTCGGGTGGCGGTAGACCTTGTCGGCGCTGGGGGCGAAGAAGGGGTCCTTCTCGTCGCGGGTGGAGGCGGCGATGTGCTCGGAGCGCACCACCCAGATGCTCACGCCCTCGTTGCGCCGGGTGTAGAGGTCGCGGGCATGGGTGAGGGCCATGGCGTCGTCGGCGGCGTGCAGCGAGCCGACGTGGACGTGGTTGAGGCCGCGCTTGCCGCGCACGAACACCTCGTACAGCGGCCAGCCCTGCTTCTCGGGCTTCCCGGGGGTCATGCCGCCGCTCCCTTCTCCGCGCGGGCGGCCTGCTTGGCGGCGTGGGCGGTGGCCGCCTCGCGCACCCAGGCGCCCTCCTCGTGGGCGGTGCGCCGCCGCTCCATCCGCCGGTCGTTGCAGGGCCCGTCGCCCTTGATGACGCGCATCAGCTCGTCCCAGTCGGGGGTGCCGAAGTCGTGGTGCCCGGTCTCCTCGTTCCAGCGCAGCTCCGGGTCGGGCAGGGTGACGCCGAGCTTCTCGGCCTGCGGGACGGTCATGTCGACGAAGCGGCGGCGCAGTTCGTCGTTGCTGTGCCGCTTGATCTTCCAGGCCATCGACCGCGCCGAGTTGGGCGAGGCGTCGTCGGGCGGGCCGAACATCATCAGGGACGGCCACCACCAGCGGTTCACCGCGTCCTGGACCATCTCCCGCTGGGCGTCGGTGCCGCGCATCATGGTCATCAGCAGCTCGTAGCCCTGCCGCTGGTGGAAGGACTCCTCCTTGCAGATGCGCACCATCGCGCGCGCGTAGGGCCCGTAGGAGCTGCGGCACAGCGGCACCTGGTTGCAGATCGCGGCGCCGTCCACGAACCAGCCGATCACGCCGACGTCGGCGAAGCTGAGAGTCGGGTAGTTGAAGATCGACGAGTACTTCTGGCGGCCCTCGATCAGCCGCTGGGTGAGGTCGTCGCGGTCCGCGCCGAGGGTCTCGGCCGCCGAGTACAGGTACAGGCCGTGCCCGGCCTCGTCCTGGACCTTGGCGAACAGGATCGCCTTGCGGCGCAGCGACGGGGCCCGGGTGATCCACTCGCCCTCGGGCTGCATGCCGATGATCTCCGAGTGCGCGTGCTGGGCGATCTGCCGGATCAGCGTCTTGCGGTACCCGTCGGGCATCCAGTCCCGCGGCTCGACGCGCTGGTCGCGCGCGATCGTCGCGTCGAAGTGCTCCTGGAGTCCGTCCGGCGCGTCCGGGGGCGGCGCCTCGGCGGCGTGTGTCGTGGTCATCGTCACCAGCTTCCCAACCGACCATTCGTTCGGTATCAGTGTGACGTGTTTCCGCGCGCCGGGCAAGAGCCGGAGCGCCGCCGGTCACACTCTTGACAGCGCCGCCGCGTGGCTGGATTACTTGGCCTTGCCGCGTGCTAACCGAATGGTCGGTCGGGAGACAGGGTGGTGGGTACGGTGTCGCAGGCCACTGAGCAGACACCCACGGAGGCGATGTTCTCCGCGGACGAGGCCTCCCGGGGGCTCGGCATCGAGCTGGTGGAGCACGGCGCGGGCAGAGCCGTGGTCCGCATGACGGTGACCCCGGCGATGGTGAACGGACACCGGATCGCCCACGGCGGCTTCCTGTTCCTGCTGGCCGACACCGCCTTCGCCTGCGCCTGCAACAGCCACGGTCCGGTGACCGTGGCGGCCGGCGCCGACATCGTCTTCGTCGCCCCGGCCCGGGAGGGCGACGTACTCGTGGCCCTCGCCGAGGAGCGCGCCCGGTACGGGCGCAGCGGGATCTACGACGTGAGCGTGCGGCGCGGTGACGAGGTGATCGCGGAGTTCCGCGGCCGAAGCCGCAGCGTGCGGGACGACGGGCGGGGCGGGGGTGCGCGGGACGACGCAGGCAGCCGCCACGCGCGGGACGACACGGCGCGCGAGACGCCGGGCACGACGACGAAGGAGTCGCGATGAGCAGCGAGCCGACGACCGGGGCGGCCCCGGCGCCCCGACCGGGCGAGCCCCTCCCCCACGACCTGCTGGACGACGCCGAGCGCCTGTCCGGGGAGCAGCTCCGCGAGCTCCAGCTGGACCGCCTGCGCGCGACCCTGCGGCACGCCTACGACAACGTCGAGCTGTACCGCAAGAAGTTCGACGCCGCCGGGGTCACCCCCGACGACTGCCGCACCCTGGCCGACCTGTCCCGGTTCCCCTTCACCACCAAGGCGGACCTGCGGGACACCTACCCCTTCGGCATGTTCGCCGTCCCGATGGCCGACGTGCGGCGCGTGCACGCCTCCAGCGGCACCACCGGCCGCGCCACCGTCGTCGGGTACACGGACAACGACCTGTCCATGTGGGCGGACGTCATAGCCCGTTCGATCCGCGCGGCCGGCGGCCGGCCGGGCCACAAGGTGCACATCTCCTACGGCTACGGCCTGTTCACCGGCGGCCTCGGCGCGCACTACGGCGCCGAACGGGCGGGCTGCACGGTGATCCCCGCCTCCGGCGGCATGACGGCACGTCAGGTACAGATCATCCAGGACTTCCGGCCCGAGATCATCATGGTCACCCCGTCCTACATGCTCACCCTGCTCGACGAGTTCGAGCGGCAGGGCGTCGATCCGCGCACCAGCTCCCTCCGAGTCGGCATCTTCGGCGCCGAGCCGTGGACCGAGGAGATGCGGCGCGAGATCGAGGAGCGCATGGACATCCACGCCGTGGACATCTACGGCCTGTCCGAGGTGATCGGCCCCGGCGTGGCGCAGGAGTGCGTCGAGACCAAGGACGGGCTGCACATCTGGGAGGACCACTTCTACCCCGAGGTGGTGGACCCGCTCACGGACGCCGTGCTGCCCGCGGGCGAGGAGGGCGAGATCGTCTTCACCTCCCTCACCAAGGAGGCGCTCCCGGTGATCCGCTACCGCACGCGCGACCTGACCCGCCTGCTGCCCGGCACCGCACGTCCCGCCTTCCGCCGGATGCAGAAGGTCACCGGGCGCTGCGACGACATGATCATCCTGCGCGGGGTGAACGTCTTCCCCACCCAGGTCGAGGAGATCGTGCTGCGCACGCCGGGCGTCGCCCCGCACTTCCAGATCCGGCTCACCGAACGCGGCCGCATGGACCACATGACGGTGCGCGTGGAGGCCCGGCCCGACGCCGGTCCCGGACAGCGCGAAGCCGCCGCGCGAGCGATCGGGCAGGGCGTCAAGGACGGTGTGGGCGTGACCGTGGAGGTGGAGGTCGTCGAGCCGGAGACCCTGGAGCGCTCGCTCGGCAAGATCCGCCGGGTGTGGGACCTGCGGGGCGCGTGAAACGTGAGCACGAACACGTCCGTTCGCGGGTCGTGCTGGTGTGCGGGAAGAAACGGATGGGCAGTAAAGGCATGATCGGGGGAGGTTGAGTACATCCTGGGGGGACATCCGGTGCGTGTGTGTGTGATCGGTGCAGGCCTGTCGGGGCTGGCGGTGGGCCACGCCCTGAAGGAGCGCGGCATCTCCTTCGTCTGTCTGGAGAAGGCGCCCGACGTCGGCGGGATCTGGCGACAGCCGGGGGCCGGTGAGCGGGGACCGGGCTATCAGTCCCTGCACCTGAACACCGCCAAGCAGCTGACCGGTTACGCGGACTTCCCGATGCCGTCCTCGTACCCGCTCTACCCCCGGCACAGCCAGGTCGCCGCCTACCTGCGGTCCTTCGCCGAGTGGGCGGGACTGCTCGACCACGTCGAGCTGCGGACCGAGGTGCAGTCCGTCCGCCAGGCGCCGGACGGCACCTGGACGGTCGTCAGCCGGGGCCCGGACGGCGCGCGGAGCTCGCGCCGGTTCGAGCGGGTGGTCGTCGCCTCCGGCCACCACACCGACCCGGCCCTGCCCGATCCCCTTCCGGCCGGTGCGGAGTCCTTTGCCGGAACGATTCTTCACTCCCTCGACTACCGCGACGGCGCCGACTTCGCCGGCCGGCGCGTGGTCGTGGTGGGCCTCGGCGCCTCGGCGGTGGACATCGCCGCGGACCTCTCCCGGCACGCGGAGCGGACCCTGCTCTCGGTGCGCCGGGGACTGCACATCGTGCCCAAGCAGCTCTTCGGGATGTCGGTCGACGAGATCGCCGAGGCCCCGTGGTGGAACGAGATGTCGTTCGCCGAGCGGCGCCAGTGGGTGGAGCAGGCCCTGCTGGTGGCCCGCGGCAGACTGTCGGACTACGGCCTGCCCGAGCCCGACCACCCGGTCTTCTCCTCCGCGACGACCCTCTCGGACGAGATCCTCAGCCGGATCCGGCACGGGGCGGTGACCCCGAAGCCCGCGATCGCCTCGTTCGAGGGCGACCGGGTCGTGTTCACGGACGGCAGTTCCGAGACCGCCGACGCGGTCGTCTACTGCACCGGCTTCCACATGACCTTCCCCTTCCTGCCCCCCGGCTGCCCGGTGGCGGCGGACGGCTCGGTCGAGCTGTACCGGCGGGTCGTCCCGGCGGACCGACCCGGTCTGTACTTCGTGGGACTGGTGCGGCCCGTGGGCGCCATCACCCGGCTGGTGGAGGCCCAGGCGCAGTGGGTGGCCCGCCTGATCGACGGCGCCGCCGCACTGCCCGCCGCCGAGGAGATGCGCGAGGAGACCGGCACGTACCTGGCCGGCATCGTCCAGCGCTACGGCCGGACCCGGGGCGCCTCGATCCAGGTCGACGTGGGTCCGTACCTGGCGGAGTTCCGCGAGTCGCTGCCCGTGTGACCGTCCCGCCGGGCGTCCTCGGCGACGATGCCCGGCCGCGTTCGTACAGGGCTCCCGGTGGATCGCACCGGGAGCCCTGTCGTGTGCGGACGGCCCGCTCAGCGGACCGACAGCGGCCGGCGGGCGGTCTCCGCGGCCGGCGGCCGGACCGCGTACGCCTCCGAGGAGAGGTACGCCGTCACCCGCGGCGGCCGGTCCCGCTGGTGGGCCAGGGCCAGGTAGGCGATCAGGCCCACCCCGTCCTCGGGCCGCCGCGCGGTGAGGGCGGCCAGGGCGCGGTCGAGCACGGAGGCGTCCATGCCGTGGTGGCGCAGCACTCTCGTCGCCCGCGCCAGGGCCTCGCCATCGTGCCGGACGTAGTCCCTCACGGGGATGTGCAGGGTGAAGCCGCTCGGCCGCGCGGTGCCGGTGTCGGTGAAGGAGTGGCAGGACAGGCCGGGCCGCCCGCCGAGCCCGGCCGTGTCCGGTCCGAGGCCCGCGGCCGTGCGGAAGAAGCCTTCGACCGCCGCGGGCCCGGGGCCCGAGTCCATCCGGGACAGGCGCCCGGCCTGACCGGCCGTGAGGTTGTCGTGGCGCACGTAGACCTTCACCCGGGGTTCCGCCCAGTCACCGAGGTCCAGGGCGAGGAACGGGTGTCCGCTGCCCGGGGGCAGGCTGTCGAAGGCCCTGCGGTGCCCGAGCCGGTTCAGGGCTTCGCGCACCGTCGCGGCGGAACGTTCCTCCCCACGTGCCGCCGGGTTGAGATACACCTTGACCCCGGGTACGCCGCCGGGCCTGAGTTCCAGGGCGCACCACAGGGCGAGGGGGCCGTGCGGAGCGGGTGGCAGGAACAGGTCCTGGAGTGCGTCGAGGGCGTCGGTGGTGAAGTGCCAGCGCCGCGCCATGGTCCGGATCGCCTCGAGTCCGGCACGGCCGTTGTGAGCCAGGCTGTCTGCGCCGCAGCCCGGTTCCACGAGGACCCGCATGGCGGGTGCCGCGTCCGGCCGGAAGGAGAGGGAGAACTCGACGGGGGTGTGGTCGTCGGACAGGAAGGTGCGGGCGGGCGGCGCCAGACTCAGTGGCCGCTCGGCCACCGGGCCCAGTGCGTCGGTCAGGACCTGTGCATAGGTCTCGACGTCGGTCCGGGAGAGGCGGGCGACCGCGCCGAGTCTTCGCAGCTGACCCCCGGTGAAGGAGCCGAGCGTGGGTGCGCCCCGCGGGTCCGTGCCCCTCGGTGCGGCGGTCACCGGCCTGTCCCCGGCCGGAGCCGCACAAAGCGATACCCGCCTCGGGGGGCGGGTATCGGTGGGTTCGGCGCCGGGAAAGCGGCGTTCGTGGATATGTGGTCCACGACACCTCCTTTGACTCGTAAGCAACTCGAATACCGCGTTGCTCACTACCCGTGCCGTTCGATCTTCATGCGAAAGGGGCGGATTGGGAGGGTGTTGCGCACATCACCGTGTCAGCCAGTTGAGGAACTGGCTCCACATTCCCTTGTGTTCGGCGGGACGGGCCGCACCCGCGGACCTCTCCTGCTCTGCCCCCGCGGTAACCGGCGCCGGAGCGCCGCGCCGCGCGGAACGCACCGGGGTGAACCGGGCCGGAAGCGTGGCCAGGGCCCGGTTGAAGGGGCCCGGACGCCACGTCAGGCTGTCCTCGGGGACGGCGAGTTCGACGTCGGGCAGTTCGTTGAGCAGGTGCTCGATGGCCGTGACCGTGATGTGCCGGGCCGGTTCCTTGGACGGGCAGGCGTGCGGGCCGGCGCTCCAGGCGAGGTGGGCGCGGTTGCTGCCCGCCTGGCGGGAGGCCTTGAGGGCCGGGCCGGTGTTGGCGGCGGCGAAGCTGACCAGGACGAGTTCGCCCGCCTGCAGGTGCTGTCCGGCGAGTTCGGTGTCGGCGGCCGGGTAGTGCGGGGCGTAGTTGGCCATGGGCGGGTTCTCCCACAGCGTGTCGTCGAGCGCCTCGTCGATCAGCCCGCCCTCGCGGGCGTACCGCTCGTGGGTCAGGAGCCGGTGCAGGGTGTTGCCGAGGAGGTTGCGCAGGGGTTCGGCTCCCGCCCCGAGCAGCAGGGCGAGCTGGTGGACCATCTCCTCGTCGTCGAGCCGGGCCTCGTGCTGCATCAGCCAGGAGGTGACGTCGTCACCGGGCTTGCGCCGCTTGAGCGCGACGAGTTCCCCCACCGCCTGGAAGAGCACCGCGGTGGCCTTCTCCGCGTTGACCCCGTCGAACATGCCGGAGATGCCGAACAGCACCCGGTCGCCGATGTCGGCGGGGCAGCCGAAGAGTTCGTTGAACACGAACAGCGGCAGCTGCTTGGCGTAGTCCCCGAGCAGGTCGGCCGAGCCGCGGGCGCCGAACTGGGAGACGAGGTAGCCGGAGATCTGCTCGGTGCTGCGGCTCAGTCGCCGGGTGTCCACCCGCGCCATGCTGTCGGTGACCGCCTGGCGCAGCCTGAGGTGGTCGGCTCCGTCGGCGAACATGCAGTTGGGCCGGTAGGCCAGCAGCGGCGCGACGGGGCTGTCCGGGCTCACCTTGCCCTCGTTGAAGGCCCGCCAGCGGCGCGCGTCCTTGCGGAAGGTGCTGGAGTCCTGCAGCAGTTGGAGCGCCGCCGCGTAGTCCGTGACCAGCGTCGCCTCGACGCCCGGGGCGAGTTCGACGGGGGCCGCGGCCCCGTAGTGGCGCAGGTACTCGTAGTACGCCTGCGGGTCGGCGGCGAACTCCGGCCCGTGCAGCGGCACCCGGGCGCCGGAGCCGTGGGCCGGGCAGCCGGGCGGCGGCACCGGGGCGGTGTCGTGGGCGTTCATGTCTGCTCCCAGCTCCTAGCGGGTGCGGTCCAGCAAGTAGCGGACGAGGGTGGTCAGTGCGGCGGCCGAGGACTTCTCGTCGCGGGCGTCGCAGGTGACGACGGGGGTGTCGTCGAGCAGGTCGAGCGCCTCGCGCAGCGCCCGCTCGTCGCGCAGCGGCGTGCCGTCGAAGTGGTTGACGGCGATGGCGTAGTCGAGCCCGTAGTGCTCGATGAGGTCGATCACGGGGAAGGAGTCAGCCAGCCGCTGCGGGTCGACCAGCACCAGGGCGCCGAGCGCGCCGCGGGCCATGTCCTCCCACATCTGCACGAAGCGCTGCTGGCCGGGGGTGCCGAACAGGTAGAGCACGACGCGGTCGCTGATGGTGAGGCGACCGAAGTCCATGGCGACCGTGGTGGTGGTCTTGCCGTGGACCCCCTTGAGGTCGTCGACCGACTCGGCGGCCTGCGTCATCGTCTCCTCGGTGGACAGCGGCTCTATCTCGGAGATGGAGCCGATGAGGGTGGTCTTGCCCACCGCGAAGTGGCCGACGACGAGGATCTTCACCGCCGTCTGGGTCGCTCCCCCGCGTACGTAGTCCCGCTCATCCAAACTTGGCGCGGAGCCCATTGAGCACCTCCTCCAGGATCTCCTTGTCCGCGAGGCGGGCGCGGGCCACCGGCGGGCGGGTCATGAGGTGACCGCCTTCCATCAGGGAGGCCAGCAGGATCCGCACGACACCGAGCGGGAAGTGGGTGTGTCCGGCGATCTCCGCGACCGAGAGGTAGCCGGCGGAGCAGAGCTCGAGCAGGCTCTGCTCCTCGGGGGACAGCCGGGCCGGCCGCTGCGGCTGCCCGGCGGAGGCGGTGACCAGGGTGATGAGGGAGAGGTCGTCCTCGTCGGGCAGGCCGCGGCCCTTGGTGATGACGTACGGCCGCACTAATTCCGGCGCCTCGGGCTGCCAGCCGTCGTGGCCGGTCATGAGCGGGCGCCCAGGTTCTCGCGCGGCGGCGTCGTCAACCGCTTGCCGAGCTGGGCCACGAGCTGCTGCATCCGGAAGGTGATGTCCGCCATGTCGACCTCCGGGGAGGCGGACACGCCGAGGTAGGCGCCCTCACCCGCGGAGATCAGGAACACCCAGCCGCCGTCGAACTCGACCAGCGTCTGCCGCCACGTCTGGGTGGGGTCCTCACAGAAGAAGGCGAGGGTGCGGCTGAGCGACTGCACGCCGCTCATCGCGGCGGCGACCCGGTCGGCGTCGTCCTTGTCGAAGTCCTGCGTCCGGGCCATCAGCAGGCCGTCGGCGGAGATCAGGACCGCGTGCAGGGCCCCGGGAATCTCCAGGGCGCTGTCGAGCATCCATGACAGATCGTCGTTCACGAGACCTCATGTCCTTCGCTGCTTGCACCAGGTGTTTCGCTCGTCCGGCCGGCGTGGTCCGGGCTCGCCGGTTCGGAGACCCGGCCGGACTGCGTTCCGCGCTGGAAGGCACCCATGACCTGTGCCTGCTCGGAGTCGGAGCGGCCCGCCGCGCGGGGGGCGGAGGCGCTGCCGGGCACGATGGCCATCGGCCGCTTGCGGCGGCGCCGGGGCAGACCGTCGCCGGTCTCGGAGGAGCCGAGCGACGCGGCCTCCGGTCCGCCGTCCGGGACCGGCCGGGCCGTGCCGCGGGCGGCCGGTGCGGGGGCGGGGGCCTTCTTCTCCGGCATCGCGGTGAGCAGTTCGTGCGGCAGCAGGACCACCGCCCGTACACCTCCGTAGGGGGAGGAGGAGTCCACCGACACCTCGAAGCCGAATCGTTCGCACAGCAGGCCGATGACGGCGAAGCCGAACTGCGGCGGGTTGCCGAGCCCCGCCACGCCCGAGGCGCGCTCGGTGGCGAGCAGCTTGTCGGCGCGGGCCCGCTCCTCGTCGCTCATGCCCACACCGGCGTCGTCGACCACGACGCAGATGCCCTTGGGGACGGTCCGGATGTTGATCTCGACGACGGTGTCCGGGCTGGAGTAGCTGGTGGCGTTGTCGAGCAGCTCGGCGAGGGCCAGCGCGACCGGCTCGACGGCCCGGCTGGTGATGCCGAAGTCGACCTGGGAGAGGATGTCCACCCGGCGGAAGTGCCGGATGCGTCCCTGGGCGCTGCGCACCACGTCGTAGACGGAGGCGGTGTCGCGCCGCCCGCCGAGCCAGCCGTCGCACAGCACGGCGATGGACTGGGCCCGCCGGCCGAACTGCGAGTTGGTGTGGTCGATCTCCAGCAGGTCCTGGAGGAGGGCCGAGTCGCCGTACTTGTTCTGCAGTCGGGAGAGCACCAGCTGCTGTTCCGCGGCGAGGCCCTGAAGGGTCCGCATCGCGGATTTCAGCACCGTCTTGGTCTCGTCCTCGGCGCGCTCCTGGGCGGCCTGCACGGACTTCCCGTAATCGTTCTCCAGCTCGGTGTAGTGATCCCTGAGCCCCTGGACCTGCTGCCGCAACGCCCGTGCCGCCTTGCGCTGGCGGCGGATGAGCACGGCGGCGGCGACGAGGGCGACGAGGGCGACCCAGAGCAAGGGGTTCCCTGTGTATTCCGTCATAAGACTCTCTTCAGGCGACTGACAGCCGGCTTGCTGAATTCCCGTCCGTGCGGGCGGCCCGGTGGACTGCCCGCACCGGGGGTAGCTGCCCGGGCTGCCCCTTACGTCGGGGATGCCGTCTTTCACCCATCCGCCCGCTCCGCAAACGCGGTGATCGTATCACCGCATGATCAGCTGAATTCACGTCAAGAAGTGCCCACAGCTGACCGGTTGAGACCGGCGGACACGCCGACCTGGGCGGTGGGTACAGTCGGCCCCGTGAAAGATGCACAAGACACCTTCCGGCCGAGTACGGGCCCGGCGCCGGGCGGCACGGGGTGACACCGGAGGCCATGGCCGCGGTGTTCACGGCGGGCGTCGGGGCCGGTGCCATCAACAGCGTCGTGGGCTCCGGCACGCTGATCACCTTTCCGGTGCTGCTGGCCACGGGCCTGCCGCCGGTCACCGCCACCGTCTCCAACGCGCTCGGCCTCATCCCCGGCTCCATCAGCGGGGCCATCGGCTACCGCGAGGAGCTGCGCGGGCAGGGTCGGCGCGTCCTGAAACTCGGGTCCGGGGCGCTGCTGGGCGGCCTCGCGGGCGCCACGCTCCTGCTGACCCTGCCCGCCGACGCCTTCGAGACGATCGTGCCGGTCCTGGTGGGCCTCGCCCTGCTGCTGGTGGCGTGCCAGCCGCAGATCGGCCGGCTGGTCCAGCGCCGCCGGGCCCGCAACGGCACCTCCCCCCGCCGCGACGGCGGCCCGCTGCTCTTCACCGGCCTGACGCTGGCCAGCGTCTACGGCGGCTACTTCACCGCCGCCCAGGGGATCATCTACCTGTCCCTGATGGGCATGCTCCTGGACGAACCCCTGCAGCGGCTCAACGCGACCAAGAACGTCCTCGCCGCCGTCGTCAACACCGTCGCGGCGCTCTTCTTCCTCTTCGCCGCGGACTTCGAGTGGACCGCCGTGGGGCTCCTCGCCGTCGGCTCGGGCCTCGGCGGCTACGTCGGCGCGAAGGTGGGCCGCCGCTTCAGTCCCGCGGTCCTGCGGGGCCTGGTCGTGACGGTCGGCACGGTCGCCCTGGTGCAACTGCTGCTCCGCTGAGACCTCGCCGACCGCTCCCCGCAACGCGGTGCGCCGCCCCGGCCCCGTCCCCCGGCATAACGCCGCGTTATGCGAAGCCGGGATTGTTCGGGCGGCGGCCGGGCCCGACATGCTGTGGGCGCCCCCCACACACCCGCACGCGCCCAGGCGCGTGTCGTCGGAATCGAGGAGCCTTGCGCACAACGAGACTCGTCCCCACCCTGCTGGCCGCGCTCGTGGCCGCGCTGCTGTCCGCCCTCACCCTCGCGCCGTCCGCCTCGGCGGCCGAGCCCCGGCCCGGAGACGGCGGCCCCCAGCCGATCATCGGCGGCGGCTACGCGCAGAACGCCCCCTGGGCGGCCAGGCTGTTCTCCAACGGCACCCAGACCTGCACCTCGACCATCATCTCCGCCACCTGGATCCTCACCGCCAAGCACTGCGTCAGCGGCGGCAACCTGTCCTTCCGCATCGGCAGCCTCGACCAGGGCTCCGGCGGCACGGTGGCGAACGGCGTCCAGACCGTCACCAGCCCCTCGGCGGACCTCGCGCTCGTCCGGCTCGACCGCTCCGTCTCCGCCTCCTACGCGCGGCTCGGGCAGCCGGGCACGGTGCGGGTCGGCCAGACCGTGCAGGTCTACGGCTGGGGAGCGACCTCCCGCTGCGGCTCGGAGATCAACTGCCAGTCCCAGTACCTCAAGGTCGCCAACGTGAGCGTCACCCAGGGCTGCTACGACGCCTACTACGGCCAGGCGATATGTGCCCGGCCCGTCGACGGCATCACCGCGGGCGGCGACTCCGGCGGTCCGATGACGGCCGGCGGCGTCCAGGTGGGCGTCGCCTCGACCAGCGACCGGCAGAGCACCACGGCGTACACCAACGTGACCGCCTACCGCTCCTGGATCCAGTCGGTGGCGGGCGTCTGATCCCTCCCGCCCCCGCGCCGGTCCCGCGCCCGCCCCGCCACCGCGGAGGCGGCCGCGGGACCCCCGCGTTCGCCCGCTCCCCGAGTGCCGCCGCGGACGCCCCCGATGCCGCCGCTCACCGTCCGGGGAACGGACGGCCCGGCAGGCGTGTGGCGAGTACATCTAGTGTTCTGGGTGAACGACCCAGGGGTGTACGCGCGCGAAGGAGTCACGGCATGACCGGCCAGACAGCCAGCTCCCGGACGGACGAGCACGAGGCGGCCGTGCTCCGGCTCCAGGACGTGAGCGTGCGCCGCTTCACGACCGACCAGCTGATCCTCGACGCCGTCGACTGGACGGTCCGGCCGGGCGAACACTGGGCGCTGCTGGGGGCCAACGGCGCCGGGAAGACCACCCTGCTGCGGCTGCTCGGCGCGCTCATGCACCCCACCACGGGCACGGTCGAGGTCCTCGGCAGCCGGCTCGGCCGGGTGGACGTCCGTGAGCTGCGGGCGCGCATCGGCCACGTCAACTCCGCCCAGCGGGTGCCGCAGGACCTCACCGCCCACGCGGTCGTGCTCACCGGCCACAGCGGCACCGTGCAGCCCCTGTGGCGCACATACGACGACGAGGTCCGCCTGCGCGCCCGCGACCTCCTGACCGAGCTGGGCGTCAAGGAGCTGACCGACCGGCCCTACGGCGTCTGCTCGGGCGGTCAGCGGGCGCGGGTCCTGATCGCCAGGGCGCTGATGGCCGATCCGGCCCTGCTGCTCCTGGACGAGCCGTTCAACGCTCTGGACCTGCCCTCCCGCGAGGACCTCGTCGAGGCGATGCACCAACTGGCCGAGGGGAGGCCGCAGCTGGCCACCGTGACGGTCACCCACCATCTGGAGGAGCTGTTCCCGGCCGTCAGCCACGCCCTGCTGCTGCGCGAGGGCCGGATCCTGTCCCGGGGTGCGGTGGACGAGGTCCTGACCGACTCCCTGCTGACCGCCTGCTTCGGCCGGGACATCACGGTGGCCCGGCGCGACGGCCGCTGGTCGGCGTACTCGGGCCGCCGCGTTTCCGGAACATGACACGCCCACGAAGGTGTCGTTGCACTACCGGTGGAGCCCTCCGGTAGCCCTTGACCGGGTTTCACCCCCTGGTTAGCGTCCACGGCATGCGGACATCCCGGCAGTTCACGAAGCGGCGCGCCATCGATCTGATGCGCGTCGCCACCGCGGTGTGTAGCTGAACCCCACCGCCCGACTGCCCCTTTCTCCCGTATCCCGTGAAGGCCGTCATGACCTCTCGCACACCCCTGTCCGGATTCCGGCGCCGTTCCGTCCTGGCCGCACTGGCCCTCCCGTTCGCCCTCGCCTCCTGCGTGGCCCGGGCCGGGTCCACGGCGGACGCCAGGGACGTCTCGAAAGAGCGGATCCCGGCCGCGGTCGCCCGCGACACCACGCTCACGGTCGGGGCGCCCGACCTCAAGGTCGCCCTCGAACTGTCGGGCCAGATCGACGAACTGCCCTTCAAGGTGAAGTGGGCCAACATCAGCGGCGGCCCCCAGTGCTCGGAGGCCTTCCGCGCCGACGCGCTCGACGTCTGCTCGGCCGCGGACATCCCGTCGATCAACGCGCACTGGACGGGCCTCGACACGAAGCTCGTGGCGGTGAGGTTCCGCACCGATCCGCTCAAGAACCCCATCTACGAACTGGGCACGGCCCCGGGCTCCGGCATCAGGACCCTCGCGGACCTGCGCGGGAAGAAGATCGCCTACAGCCCCGGGCAGGCCCAGGGCGCGCTGGTGCTGCGCATCCTCCAGAAGGCCGGGCTCACCCAGCAGGACGTCGAGCTGGTCGAACTCGCGAGCACCGGTGACGTCTATCCCACCGCGCTGGGCAACCGCCAGGTGGACGCCGCCCCCCTCGCGGACGTCAACATCAAGCGCTATCTGGCGAACTACGGGAAGGAGGGCGGTTCGACCATCAGGCACGGGCTCCGGGACGACCCGGCACACCTGTGGGCGCTGACCGACTCCGTCGCCGACGCACGCAAGTCGGCGGCCGTCCGTGAACTCGTGAAGTTCTGGGCGCGGGCCCAGATATGGATCGACCGGCACCCGAAGGAATGGGTCGCGGGCTATTACGTGAAGGACCAGGGTCTGGACCGCGAGGACGGCGAGTACCTCGTGCGGCGAGCCGGCCATCCGGACCTTCCCGCCGACTGGACCGAGGCCGTCCACCGGCAGCAGCGGACCATCGACCTGCTGGCCGAGGAGCAGGACCGCGAACCGTTCGACGCGGGCCTGCTCTTCGACCGCCGCTACGAGGCGGTGGCGGCGCGGGCCGTCGCCGGTGAGGGGACGCCGTCATGAGCGCCACGACCCTGGACGAGCAGGCACCGCCGGCGGCGCCGCCCGCACCGGCCGCGGTCCGCCCCCGTCACTCCCGCCGCGGGCGCCCGGGGCCCGGCAGGCCCGTCCCGTACGGCTGGGCGATCGGCCCGGTGCTGCTGCTCGTCCTCTGGGCGGCGGGCTCGGGACTCGGTCTCTTCGACGTCCGCAGCCTCCCGGCACCGTGGACCATCGCCACTACCGCCGGCGATCTCGTCGACAGCGGCAAGCTCCAGTCCCACCTCGGCACCTCCGCCCAACGCGCCCTTCTGGGCCTGCTGTTCGGGGTCGCGGCCGGGCTGGTGCTCGCACTCGTCTCCGGTCTCAGCCGCGTCGGCGAGGCGGTGATCGACGGCCCGGTGCAGATCAAGCGGTCCATTCCCTCGCTCGCCCTGATCCCGCTGCTGATCCTCTGGTTCGGCATCGGCGAGACGATGAAGGTCGTCACGATCGCCCTCGGTGTTCTCGTACCGGTCTACATCCACACGCACAACGGGCTGCGCACCATCGACAGCCGTTACGCGGAACTCGCCGAGACGGTACGCCTGGGCCGGTTCGCCTTCGTCCGGCACGTCGTCCTCCCCGGCGCCCTGCCCGGCTTCCTGCTCGGCATGCGGTTCGCGGTGACCTCGGCCTGGCTGGCCCTGGTGGTGGTGGAGCAGGTCAACGCCACCAGCGGCATCGGCTACATGATGGAGCTTGCGCGGACGTACGGGCAGACCGACGTCATCATCGTCGGCCTCGTCGTGTACGGCCTGCTCGGCCTGGCCTCCGACGCACTCGTACGGCTCGTGGAGAGGAGGGCCCTGTCATGGCGGCGCACGCTGGCGGGCTGAGGACGACCGGGGACCGCGCGGCGGTCCGCATCGAGAACCTGGTGCGGTCCTTCGGCGACCGCAGGGTGCTGGACGGGCTCGACCTGTCCATCGCGGCCGGTGAGTTCGTGGCGCTCCTCGGCCGCAGCGGCTCCGGCAAGAGCACGCTGCTGCGGGCCCTGGCCGGACTCGACCACGAGGTGGCGGGCAGCGGGGACCTCACCGCTCCCGAGCATGTGTCCGTCGTCTTCCAGGACGCACGGCTGCTGCCCTGGAAGCGGCTGCTCGACAACGTCGTGCTGGGCCTGTCCGGCCCGCTCGCCGGGGACCGGGGGCGCGAGGCGCTCGCCGAGGTCGGGCTCGCCGGGCGCGAACGGGCCTGGCCCGTGGAGCTCTCGGGCGGCGAACAGCAGCGTGTCTCGCTCGCCCGCTCCCTGGTGCGCGAGCCGCAACTGCTCCTCGCGGACGAGCCGTTCGGCGCGCTGGACGCGCTGACCCGCACGCGGATGCACACCCTGCTGCGGCGGCTGTGCGAGCGGCACCGGCCCGCCGTGCTGCTCGTCACCCACGACGTCGACGAGGCCATCGCGCTCGCCGACCGGGTCGTGGTGCTGGACCGGGGCCGGATCGCGGCCGACCTTCCCGTGGCGCTCCCGGCGCCGCGCGGCCCCGGCGGCACCGCGTACGCGGCCCTGCGCGGCCGGCTGCTCGCCCACCTGGGCGTGGACGTCACCGAGGACATCACCAACGCCGAGGAGGAGAGGGCGGCATGAGCCGGACACTGCGTCTGAACCTGTTCGTCTACCCGGGCGGACACCACGAGGCCGCCTGGCGGTACCACGGCACCGACCCGGAACGCCTCCTGGACATCGGCTTCTACCAGGACCTCGCCCGGCGGGCGGAAGCGGCCGCCTTCGACGCCGTGTTCTTCGCCGACGGGCCGTCCCTGGCGGACAACGTGCGCTACGCCAGCCGCTTCCGGCTCGAACCGTTCACCTGGCTGTCGGCCGTCGCCGCGGCCACCGAACGCATCGGCCTGATCGCCACCGCCTCGACCACGTACACGGAGCCGTACAACCTGGCCCGGCTCTTCTCCTCCCTCGACCACCTCAGCGGGGGCCGGGCCGGCTGGAACATCGTCACCACCGGCGCCCCGCAGGCCGCCGGGAACTTCGGCCTCGACGAGCACCCGGTGCACGCCGAACGGTACGAACGCGCCCGGGAGTTCGTGGAGGTGGTGACGAAGCTGTGGGACAGCTGGGAGGACGAGGCACTCGTCGCCGACCAGAAGTCCGGCCTGTTCGCCGACACCGACCGCATCCACGAGATCGACCACACGGGCCCCCGGCTGAAGGTGCGCGGGCCCCTGAACCTCCCCCGCTCCCCGCAGGGCCGCCCGGTGTACGTCCAGGCGGGATCGTCCGAGGACGGCCGCTCCTTCGCCGCCGCGTACGCCGAGGCCGTGTTCACGGCACACCAGACGCTCCGCGGCGGTCAAGAGTTCTACGCCGACCTCAAGGCGCGGGCCGGGGCGCTCGGCCGCGACCCGGACCGGCTGCTCGTACTGCCCGGCATCAGCCCCTTCATCGGTTCGACCGAGGCGGAGGCACGGGCGTTGCACCAGGAGTTCGACGACCTCACCCAGCCCGAGTACTCGCTCCAGCTGCTGCGGCGCCTGCTGGGCCTGGAGCTGAGCGCCGCCGAGCTGGACGGTCCCGTGCCCCGGCGGCTCATCGAGACCCGGGGCGAGCGCGGCAACGGCAGCCGCTTCCGGCTGGTCCTGGACATCATCGACCGTGAACAGCCCACGGTGCGCGAGTTGTTGCACCGTCTCGCGGGCGCCCGTGGCCACCGCGTGGTGACCGGGACACCCGAACAGGTCGCCGACCAGCTCCAGGAGTGGTTCGAGCACGGGGCGGCCGACGGTTTCAACGTCATGCCGCCCTGGCTGACCGGGGGCTTCGACCTCTTCGCCGACCAGGTGGTGCCCGTCCTGCGGGGACGGGGCCTGTTCCGCGCCGCGTACGAGGGGACCACGCTGCGCGAGCACTACGGCCTGCCGCGGCCCGCCGCCGAACCCGTCCGCTGAGGGTGGGCGAACGCGGCCCCGGGCACAGCGGCGCACGCGAGTCCGGGGCCGCCACGCGGCTCCCCTGTCAGGCGCAGCCCCAGGCGGACATCCCCTGCATACGGGCCAGGCGTTCCGCCACGGCGATCTGCTCGGCGCGGCTGGCGAGGTCCGCCCGCGGGGCGTACTTGAGGCCGCCGGCCGCGATCCAGCTGGACCGCGCGAACTGCAGCCCGCCGTAGTAGCCGTTGCCGGTGTTCGCCTGCCAGTTGCCGCTGGACTCGCACGCGGCGATGGCGTCCCAGTCGGTGCGCAGGGGCACCGACGGCGCGGCCACCGCTTCACCGGTCGCGCCGAGGGCGGTGGCGGCGACCAGGGTCACCGCGGCGGTGCGGATCCTGCGGCCACGCGAACCGCGCACGTCGCTCTGACGATCATTTCGTCTACAGATCATACGATGACTGTTACACCAGGTGACCGCCCGCCGCCGTACCGGCGGCCGCGTCTTGGGCCAGTCGGAGCACACCTCGTCCCCCGCCCGTCGCCCGTTTCACGGCGCCGACCGTACGCGCCCCGCGCCGTCCGGCACCGCCGCCTCGGCGGCGAGGTAGTCCGGGACCGCCTCCTTGTCGACGAGCCGGTTGAGGCGGCTCGGGACGTCGAAGCCGATCAGCACGATCACCACGAGGGTCAGCGAGAAGGTGAGCACGGCGAGCGACTGGCCCAGGGACATGGTCGAGGCGAGCTTGGCACCGAGCACCGGGGCGACGGCGCCGCCCAGCGCGCCGACGTTGTAGGTGAAGGCCAGGGAAGCGGCCCGGGACTCGGTCGGGAAGTGCCCGGCGACGAACTTGGGCAGCAGCCCGGAGATGCCCTGCATGCAGGCGAGCATCAGGAACAGCAGGATGCCCAGCTGGAGTTGGCTGTCCCGGATCGCGAAGACGGGGAAGACGAAGGCGATGCCCACCACCAGGGTGCAGGCGTACGCCCTGCGGGTGCCGAACCGGTCGCCGACGAAGCCGGTGACGACGCAGCCCGCCATCGTGCCGAACCCGGCGTAGTACAGCGCGTCGCTGACCTGTGCCGGGGTGAAGCCCAGCTCGGTCTTGAGGTAGGTGGGCAGCAGTGCCTGGACCGGCCAGCTGTAGAGGAAGGCGCAGAAGACGGTGACGCAGAGCGCGACGAACAGCACCCACCGCTTGCGGCCCCCCAGTTGCACCGCGAAGGCGACGAGACAGGCCGTCGCCAGGACGGACAGGACGGGCACGGCGCCCGCGCCGAGCGGGGTGAACACCGCGAAGAGCGAACCCGTGGCGACGACCGCGAGCACCGTGTTGACCGTCGCCCGGCGGCGGCCCGCGAACAGCGGCCGGAAGGGGTTGGGCCGTTCACCGGTGGCCCCCACCCGTGCCTCCCAGTCGTCGGCCTCGGGCAGCGCCCGGCGTACCCACAGGGCGACGACGACGGGGAACAGGCCGATGTAGAACAGCCAGCGCCAGCCGTGTCCGGGCACGACGTGTTCGTAGACCTCGGCCGCCAGGACGCCGCCCAGCGAGAAGCCGGAGATGAGGAAGCCGGAGGCGCGGTTGCGCAGCCGGGCGGGCCAGCTCTCCAGGACGTAGGTGGCGCTGGCGCTGTACTCGCCGGCCATGCCCATGCCGATCAGCAGGCGGGCCGTGAACAGGCTGGTGTAGTCCCAGGCGAAGCCGCAGGCGAAGGTGCCGACCGAGTAGAGCAGGATGCTGGCCACCATGGCGCTCTTGCGGCCGAACCGGTCGCCGAGCGCGCCGAGCACCGCGCCGCCCAGCCAGCGGGTGATGAAGGCTCCGGAGACGAGGCTGGCGGACTCGACGGTCGACAGTCCGAAGTCGTCGGCGATCTCGGTCAGTACGAGGGTGATGAGGACGAAGTCGAAGCCGTCGAGGAGGTAGCCGATCCAGGCGGCGAAGAAGGACTTCCACTTCTCCCGGGTGATCTCGCGGTACCAGGGCCGGGAGGTCGGGGTGGTGCGCGCAGATGACATGGCGATCCTAAGCGGGTGGGGAGACGCGCGTCGCGGACGGATGCGGGGGCGGGCGGGACCGGGGGGTCAGAGGAGTCCGGCCTCGGCGAGCCGGTCGCGGACCCGGGCCACGGCCGGCGCGTCGAGCGGTACCTGCGGTGCGGCGGTGGCCGGGCAGTCGATGAGGCCCAGCAGGTGGGCCGCGGCCTTGAAGGCGCCGAGCGCGCTGGAGCTGCCGCCCATCAGCGCGGGATCGCCCGCGTCGGTGAGGGCGAACAGGGCGGCGAGCCGGTCCTGTTCGGCCCTGGCGGCCGCCCAGTCCCCGGCCCGGGCGGCCGCGTAGAGGCGTACGTAGCCGTGGGCGTCGACGTTGCCGAGGCCGGGCACGACGCCGTCGGCGCCGGCGAGCAGCGCGCCGTCGACGGTGAGTTCGGAGCCGGTGAGCACGGTGAAACCGGGGGCGCGGCGGCGGAGTTCGACCAGCAGGCGGCGCAGGGAGCCCTCGTCGCCGCTGGAGTCCTTGAGCCCGGCGAGGGTGCCGTCCCCGGCCAGGCCGAGGACCAGGTCGCGGGGCAGCTTGGTGTGCAAGGCGACGGGGATGTCGTAGGCGAACAGCGGCAGGGCGGCTCCCTCGCGGACGCGCCGGAAGTGGTCGGCGATCTCCACGGGGTGGGTGCGGGTGTAGAAGGGCGCCGTGGCCACGAGGGCGTCGGCGCCCGCCCGGACCGCGTCGGCCGCGCGGTCGAGGACGCGGGCCGTGGTGGTGTCGATGATCCCGGCGAGGACGGGGACGCGGCCCGCCGCGGCGTCCACGGCGGCCTCCAGCGCGGTCAGCCGCTGGGCGTCGGTGAGGTAGGCGGCCTCGCCGCTGGATCCCAGCAGGAACAGTCCGTGCACCCCGGCCGTGATCAGGTGCTCGGTGAGCCGGCGCACGGAGGCGGTGTCCACCTCCCCCTGCGGGGTGAGGGGGGTGATGACCGGGGGGACGACGCCGCTCAGCGGCATGGGGACGGGCATGCGGTACTCCAGGTCGCGCTGTCCCCGTCCCGGGACCGCGGCGGGCAGCAGCACACCGAAGCCCCTGGTGACGGGGGACGTAGGATGTCCCACGTCCTGTTAGAGTGACACATGGCAGAGCAGGGGATGTCAAGGGTCGAGAGGGGACGTCACATGGGCTCGGTCGCCGCCGACGCCGAGGAGAAGATCAAGGAGCTGATCGTCGAACGGGGCCTGGGTCCCGGTGACCCGCTGCCCACCGAGACGGAGCTGATGGAGCGTTTCGGCGTCAGCCGCAACTCGCTGCGGGAGGCGCTCAAGTCCCTCCAGGCCATGCACATCGTCGAGATCCGCCGCGGCTTCGGGACCTATGTCGGGACCATGTCGCTGGAGCCGATGACCGAGGCCATGGCGTTCCGCACGGTGGTCGGGCACCGCCGGGGCCACGGCAGCCTGCTCGAACTGCTGCAACTGCGCGAGGCCCTGGAGGCGGGACTCATGCACCGGCTCGCCGGGCGGCTGCCCGAGGAGGATCTGGCCGAGCTGGACGCGCTGGTGGAGACGATGCACACGGAGGTGCGCGAGGGCGGCGAGATCGCGTCCCGCACCGACCGCGCCTTCCACCGGGTACTGCACCGCTCGCTCGACAACGACCTGCTCAGCGAGCTGCTCGACGCCTTCTGGAGCGCCTTCCACCGGGTGCGCGCGCAGGCGCGGGGGATCGGCGCGGCGGCCGACGGCGAGGAACTGGCCCGGATGCACGCCAGGATCGTCGAGGCCGTGCGCGCCGGTGACGCGGAGGCCGCGGAGACGGCCGTGCACCGGCATTTCGACGACATCCGCGGGCGGCTGTCCCAGCACTGACCGGGTCGGCGGACGCCCCTCGTTCGTGTGAAGAAGCGCGAGGGTGTCGCCCAGTCGGGTGACGGCCGGGCGGACGCGTCGCCGCGCGCGCTTACCGTTTCGCGGTGACCTCGATCTCCACTGACCCGCGCCCCCTGCGAACCGCCGACCTCGGCACGCTCGTCATCATGTGCTGGAGCCGTGCGACGCCCGACGGCGACGTCCCCTTCCTCCTCGCCTGCTCCCTCGGCGACGGGGAGGGCGGCCCGGAGGCGGCCCCGGCCGCCGTCGAGGGGCTGCTGAGCCGCGCCGGAATCGCGGTGGGTGGCGACACCGTCCTGGACGCCACCGTCCTGCCCGACCTGCCGATCGGCCTGCTCGTCGTGCCGGGCGCGGCGGCCCTCACCATGCCGGGGGTCAACGCCCAGTTCGTTCCCACCCCTCAGTGGCGGGCGGCGGTCGACCGGCAGGGATACGCCTGTCTCATCTTCGCCACGCGCCCGTGGTCCGGGGGCGAGCCGGGCGACGGTGCGGCGGTCGCCGCGTTCGCCAACCACGAGGACACGCTCTCCTCTGCGGCGCAGCTCGTCCTGCCCGTGCGCAGCCTGCGGAGCTGACACCCGGCGCGTGCCCCGCCCACGGCGCGGCGGCGAGGCGTCTCACGTCCACAACTCGCCGCTGTCGCACACCCGGGCGCCCATGTTCCGCTCCATCATGCGCAGCGCCGCGTCCGCCAGGTCGGCGTGGATGTGGGCTACCGCGTCACGCGGAACGATGACTTGCAGATGGCGGATGTGGGCGTCCAGCGCCGAGTAGAGCACGCACTGCTCGGTCACCTGCCCGCACAGCACGAGCCGGTCGATCCCCTGCTGGTGCAGCAGATAGGTCAGCGGGGTCTCGAAGAACACCGAATGGCGTGCCTTGACCACGAAGAGGGAGGACTCGTCCGGCTTCAGCGGCTCGACGAGCCGGGAGTGCGGCCCGGAGAGGGCCTTGTCGAGGATCTCGCCGTGGTGCGAGCGCCACTCCCCGAAGTTGTCGTTGACGTAGATCACGGGGACGCCCTGCCGCCTGGCCCGGTCCAGCAGGCCGGTCACGTTCGGCAGCACGGATTCCACGGCGGGGATCAGGAACTCGGCGTCCTGGTGGTCGTAGGTGTTGATCATGTCGATGACGATCAGTGCGGTCTTGCCCATGCCGCACAGGTTGCCACCGGACGGCGGTGAAACCCCTCTCCACCCGCCGATCGCGGGTCGGTGGGCCGCCCGTCTCACCACAAGGCCCGCCCGGACGGCTCCGTCCCGTTCCCCTCCGGTGGAAGCTGCTCCCAGGGCGCCGGTCCCCCGCCCTCGCACCAGTCGCGCAGCTGCTCCTCGTTCACGCAGACTATGCCGCACCACTCGGCGTAGTCGGCGGCCGGTGTGGTGAAGTCGCTGCTGGTGACGAGGACCGCCACGTCGGCCCCGTGCACGGTGTAGCAGGTGCCGCCGAAGCGCTGGAGGTCCTGGGAGCCGACTTTGTTGTCGTCGCCGTAGCGCTTGCACTGGATGACGACCCGCCGGCCGTCGGGAGCCACCGCCAGCACGTCGGCGCCGAGATCGCCCGCCCCGCCCACGACCTCGACCTCGGTGCAGCCGTCGCGCCTGCACAGGTCCGCTATCGCCTCCTCGAACTCGTCGGGGCTGAGCTCCTCGTGCTCGGCGCGGACCACCACGGTGGCCTCCTCGGCGCACGCGTGCTCCCTCCCTTCCGCCGCGCGCCCCTGCTCCAGTTCGTCGAGCGCCGTCGCCGTGGCCGCCGCCAAGGCGTCCGTGGTACGAAGGGCCGCCCGCGCGGCGGAGCCCCGTCTCCGCGCGCTCCGGCGCAGGAGGGCGGCCGTGACCACACCGAGCACCAGGACGAACACCCAGGCCGGCCGCCGCTGCGCCACGTCGAACGCCATGCGCACGACCCATCCCACCAGGACCAGGGCGACGGCGGCGAGGGCGAACGTCACGGTCGTCGCCCGGAGGTCGAAGCGACGCCTCACACGTCCGCCACGGACATGGCGTTCAGGCACGGTCACGTTGGTCGTTCCTTCCCGGGTGGCCGACATGAAGATCACGTACGCCTTGTGCCCAAGAACCACCCGTTCAGCGTTCGTTCATGACACGCCGTCGGATGGCTCATCCGAGCCGTCCGGGAATATTCCCGGCATATCTTTCGGAATATGAAGAAATGCCATGTCGTGTACCTGGTGTGCACCGCAGCCATGATCGGGACGGGGCTCGGCGCGGCCCCGGCGTCCTCCGTCCCCAGGACCCACCTGGTCCACCCCGGAGAATCGATCCAGAAGGCGGTGGACGCCGCCAAGGCTGGTGACACCGTTCTCGTCACCACCGGCACCTATCACGAGAGCGTGAAGGTCAGCACCCCCGGTCTCACCCTGCGGGGCATGGGCCGCTCCACGGTCATCAGGCCCAGCACCAAGAAGGCGGCCGCCAACACGTGCGCCGAGGGCGGCAACGGCATCTGCGTGATCGGCACGAAGGACGAGAACGTCAAGGGCATCACCGTCTCCGACCTGACGGTGACCGGCTTCACCCGTACCGGTGTGTTCTCGATGGCCACCGACGGGCTGACGGTCCGGAACGTGAACGCGGTGAAGAACGGCGTCTGGGGCATCGCCCAGGAGCGGTCGGTCCACGGCATCATCCGCGGCAACACCGCCCGCGACAACGGCGACGCGGGCGTCTTCCTCGCCAACACGGTCAAGACCGAGGAGGGCGCCGCCGACACCGAGGGCACCCTCGTCGCGCACAACCGGCTCGAGGGCAACCGGATCGGCGTCACCGTCCGGCGCCTGCGCAACCTCGCCGTCGCGGGCAACCACATCACCGGCAACTGCGCCGGTGTGTTCGTCGTCGGCGACGAGAACGCGCCCAAGGCCGGTGACCTGGTCGTGCGCGACAACCACATCGTGCGCAACAACAAGTCCTGCCCGAAGACCGACCGGCTGGAGGCGCTCCAGGGCTCCGGCATCGTGCTGACCGGCGTCGAGAAGGTGCTGGTCGCCGACAACACGGTCGAGGGCAACTCGGGCAAGTCATCGATGTCCGGCGGCATCGTCCTGGCCTCGAGCATGGTGGGCGCCGCCAACTCGAAGAACGAGGTCAACGGCAACCGGCTGAGCGCGAACTCCCCCGCCGACCTGGTCAACGCCGGGACCGGCGACACCGGCAAGAGCAACACCTTCAGCGGCAACACCTGCGGCGCCTCCAAGCCCGCGGGCCTGTGCTGAGCCGGCCGTAACCACCCGTGGACCGAAGAAGGCCCGTGGACCGAAGAAGGAAGGAAAGCGGCACATGACGACCGCACAGACTGCCCCACCCCCGCCCATGCGGCTGAGGGAGCTCGTGTTCGGGGCGGCATGTGCCGCCGCCCTCCGCGCGGCCGCACGGCTCGGCGTCGCCGACGCCCTCGGCGACACCCCCATGGCCGTGGAGGACCTCGCGGCCGCGGTGAAGACCGAGCCCAAGCCGCTGCGCCGACTGCTGCGCGCCCTGACCTGCTACGGCGTCTTCACCGAGCACCGGAACGGGACCTTCGCGCACACCGACATGTCCCGCCTGCTGCGCGAAGACGACCCGCACAGCCTGCGCAACATCACCCTGTGGTGCACCGAACCGTGGACCTGGGACGCCTGGCCCCTGCTCGACGAGGCGGTGCGCACCGGCTCCAACGTCGTCGAGGGCCTGTACGGCAAGGAGTTCTTCACCTACCTCAACGAGGACGCGCCCCAGTCGGCCGAGGTCTTCAACCGTGCCATGACGACGTCCAGCCGGCAGTCCGCCCAGGACGTCGCCGCCCTCCTCGACCTGTCGGCGAGCACCTCGGTCGCCGACATCGGCGGCGGCCAGGGACACGTGGTGGCGAGCCTGCTGGAGAAGTACCCGACCATGCAGGGCACCCTGCTCGACCTGCCGCGGGTGGTGGAGAACGCCGACCCCCGGCTGCGCGAGGGCGGCGCGCTCGCGGACCGCGTCCGCATCGTGCCGGGCGACTGCCGCGAGGCCATCCCCGTGCGGGCCGACGTGTACGTCATCAAGAACATCCTGGAGTGGGACGACGACAGCACCGCCCGCGCGCTGCGCAACGTCATGGCGGCGGGCGGCCCGGGGGCGCGGGTCGTCGTCATCGAGAACCTCGTCGACGACACACCGTCGATGCGTTTCAGCACCGCCATGGACCTGCTGCTGCTCCTCAACGTCGGCGGTGCCAAGCACACCACCGACAGCATGGTCGGCCGGCTGACCGAGGCGGGACTCGTCATCGACGACATCCGCCCGGTCAACCCGTACCTGCACGCCTTCGACTGCACCGTGCCTGAGTGAGCCGACCCCCGCACGCACACGCGTCGGCCGCCGGACCGCCCTTGGGCGGTGCGGCGGCCGACGCGTGGGTGCGGGCCGTTCAGGCGTCCGGCGCGCGCCGGTCGGTGACCAGCTCCATCCGGGCGCCCTCCAGCGCGCGGACGAGTCCGCCGCCCGTCGGGGAACCGGCGTCCGTGAAGCCGTCCAGCAGGGTCGTCAGCTCGGACACCCGGCCGGCGTCCGGCAGACCGAGGGTCACCGCGGGTTCGCCGTCGTGGAGGTCGCCGCGTACGTCGACCAGCCGCACCACGACGTCGTCGCGCTGGAAGATGGTGCTGCACAGGACGAGGCTGCGCGGATCCCTGGCCGCCGCCTCGTCGTGCTCGGCGAGCAGCTGGGCCAGCCGCATGCCGCAGCCCGGCCGGGCCGGGTACGACAGCGCGTGCCGCTGCGCCTCGCCCCGCTGCTCCCCCGCGGTGACGTGGTGGACGGCGGGCAGCGCCGCCCGCGTGTAGAACACCCGGGCGGACTCCGGGTCGCCGAGGTCCCGGTCCTGTTCCAGGTACGGGTTGATGGCCTCCTCGACGGCCCGCACCTCGGGCTGTTCGGCCACGTGCCGCAGCGCGGCGAGCAGGTCGCCCCGCACCTCGATCGCCCGCACCACCCGGTTGCCGTGCAGGAACAGGGACGTGCGGCACAGTCGCGTGGTGTCGTCGACCCGCGGCTCGGGCGAGGCGTAGTCGGCGAGGATCTTGCCGACCGCCTCCTCACCGCCCGGTTTCACCGTGAAGGTGAGCGCGTGCCGGATGATGCCGTCGCCGATGCGCGGCGCGGCCTGCAGTCCGCCCCGGGAGGGATCGGCACCCGCCGCCGGACGGCCGGTCTCGCGGACCACGTGGAAACGGAGCGACCGGGTGTCCCGCACACAGCTGTGCAGCGGCTTGACCATCCGCACGTGCTCTTCGCTGCTCACCCAGTTCAGAAACGGCGGCGCGCTCTCCCACTCGCTGGTGATGAGCCACTGGGAGGGGTTCTCGATGGACTGGCACAGCTGCTCGCCGATGTGCCCGGGGACGGACTCGACGTGGCTGCGCAGGTTCTCGTAGGTCTCGAGGAACTGCTGCTGGGCTCCGTCGTAGACCTCCACCAGCAGGACGACCCGCAGGCGGGAGCCGTCGAACACGGACTGGGAGACCTGGTGCGACAGCTGTCGCGTCAGCGGTTCGGAAGCAGGGGTGGACGTGGTGGTCATCCTGCGCACATCTCCTTCGCGGGGGCGGAACTGAACGTCGGCCGCGGTGATGCGACGCCGGCTTGCCTCGATCCTGTGCCCGGCTCCGACGGCGCGCGACCGGGATGCACTGCGCGGGTGACCGGCACCGCGGCCGGCCGGGGCGCGGCCTCAGCCGAGGTGCGCGAAGACGACCAGGTTGTCCGTGTAGTCCTTGGCCTTGTGGTCGTAGTCGCCGGCACAGGTGATGAGCCGTACCTCGGGCCGGTCGGTGTCGCCGTAGACGCGTTCACTGGGGAACTCGTCCTTGGCGAAGGTCTCCAGGTCGTCGACGACGAAGGTCGCCTCGCGCCCGTCCGCGCGCTCGACCCGGAACTTGTCGCCCTTGTCGAGCTGGTCGAGGCGGGCGAAGACGGCGGCCGACGTCTTCGTGTCCACGTGCCCGGCGATGATCGCGGTGCCTCTCTCGCCCGGGGAGGTGCCCTTGGCGTACCAGCCGACGAGGTTGGTGTCGCCGGCGGGCGGCGGCTGCAACTGCCCCTTGTCGCCGATGGCGAGGTCGGTGAAGGGCGCGTCGACCGAGATCTCGGGGATCCGCAGGCGCACCGGTTTCGACCGGGGCAGGGCGGAGTCCGCCGCGCCGGTCGCGGGCGGCGCGGACGAGGCGGTCGTGCCGGGGTGGGCGGGCAGCGGGGGGCGGGCGGAGTCGGCGGACGTGTCGTTGCCGCCGACCAGGCTCACCGCGAGGATCAGCAGGGCCACGGCGCACAGCACCATCAGGCCGGAGCGGGAACCCTGACCGGTCGTCGTCTCGTCGTCGGCCGGGGCGGGGGCGGAAGGGGGGACTGACATCGGGGACGACCTCACTGGAGCACGGCGGGGGCGGACACGATGGGCGGGAGGCGAGCCGGGCCGCCCCGTGGTTCCTGGGTGGCGGCCCGGCTGCTATCGCGCCCGGCACGGCTTAAGCCACTCCGTGAGCCGACTTCTTGCGTCGGGCGGCGTAGAGGCCGGTCGCGGCGACGGCCAGGACGGCCAGCCCGCCGGCGGTCGTGGTCGGCGTGGCCAGGCCGCCACCGCCGGTGTGCATGCCACCGCGCGGCTTCTCGTGCTCGCCGCCGCCCCGGGAGCTCTCGCCCTCGTCCTGCCGGTAGGTCTGCGAGCCGCCTTCCTTGGACTCGCGGCCGCCGCCGTCCCAGTCGCCCTCGTTCACCGCGGCCAGCGCACCGCCGCCGGTGTGCATGCCGCCGCGCGGCTCGTCGTGCTTGCTTCCGTCCTCGTGCTTGCCTCCGTTGTCGTGCTCCTTGCCGGAGGACGCGTCCTCGTGGTCCCAGTCGCCCTCGGTCACCGCGGCGAGCGCGCCACCGCCGGTGTGCATTCCGCCGCGCGGCTCGTCGTGCTTGCTTCCGTTGTCGTGCTCCTTGCTGTAGGAAGAGTCGTCGTGGTCCCAGTCGCCACCGGCCGCCGCGTAGGCACCGGGGGCGCCGAGGACGAAGACGGCCGAGGCCGCCGCCGTGGTCAGGAGCATGCGAGCAGAACGCATCTGAGGTTCCTTCCGTCACGACCGGGCAGCTGGTGCTTCGTCAGCTGAGGGGACCCGGCCCCGACGTGAATCACCGTCAGCCCACCGCCCGTCTCGCACCACTCAAGGCGCTCAGCCGGGTGAACACCCCGCCCGTTCGGGTGCCGGGAACGCTTCCCCGGGGCCTGTGAACTGGTCCCGGACGGCTGCGGAGTTGGGCCGGTCCGGACGGGGTGTCACCCCGGGGCGGCCTGCCACCCCCGCCCGCGGCCCCTGGTCCGCTACTCCTCCGGCTCCGTGTGGGTCGGGTCCCCCACCTCGGCCTCCTGGCGCCGCGAGCCGGGCGCGGCCCGGTCGGGGGCGGCCTCGCTCTGCCCGGACTGGGGCGGCGGAGGCGGCTCGGTGTCGCCGGGGGCGCCCATGCCGGCGGCGGGCACCCGCAGGGCGAGCAGGGCGACGTCGTCCCCGCGGGGCGCGATGCGCGCGAGCAGTTCGTCGCAGAAGTCGTCGACGTTCCACCTGTCCACCCGCCGGGCGAGTACGCCGGCGTGGTGGCGGAGCTGGTCCATGCCCACGTCGATGGGGAGGTCCCGGCTCTCCACCAGGCCGTCGGTGTAGAGCAGCAGGAGGCTCTCCGGCGGGAGGTCCTCACGCGTGTCGGGCCAGTTCAGGCCGAGGCGCAGGGTGGCGCTCATGCCGATGAGCGGGCCGTGGCCGCCCTCCAGGAAGCGCGTCTCGCCGTCCCGTGTGACCAGCAGGGGCGGTGGGTGGCCGGCGTTCACCCAGTGCAGCCGCCAGGGGCCGCCCTCGGCGCCTTCGACGCGGGCGAAGACGAGGGTGGCCATGGGCGCGTCGCTGGTGTTGGTCACGGCTTCGTCCAGGCGGCGCATGATCACGCTGGGCGGCTCCTGGTGGTCCCAGGCGAGGGCGCGCAGCATGTTGCGGACCTCGGCCATGTGGGCGGCGGCCTGCAGGTCGTGTCCGACCACGTCCCCGATGACCAGGGCCATCACGCCGTCGCCGAGGAGGAAGGCGTCGTACCAGTCGCCCCCGACCTCCATGGCGCTCTCGGCGGGCCAGTAGCGGGCGGCCATCCGGAGGTGGTCGACCTGCGGGAGCGGGGTCAGGAGCTGGCGCTGCATGGTCTCGGCGACGTTCTGCTGCTCGTGGTACAGCCGGGCGTTGTCCAGGACCATTCCGACGCGGCGGCCGATGTCGGCCAGCAGGGCGATCTCCGCCTCGGTGTGGGCGGGGCGCCCTCCGGCGCGGGCCACGGTCAGGATTCCGTAGGACCGCTGCCGGGTGCGGAGGGGGACGACGACGGCCGCGTGGCCGCCGAGCCGTTCGAACAGCACCCGGTGGGTGGCGGCGAGCGGGTGCTCCGGGTCGTGGAACAGCTGGTCGGCGCCGAGCGGGACGGGCCGGTCGCCCTTGAGGAGCAGGGTCAGCGCGGCGCGGGCCTGGTCCGGCAGCGAGGTCATGGGTCCGCGCAGTGCTCTGGCCCGGCCCGGCTGGTCGCTGCTGCGGACGGCCACCCGCTCCAGTACGTCCGACTGGCCCGAGAAGACCTCGACCGCCGCCCACTGGCCCAGTTCCGGCACCAGCAGCCGCACGAGGCGGCGCAGGGTGGTGGAGGTGCGCTCGGTGGGGACCAGCACGGTGGAGATCTCGGCGACCAGGTGCAACTGGGCGGTGAGGTTCTCCAGGGCGGTGGTCCGTGCCTGGGTCTCCTCGGCGGCGCTGCGGTGCAGGCTGAAGTCGTGGAAGACGAGCACCAGCCCTTCCTGCCGTCCCCCGCGGACCAAGGGGGTGGTGGCCCAGATGATGGGGACCGTGGTGCCGTCGGCCCGCTGGAAGTACTCGTCGCTCCCCTCCTCGGCGGGCACCCCGTGCAGGGGGCGGCGCAGTGCGCAGCGCTCGCGCGGCACGGGGCTGCCGTCGGCATGCCGGTGCAGGAGGTCGTGCGCGTCGTGCCCGAGCATCTCCTGCTCCGACCGTCCCAGCAGGTGCTCGGCCCAAGGGTTCACCGAGGTGATCCGGGCGGTGGGGCCGAGGGTGAGGACTCCGGCGCCCAGGGCGCGCAGGACGGCGCGGGCGAAGTCGGGCTCCGGCGCGCCGTCCGTCCCGTCCGACGTGTCGTGGCCCGGTTCCTCGCCGTCCCGGGGGCCGGCCCAGCGTGACGTCACGACCCTCACAGCCTTCCGATGCCGTCCTCCCGCCAGGTTCCCCCGGCGGGCGGGGACGAACCGCTCCGTGCGGCCGAAGGGGGGAGGCCCCGGACGCGTAATCCGGTCGCTCCGCCGGGCCGGACGCCGTACCTTCGCGTGATGCCCGAACTTCGAACCGATCGTCTCGTGCTCCGCGACTGGCGGACGTCCGACCTGGACCCGTGGGCGGCCATGAACGCCGATCCGGTGGTTCGCGCGTACTTCCCGCAGGTCCTGACCCGGGCGCAGAGCGAGGCGTCCGTGGCCCGCTTCCAGGCCGACCTCGACCGGCGGGGCTGGGGCTGGTGGGCGGTGGAGATCGCCGCCACCGGCGAGTTCATCGGCTTCGCCGGGCTCGATCCCGTGGAGGACGGCATGCCGTTCACCGGGGTGGAGGCGGGCTGGCGCCTGGCCCGCCCGGCCTGGGGCCACGGCTATGCCACCGAGGCCGCGCGGGCCGCGGTGACCCACGCCTTCGAGTGCCTCGCACTGCCGGAGGTGCTCGCGGTGACCACGGCCGGCAACCTGCGCTCGCGGGCGGTGATGGACCGGCTCGGCATGACCTACGACCCGGCCGACGACTTCGACGACCCGGAGATCCCCGAGGACAGCCCCCTGCGCCGCTGTGTCGTGTACCGACTCCGCGCCGGGGCCCCTCGGCCGGGCGACCGGTAGCCGGGGCCGCCGCGTACGACGGCCGAGGTGGCCGTGCTGCTCAGGCCGATGACATGCTGCCGCACAGGCCGATGGCGCCCCCGTGCGGCCACAGGCTCGTCGCCGCGTGCGGTGGAGGGTCAGGCAGGCCGGCCGAGGGGGGCGGTCGGCTGGCCGGTGAGACCCACCGCGGCCCTCATGCGCTTGCCGACCGGTTCCCGGTGCACCTCGAAGCTCTCGCAGACGGCCGTGACGATCTCCAGCCCGTGCCGGCCGATCCGGCCGGGGTCGGCGGTCGCGGGCACGGGCAGCACCGGCGCGCTGTCCCACACCGTGACCTCCACCCGGTCCTCCGCCAGTTCGAGTTCGACCAGCGACGGGCCGGGCGCGTACTTGCAGGCGTTCGTCAGCAGCTCGCTGACCACCAGCTGCACCACTTCCACCGCGCGGTCGGACACCGCGGCGCCCTGAGCCTCGCGCACGCGTGCCAGGAACGCCCCGGCCAGTTCCCGGCCCCTGGCGATGTCGCCGGGCCTGCCCTGGTACTCCGCCGAAACCTTGACCGGTACGTCACTCAGCCGGTCCCCCGTGTGGGCAGCCCCGTCCATCCGATCCGCCCTCTTCCTGAGCCTTGACCGCTACGCCAGCCCGTCTACCCCCGAATCCGGCAAACATCACCCGCCCCATCACGACCCGCGCGGCGGGAATCGTGGCCGAGCGCGCTCTCGGAGATGTCGATGCCCTCGGCCGCGAGACGCGGTCCGGTGAGGGCGCGCGGGAGCCACTCGCCGCCGTCGCAGCCCAGAGCGCGGAGGCGCGCCCGGTCTCCGGGCCGCCCGGCCCGGCAGGCGCGGAGCGGTCCGACTCGGCGGGTTCCGGGGCTGGTCGGCGTCGGGCGGGTGACCGATCCTGTTGACCACGTAGTCGGGCCGCGGCGGTCGCCGGGGCCGCACGGCCGGACTTGGGGGGGGTGGCCACGTGGTGCAGGACGGACGGGTCTCCGCGCGGAAGGCCGACCGGGGGCGGGCCGCGCCCACGTGCCCGGTCGGCCGCGCGGCGGACGGGACCTGGCAGGTGCACGATTTCGCCGTCGCACGGGCGCTGCTGCGCCATCCGGGCACCGTGCAGGCGGGGCTCGGCGTCGAGACGGTGGAGAAGCTCCCGCCGCGCGTCCGCCGGCCCGTGCTCTACCGGGACGGCCCCGAGCACCGGGAGCACCGCAGGCAGACCGCCCGCTTCTTCACCCCCCGCCGGGTGGACGAGCACTACCGCGAGCCGATGGTCCGGATCGCCGAGGAGCAGCTGGCCGTCCTGCGCTCGGCGGGCGAGGCCCCGCTCTCCGATCTCGCCTTCGGTCTGGCCGTCGGCGTGGTGAGCGAGGTCGTCGGGCTGCGCTACGGCAGGCCCGGCATCCGCCGCAGGCTGGAGCGGTTCTTCCCGGAGAAGTTCGGCGAGCCCGGTCTGACCAGTGTCCGGGGCCTGTACTGGCTGGTGCGGCAGAACACCAACTGGCTCCGCGTCCACCTGGCCGACGTGCGTCCCGCCGTCCGCGCGCACCGGCGCCGTGCGCACGACGATCTGATCTCCCACCTGATCGCGGAGGGCTGCTCGGACGTCGAGATCCTCGGTGAGTGTCTGACGTTCGCCGCGGCCGGCATGGTCACCACCCGCGAGTTCGTGTGCCTGGCCGCCTGGCACCTGTTCTCGGACGCCGAGTTGCGCGACCACTACCGGTCGGCGGACGAGGCCGGGCGTCTCGCCGTCCTCCAGGAGCTGCTGCGGCTGGAGCCCGTCATCGGGCGGTTGCGCAGGCGGGCCACCGAGCCGCTGGAGCTGTCCTGCCCCGACGGGCCGGTGACGGTGCGCCCCGGCGAGTACGTCGAGGTCCACCTGGACGACGCCAACGCGGACCCGGAGGCCGTGGGTGAGGAGCCGCTGCTCGTCCGCCCGGAACGCGCCGAGGCGGTCGGAGCGGGGCTCTCCTTCGGGGACGGACCGCACCGGTGTCCCGGGGCGCACATCGCCCTGCTGGAGACGGACGTGTTTCTCAGCCGCCTGTTCGCCCTCGACGGGATCCGGACGACCGGGGAGCCGCGGGTCGCCTTCCAGGAGGCCATCGACGGCTACGAGATCCGCGACCTGACCGTGGCACTCCCCCGGGCCGGCCGTGGCTGACCGGCCCGGGGACCGCCGTACGGCGTCGGTGGTGCGGCGTCAGCCGCCCAGGGCGCCGAGGACGACGAGCTTGGCCTCGTCCTGCACCTGCCGGAGGTGGTCCGCGCCGAGGAACGACTCGCCGTAGATCTTGTAGACGTCCTCGGTGCCGGAGGGCCGGGCCGCGAACCAGGCGTTCTCGGTGGTCACCTTGATGCCGCCGATCGGGGCGCCGTTGCCGGGCGCCTCGGTGAGCACGCCGGTGACCGCCTCCCCGGCGAGGGTGTCGGCCGTGACCTGGGCCGGGGACAGCTTGGCCAGCCGGGCCTTCTCCTCGCGGGTGGCGGGGGCGTCGATGCGGGCGTACGCGGGCTCGCCGAACCGGGCGGTGAGCGCGGCGTAGTGCTCGGAGGGGGTCTCGCCGGTGACGGCGGTGATCTCGGAGGCGAGCAGGGCGAGGATGATGCCGTCCTTGTCGGTGGTCCACACGGAGCCGTCCCGGCGCAGGAACGACGCCCCGGCGGACTCCTCGCCGCCGAAGCCGAGGGAGCCGTCGACCAGCCCGTCCACGAACCACTTGAAGCCCACGGGCACTTCGACCAGGCGGCGGCCGAGGTCGGCGGCGACCCGGTCGATCATGCCGGAGGACACCAGCGTCTTGCCCACGCCCGCGTCGGCCGGCCAGTCCGCGCGGTGGGCGTAGAGGTAGGCGATGGCGGTGGCGAGGTAGTGGTTGGGGTTCATCAGGCCGCCGTCGGGGGTGACGATGCCGTGGCGGTCGGCGTCGGCGTCGTTGCCCGTGGCGATGGTGAAGCGGTCGCGCCGCTCGATCAGGGAGGCCATGGCGTGCGGGGACGAGCAGTCCATGCGGATCTTGCCGTCCCAGTCCAGCGTCATGAAGCGCCAGGTCGGGTCGGTGAGCGGGTTGACCACCGTCAGGTCGAGGCGGTGCTCCTCGGCGATCCGTCCCCAGTAGGCCACGGAGGCGCCGCCCAGCGGGTCCGCGCCGATGCGCACGCCCGCGGAGCGGATCGCGTCGAGGTCGAGGACGCTCGGCAGGTCGCGGACGTAGGCGTCGAGGAAGTCGTGGCGGCCGGTGCCGGGGGCGGCGAGCGCCCGCGCGTAGGGGATGCGCCGTACGTCCTTCAGTCCGGCCGCGATGATCTCGTTCGCCCGGTCCTGGATCCAGGAGGTGGCGTCCGAGCCCGCGGGGCCGCCGTTGGGCGGGTTGTACTTGAAGCCGCCGTCGGCGGGCGGGTTGTGCGAGGGGGTGACGACCACGCCGTCGGCGAGGCCCGAGGTGCGGCCCCGGTTGTGGGTGAGGATGGCGTGGGAGACCGCCGGGGTGGGGGTGTAGCCGTCCGCGCTGTCGATGCGGACGGTCACGTCGTTGGCGGCGAACACCTCCAGTGCGGTGACCCGTGCGGGCTCGGACAGGGCGTGGGTGTCGGCGCCCAGGAAGAGCGGGCCGTCGGTGCCCTGTGCCGAGCGGTACTCGCAGATGGCCTGGCTGGTGGCGGCGATGTGGTCCTCGTTGAACGCCGCCGCCAGGGACGAACCCCGGTGTCCGGACGTTCCGAAGGCCACGCGCTGCCCCGGCTCCGCCGGGTCCGGGTGCAGGGCGTAGTACGCCGTCACCAGCCGGGCGACGTCGATCAGGTCCTCGGGGCCGGCCGGCCGGCCGGCTCGGTCGTGCTGCATGCGCCCACTCCTCCGCGTAGGTCGGGACTTCGCTCGCGAGTCCCATCTTCCCCTGTCCGGGGAGTGGTGCCGTGCGTGGTGGCCGGTGTCAGATCCGGCCGCCGGTGAGACGGGTGAGGGGACCGTGCGTGTGACGCCCGGCGCGGCGGCCCATCGCGTAGGACGCGGCGGTGACGGCGGTGAGGCCGGCGCACACCCCGGCGGCGACGAGTTTGCGCTGGGCGACCACCGTCCACGCCGTCTTCGCCGTGGCCGCGACCTGTTCCGAGGTGGTGACGACGGCCTGGCGGCCGGCCGCGACGGTCTTGGCCGCCGTCTGCACGGCGCCGTTCGCGGCGTCGGCGGAACGCTGGGCGCCGGCCTTGGCCGCCGACGCGGCGTCACTCGCCTTGCCCGCGGCGGCCTGTCCCGCCCGTGCGGCGTTGTCCCGTTCGTCTGCGCGGACGGGTCACCGCCGCGGACCGGGCAGCTCGCGCGGCTCCAGCCTCGCCTCGACCGCGGTGTCACCGTCGCGTACCACCACGTAGGCGCCCTTGCCCGGGACTTCGGTGACCGCCTCCACCAGTTCGGTGCCGCGGTAGACGAGGCCGACGCCGTCGTCCGTGCAGTGGGCCGTCGGCAGGGTGCCGTCGGCGACGAGCCGGTGGATCAGCGGGCGGCGGCCCGGGTCGACGTCGTAGTGGACCCCGTTGCCGTAGGGCAGGAAGTCCAACGCGTCGGTGATCGGGCGCAGTTCGGGTCCGAAGGAGTCGGTGGCGCCGCCCTGGAACCAGCACAGGGAGCCCGCGCTCACGCCGCTGAGCACCACGCCCGCCTCCCAGGCCCGGCGCATGATCCGGTCCAGGCCGTGCACGCGCCACACGGCCAGCAGGTTGGCCACCGATCCGCCCATGACCCAGACGACGTCCTGGGCGAGCACGGTCTCCTCGATGTCCTCGACGTTGGGCATGGGGAACAGGTGCAGCGGTGTCAGGTCGAACCCGGCGACGCGGGCGGCCTCCGTCATGCGGGCGGTGAAGTGCTCGGCGTCCCCTATGGCGGTGCCCACGTACAGGACGCGGGGGCGTCGGCCGTGCGCGCCCGAGAGGTCCACCGCGTGGTGGACCAGGGCGTCGAAGGCCACCATGGTCCGGCCGCCCGCGCGGTGGCCGCCCGAGGTGGCGAGGATGGTGGGTTCGGGTGCCGTCATGGCGGTGATCCTAACGACGGCTCGACGGCGGCAGTTGGGCCGCGCTCACCTGCTCGCCCAGCACCTCGGCCAGGAACCGCACGAGCCAGCGCTGGGCCGGGCTGCGGGAGGACTCGTGCCGTGCGTACAGGGCGATCTCGATGGGCTCGGTCTCGAACGGCAGCCGTACCAGGCGCACCCGGTGGGAGGCCGTGAAGACCTCGCCGACGTACTCGGGGACGATGGCCACCAGGTCGGTCTGTTCCAGCAGGTAGGGCAGCATCGAGAAGCGGGTGGCGTCCACGGCCACCCGTTCCAGGAGCCCGTGGGCGCCCAGCAGGGCCCTGGGGGTGACGTGGCCGCTCGGTCCGAACACGGTCGCGTGGTGCTCGGCCGCGAGGTCCGCCGGGGTGACCGCGTCGCCCCGCACGCGCGGATGGTCCGCGGCGACCATCAGGACGTAGCGCTCACGGAAGAGCGGAATGCGCACGGTGAGGTGCGAGGTGATCACCGGGGTGGCCACGAACGCGTCGAGGTCGCCGCGGCGCAGCTGCCCCTCGGCGTCCTCCACGTCGAAGGGGCGGACGGTGAAGGACACCCCCGGCGCCCGCTCGCGCGCGGCGGCCACGAGCCTCGGCAGCAGCGTGGCCTCGCCGAGGTCGGACAGGGCGATGGTGAAGCGGCCCGACATGCTCCCGGCGTCGAAGACGTCGCCCTGGCGGACCGTCCCGTCGATCTCCGCCAGCGCCCGCTGGAGCGGCAGGTACAGCCGCCGGGCACCGGCGGTGGGGGTCAGCCCGCGTCCGTTGCGGCGGAACAGCTCGTCGTCGAAGTGCCGGCGCAGCTTGCCCAGGCTGTAGCTGACGGTGGGCTGCGTGACGTGCAGCGTCTCGGCGGTGGCCGTGACGCTGCCGGTCTCGTAGAGCAGCACGAAGACGCGCGCCAGGTTGAGATCGAAGGTGCCCATATCGACGGACTCTATATCGCAATGGCGAAACATCTATTGGTGCCCATGTCGCGGGGTGCCTAGCGTGTCCCGCGTCACTTCCGAAAGGAACGTCCGTGCCATCCGTGCGCCGTGTCTCCCACGCTTTCCTGGAGCGCCAGGGGCTCACCACCGTCTTCGGCAATCCGGGCTCCAACGAGCTGCCCTTCCTCGCCGGACTGCCCGACGGCTTCCGCTACGTCCTCGGTCTGCACGAGGGCGCCGTCGTCGGCATGGCCGACGGGTACGCCCAGGCGACCGGCCGCCCGGTGCTGGTCAACCTGCACGCCGCCTCCGGTTCCGGCAACGCGATGGGCGCCCTGACGAACGCCGTCGCCTCCCGTACACCGCTCGTGCTGGTGGCCGGGCAGCAGGTGCGCCCCGCCATCGGCCCCGAGGCCAACCTGGCCAGCATCGACGCCCCCGCCCTGATGAAGCCGCTGGTCGGCTGGGCGGCGGAACCGGCGTGCGCCGGGGACGTGCCGCGCGCGCTCGCCCAGGCCGTCTTCGAGGCGCGGCTCCAGCGCCGGCCGACCTACCTGTCGGTGCCGTACGACGACTGGTCCGCCGAGGTCGACGACAACGCCCTGGCCGTGCTCGACCGGCGGGTGCTGCGGGCCTCGGTGCCGGGCGGCGAGCAGCGCCGGTGGCTCGGGGAGCGGGTCGCCTCGGCCCGGCGCCCCGCGCTCGTGCTGGGCGGCGACATCGACTCGGCCGGCCGCTTCGACGACGCCGTACGGCTGGCCGAGCGCCTGGGCGGTCCGGTGTGGGCGGCGCCCTCGCAGTTCCGGCTGCCGTTCCCGAACCGGCATCCGCAGTTCCGGGGCGTGCTGCCCGCCGGGATCGCGCCGGTCTCGGAGGCGTTCGAGGGCCACGACCTGGTGCTCGTGCTGGGCGCGCCGGTCTTCCGCTACCACGAGCACCTGCCCGGCCGGTACCTGCCCGAGGGCACCCGGCTGATCCAGGTGACCGAGGACGCCTCCGCCGCCGCGCGGGCGCCGATGGGCGAGGCGCTGGTCGCGGACCCGGGTGCCGTCATCGACGTACTCCTGGAGTCGCTGGACGCGACCGGTGCCCCCGTCGGCGCGGACGCCTACCGGCCCGTGCCGGAGCCGCTCACCGCCGAGGGGCCGGGGCTCCACCCCGAGCAGGTCTTCGCCGCGCTGCGCGAGGAGATGCCCGAGGACACCGCGTACGTCGTCGAGTCGACGTCGACCAACGCGGCGTGGTGGCGGCAGATGGACCTGCGCCGTCGGGGCTCCTACTACTTCCCGGCGGCCGGCGGCCTCGGTTTCGGGCTGCCCGGCGCGGTCGGTGTCGCGATGGCCCAGCCCGGCCGTCCGGTGGTCGGCGTGATCGGGGACGGTTCGGCCAACTACGGCATCACCGCCCTGTGGACGGCCGCGCAGCACCGGGTCCCGCTGACCGTCGTACTGCTGCGCAACGGCACGTACGGGGCGCTGCGCTGGTTCGGCGGTCTGCTCGGGGTGCCGGACGCGCCCGGGCTCGACATCCCGGGCCTGGACTTCACCCGCGTCGCGGAGGGCTACGGCGTCCGCGCCCAGCACGTCGGCGGGGCGGCGGAGCTGCGCGCCGCGCTCGCCGAGACGCCGGATTACCCCCGGCTGATCCAGGTGGACACGACGCTCACCACCCCCTCCTGAACCGACGCGGACCCGAACCCGACGGAAGACCCCAACCGAAGACCCCGACCGAAGACCCCGACGAGAGGGACGACGATGACACTCCTGGACAGCGACGTCTGGGGCGGGAAGTTCCACAGCGACGGCTGGCAGGCCTCCCCCACCGGGCAGCCGGTGATCGAGCCCGCCACCGGTGACCGGCTCGGCACGGTGGGCCTGGCCACGGCCGAGGACGTGAACCGCGCCGCCGCCCGGGCCGCCGAGGCCCAGCGTGAGTGGGCGGCGACCTCGCCGCAGCGGCGGGCCGCGGTGCTGCGGCGCGCCGGGGAGCTGTTCACCGAGCACGCCGCCGAGATCGAGGACTGGCTGGTGCGCGAGGCCGGCTCGGTGCGGTCCAAGGCGGGCTTCGAGGCGGGGCTGGCGATCGGCGAGTGCTTCGAGTGCGCCGGGCTGCCGACGCATCCCCAGGGCGAGGTGCTCACCTCGGAGGACGCCCGCTGGTCGCTCGCCCGGCGCCGCCCCGCCGGTGTCGTCAGCGTGATCGCCCCCTTCAACTTCCCGCTCATCCTCGGCCTGCGTTCGGTGGCCCCCGCGCTGGCGCTCGGCAACGCCGTGCTGCTGAAGCCGGACCCGCGCACCGCGGTGAGCGGCGGTGTCGTCATCGCCCGGATCTTCGAGGAGGCGGGGCTTCCGGCCGGTGTCCTGCACCTGCTGCCGGGCGACGGGTCGGTCGGCCGGGCGGTCGTGGAGGCGCCCGAGGTCCGGGTGATCTCGTTCACCGGTTCCACTCCGGTCGGGCGGGCCATCGGCGAGCAGGCCGGGCGGCTGCTGAAGCGGGCGCACCTGGAGCTGGGCGGCAACAACGCGCTGGTCGTGCTGCCCGGCGCGGACGTGGCGAAGGCCGCCTCGGCGGGCGCGTTCGGCTCGTACCTGCACCAGGGGCAGATCTGCATGACGACCGGCCGGCACCTCGTGCACGAGTCGCTGGTCGAGGAGTACACCGCCGCGCTCGCCGCGAAGGCGGAGGCGCTGCCGGTGGGCGACCCGGCGCGGGAGGACGTGGCGCTGGGTCCGATCATCGACCGCCGGCAGCTGGAGCGGGTGCACGGCATCGTCACCGACAGCGTCGCGGCGGGTGCCAAGGTCGCCGCGGGCGGCGAGATCGACGGCGCCGGCTACCGCGCCACCGTGCTGACCGGCCTGACGACGGACATGCCGGCCTGGCGCGAGGAGATCTTCGGCCCGGTCGCGCCCGTCATCTCCTTCTCCACCCCGGAGGAGGCCGCGCGGATCGTCAACGACTGCGAGTACGGGCTGTCGGTCGGCATCCTCGGCGACGTGGGTACGGCGATGAAGCTCGCCGACCGGATCGACTCCGGCAAGGTGCACATCAACGAGCAGACGGTCAGCGACGAGCCCAACGCCCCCTTCGGCGGGGTCAAGGCCTCCGGCACCGGTTCCCGGTTCGGCGGCGCCGCGGCCAACGTCGAGGCGTTCACCGAGACCCAGTGGCTCACGGTCCGCCCGGACATCGCCGACTACCCGTTCTGATCCCCTCCGGTCACCCGTACCGGTCCCACCCGGCCGCCCCGGCCGGTCCGGCTCCGCTCACTCACACCCGTCCCCGGGGGGAGAGTCACCATGGCTTCCACCACCACGTCCGGCGCGCCCGCGCGGACCGGCCCCGCCGCGAGCGGCACGTGGACGGTGATCCTGTGCTGGATCACCGTCCTGCTGGAGGGCTACGACCTCGTCGTCCTCGGCGCCATCATCCCCACCCTGCTCAAGACCCACCACCTCGGCATGACCGCGGGCGACGCGACCACCATCGCGACGCTCTCGCTCGTGGGCGTCGCCATCGGCGCGGTCTGCGTCGGTCCGCTGGCCGACCGGCTGGGCCGGCGCCGCCTGCTCATCGGCTCGGTCGTGCTCTTCTCGGTCCTCACCATCATGGTGCCGCTGGCGAACTCCGTCGCGATGTTCGCCGCGCTGCGCCTCCTCGCCGGTCTGGGCCTGGGCGCCTGCATGCCGGTCTCGCTCACGATGATGGCGGAGCACCTGCCCGCCGGCCGCCGGGCGCGGGCCAGCACCCTGACGATGACCGGCTACCACACCGGTGCGGTGATCACCTCGCTGCTCGCGCTGCAGGTGACGGACAACTGGGAGATCCTCTTCTACCTGCTCGGTGTCGTCGGCCTCGTGATCGCCGCGGTCCAGTGGTTCAAGCTGCCGGAGTCGGCGGCCTTCGAGCGGGCCAGGCAGGACGGGGCGCGGCGGGTGCCGTTCACCGAGCTGCTCAAGCCGGCGTACCTGCGGGCGGGCCTCGGCATCTGGGTCGCCTCGTTCATGGGCCTGCTGCTGGTCTACGGCCTGAACACCTGGCTGCCGAAGCTGATGAACGACGCGGGCTACCCCGTGCCGACGGCCGTGACCCAGCTCCTGGTGCTGAACATCGGCGGCGTCGTCGGCCTGGTCCTGGGCGGGTACGTCGCCGACCGGCGGGGCATCAAGGGCACCACCATGGTCTGGTTCGCGGTCTCGGTGCTCATGCTGGCGTGTCTGAGCATCAGGATGGAGAGCGACCTGCTGCTCAACGTCGTGGTCTTCTTCACCGGCGTGTTCGTCTTCTCGGCCATGGTGCTCGTCTACGCCTACGTGACGCACTACTACCCGGCGTCCGTGCGGAGCACCGCGCTCGGCTCGGCCTCCGGGATCGGCCGGATCGGGTCGATCGTCGGCCCGTCGATCACCGGCGCGCTGGTCGCGTCGGGGGTCGGTCACCCGTGGGGCTTCTACTTCTTCGCCGCGGTGGCGGTCCTCGGCTTCCTGGCCGTGCTGACGCTGCCGCGCGACGGCGGGGGCGAGCCGGCCGGGTGACCTCCCGAGGACATGAGGAACGGGAGCAGTGGGCCGCGGCCCACTGCTCCCGTCGGTGTCCACAGGCCCGTGTATCAGTCCTTGTCGACCTTCTGGCCCAGCACCTTGCCGTTGGCCGCGTCGACGGTGACGGAGGTCTTGTTCCAGTTGCTCTTGTCGACCACGTCGACGCCCCAGACGACCTGCTGGTCGTCGTTGTCACCGAGTTCGACGTGGGTGACGGTGCCCTTGGCCTTGGCGGTGGCCGCCTTGACCGCCTGCTCCGGCGTCTGCTTGGCCTTGTCCAGCCACTGGGTGATCTGGGTCTTGTCGTCGGGGTCCTGGTCCGGGTCGACCATGGTGCGGAAGACCTTGCCGTTCACCGCGTCGATGTCGATCCGGTGCAGGGTGCCGTCGGACTGGGCGACCTTGGCCTCCCACTCCGGGGCGCCCTCGCTGGGCGCGGGGTTCGGCATGCTGGGGCTCGGGGAACCGGTCGGCGAGCCGGTCGGCGACGCGGTGGCGTCGGCCTCGGTGCGCTTGAGTTCGAGGTCCACGAGCTTGCCCTCGGGGACCTCCTTGACGGCGGTGGCGGCGGCCTTGTCCCAGGTGACCTTCGTCGCGGAGACGAGGTCCTTGCGCTCGGTCCGGTCCTCGTTCATCGAGGGAGAGCCGGTGGGGGACGGGGACTGGGTATCGGTGCCGGTCGGGGAGGGGGACTCGGTCTGAGCCGCCTCCGCGACGCTGGAACGGGTCGTATCGGCGTTGGTGCAGGCCGTCAGCAGCAGGGCGGAGGCGCCCAGGGCACCGACCACGGCCAGCGAACGCAAGGGGGGAAGTCGTCGTGCAGAGCTCATGATGCTGTCCGTAACCGCTCCGTCACGCAGACACACCGGTCCGGTATGAAAATCACTCGATTGGCCGGGGTGGGGCGGTTCTGCGGGCCGCGGGGCCGACGGGGCCTTCAGCGCGCGCGTACGAACTCCACCCGACCGGTGCCCGTGGCGGTGGTCGCCGGGCATCGGGGCAGCGTCCGGATCCCGCCCCCTTCCAGCCACTCCCGGTAGGCGGTGGACTGGCGGGCGACCTCCCAGTACGCGTCCTCCAGCGCCGGGAAGACGGCGTCCAGCTCGGCCCGGGTGCGGGCGGCCAGCAGCAGGCGTACGCCGAGGGGGTCGCCGTACAGGCGCCGTACCGCCATGTCGGGGCGGGACTGGGAGCTGGGCTGGCAGACCGTGACGACCTCGCCGGTGGCGACCAGGGAGGCGGCGGTGTGGTAGTCGCCGTGCAGCACACGGGGGTTGAGGCCGACGGCGCGCAGCATGCGGTGCACGCCGTCCCATTCGCCGTCGACGGTGGGGTCGACCATCCACCGGTCGTCGGCGAGGTCGGCGAGCCGGACGACGGGCCGGGCGGCCGCGGGGTGGTCGGCGGGCAGCATGACGAACTGCGGTTCGCGCTCGACCAGGACCCGCAGCCGCAGGCCCTCGGGGATGCGCAGCGCACTGCCCTCGACCTCGTGCACGAAGGCGACGTCGAGCTGCCCTTCGGTGACCCGGCGCAGCAGCGCGTTGGCGGAGACGTCCATCTGCAGGGTGGGCTCCAGGCCCGGCCGTCTGAGCCGGCGCAGCCAGCCGGCCAGGGCGCGGCTGGCCGTGGAGCCGACCCGCAGCCTGCTGTCACCGCCGGCCGCCGCGGCGCGGGCCTCGCGGACCAGCGTGCTCATGTCGGTCAGCAGCGGCCGGGCCCGCCCGAGGACCGTCCGGCCGAGCGGGGTGGGGCGGCAGCCGGTGCGCTCCCGGGTGAACAGGGGGCCGCCCAGGGCCTGTTCGATCCTGGTCAGTTGGGTGCTCAACGTGGGCTGCGCGACGCCCAGTTGGCGTGCCGCCCGGTGCAGGCTACCGGCGTCGGCGATGGCGCACAGTGCGCGTAGGTGCCTCACCTCGAGCTCCATGCAGGGAGCGTAAAGCGGAACAGTTGGTTGCGCCAGGTGAACAAAACGCGGCGGAACAGGGCGAGTTCTGCACTCTGGTCAAGGCCGCAACGAGTGACCGGACGAGGGGTGATAGCCCGGCCCTATCACCTGTTGCCATCATCACAGCGGGCTCACGGGCGCTCCACACTCACCGATGACGACTTCTCCCCACTCCCCCACTCAAGGAGTCATCGATGCGTATCACCCTGCCCCTGCTGTCCACCGCGGTCGGTCTCGGCCTGACGGCGGCCGTGCTCGGCACCGGCCCCGCCGCGACGGCCGCGGCCCCCCAGGAGCCGGCCCGGGCCGCCCAGCTCGGCTACCAGCCCTCGGCCGGCTCGGGCGAGGACGCGGCCGCCAACCGTGCGTTCTTCGAGGCGGTCGTCAAGTCCGTCGCCGAGAAGCGCGCCGCCAACCCGTCGGCCACCGCGGCCGTCACGGTCTACTACAGCGCCACCAACGCGCCGAGCTTCCGTTCGCAGATATCCCGCTCGGCCCAGATCTGGAACAGCTCGGTGTCCAACGTGCGGCTCGCGGAGTCGGGTTCGGGCGCGGACTTCGCGTACTACGAGGGCAACGACTCGCGCGGCTCGTACGCCTCCACCAACGGGCACGGCAGCGGGTACATCTTCCTCGACTACCGGCAGAACCAGCAGTACGACTCCACCCGCGTGACCGCTCACGAGACCGGGCACGTGCTCGGCCTGCCCGACCACTACTCCGGGCCGTGCAGCGAGCTGATGTCGGGCGGCGGCCCCGGCACGTCCTGCACCAACCCCTACCCGAACTCCACCGAGCGCAGCCGGGTGAACCAGCTGTGGGCCAACGGTTTCCAGGCCGCCCTCGACAAGGCGCTGGAGAAGACCTCCCAGCGCTGACGCCGACGGTGGACCTCGTGTGGGCGGCCCGGCCGGGCCGCCCACACGCGCGTACGCACGCCCGTGCCCTCCGCTTGCTCAACCTCCCGCGGGGTAGTCGGTGTTCACTCTGCAGTGACATCCCGAAGGAGTCGACGTGGACGAGCGGAAGGCACCTGTGGACGACGGTCTCGGCGATCTGGAGCCGGGCACGAGACAGCGCGCGCAGTTGCGCGGTCGCGTCGCCGACATCGCCTGGACGGCCTTGTGCGTGGTGCTCGCGCTGTGGGCCGTGTGGAGCGCCGTCGATCTCGCACGCGGCGCGACGGCGTGGGCGTACTGCGCCGTGGCCTGGGTGCTGCTCGCCGTGGCGCTGAGCCTGCGGGCGGCGGCGGTCCGGCGCAGGACCTCGCTGTAGCGGGAGCGGTTCCGGGCGGCACGGATCCGGGGGTCACAAGGGGGTGGGCAGGGCGGCGCCCACGGCCCCGTGGACGGCCCGGGCGAGCCGGGCGCCCCACTCGGACCGGGGGCCCGCGAAGGCGTGCACCTCGGCGCCGTCGTGCGGGGAGCGGGCGGCGACGCACACCGCGTCGGTGGGGGTGCCGGAGCAGTCGAGACCGGCGTCGAGCAGCGCCTGGACCTTGGCCTCGGTCGCCGTCATGACCGCGTTGACCAGGGCGGCGTCGCTCAGTGCGACCGGCAGTGCGGCGACGATGTTGACGGTTCCCGGCAGCGCGGCCCCGGTGGCGCACTCCTCCGGCGCGGCCGCCCAGCCGCGCACCGAGACGCCGGCGGTCGCGAGGGCCTCCGCCCCGCCGTCCCGGGCCCGGCCGTGGGCGGACACGTCGGCGGCGGTCATCAGGCCCACGCCCGGCCCGCGGGCACCGGCGGCACGGGCCAGGTCGGCCAGGTGCCGTGCGGGGTCGGTGCGCAGGTAGCCGTGGGCGACCTGGGCGTTGAGCACCCAGGCGCGCTCGGCGATCCCGCCGCCCAGCACCGCGCTGCTGGCCATCCGCCACCCCGGCCCCGGGCACCACAGCAGGGCGTGCAGCCGTTCGCCGTCCTCCACCCGGGTCAGGTGTCGCGGGTCCAGCAGACGGGCGGCCCCGGTGCAGGGCGGCGGCAGGAGGGCGGGCACGGGTCGGGGCTCCCAGCGGTGATCGGCGGAGGTCGGAGGCGGACCGGACGATCGTACTCAGGGCCGGTGTCCCGGCGGCCCCGCGACCGGTCCGTCGCGGGGCGCATTGCGGAGCCGGGTCAGGGCACCTTCACTGAACACAACTTCGCCGCCAGGCGACGGATCGGAGGCCGCGATGCTGTCCCACACCCTGGAGCATGGGGTCCTGGTCATCACGGTGGACCAGGACCCGGGAATCGACGGGCGGGCCACGCTGACCACGCACATCACCAACCTGGTCGACGCCCATCAGCCGACCCCCGTCGTCATCGTCCTGACCGACCGGGCGGGCGGCCACGCCGCGGTCAGCGCGGTACTCCGGGCGCACCAGTGGTGCGGGCGGCTGGGTGTCCTGATGTCCGTGGTCACGCACAGCGCGCCGGTCCGGCGGCTGCTGGCGGACAACGCCGACACCTCGGGTCCCCGCCTGGTGGTGCACGCCCGCGTCGACACCGCGATCAGTACCGCGTTCACCGCGGCGGCCTAACGCCCGTACCGGAGTTCCGCGGCGGCCGTCGGCGGCCCGGGGCGCCGCTACTGCCGGCCGAGCCAGAGGTCGGGGCCGAAGACCTCGTAGTGGATGGCCTCGGCGGGCACCCCTCGGCTCAGCAGGTCGCCGCGGACCGCGCGCATGAAGGGCACCGGTCCGCACAGGTAGGCCGTGAGGCCCTCGGGCAGGTCGAGGCCGGTGAGGTCGGCACGGCCGGCGGACGCCTCCGGCGCCCGGTCGCCGGGCTCCTCGTACCACAGGTGGAGCCGGGCGTCGGGCAGCGCGCGCACCAGGTCGAGCTGCTCCTGCCGGTGGGCGTGGTCGTCGGGGGTGCGGTCGGCGTGCACGACGGTCACCGGGCGGGTGGCGCCGGCCGCGGCCAGGTGGTCGAGCATGGAGAGGATCGGCGTGACGCCGATGCCGGCGGAGGCCAGCAGCAGCGGGCCGTCGTGCTCCGCCAGGGCCAGGTCGCCGGCCGGCAGCGACACGCTGAGCACGTCGCCCTTGCGGGCGTTCGCGTAGAGCCAGGAGGAGACCTCGCCGTCCGGCTGCCCGCCGCCCCGGACACGCTTGACGGTGACGCGCAGGCCGGAGCGGCCGGGCGCGGCGGACAGGCTGTACTGGCGGATCTGCCGGGCGCCGTCGGGCAGTTCGACCTGGATGCTGACGTACTGGCCCGGCCGGAACGGTACGACGGTTCGGTCGTCGGCCGGCTCCAGTACGAGGGAGACCGCGTCGGCGCTCTCCTCGACCCGGTCGACGATCTCCATGGGGCGCCAGACGTCTCCGTCCGCGACGCCCTTGCGCGCGTAGAGCCGCGCCTCCAGGGCGATGAGCGCGTTGGCCATCAGCCAGTAGACCTCGTCCCAGGCCCGGGCGACCTCGGGGGTGACGGCGTCACCGAGCACCTCGGCGACGGCGGCCATGAGGTGCCGGTGGACGATCGTGTACTGGTCGGAGGTGATGCCGAGCGAGGCGTGCTTGTGCGATATGCGCGAGAGCATCACGTCGGCGCGCTCGTCCGGGTTCTCCAGCAGCAGACCGGCGAACGCGGCGACGGAGCCCGCCAGGGCCCGCTGCTGCTCGCCGTTGGCCTGGTTCCCGCGGTTGAACAGGTCCCGCAGCAGTTCGGGGTGGGCGTCGAAGAGCTTGCGGTAGAACAGGTCGGCGATGTCACCGATGGCCGATCCGACAGCGGGAAGAGTGGCTCGGACCACGGGAACGGACTGTTCGGAGAGCACAGCGACTCCTTAATTGGTAGATGAGATTCGTGTTTCAGGTCACAGCTCGGCGCCTTCGGGGCCGCCGCCCGTCATCCCGGGGGGCGGTCCGTCAGGCCGATCAGGACCGGGCCGGTCGGTGAGGCCACCAGGTCGGTCACGGTCAGCGGGTCGAGCGCGGCGTAGAACGCCTCCTGGGCGTCGCGGAGCGCCCCGCGCAGCCGGCAGGCGCCGCGCAGCGGGCACGGGTTGTCGCCCTCGCAGTCGACCACCTCGGCATCGCCCTCCAGTTCGCGCACCAGCCAGCCCACCGAGGCGCGCCGCCCCAGGTCGGTCAGGGTCAGCCCGCCGCCGCGACCGCGCCGCGCCTCCACCACCCCCAGGTGCCGCAGGCGGGTGATGGCCTTCGCCGCGTGGGTGTACGGCACACCGACGACCTCGGCCACCTCTCGGGTGGCCATCGGTTCGTCACCGTCTCTCACGACCGCCAGGCGCATGACGGAACGCAGCGCCAGGTCGGTGAACTTCGTCAGCCGCACACCGGAAAGCTATCAAATACGCATGCTAGATTCGCCTTTACCCGGGGTACGGACCCTGTGCAGTGCGTCACTGGAGCGGCCGCACCCGGGGCACCGCTCAACAGGGCGGCGTACGGGCACGGTTGGGCACACGGATCGGCGGCATTCGATGGCAGTGGAAGACAGCGGCTCCTCCGGTACGGCGGCGGACTCGCCCCTCCCCCGGGTGCTGTGCGACACGGCGGAGCTCGTGTCCCTGGGCCGCGACGCTCCGGCCGGCGCGCTGTGGAAGCTGGCGGAACCCGGACGGCAGCTCGACGCCAACGTCGTCCGCCTCCCCGCCGGGGGACGGGTGGACACCCACACCGAGCCCGACCTCGACGTCCTGCTCCTCGTCCTCGACGGGGCCGCCCGCCTCGACTCCACCGAAGGCGAACACCCCCTGCGCACCGGCGTCCTGACCTGGCTGCCGCACGGCTCGGCCCGGGCCGTGCTCGCCGGGCCGGACGGGGTGACGTATCTGACCGTGCACCGCCGGCGCCCCGGCATGCGCATCCAGCCCCCACAGGCCGCCGGCCGACTGCGGCCCTCCCTCGGCGGCGACGGCGCCTGATCAGGGCGCGGGCGACGTCGGCGGGCCGGCGTCCTCCCCGCGCGCGAGGGCCCGCAGCGCCGTGTGGCGTTAAGCCCGGGTCGCGACCTCGTCGAGTTCGCCTTCCTGGACCCGCGGGCCCGGCAGGGGTTGAAGGCTGCCCCGCCCGGCAGGCGGGCCCGCCGCTCGGGGCGGATCGTGAACATCTCGTCCTTCGGCGGTCTCGCGGCCTTCGCGGCGACCGGCCACCACCACGCGACCAGGTCCGCGCTCGAGGGACTGTCCGAGTCGCCGGCCGCGGAAGTCGCGCCCCCCGGCATCGCGATGGCCCTCGTCGAGTCCGGCGGTCTGCGTACCCAGTGGGCCGGAACCGCTCACCGTGCCTCGGAGCGCAGCTGGGTGAGGGACCGCGCGGTCAGGGGCCGGGGCTCCGCGTCGGGGTCGACGAGGACGACGGTGCAGGTGGCGGCGTGGGTGAGGGCGCTGGTGAAGCTGCCCTCGGCGAACTGGGCCAGCGGGCCGCGCGGTGAGCGCCCGACGGCGACCGTGCGGGCCCCGACCTCGGCGGCGTGCCGGGCCAGGGCGCGGCCCGCGGCGGCGTGGTCGCCGACGCCGGTGAGGATCTGGCCGGTGGCGGCCACGCCGAGGCCGCCCAGCCGGTCGAGGTGCGCGGTGACGGCGGCCTTCGCCTGTGCTTCGGTCTCGGTGTCGGCGGCCTGTTCCTCGACGACGGCGGTCTGCCGCACGTGCACGATCTCCAGCGGGCTCCTGGTGTCGCGGGCGAGGCGTGCCGCGGCGTCCACGACGGCGGCCGCCTCGGGGTGGGCGCCGACGGCCACGACCACGGGCGGCGCGTCGGTCGATGCCGGGGTGCCGACGGGCGTCAGCGTCGAGGCGACGGGTTCTCCCTCGCCGGTGTCCGCCTCGGCCTGGCGGAGCAACCGGTGTCCGCTGGCCAGGACGGGGATGGCGAGGAGGAAGGTGGCGGCTCCGACGTAGAAGGGGACGCTCAGGTCGGTGGCGTCGGCGAGCTTTCCGGCGACGTAGGGGGCCAGTCCGCCGCCGATGAAGCGCAGGAAGCCGTACGCGGAGGAGGCCACGGGGCGCTCGACCGGCGAGACGAGCATGACGGCCTGGGTGGTGAGGGTGTTGTTGATGCCGATGAAGGCGCCGCTGACGATGACCGCGACGATCACGGTGGTGGGGTCGGTGACACCCGCGGCTATGACGGCCATGACGATGCCGAGGCCGAGCAGGTTGGCGTAGAGGACGGGCGCGGTGCCGTAGCGGGCCTGCAGGCGGGGTGCGAAGAAGACGCTGAAGGCGGCGACCAGCAGACCCCAGGCGGTGAAGACCAGGCCGAGCTCGTGGGCGTCCAGCTCCATCGGGTACGGGGCGTAGCCGAGCATGGTGAAGAAGCCCCAGTTGTACAGCAGGGCCATGATGCCCATGGTCAGCAGGCCGCGATGGCGCAGGGCCTTCAGCGGGGCGAGCGGTGAGGTGACCCGCTTGGGCCTCGGCAGGTCGGGGACGAAGGCGAGGGTGGCGATCAGCGCGACGGCCATCAGGGCGGCGACGCCGAAGAACGGGCCGCGCCAGCTGATGCCGCCCAGCTCGCCGCCGAGCAGGGGGCCGACGGCGATGCCGAGGCCCAGGGCGGTCTCGTAGAGGATGATCGCGCCACTGAAGCCGCCGCTGGCGGAGGCCACGATGACCGCGAGGGAGGTGGCGATGAACAGGGCGTTGCCCAGTCCCCAGCCGGCCCGGAAGCCGACGATGCCGTTGATGGAGCCGCTGGCGCCGGCCAGGGCGGCGAAGACGACGATGACGGCGAGGCCGGTGACCAGGGTGCGCTTGGCACCGATGCGGCTGGAGACCCAGCCGACGAAGAGCATGGCGACGGCGGTGACGATCAGGTAGCTGCTGAACAGCAGGGAGACCTGGCTGGGCGTGGCGTCGAGGCTCTCGGCGAGCGCCGGCAGGATCGGGTCGACCAGGCCGATGCCCATGAACGAGATGACGCAGGCGAAGGCGACGGCCCAGACGGCCTTGGGCTGCCGGAAGGGACTGGCGGCCTTTCCACGGGGTGCACTCATGCGCGGTCTTCCTCCGGGGTGGACGGACGGTTGCGGATGACCCGGGCCAGGGCCAGGAGCGCGGTGCTGGTGGCCGCCTGCTCCGGCCCGGTCATGTCCTCCATGAGCTGCCGCAGGGCGTGGGCACGCTCGGCGCGCCGCGCGGCCACGACGTCGAGGCCGGTGGGTGTCACCGCCACGAGCACGACGCGGCCGTCGCTCGCGTCGGCGGTGCGCCGGACCAGGCCCGCGCGCTCCAGACGCGTGACGAGCTGCGTCATGTTCGGCTGGGAGACGCCCTCGGCCCTCGCCAGCCCGGTCAGCCGCTGGGGACCCTCGCGGCTCAGCCTGGCCAGCGTCGAGGAGGCGGCGGTGCTCAGGCCGCCGGTCCGGGCGCTCTGCCGCACGTACCGGACCATCTGCTCCACGGCGATGATCAGGTCGTCCGGATCCGGTGCGTCCCGGGTCGGACCGCTCGGGCCCGCGCCCTCCTTCGGTACATCCATAAGCGCATTATGCATTTAGATGTAGCGTGAAACAAGATGGATCGCCGCGGCCTCCCCCGTTGCGCCCGCCCGTCCCCGGGGCAATCGTCAGGGGAACGAGGGAGGAAACCGCATGGACGACTGGCGCGGGTTCGCGGAGCAGATGGCGTCGCTCGCACGCGATCTGCTGGCCCAGGAATCGGTGAACGACACCCTCAGGCGGATCACCGCCTCGGCCACCGAACTGGTGGCGGACTGCGACGCCGCCGGCATCCTCATCCTGCGCGGCGGCAAGGTGCAGTCACTGGCCCCCACGGAACAGGTGGTGATCGACAGCGACGACCTGCAGGGGCGGGTCGGAGAGGGGCCGTGTTTCGACGCCGCCCGCACCTCCACGGGGGAGCGCAAGTTCCGGATCGTCGACTTCGCCGACGAGGCGGTGCGCTGGCCCAAGTACGTCCCGGAAGCGCGCAGGCTGAACCTCGGCAGCATGATGGGCTTCCTGCTGTTCACCGAGGACGAGGACCTCGGCGCCCTGAACCTGTACTCCTACCGGCCCGGCGCCTTCACCGAGGCCGACGAGACGGCGGGCTGGCTGCTGGCCTCCCACGCGTCGGTCGCCTTCTCCAGCGCCCGTACCCACGCGCAGTTGCAGGAGGCCATCGGCACCCGGCACACCATCGGGGAGGCCATGGGCATCCTCATGGGCAGGCACCGCCTCACCGAGGACCAGGCCTTCGCCGCGCTCCGCCGGTACTCGCAGGACCACAACGTCAAACTCCGGGACGTGGCGGTACGGGTCTGCGAACGGGGCGGCCTGCCCTGAGAGAGCGCGGGGCGTTTGCTTCCCGCCCCGCGGGTAACTCCGGCATTCCGGACACCGAACCCGGGAGGCGCCATGTGGAAGCGCAAGGGCAGGAAGGACCGTCGGGCCGCCGAGCCGGTCCCCATGGAGCTGTGCGACCTGTGCGCCAGGGTCTTCCCCGAGGACGAGTCCGTGACGGGCTACGTGCCGGACTCGTCCGCGGTGCACGCCACCAACGAGTGGTTCGACGGGCTGCGGCTCATCACCGCGTGCTCGGACGACCACTTCGACGTGATCAAGGAGGGGTACGCGCACCGCCCCTTCGTGGACGAGGAGCTGTGGGCGGCGAAGCTGACCCGGGCCCTGACCACCGGCCCGCCGGCCCTGTCCATGGACCAGCTCGGATGCCGGACGGGACTCCAGGAGCCCCAGATACGCGCCGCCGTCGCCTGGCACAACGAGCGCGTGCGGGAAGCACAGGATCGCAGCGACCCCTGAGGTCACCGCCCCGGGCCACCGAGCCCTGGTGCCGGCGTCAGCGCGGCGGACGGACCCCGTGCACCCGGTAGGGCTCCGCGTCGGCCCACCTGACGTCCAGGCCGAGACCGGGCCGCGAGGTGTCGGGGCGCAGCGCCCCGCCCTCGGGCGACAGGACGCCGTCGAACAGCAGCCGCTCGACGCGCACGTGGTCGTGGAAGTACTCCAGGTGCCGCAGCCGCCGCACGGCGCAGAAGGCATGGGCGGACACGGCGGGCGCGCAGTGCGCGGACAGGTCCAGGTGCCGGACGGCGGCCAGACCGGCGACCTCCAGCACGCCGGTGATGCCCCCGCACCGGGTGACGTCGGCCTGGAGGCAGTCCACCGCGGGCCCCTCGGCCAGGTTGGCGAAGTCCTGAGCGGTGAAGGCGTACTCCCCCGCGGCCACCTCGAGCCGTGCCGGGCCCCGCTCGCGCAGCATCCGCAGCCCCTCCAGATCCGCGGAGCCGACCGGTTCCTCGAACCAGCGCACGTCCCACTCGTCGTGGAAACGGTGCGCCCAGTACAGGGCCTCCTTGCGGCCGAGCGCCCCGTTGGCGTCGGTGAACAGCTCCGTCCCGTCCCCCACCGCCCGGCGTACGGCGGTCAGGCGCCGCGGGTCGGCGTCCGGTTCCCGGGACGTCTTCAGCTTCACGCTCCCGATGCCCTCCTCGGCCCATCCGGCGAGCTGGCCGGTGAGGCGGTCCAGGGGGTAGTTGGTGAAGCCGCCGCTGCCGTAGACGGGCACCCGGTCGTGGTGGGCCGGCAGGAGCTGGACCAGCGGAAGCCCCAGCAGCCGTGCCTTGAGGTCCCACAGCGCCACGTCGACGGCGGACAGGGCCATGGCCCCCGTGCCGGGGCGGCCGGCGTTGCGCATCCGCGCGCCCATCCGCTCCCACAGGGCGGGCGGCGAGGAGACGGGGCCGCCCTGGACGACCGGCGTGAGCACGGAGTGCACGAAGGACGCCACCGAGACGTCCCCGTAGGTGTAGCCGAGTCCGGTGCGGCCACCGGCGTGCACGCGCACCAGGACCAGGGTCGTGGCGTCCCACTCCAGGGTGCCGTCCTGCTCGCGGCCCTCGGGCCCGTCGGTGGGGATCTCGAAGGCGTGCACGTCGACCGCGTCGACCACGCACTCGTCCAGTGTCCTCGTCTCCGGGCCGGTCACCGACGTCATCGCGCACTCCCTCGCCCTCGCGTCCCCGTGGCCGGTTCCCCACGCCGTCCGGTCCATGCGCGGGCCGTCCGGGTCAACCGACGTTTGTCCGGGCGCGGGCCGGGTCACTCAGTTCCCCGTCGCGAGCCATCGAAAGGACGCCCGAGGAGCCCCCGTGAACCGGTTGTGGCGGCCGTTCCACCGTGCGTGGGACTGGCTGGCCGCGTCCGCCCTGGTCCGGCGCGGCCGGGACCTGGAGCTGATGCACAGGGCCATGGGCTTCGCCACCCTCGCCCTGGTCACGCTCGCCCCGCTGCTGATCGTGGTGGCTGCGGCCGACCCGCTGGGCCGCGGGGGCTTCGCCTCGTGGCTGGCCGACGGCATGGGGCTGTCCGGACGGTCGGCCAAGGTGCTGACCGACATCATCAGCCCGCCGACCAAGGTCGTCGGCACGACGAGCGTGTGGGGCGGAATCCTGCTCGGCGTGTTCGGCGTGTCCTTCGCGGCGAGCGTCCAGAACGGCTACGAGCGCATCTGGGAACTGCCCGCCGGCCCGTGGCACCGCATCTGGCGCCAGATGACCTGGGTGGTCCTGCTGACCGCCTACCTCTACCAGGAGGTGCAGACCCGGACCGCGCTGCACGGTTCGGCGCGGATCGCGCTGTCGACCGCCAGCGGCATGCTGTTCTTCTGGTGGGGCCAGCACTTCCTGCTGGGCGGCCAGGTCCGCTGGCGCGATCTGCTGCCGGGAGCGCTGGCCACGATGGTGGGCCTGATCGGCCTGCGCGGCTTCTCGTACCTCTTCTTCACGCCGCTCATCCTCGACAACGCCTTCAGCTACGGCGCGGTCGGCATCGTGCTGGTGGTGGAGTCCTGGCTGATCGGGGTCGGGTTCGTCGTCTTCGGCGGCGCGATGGTCGGGCACTGGTTCTGCGAGCACCACTGGTGGGCGCGGAACATCGACCGCAGACCGGACTGACCCGCGCAGGGCCCGTCAGCCGGCGCGCCGGCGCAGTCCGCCCGCGAGGGCCGCGGCCACCGCACCGGTCGCGGCCGTGGCCAGGGCCAGCGGCCGGCGGTTGCGGGAGATCCAGAACTGGACGCTGCGCGAATGGGCCTCGTCGTCGAAGATCCCGTGCGCGCCGTAGTCGTCCGGGGCGGTGTCGTCCGGCGGCTTCCAGAGGTTGACCGGCCGCGACGGGTCGACGGGCCGGTCCGTCTGCTGCCCGTCGTAGCCGGTGCGCGCCAGGTAGCGGTCGAGGAGACCCGGGGCGAGCTTCTGGCCCAGCAGCGTGGCGACGGTGGAGCCGCCCACCCAGTACACGCGCCGCTCGGGATGGTCCGCGGCGTGCAGCACCGCCCGGGCGGCCACCTCGGGCTGGTAGACGGGGGCCACCGGGCGCGGATGGCGGGGCAGCCGGGTGAGGACCCAGCTGAACTGGGGCGTGTTGAGCCCCGGCATCTGCACCATGGTCACCCGCACCCCGCTGCGGTCGTGCAGCAGTTCGCAGCGCAGCGACTCGGTGAACCCCTGGATGGCGTGCTTGGCCCCGCAGTAGACGGCCTGGAGCGGGACGCTGCGCTCGGCCAGGGCCGATCCCACCTGGACGATGGTGCCGCGATCACGCGGTGTCATGCGCCGCAGGGCGGCCTGGGTGCCGTGGACGAAGCCGAAGTAGGTCACCTCGGTGGCCCGTCTCAGCTCCTCGGGCCGGATCTCCGGCACGGGCGCGAAGACGGTCGAGAACGCGGCGTTCACCCATACGTCGATCGGGCCGAACTCCTCCTCGACGCGGGTGGCCGCCGCGTCCACGGCCTCCGCGTCGGCGACGTCCACGACCAGCGGCAGCGCGCTCCCGCCGGCCGCGCGCACCTCCTCGGCCGCCCGTTCGAGGGCGTGCTCGCCCCGCGCGAGCAGGGCCACCGCGGCCCCGCGCGCGCCGAACGCCCGGGCGGTGGCCCGGCCGACGCCGCCGGTCGCGCCGGTGACGACGACGACCTCGGTGCCGTTCGTCCCCCGGTGACGGACGCCGCTCACTTCTTGCCCCGGCCGGGGAGGTGCTCGGCGTACTCGGTGAGCTTCTGGCGTACGCCCTTGGTGGCGATCCCGGTCAGCTCCGGGTCGTGCAGCGCCGCCTTGATGGCCTTCTTGCCCTGGTCCTTCATGATGTGCGGCGGGATCGGCGCGATCTCCGCGTCGACCTTGAACTCCAGGACCACGGGCCGGTCGGCGGCGAGTGCCTCGTCCCAGGCGGAGCCGACCTTCTTGGGGTCGGTGCAGACGATGCCCTTGAGGCCGAGGAGTTCGGCGTAGGCGGCGTAGGGGACGTCGGGGATGACCTGGGAGCCCGGGTACTTGGGGTCTCCGGCCATGGCGCGCTGCTCCCAGGTGACCTGGTTGAGGTCCTGGTTGTTGAAGACGCAGAAGATCAGCGGCGCCGACCCGGACAGGCGGTCCAGGTAGCGCTTGACGGTGATCATCTCGTTCATGCCGTTCATCTGGAACGCGCCGTCCCCGATGAAGGCGATCACCGGGCGCTCGGGGTAGGCGAACCGCGCCGCGATGGCGTACGGCGTGCCCGGGCCCATCGTGGCCAGGGTGCCGGAGAGCGAGGCCTGCATGCCGTCGCGCAGCATCAGGTGGCGCGCCCACCAGTTGGTGCCCGAACCGGAGTCGGCCGTCAGGATGACGTCGTCCGGCAGCCGCGGCGAGAGTTCGGCGGCGACGGCCTGGGGGTTGATGGTCTTCTCGAAGTGCTCGCCCGCCCAGCGGTCGCACAGGTCGTGCCACTCCCGCACGTCCTTCTCGATCTTCTCCCGCCAGCCCCGGTCCTCCTTGCGCTGGAGCATCGGGATGAGGGCGCGCAGGGTCTCCCTGGAGTCGCCGACGAGATGGGCGTCCATGGGATACCGGATGCCGATCATGCGGCCGTCGATGTCGATCTCGACGCCCCGGGCCTGCCCCTCCTCGGGCAGCCACTCCGAGTACGGGAAGCTGCTGCCGACCATGAGCAGGGTGTCGCAGCCCTTGATCATGTTGTCGCTGGCCTTGCTGCCCAGCAGGCCGATGGGCCCGGTGACGTAGGGCAGGTCGTCGGGCAGCACCTCGCGGCCGAGCAGGGCCTTGGCGACGCCGGCGCCGAGCAGTTCGGCGACCTCCTTCACCTCGGCCTCGGCCTTCGCCGCGCCCTGGCCGACGAGCATGGCGACCTTGTTCCCCGCGTTGAGGACGTCGGCGGCCTTGCGCAGCTCGTCGAGGTCGGGCAGCACCCGCGGTTGGCTCCAGCCCACGCTGGAGAAGACGGACCCGTGCTCCCTGGGCGGGGAGGGCTGGGCCTCCTCCTCCTGGATGTCGTTGGGGATGATGATGGTGGCGACGCCCCGGGTGGTCAGCGCGGTCTTGAAGGCCCGGTCGATGACGTGCCGGGCCTGGCCCGGGTGCACGACCATCTGGCAGTACTCGGACACGTCCGCGAAGAGCTGGTCGAGGGCGATCTCCTGCTGGTAGTGGGTGCCCAGCGACAGCCGCTTCTGCTGGCCCACCACCGCCACCACGGGCTGGTGGTCGAGCTTCGCGTCGTAGAGGCCGTTGAGCAGGTGCACGGCGCCCGGTCCCGACGTGGCGACGCAACAGCCCACCTCGCCGGTGAACTTGGCGTGGCCGCAGGCCATGAACGCGGCCATCTCCTCGTGCCGTGCCTGGATGAACTCCGGGTCGCCGTCGGCCCGGTCGAACGCGCCGAGCAGACCGTTGATGCCGTCACCCGGATAGCCGTACACCCGCTGGACGCCCCACTCGGACAGACGCTGGAGCACATAGTCGGCGACTTGGGTCATGGAGCTCTCCCGGACGTGGGGGGACGACGGTCGGCTTGTGGGGTTACCGTCGCAGCCGCTCCTAAACCGGCAGTCCGTCCCCTTCCGCCCCTCTCGCGCCCGGTCGCCTAGGCCGGCGGCGGTGCCGTGCTCGCCCGGGTCACCAGCCGGGTCGGCACCAGCGTCGTGCCCCGCTCCGGGCCGGCCGCGCGCATCTTGCGCAGCACGGCCCGCACGCACAGCCGCCCGACCTCGGCGAAGTCCTGGTGGACGGTGGTCAGCGGGGGCAGGAAGGACCCGGCCTCGGCGATGTCGTCGAAGCCGATGACGCTGACGTCCTCGGGCACCCGCCGGCCGCGTTCGTGCAGGGCGCGCAGCAGGCCGAGGGCCATCTGGTCGTTGGCCGCGAAGACGGCGGTGCAGTCCTCGCGGTCGGCGAGTTCCAGGCCGGCCCGGTAGCCGGACTCCGCCGACCAGTCGCCCCGGACGAGCGGCGGCGGGGTGCGGCCCGCCTCGGTGAGCGTCCGCCGCCAGGCGTCGGTGCGGCGCTGGGCGGCGAAGGAGCCCTCGGGGCCACCCAGGTGCCACACCGTGTCGTGCCCGAGGTCGAGCAGGTGGCGCACGGCGGCGCGGCTGCCGCCCGCCTGGTCGGTGTCGACGACCGTGTAGGTGTCGCCGGCGTCGGAGTCGACCACGACGACCTGGACGTGCGGCGGCAGTTTGAGGGAGGCCGCGTCCAGGAGGTGGACCTCCATGATGACGATGACCGCGTCGACGGCCAGTTCCTCCAGGCGCGAGAAGGCGCCGCGCACCTCGTCCTGGGTGGGGACGGCGACCGGCAGCAGCGTCACCGCGTACCCCTCGCTCGCCGCGGAGGTCGCGATGGCCTCCAGGGTGCGCACGTTGCCCGTGGTGGCCAGCGTGAAGGTGATGACGCCGATGGTGCGGAACTCGCCCCGTTTGAGGGCCCGGGCCGCGCTGTTGGGGCGGTAGCCCAGCTCCTTCATGGCCGCCAGCACCTGCTGCCGGGTCTCCTCGGTCACGCCCGCGTAGCCGTTGGAGACGCGGGAGACGGTCTGCGAGGAGACTCCGGCCAGCCGGGCCACGTCCGCCATGGAGGCCGTGCGGTCCCGGCCGCGCCGGGGACGCGCGGGTGCGCTCGTCGGGACTTCCTCAGCCGTGCTCACTCGCCGTCAGCCGCCTCTCTGTCGCTGTCAGGTCCGGGTGTGAAAGGACCCTTGACCGTCGTCATCGGGGCAGTGTAGACATGCCGCCATCAGATGTTTACGTAAACATAACAGCTCGGCGCCCTTTCGCGGAGCCCGATGTTTACGCAAACATCGGCGAAGTTCCAGCACGTGGACGAGCGAGGACGACATGACGACGCTGCAACCGCCGGCCGCCGCCGAGCCGCGGCCGGCCCCACCCCCGGTGCGGCGGGACCGCCGTTCCTGGACGGGGTGGGGCTTCCTCGGTCCCTTCGTGGCCGTGTTCGCCCTGGTGTTCCTGGCGCCCATCGCCTACTCGGTCTACCTCAGCCTCTTCCGCGACCAGCTGATCGGCGGGACCACCTTCGTCGGCCTGGACAACTACGGCGAGGCGCTCAAGGACGAGCAGTTCTGGGCCTCGCTCGGCCGGGTCTCGCTCTTCCTCGCCGTACAGGTGCCGATCATGCTCGGCATCGCGCTGCTCGTGGCCCTGGCGCTGGACAGCGGCCGCCTCTACGGCCGGGACTTCTTCCGCATCTCGATCTTCCTGCCGTACGCCGTGCCCGCCGTGGTGGCCACCCTGATGTGGGGCTTCATGTACGGCACCCGCTTCGGCCTGGTCGGCGACATCAACGGCGCGCTGGGCGTCTCGCTGCCCGACCCGCTTTCCCCCGACCTGGTGCTGGCCTCCATCGGCAACATCGTGACCTGGGAGTTCGTCGGCTACAACATGCTGATCTTCTACTCGGCCCTGCGGGTGGTCCCGCACTCGCTGTACGAGGCGGCGCAGATCGACGGCGCCGGCCAGATCCGCGTGATCACCGCCATCAAGCTCCCGGCCATCCGCGGGGCCCTGGTGATCGCGACGATCTTCTCGATCATCGGCAGCTTCCAGCTCTTCAACGAGCCCAGCATCCTGCAGCCCCTGGCGCGCAACGCCATCACCACGGACTACACGCCGAACTACTACACGTACGCGCTGTCCTTCAACGGACAGCAGCACAACTACTCCGCGACGGTCGCCATCGTCATGGGGCTGATCACCATGGTCATCGCCTACGCCGTGCAGCTGCGCGGCATGCGCAAGGGAGTGTGAGGCAGCGATGACCAGTCCCGTCGCCAACGTTTCCGACCGTTCCACGCCCGTGCCGTCCGGCACCTCGGGCTCCGTCCCCCGGCTGCGTTCACCCCGGCGCCGGCACTCCGCCGACCAGCCCCGGCGCAGCGTGCTGCTGACCGCGCTCACCGCGCTCGTGCTGCTGTACAGCCTGGTGCCGCTGGTCTGGCTGGCCATCAGCGCCACCAAGACACAGGAGGGACTGTCCCGTTCCTCCGGTCTCTGGTTCGACGGCGACTTCGCGCTGTGGGACAACATCACCGAGACGTTCACCTACGACGACGGCGTCTTCACCCGCTGGCTGCTCAACACCCTGCTGTACGTGGGCCTCGGCGCGGGCGGCGCCACCTTCCTCGCCGTGCTCGGCGGCTACGCGCTCGCCAAGTTCCACTTCCCCGGCCGGCGTGCCGTGTTCGCCGTCGTCATCGGCGCGGTGGCGGTGCCGGGGACGGCGCTGGCGGTGCCGACCTTCCTGATGTTCAGCAAGATGGGGCTCACCAACACGCCCTGGGCGGTGATCATCCCGTCCCTGATCTCGCCGTTCGGCCTCTATCTGATGTGGGTGTTCGCCACCGAGGCCATCCCGACCGAGCTGATGGAGGCGGCCCGCATCGACGGGGCGGGCGAGGTGCGCACCTTCTTCCGGGTCGCCCTGCCGCTGCTGGCGCCCGGCATCGTCACCGTCCTGCTCTTCACCATGGTCGCGACCTGGAACAACTACTTCCTGCCGCTGGTCATGCTCAAGGACCCCGACTGGTATCCGCTGACCCTGGGGCTCAACAGCTGGAACCAGCAGGCCGCGACCGCGGGCGGCGAGGCCGTCTTCAACCTCGTCGTCACCGGGTCCCTCATCACCATCCTGCCGCTGATCGCCGCCTTCCTGCTGCTCCAGAAGTACTGGCAGTCCGGCCTCGCCGCCGGAAGCGTCAAGGAATAGCCCTCCCCCTCTCCTGCCCATCACCGTCAACCCCGCCAACCCTCAACGGTGCCGGTTCCGGCCACGAAGAAGTGGAAGCACGCCCATGCCCACACACCTGACCAAGCACTCGCGCCGCCTCCTGCGCGCCACGGTCCTCGTCTGCGCCCTCGCCCTGGGCGCGAGTGCCTGCGGCGACTCCGACGACGGGGGGCCGGGCAACAAGGCCGTCTCCGAGGCGGACATACAGGCGGCCCTCAAGGAGGGCGGCACCCTCACGGTCTGGGCCTGGGAGCCCACCCTCAAGCAGGTCGCCACCGACTTCGAGAAGGCGCACCCCGGCGTCAAGGTCGACCTCGTCAACGCCGGGACCAACAAGGACCAGTACACGGCGCTGCAGAACGCCATCTCGGCGAAGAAGGGCGTCCCCGACGTCGCCCAGATCGAGTACTACGCGATGGGCCAGTACGCCCTGACCAAGCAGCTCACCGACCTCAAGTCCTTCGGCGCCGACAAGCTCTCCGCCAAGTACTCCCCCGGCCCGTGGAACGGGGTGAAGGCCGGTTCGGACGGCATCTACGCGCTGCCGATGGACTCGGGCCCGATGGCGCTGTTCTACAACAAGAAGGTCTTCGACAAGTACGGCATCGAGGTGCCCACCACCTGGGCCGAGTACCTGGACGCCGCCCGCGACCTGCACAAGGCCGACCCGAAGGCGTACATCACCGCCGACAACGGCGACGCCGGGTTCGCCACCAGCATGCTCTGGCAGGCCGGTTCGCGCCCCTACACGGTCGACGGCACCAAGGTGAAGATCGACTTCTCCGACCAGGGCGCCAAGACGTTCACCGGCACCTGGCAGAAGCTCATCGACGAGAAGCTGCTCGCCTCCGTCCCCGCCTGGACCGACGAGTGGTACAAGGGCCTCGGCGACGGCAGCATCGCGACGCTGGCCACCGGCGCCTGGATGCCGGCCAACCTGGAGTCCGGTGCGAAGGCGGCGTCCGGTGACTGGCGCGTCGCCCCGATGCCGCAGTGGACCGCGGGCGGCAAGGCCAGCGCCGAGAACGGCGGCAGCGCGCTCGCGCTGCCGGAGCTGGGCAAGAACGAGGCGCTGGCGTACGCCTTCGTCGAGTACGCGAACGCCGGGGACGGCGTGCAGACGCGGCTGAAGAACGGCGCCTTCCCGGCGACCACCGCGGATCTGCAGTCCACGAAGTTCCAGGACACCGCCTTCCCGTACTTCGGCGGCCAGAAGGCCAACAAGATCTTCGCCGAGTCGGCCGCGGACGTCCCCGACGACTGGTCGTACCTGCCCTACCAGGTCTACGCGAACTCGGTCTTCAACGACACCGTCGGCAAGGCCTACGTCTCCGGCACCACGCTGGCCGAGGGCCTCAAGTCCTGGCAGGAGGCCTCGGTCAAGTACGGCGAGGAGCAGGGCTTCACCGTCGAGAAGTAGCGCACGCCCCCACCGGAAGGACCGCCATGATCTCCACCCTCCACTCCCGCCCGCACCGGGGGACGGACGGTGTGCCCGCCCCCCGTCTCGCCTACGGCGCCGACTACAACCCCGAGCAGTGGCCGCGGGAGGTGTGGGAGGAGGACGTACGGCTGATGCGCGAGGCCGGTGTCAACATCGTCTCGCTCGGCATCTTCTCCTGGGCCCGCATCCAGCCCGGCCCCGACGCCTGGGACTTCGCCTGGCTCGACGAGGTGATGGACCTGCTGCACGAGCACGGCGTCGGGGTCGACCTGGCGACCGCCACCGCCTCCCCGCCGCCCTGGCTGACCACCGCGCACCCCGAGATCCTCCCGGTCACCGACCGGGGCGAGACGCTGTGGCCGGGGGCGCGCCAGCACTGGCGCCCGACCTCGCCCGTCTTCCGCGAGCACGCCCTGCGCCTGGTCCGGAAGCTGGCCACCCGCTACGCCGACCACCCGGCGCTGGTCGCCTGGCACGTCAACAACGAGCTGGGCTGCCACAACGTCTACGACTACTCCGACGATGCGGCCCGTGCCTTCCGGGACTGGCTGCGCGCCCGGTACGGCACGACGGACGCCCTCAACCACGCCTGGGGCACGGCGTTCTGGTCGCAGCGCTACGGCGACTGGGAGGAGATCCTGCCGCCCCGGCTGGCGGCCTCGCACCCGAACCCGACCCAGCAGCTGGACTTCAAGCGGTTCTCCTCGGACGCGCTCAAGGACCACCTGCGCGCGGAACGGGACCTGCTGCGGGAGCTGACGCCCGACGTCCCCGTCACCACCAACTTCATGGTGATGCCCGGCACCAAGGGCATGAACTACGCGGACTGGGCCGGCGAGGTGGACTTCGTCGCCAACGACCACTACGTCGTCCCGCACCCGCAGGCCCGCGACGAGCTGTCGTTCTCGGCGAACCTCACCAGCGGCATCGCGGGCGGCCGCCCCTGGTTCCTGATGGAGCACTCCACCAGCGCCGTCAACTGGCAGCCCGTCAACCTGGCCAAGCAGCCGGGCGACATGGCCCGGGACTCGCTGACGCACGTGGCGCACGGCGCCGACGCGGTGTGCTTCTTCCAGTGGCGCCAGTCGGCGGCCGGCGCCGAGAAGTACCACTCGGCGATGGTCCCGCACGCCGGTGCGGACAGCGACCTGTTCCGCTCGGTGGCCGCGCTCGGCGACACGCTCAAGACGCTCGCGCCGGTCGCCGGGAGCGAGCGGGAGCCCGCCGAGGTGGGCATCCTCTTCGACTGGGAGTCGCGGTGGGCGAGCGAGCAGGACTCGCACCCCACCTCGCTGCTCGACTACCACCAGGAGGCGCTCGACTGGTACTCGGCGCTGCTCTCCCTGGGCGTCCGCGCCGACGTCGTCACCACCGGCGCCGACCTGAGCCGCCACCGGGTGCTGATCGCGCCGGTGCTGCACCTGGTCCCGGCCGAGCTCGCCAAGGACCTCACCCGCTACGCCGAGCAGGGCGGGCACCTGGTCACCACGTACTTCTCCGGCATCGTGGACGAGAACGACCACGTCTGGCTGGGCGGCTACCCGGGCGCGCTGCGGGACCTGCTCGGCATCCGCGTCGAGGAGTTCGGTCCGCTGCCCGCCGGGCAGAGCGTGGAGCTGGACGACGACACCACCGGCGGCCTGTGGACCGACCACGTCACCGTCACCGCCCCCGAGACCGAGGTGCTGGTCCGCTACCGCACCGGTGCGCACACGGGCCGCCCCGCGGTCACCCGGCGCCGAGCGGGCGGCGGTTCGGCCGCCTACGTCTCCACCCGGCTCGGCGCCGAGGGGCTGGCCGCGCTGCTGCCGAGGCTGCTGGAACCGGCCGGGGTGACGAGCGAACTGCCCGCCCCGGTGCGCGGGCGGGTCGAGACCACCGTGCGCCGCGGCCCCGGCGGACGCTTCCTGTTCCTGGTCAACCGGACCGACGAGACCGTGACCGTCCCCGGGCTCACCGGCGAGGTCCTGGTGGGCGGCACCGGCGACGAGGGAGCCGTCGTCCTGCCGGCCCGGGCAGTCGCCGTCCTGCGCACGCCCACCGGCTGACGCACCCCGCACCACCACCCCTGTCCCCCCGGAGCGGCACGCACCCGCTCCGGGGCCATCCCCTCCTGCCCTCGACCGGGCGGAAGGGGCCACCGCAGCGACCACACCTTTCCGTTGGGAGCACACGATGGCACGCCGTACCCGCAGCAGAAACCTCCTCGGCACCGCGGTCCTGACCGCCCTGACCACCGGGGCGGCCCTGCTCGGCGCCCCCGCCCGGGCCGAACCGGCCTCGGCCGCCGCCTCCGTCACGGTGCGTCCGGACCCCTCGTACCGGCAGGAGGCGTTCGAGGGCTGGGGCACCAGCCTGGTCTGGTTCGCCAACGCCACCGGCGACTACCCGCCCGAGATCCGCGAGAAGCTGGCCCGCCTGCTGTTCGGCGACGACGGACTGGGCCTGAACATCGCCCGCTACAACATCGGCGGCGGCAACGCGCCGGACGTCGAGGACTACCTGCGGGCCGGCGGGGCGGTCGAGGGCTGGTGGAAGGCGCCCGCCGGCACCACGCGCGAGGACACCGGCTGGTGGAGCGCCGACGACCCGGCCGACTGGAACGAGGACGCCGACGCCACCCAGCGCTGGTGGGTCGAGCGCATCAAGGACGACATCGACCACTGGGAGACGTTCAGCAACTCCCCGCCCTGGTTCATGACCGTCAGCGGTTACGTGTCCGGCGGCTTCGACTCGTCCGCCGACCAGCTCAAGCCCGAGTCGGTCGACGACTTCGCCGCCTACGTGGCCGGGGCGACCAGACGACTGGAGAAGGCCGAGGGCATCAAGGTCGACACCGTCGACCCGTTCAACGAGCCCAACACCCCGTACTGGGGCACTCGGTTGGGCGCCGACGGCGAGCCCGTCGGCGGCCGGCAGGAAGGGGCCCACATGGGTCCCGAGCTGCAGCGCGAGGTCCTCCGGGCGCTGGCCCCCGCACTGCGGAAGGCGAAGGTCAAGGCGGACATCTCGGCGATGGACGAGACCAACCCCGGCACCTTCGCGAAGAACTGGAGCGCCTACTCCGCGGCCGACCGCGCTCTCGTGGGCCAGATGAACGTCCACACCTACGGCACCGGGCAGCGCACCACCGTGCGGGACCTCGCCAAGGCCGCGGACAAACCCCTGTGGATGAGCGAGGTGGGCGGCGACTGGGGCGACGGCCAGGACTTCGAGGACATGCGGCCCGGCCTCGGCCTCGCCCAGCAGATCGTCGACGACCTGCGGGAACTGGAGCCCCGCGCCTGGGTGTTCTGGCAGCCCGTCGAGGACTACGACAACATGAAGCCCGGCGGCGAGTCCGCGAAGGGCGGCAACTGGGGCAGCATCCAGCTCCCGTTCGACTGCACCGCCCGGGACACCCTGGAGACCTGCCCGATCCGGACCAACACCAAGTTCGACACCGCCCGCAACTTCACCCACTTCATCAAGCCCGGCGACCGGCTGATCAAGACGGACGACACCTCCAGCGCCGCCGCCGTCACCCGCGACGGCAAGGGCGCCTCACTCGTCCACGTCAACCGCACCACCGAGGCCCGCACGGTCACCCTCGACCTGTCCAAGTTCCGTGACGTGAGCCGCCGGGCCACCGTCACTCCCGTCGTGACCAGCGCCGACGGCAAACTGGAGCGGCGGGCCCCGATCAGGGTGAGCGGCCGCACGGCCGCCTTCACCGTGCCCGCCCAGTCCGTCACCTCGTTCGAGATCAAGGGCGTCTCGGGCGTCGCGAAGGACGCCGCCGAGCCGCGCGAGGGGCACACCTACACGCTGACCGGCGTACAGAGCGGCAAGGCCGTCACCGTGGCCGCGGACGGCACGGACCTGGTCCTCGGCACCGGGGAGGGCACGAGCGCCCAGCGGTGGCGGCTGAGCGCCGTGCGCCCCGACAGCGGGGTCCGCGACCGCTACGTCTTCACCCGGCCCGAGGACGGCACGCGCCTCGCCGTACGCGACGACGTCCCGGTGGCCGAGCCCGACACGGGCAGGCGGGACAAGGCCGCCCAGTGGCTGATGTCGAGCACCGGCGACGGCACCTGGACCCTGGTCAACGCGGCCACCGGGCGTCTGCTCGAAGTGGGCGGCCAGGCGACCCACGAGGGCGCGGCCGTCACGACCTGGCCGCCCAACTCCGGTGCCAACCAGCGCTGGACGCTGACGGACGTGTCCGCCGGCTGATCCCCTCCCCCTTGCCGCCGGTGCCGTCCGCACGGCCGACGCCCGTGTGGACGGCACCGGCGGCCCGCCCCGTACGGACCCCAGGAGAGCGCATGACCACCGACCCCCGTGAGCACGAGGTCCGCCGCAGGATGGCGGCCCGGGAGCTGTACTCGGACGGCGGACCGGGCCTGGCGGGCCTGGCGGAGGAGCGGCTGCGCGGCAAGGAACTGGCCGACGCCTACCACCGGACCGGCGCGCGGGACGAGGAGGGCCGCCGGGCGATCCTGAAGGAGATGCTCGCCTCGCTGGGCACGGGGGTGTGGATCGAGCCGCCGCTGCACGTGGCCTACGGCAACCGGGTGCACCTGGGCGACGACGTGTACGCCAACTTCGGCCTCACCCTCGTCGACGACGTCGAGGTCTTCGTCGGCGACCGGGTGATGTTCGCCCCGCACGTGACCGTCAGCACCACCGGACACCCCGTCCACCCGGACCTGCGCGGGGACGGGTCGCAGTTCTCGGCGCCGGTGCGCATCGAGGACGACGTGTGGATCGGGGCCGGCGCGCTGATCATGCCGGGGGTGACCGTCGGCCGGGGCTCGGTGGTCGGCGCGGGCAGTGTGGTGACGGCCCACGTGCCGCCGATGACGGTCGTCGCCGGGAATCCGGCCCGGGTGCTGCGCGAGATCACCGACGCCGACCGCGAGTGGGCCTACCGTCCGCCCCGCACCCTGGGCCGCCCCGGCCGGGACGGGTGACCGGGTGACCGGGTGACCCGCAACTTCCGTCGCCCGTCCGGCACATGGCGCGGCTCCACCGCAGTACGATGATCGAGAACTGCGGTGGAGCGTCACCTCCCGGAGCACGGAGCCTGCCATGACCACGGACCACACCCAGCCTCCCCACATCGACACCGGCCGGGCCCACCCCGCGCGGGTCTACGACTGGCTGCTGGGCGGCAAGGACAACTACCCGGTCGACGAGGCGGTGGGCGAGACCCTGCCGCCCGAGGCGCGGGACGCGGCGCGGCAGAACCGCGCGTTCATGAACCGCGCGGTGGCGCACCTCGCGGCCCAGGGCATCGACCAGTTCCTGGACATCGGCACGGGCATCCCGACCGAGCCCAACCTGCACCAGATCGTCCAGCGGACGGTGCCGGCGGCCCGGGTCGTCTACGCCGACAACGACCCGATCGTGCTGCGGCACGCGGAGGCCCTGCTGGTCAGCAGCCCCGAAGGGGCCACTGACTACATCCAGGCCGACGTCCGGGAGCCCGGGGAGATCGTGCGGCACGCCCGCGGGATCCTGGACTTCGACCGGCCGATCGCGCTGTCGCTGATCGCCCTGATGCACTTCGTCCCCGACGACCAGGACGCCCACGGCATCGTCCGGGGCCTGGTCGAGACCCTCCCCCCGGGCAGCCACCTGGTCCTCTCGCACGCCGCGATCGACCTCTTCCCCGAGCTGGCGGAGCAGGTGATCGCCCAGTACGCCAAGGGCGGCATCCGTCTCGGCTTCCGCACCCGGGCGGAGGTCGCCCGCTTCTTCGACGGCCTGGAGATGGTGCCGCCCGGCCTGGTCACGGCCACCGAGTGGTACGGCGAGGGCCTGGAGCCGCCCGCGCCCGAGGAGAGCGGTATCTACGCGGGCGTGGCGCGCATCCCCTGACGGGGACGGGGACGGGGGCGCGGGGCGGTGGCTCAGCGGCGGCGCCCCCGCGCCGCCCAGCCGCTGCCGATCCCGGCGACGTGCAGGGCCAGCAGGGCGAGGCCGATGAGCATGACGTTGGTGGAGGTGAAGACGTCGTTGGTCGAGACCTCCGCCGCGTTGATCAGCCAGGCGATGAGGAACAGAACCGCCGCGATGATGGCGAGCACGGTGTACATCCCTTCGGATCGGCGGCACCGGAGCGGCGCCGTGTCTCGCGTATGCCCCCGACGGGCCGCGTGACACGGCGGAGGGCGCCGAAGGCTCCGTACAGTGGAGGGACCGGATCGCGGCGCGAGTGCCCGGTCCCCTCTCGCACCTCGTCCCGGAGCCCCCATGCACGACCCGTCCACCGCGCCGGACGACGGCTCCGGCACCCTGTTCGGCCTGGACGCCCTCACGCCCCGTCCGGCGCCCGCCGCCGGTCCGCTCTTCCGGGACTCCGCCGCCGCCCGCCGGCTGCTGCCGGTGCGCGAGATCCACGCCGAGCCCGCCGCGGCCGCCTCCCCGCGCGGCCGGCAGGTCATCGCCCGGTTCCCCGACGCCCGGGTGGTCGAGGTGGACTCCCACTGGGGCATCCCCGGGCTGCACGGCAACGAGGGCAACGTCGAGCGCTGGGTGCGGGTCAAGGGCGAGACGCTCGTCCTGGGCGAGCGGAAGACGCTGGCCACCCGCCCCAACGGCCGCTCCGCGGACTGGATCGCACCGGGCGCCTCCAACGGCTGCGCCATGGCCTGCGCCTACTGCTACGTGCCGCGCCGCAAGGGATACGCCAACCCCGTCACCGTCTTCACCAACGTCGACCGGATCATCGCCCACCTCGGCCGGCACATCGCCCGGCAGGGGCCCAAGCGCGAGCCGAACCAGTGCGACGCCGACGCCTGGGTCTACGACGTCGGTGAGAACGGCGACTGCTCGGTGGACGCCCTGATCTGCGACAACACCGCGGACCTGGTGCACGCCTTCCGGCAGTGGCCGACGGCCAAGGCGTCCTTCGCGACGAAGTTCGTCAATCCCGACCTGCTCGCCCTGGACCCGCGCGGCCGGACCCGGATCCGCTTCTCCCTGATGCCGCCGGACGACTCCCGGCTGCTGGACGTGCGCACCTCGCCCGTCGCCGAGCGCATCGCCGCGGCCGGCGACTTCCTGGACGCCGGCTACGAGGTGCACTTCAACCTCTCCCCCGTGGTGGTGCGGCCGGGGTGGGAGGAGGCCTGGGCGGAGCTGCTGCGGCACCTGGACGACGTCCTGCCCGACCGGGTCAGGCGACAGGCCGCGGCGGAGGTCATCATGCTGACGCACAACCGGGGGCTGCACGAGGTCAACCTGGGCTGGCATCCACGCGCCGAGGAGGTGCTGTGGCGGCCGGAGCTCCAGCAGGCCAAGCGCTCGCAGAACGGCGCGCTCAACGTGCGCTACCGGGCGGACGTCAAGGCCGGGGCGGTCGCCCGGCTCCGTGCGCTGGTCGCCGACCACGCGCCGTGGCTGCGGATCCGGTACGCCTTCTGAGACCGACCGCGAAGCCACCCGTCGCCCCTTAGGTAAGGCGAACCTAAGATCAGATAATGTTTCGTGTGCAACAACTGCCGGAAGCATCCCTTCCGGCGGTTCCGCAAGCACACTGGGGAGCCGGCCTTGCCGCACACGATGGACACGACCGGAGACCGGCCGGACGCCGCCACCGCAACTGCCACCGCCGCCGCCGAGGAGGGCTGGGTCGAACTCGGCTCGCGGGCGCAACTGCGCGAGCTGCTGGGCGAACCCTGGCCCGTCGTCATCGACAAGGTGCACGACCGGCTCACGGACGACGACCGGGACATCCTGGCCCGCTCCCCCTTCTGCCTCCTGGCGACCTCCGACGCGGGCGGCAACTGCGACGTCTCGCCCCGCGGCGACACCCCCGGCTTCACCCACGTCGTCGACTCCCGCACCCTCGCCCTGCCGGACCGTCCGGGCAACCGGCGCGGGGACAGCTTCCACAACATCCTCGACAATCCGCACGCCGGCCTGCTCTACCTGATCCCCGGCGGCAAGGAGGTGCTCCGGGTCAACGGCCGGGCCCGGATCCTCACCGACGCCCCCTTCTTCGACGCGATGGCGCGCGACGGACGGCGTCCGGACCTCGCGCTGGTCCTGGAGATCGACGAGATCTATCTGCACTGCCCGATGTCCCTGAACCGGGCGGGATTGTGGAAACCCCGCCCGCCGAAGGCCAGTTGAGACCTTCCCCCGACCGGGAACGCGGGGGCGGGACGGTTGTCGCGGATCCGGTGTGACCCCGCCCCTACCAGCACTTCTTAGGTTAGGCTAACCTTCATCGCGTGAGATCAGGTGAAGACGCAGCCGGTACCCCGCGCCTGCGCGGTCATGACCTGTCGGCGACGGGCGTGACCGTCGCGTACGACGGTGTCGATGTCGTGCACGACGCCGCGGTCAGGCTCAGGCCCGGCGAAGTGACCGTCCTGGTGGGTCCCAACGGCAGCGGGAAGTCGACGCTGCTGCGGACCGTCGCCCGGCTGCAGCGGGCCCGCGGTGCCACGCTCAGTCTGGACGGCACCACCGACGGACTGGCGCTGACGTCCCGTGAGTTCTCGCGGTACGTCGCGCTGCTGACGCAGGGACGGCCGACGCCCGGCGGGCTGACCGTGCGGGACGTCGTCGAGTTCGGCCGCTATCCGTACCGGGGCCGCTGGGGGCGGCCCGATCCGGACGGCCCGGCCGCCGTCGACCGGGCGCTCGCGCTCACCGGTGTCGACGGCCTCGCCGACCGCGGTGCCGACCACCTCTCCGGCGGGCAGCTGCAGCGGGTGTGGCTCGCGAGCTGCCTCGCCCAGGAGACCGGCGTACTGCTCCTGGACGAACCCACGACCTACCTCGACCTGCGCTACCAGGTCGAACTCCTCGACCTGATCCGCGACCTGGCGGACGACCACGGCATCGCCGTCGGTGTCGTCCTGCACGACCTCGACCAGGCGGCCGCCGTCGCCGACCGGATCACCCTCCTCGAAGCGGGCCGGATCGTCGCCGACGGCCCGCCCGAGGAGGTGCTGACGCCGGAGCGGCTGACCGCCGTCTACGGCATACGGATCGACGTCGACACCGACCCCCTGACCGGCCGGCTGCGCACCCGCCCGATCGGCCGCCACCACATACGGACCCCCGAAAGGCTCGGCACCACCTCATGAGACGCCTCCTGCTCACCGCGGCCGCCACCACCGCCGCGGCGCTCGCCCTCGCCGCCTGCGGCACCACCGAACCCGCCGCCGACAAGACGGAGAAGAAGGCCTCCGAGGCGATCACGCTCAAGGACGGCAAGGGCACCGAGGTGAAGCTCGACGGGCCGGCCACCAAGGTCGTCGCCACCGAGTGGAACGTCGTCGAGAGCCTCGTCTCGCTGGGGGTCGACCCGGTCGGCGTCGCGGACGTCAAGGGGTACAAGACCTGGGACAGCGCCGTCCCCCTCAAGAACGAGCCCAAGGACATCGGCACCCGCGGCGAGCCGAGCATGGACACCGTCGCCTCCCTCGCCCCCGACCTCATCGTCGCCACCACCGACCTCACCCCGGCCGCCGTGAAGCAGCTGCGCGAGGTCGCCCCGGTGATCGAGGTGACGTCCGCCGACGGCACCGGTCAGATCGACCAGATGCTGGAGAACATCGACCTCATCGCCCGGGCCACCGGCACCTCGGACAGGGCGAAGACCGTCCGCGCGGACTTCGAGGCCAAGGTCGCCGCGGGCAAGAAGGCCCTGGCCGGCGCCGGAGCGGCGGGCGAGAACTTCGCCTTCGCCGACGGCTACGTGGCCTCCAATCAGGTCTCGATCCGCCCCTACACCGCGACCTCGCTGATCGGTGAGGTCAACGAGGCCATCGGTCTGAAGAACGCCTGGACCGTGAAGGGTGACGCTGCCTACGGCCTCGGCACCACCGACGTCGAGGGCCTGACCAAGCTGCCGAAGGACACCCGGTTCGCCTACATCGGCAACGACGACGACCCGAGCGCCACCCCCTTCAGCGGCGAGCTGGCCAAGAACTCGGTGTGGAAGTCCCTGCCGTTCGTGAAGGCCGGTGACGTGCACCGCCTCGACGACGGCATCTGGATGTTCGGCGGTCCCGGGTCGATGGAGGCGTACATCGACTCCGTCGTCGCCGCCCTGACGAAGTAGCGGAGCCATGGCCGTCACCGCAACCGAACCCACCGCGGCCCGTCCGACGACGGCCCCCATCTCCCGGTCGGGCGCGGCCGCGGTGACGGCCGGAATCGTCCTGCTGGTCGCCGTGCTCGCCGTCGTCGACATCACGCAGGGCACCGCCGCCGTCGGGCCTTCCGAGGTCCTCAAGGCCCTGACCGGGCAGGCCGATCCGGACGACGCGTCCGTCGTCGTCGCCTCCCGGCTGCCCCGGATGACCGCGGGGCTCCTGGTCGGCGCCGTCCTGGGCACGGCGGGTGCCGTGCTCCAGGCGGTCAGCCGCAACGTGCTGGCCTCTCCCGACACCCTCGCGGTGAACGCCGGTTCCTACCTCGCGCTGGGGCTGGCCGGTGCCACGGGCGTCTCGCTGCCGATGCTCGCCTCCTCCGGCGTCGCCTTCGTGGGCGGCCTGGCGGCGGCCGCCGTCGTGCTCGGGCTCTCCGGCCTCGGCACGGGCACCGTCCGCCTCGTGCTGGCGGGCACCGCGCTGATGCTGGGCCTGAACTCCATGACGGAGGGACTGCTGCTGCTCTACCCGGAGCAGACCGAGGGCCTCTACGCGTGGAACCAGGGCAGCATCGCCCAGAACGGCTTCGACGGCGTCCTGCAGATGCTGCCGATCGCCCTGGTCGGGCTGGCCGGGCTGATGCTGACGGCCCGCCGGGTGGACGCGCTGGCCCTCGGCGACGACGCGGCGCGCGGTCTCGGCGTCCCGGTCCGGTCCACCCGCGTCACCGTCGTCGTGCTCGCGGCGCTGCTGTCCGCCGCCGCCGTCACCCTCGCCGGGCCCATCGGCTTCGTCGGCCTGTGCGCGCCCGCCCTGGTGCGCCCGCTCGCCCGCCGGTTCCGCGGCTTCGCCCGCTCCCGTACGGCGATGCCCGCGGCGGCGCTCACCGGCGCGGCCCTGGTGCTGGGTTCGGACGTGCTGCTGCGGGCCCTGGTCGCGGACGACCGCGCGGTGTCCGTGCCCACGGGTGTGGTCACCAGCCTGGTCGGCGCCGTGTTCCTGGTCGCCATGGCGCTGCGGGTGCGGGACACCGCCGGGGCCGGGGCGCCGGACCGGCTGCGGATCCCGAGCCGCGCGGTGTTCCTGGCCACGGTCGCCGTCCTGGTCGTGGCCCTGGTGGGGCTCGTGATCGCCGCGGTGCTGGTGGGCGACACCAAACTGCTGCTCGGTGACGTCGTCAACTGGGCCCAGGGCCGGGCCGGGCGGACCGTCTCCTTCGTGCTGGACACGCGGGTGCCGCGGGTGCTCGCCGCGCTGGGCGCGGGCGCGGCGCTCGCCCTGGCCGGCACGCTCGTGCAGGCCGTCACCCGCAACCCGCTCGCCGAGCCGAACGTCCTCGGTGTGACCGGCGGTGGCGCGCTGGGGGCGGTGATCCTGGTGACCACCGTGCCGGCCGCCGGGACGTGGGGCGTGGCGGGAGCCGCGTTCGCGGGGTCCGCCGTCACCGCCGTCCTGGTCTTCGGGCTCGCCGCCCGGGGCGGTTTCCGGCAGAACCGGCTGGTCCTCGTCGGTATCGGCGTGGCCTCGGGGACGGCGGCGCTGATCAGCCTGCTGATCGTGCTCACCGACCCGTTCAACGCCACCAAGGCGCTGACCTGGCTGTCGGGTTCGACCTACGGGCGGACCATGCCGGACGTCGTACCGGTCGCGCTGGCGCTGGTCGTCGGCATCGGTGTGGCGGTCGCCCGGCGCACCGAGCTGGACCTGATCTCGCTGGACGAGGACACACCGCGGCTGCTCGGCCTGCGGCTGGCCCCCGGGCGTCTCGGGTTCCTGGTGCTGAGCGTCGTCCTCAGCGCGACCGCCGTGGCCTGCGCGGGCACCATCGGGTTCGTCGGGCTGGTGGCCCCGCACGCGGCCCGCGCCCTGGTGGGCCGGCGGCACGTGCGGGTCGTGCCGGTCGCGGTCCTCCTCGGCGCCACGCTCGTCTGCGCCGCCGACCTGCTCGGCCGCACGGTCCTCGCCCCGGCCCAGCTCGGCGCGGGACTCATGACGGCGGTGATCGGAACGCCGTACTTCCTGTACCTGCTGGTACGGAGCCGCCGCTAGCCGGCGCGGGGCAAATCCGGGTGCCGGTGGGCCGGGTGCCCCCGTACGGTGCCGTCATGGACCGGCGCACCGCGGACGGGGGCCACGCGGGCCTGCTGAACGTCATCGACCTCGAAGCCACCTGCTGGGACGGGCAGCCGCCGCCCGGCGCGGTGAGCGAGATCATCGAGATCGGGCTCGCCGTGGTCGACCTCGACGCCGGGGAGCGGGTGGCCCGGCACCGGTTCCTGGTGCGGCCCGCCCGCTCCCGGGTCAGCGCGTTCTGCACGGAGCTGACCGGCATCACCCAGGCCGAGACCGACCGCGGCGTGAGTCTCGCGCGGGCCTGCGACACGCTGGTGCGGGAACACGGCGCGGGCGTACGGCCGTGGGCGAGCTGGGGCGACTACGACCGGAAGCAGTTCGTCCGCCAGTGCGCGGCCGACGGGGTGCCCTACCCCTTCGGTCACCCGGCCGAGCGCGCGCACACCAACGCCAAGGCCGTCTTCACCGAGGCCCACGGGCTGCGCCGGCGCCCCGGCATGGCGCGGGCGCTGGAGATCGCCGGTCTGCCCCTGGAGGGGCGGCACCACCGGGGCGTGGACGACGCCTGGAACATCGCGGCGCTGGTGCTCCAGCTGGCCGGCCGGGGCGCCTGGCCCGGCTCTTGTTAGACGCGACGTCAAGTTACTGAACCGTAATGGGCCAGGTGCTACCCCCGGTAACTCCTGTCCGGTTACGGTCCCGTAGCCCCACAGGAGCAGCGCGACCACGGCCCTGACCCCACGGGACCGCGGACGACCGGATCCGGCCCTTCCCCAGGAGGTTCGCCATGCCCCCACGTCCCCGCATGCTCGCCGCGGCGATCGCCGCGGCCCTCGCCCTCGGTGCCCAGGCCGTCCCGGCCGCCGCGGCCGACGGCCCGGCCGGCGACTCGACGACCACGACGTCCCGCGGCGTCGAGATACCGGCCTTCTACACACCGCCGTCCGAACTCCCCGGCGCCGACGGCGCGCTGATCCGCAGCGAGCCGCTCCCCCTGGCGCTGAGCCTGCCGGGCATCGACGGCCCGCTCCCCGGCCGGGCGACCCGGCTCATGTACAGGTCCACCGACGCCAACGGCGAGGCGGTCGCCGTGACCGGCGCCTACATCGAACCGGCCGCGAAGTGGCGCGGCGACGGGCCCCGCCCCCTGGTCGCCGTGGCGCCGGGCACCATGGGGCAGGGCGACCAGTGCGCCGCCTCGATGGCCCTGGAGCACCCGTTGCGGCTCAACGGGCAGACGGTCTCGGTCGGTTACGAGGACCTGTCGGTCTACCGGCTGCTGCTGCGCGGCGTCGCCGTCGTCGTCACCGACTACGTGGGCCTGGGCACCACCGACCGGCTGCACACCTACGTCAACCGGGTCGACGGGGCCCACGCCGTACTGGACGCCGTACGCGCCGCGCGCTCCCTCGACTCGGCGTCCGTCACCTCCGGCTCCCGCGTGGGTCTGTTCGGGTACAGCCAGGGCGGCGGCGCCACGGCGGCCGCGGCCGAGCTCCAGCCCTCCTACGCCCCCGACGTCCAGCTGTCCGGCACCTACGCCGGCGCCCCGCCCGCCGACCTCACCGAGGTGACCCGGGCCATCGACGGCAGCGACCTCGCGGGCGCGCTGGGCTGGTCGCTCAACGGCTTCCTGCAGACCGAACCGGCCCTGCGGCCCATCGCCGACCGGTACATCAACGAGGCCGGCCAGGAGGCGCTCAAGGACCTGTCGACCATGTGCGTGGGCGACGCGCTCTTCGGCTACGGCGGCGACAGCAGCACCGGCTGGACGAAGACCGGGCAGTCCATCAGCGACGTCATCCGCGCCGAGCCCGCCCTCCAGAGCTTCCTCGCCGAGCAGCGCATCGGCTCGCTCAGGCCCGGCAGCCCGGTCCGGGTGGCCACGGGCGTCAGCGACGACCTGGTCCCCCACGGCCAGGCCCGGCGACTGGCCGCCGACTGGTGCGCCAAGGGCGGGAAGGTGACCTACGTCCCCGTGCTGCTGCCGGGCGTGGGCAGCGGCCTGCTCAACCACTTCGGCCCGCTGCTCACCGATCAGGGCAACGCCCTCTCCTGGCTCACCGACCGGCTCTCCGGCGAGCCCGCGGGCTCCAACTGCTGGAGCATGCCCGCACAGCCCTGAGCCGTTCCCCCGGCATGCGCCGATCCTCGGTTGTGGCACAGAATTCGCTCAGGCGAATCGTGGCGGAGCGACAGAGAGGCAGCGGCGTGGTGGACGCGAAGCCCGACGGCGGGTCCGGCCCCCCGCGCGGGGCGAAGATGCCGAGCACGGTCGCGCATCTGCCGCGGCAGGTGCGCGAGGAGCTGGCCCGCCGGCTCCGCCGCACCAGGCGGGCCTTTCGCGAGGAGGACGTCCAGGTCGTCGAGGCACCGCTGCTCAAGCGCGCGGTCGGGGCCTCGGCGCTCGGGAACTGCATGGAGTGGTTCGACTTCGGCGTCTACAGCTACCTGGCCGCCACCATCGGGAAGGTCTTCTTCCCCGGCGCCTCCCCGGCCGCCCAGGTCATCTCCTCCTTCGCCACCTTCGCCGCGGCCTTCGTCGTACGCCCGCTCGGCGGTCTGGTCTTCGGACCGCTCGGGGACCGCGTCGGCCGGCAGAAGGTGCTCGCCACCACCATGATCATGATGGCCCTCGGCACCTTCTCCATCGGCCTGATCCCCAGCTACGCCACCATCGGCATCGCCGCCCCGATCCTGCTGCTGCTCGCCCGGATGGTCCAGGGCTTCTCCACGGGCGGCGAGTACGGCGGCGCCACCACCTTCGTCGCCGAGTACTCACCCGACCGGCGGCGCGGCTTCCTCTCCAGCTGGCTGGACTTCGGCACCTTCGTCGGCTACGCCCTGGGCTCGGCGCTGGTCACCGTCCTGAACCTGTCGCTGACCGACGACCAGATGCTCGCCTGGGGCTGGCGGCTGCCGTTCCTGATCGCCGGTCCGCTCGGTGTCATCGGCCTGTACATGCGGCTCAAGCTGGAGGAGTCGCCCGCCTTCCAGCAGCAGCTGGACGAGCACGAGAAGGGGCTGGCCCAGGAGTCGGCGGGCAGCGAGTTCAGGACCATCGTGCGCGAGCACTGGCGCCCGCTGCTGGTCTGCATGGGCCTGGTGCTGCTCTACAACGTCACCAACTACATGGTGACCGGCTATCTGCCGACGTACCAGACGGAGACCCTGAACCGTTCCAGCGGTTTCGCGGACGTGCTGGTGCTGATCGGCATGGTGTGGATCGTGCTGCTGATCACCTTCCTCGGCCGGCTCAGCGACCACGTCGGCCGCCGTCCGCTCTACGCCACCGGGGCCGCGGCGATGATCGTCCTGGCCGTCCCGGCCTTCCTGCTGCTGAAGGCGGACGGCGTCTGGGCGCCGGTCGCCGGGGTCCTGCTGCTGTCCACCCTGCTGGCCTGCTTCGCCGCGCCCAGCGCCGCGACCCTGCCGGCGCTGTTCCCGACCGCCGTGCGCTACGCCGCCATGGCCATCGGCTTCAACTTCGCCGTCGCGGCCTTCGGCGGCACCACGCCGCTGGTCGCGGAGGCGCTGGTGAGCATCAGCGGCGACGACCTGATGCCCGCCTACTACCTGATGGTCGCGGGCGCCATCGGCCTGGTGACCGTGCGGTTCCTGCCCGAGAGCGCCCAGGTGCCGCTGCACGGCTCGCAGCCCATGGTCGGCTCCCGGCAGGAACAGCGCGAGCTCATCAGCACCTCGAAGGACCTCTACAGCTTCTCCAAGGACCGCTCGGGCGCCCTCTGACCGCCGGCCGCGGACCGCCGTCCGCGCGCGAACGAGACGGCACCCGATCCCGCGGCGACCCCGGCGAAGACCAGGGTGCTGCCCACCGCCTGGGCGGCGCCGAAGGAGCCGGTGCCGACGAGCGGCGCCGTGCAGGCGGCGGCGACCGGGATCAGCCCGGAGAACAGGGTGGCGCGCTCGGCCCCGATCCGCTGCATGCCCATGTACCAGCACACGAACCCGACGACCGTGACCACCACCGCCTGCCACAGCAGCGCCCCCGCCTCCACCGCGTCCGGCCGGCGCAGCCACCCGGCCCCGTCGGCCAGGACACCCGCCACCGCCGACTCGGCCGCCGCGATGCCGCACACCACGGTGGACAGCAGCCGCGGGCCCAGCGGCCGCAGTACGGGCACGGCCAGGACCGCGAAGCCGACCTCCCCGGCCAGCGCGCACACGGAGAAGGCGATGCCCGCGCCGTCGGTGCGCCCCCAGCCCTGGACCGTGAAGGCCCCCACGGCCACGGACAACGCCCCGTACAGGACGGCCCGTTGCGGACGGCGCCCCTCCAGGAGGGGGACGAGGACGGCGACCACCACGGGCGCGCAGCCCACGAAGACGCCGGGTACCGCGGGCTCCGCCGTGCGTTCCGCGGCGAGGACGGCCAGGTTGAAGCCGACCATGCCCACGGCCGCGAGCAGCGCGAGCCGCAGCCACCGGCCGGCGCCGAGCGCCCGCAGCCGGGCCGTCGCGCCGGGCCCGGCCAGCGGGACGAGCAGCAGGAAGGCAAGACCGTAGCGCAGGAACTGGCCGCCCGCGTACGGGTAGTCGCCCAGCAGGCTGTTGGCGGTGAAGGATCCTCCGACGAGGACACAGGCGAATGCGGCGAGCAGGGCCCCGCGTGTGGTGGTGGCGTTCATGGCGACGACGCTAGAGAGCCCGGCGGTCCGCCACGGGGTCCACTTCGCGTGCGCTGTCGGGGACCAATCCGCGCCGGGGCCGCTCACACACCCGTCACGGGTCCTCCCTCCTGTGCATGTCTCGGAGATCGGGGGTAGTCGGAGGGCCCCGGTGTCAACACATCGGCGAATCAACGGATTTGACGGCAATGACCGGACATGGGAAAGGACTGCCAGTGCGCACCAGCAAAGTGGCGACCGCTGTGGCGGCCGCGAGCGTCTCCGTCGCGTTACTGACCGGCTGCGGCGGCGATTCGGGTGACGAGGGCAAGCCGTTCGAGGGGCAGAGCGCCGACGACGTCGCCGCGAAGGCCGTCGAGGCCACCCGGCAGGCGAAGTCCATGCATGTGAAGGGCGACACCCGGTTGGAGGACGGCAGCACCGTCACCATCGACGTCTCGGTCGACCAGGAGAAGAACTGCCAGGGCACCATCGGCGCCGGCGGGACCCGGGCGGACGTGCGGCACACCGAATCGACCCTCTACCTGCGCGGTGACGAGCAGTACTGGCAGACCGCCCTGAAGCAGCAGCCCGACGCGGCTCGGAAGATGGCGCCGAAGCTGCGCGACAAGTGGGTGAAGATGCCGGCGAACGACGCCACGACCGCCGGGGTCTGCGACAAGCAGGGCTTCGTCGCCGCCATGGACGAGGACGAGTCGGAGCGCCGGGGCATGAAGCGCGGCTCCACGACGGAGGTGAACGGCGAGGAGGCCCTGGAGCTGACCAAGGACGCCTCCGGCGGCGAGAAGCTCACCCTCTACGTCGCCACCGAGGGCGAGCCGTACCTCCTGAAGACCACCACCGAGGGCGGCAAGAACCCCGGCAGCGTCACGTTCAGCGAGTACGGGGAGACGGTGGACCCCGAGCAGCCCCCGGCCGGGGAGACGGTCGACATGAAGGAACTCGCGGGCGAGCAGCAGACCTGACCGTCCTAGGCGCCGGCGCTCCCCGCTTCCCCGCGCTCCCGGTCCGAACTGGGCCACACATAGGGCAGGTCGTCCGGGACCCCGGGGAACAGCTCGGCGTACACCGCGGGGTCCTTGCGCACCAGGGCCGAGCGGTGGCTGCGGTGGAAGGTCTCGTCGCCCAGCCAGGGCGGCAGTTCCCCGGCGGCCGCCAGTTCCGGCTGGTCGCGCACCGGCTCGCCCGGACGCACCTCGGCGAGCCCGGCGACGAGTGAGGCCGCGCAGCTGTCCTGGTGCCCGTGCTCGCGCCAGACCCGGCAGACGTCCAGGCCGTAGCGGACGAGTGCCTCCTCGTATCCCGTCCACATCCGCACCGCCGGGTGGTGGCGCCAGCCGTAGCCGGGGACGGTGAGCCCGCGCAGCACCTGGAGCGCCTCCACGCGCTGTTTGCCGAGGCGGCGCCGGTCCAGCGCCAGTGCCGAGTCCCGGAAACCGGGGTGGGGGAGGAAGGTCTGCATCGCGGTGCCGCTCCGTTCAGCCGGGGAACCGGCCGCGGGCGCGCAGGTGTCCGCGGCGTTCGGCGTAGGCGAGGTCGTCGCGCCACAGGCGGCCCGCGGCGGCCCGCATCAGCGGGCGCAGGGCCGGTGCCAGGCGGCGGGCCAGGGGGAAGCCGGGCCGGTCCGAGGTGGCGAGCACCGCCTCGACGACCGCGGTGCGCGGCCGGCCGCTCCCGTCCGGTCCGAGCGGCGTGGCGTGGCTCTCCACGACGGACCCCGTGCCCTCGCCGTCGGTGATCCGCATGACGACGGTGCGGGGTCCGGGCGCGGTGAACTCGGCCCGTACGGGGACGACCAGGCGACCGGCCAGCCGGAAGGACACGTCCACGACGAAGCGGTCGTCGTCCCCGTCGCCGTCACCGCCCCCCGCACCGGCCCCGCCGTCGCGCGGCGTCTCTCCGGGCGCCTGGACGACGGTGAGGTCCACGAAGGAGTACGGGTGGAACCAGGCTCCGTGCCAGGGGTCGAGCCGGTTGGCGACGACGTCCTCGGGTTCGCAGTCCCCCGCCCCGCGCCACACGGACGTCAGGGCCGTCGCCCGGGGCGGCCGGGCGGGCACGAAGGGCGCCGGGGTCGGGGGCTCCTCCCCCACGGTGTCCAGCCGTACCCACACCAGTACGCCGTCGTCGTGCACCGGCAGCGGTTGCCAGCCCGCGAACGGGGCGCCGTCCAGGGCGAGTCCGTGCCAGTGGCACACGAGCGTGCCGCACCGCACGGGGCTGTCGGCCAGCGGGGCGCCGAGGTGGGGGCAGGCGCCGGGCCCGCCCACCAGGCGCCCCCGCGCGTCCCGCCAGACGACGACCTCCTCGCCGGCGACGGTGCCGGACAGCGGGCGCGTGCGGCGTACGTCGGTGCTCGCGCCGAGGACGTACCAGTTGCCGGAGGGGCGTGCCAGGGCGCGTTCGAGGGCGCCCGCGATGACGGCGGGGCGTGCCTCGCGCCAGGTCGGCCGCTGGTGCTGCCAGGGGACCGCGTGGCGCCGCAGCCGCAGGGGGAGGCGTCCCCGGCGCGGGCGGGGGTCGGTGCTCATCCGGGCTCCTGCGCGTCGAGGGCGCCGCCGCGGGGCACCGGCGCGTACGTGGGGGCCCGACGGGCGCGGAGCCGGACGGACAGGACCCGTGCCAGTCCGCCGGCCGCGACGGCCGCGCGGCGACGGCGGGAGACCACCGCGCGCCGGTGCACAACCGCGTACCCGCCCTCCGCGACGGCGTCGAGGATGTTCCGGTAGAGCAGGTACGCGGTGCGGATGCAGGGCCGTGCGACGGGGTCGAGCATGGCGAGGCCGGGCTCGGCCTCGCGGTAGACGCCCCGGGTGAGGTCCTCGGCGGCCCGCAGCGCGGCGGTGACGCGCCCGTCGTGGCGGCCGGTGTGCCTGCTCCAGAGCAGCAGGTCGCGGTGGACGCCGTGCGCGGCCAGCAGGTCGGCGGGGAGGTAGACCCTGCCCCGGTCCAGGTCCTCGCCCACGTCCCGCAGGAAGTTGGTCAGCTGGAAGGCGACGCCCAGCGCGGCGGCGTGCGGGGCGGCCAGGGCGCGGGCGGTCACGGTGCCGAGGACGGGCAGCATCTGGAGGCCGATGACGGCGGCCGAGCCGTGCATGTAGGCGCGCAGGTCGGCGTAGGTGGCGTAGTCGGTGACGGTGAGGTCGGCGCGCATCGAGGCCATGAAGTCGGTGAAGTGCGCCGGTTCGATGGCGTACCGGTCGGCGGTGTCGGCCAGGGCGAGCACCACGGGTTCGGCGGTCGGCCGGCGGCCGGTGAGCGCCCGCCGCAGCAGTCCGTCCAGGCGGGTGAGGGCGGCGGCGCGCTCGTCGGGCGTGGTGCCGGCCCCGGTGTCGTCGACGATGTCGTCCGCCCACCGCGCGAACCCGTACAGGGCGTGCACGGCCGGTCTGCGGTCGGCCGGCAGCAGGCGGGTGGCCAGGAAGTAGGTGCGTCCGTGGCGGGCGTTGAGGAGCCGGCAGCGGGTGTAGGCGGCGCGCAGCTGCGGGTCGGTGATGCCGGCGGCGTCCAGTTCGTGCCGCGTCATCGGTGCCCGCCCCGGGCCGCCGCGGGGCGGGTCCGCGGTCCGGTGATGCGGGCGGCGGCCAGCTTCCCGGAGAGAAGTACCGTCGGTACGCCGACGCCCGGGGTGGTCCCGCAGCCCGCGAGGACGGCGTTGTCGGTGCCGCGCACCAGATTGCGGGGGCGGAAGGGCCCGGTCTGCGCGAAGGTGTGGGCCACCGAGAACGGGGTGCCCGCGGTGTGCCCCTGTGCGGTCCAGTCGGCGGGCGTCACCAGGCACTCCTCCTCGACCGCCGCGGCGATCCCGGTCAGCCCCCGGTGTTCCAGGGTGGCCAGCAGACGGTCGCGGTAGCGGGGCGCGAGGTCGCTCCAGGCGCGGGCGCCGGGGCCGATGTCGGTGTTGGGGCAGGGGGCGAGGACGTAGTGGAGGTGGCGGCCCTCGGGCGCGAGGGCGGGATCGTGGGCGGTGGGCCGGGTGATCAGCAGGGACGGGTCGGTCATGAGGGTGCCGGTCCTGGTGAGTTCGTCGAACGTCCGTCGCCACTCGGCGCCGAAGGACAGCGTGTGGTGGGCGAGGTGCGGCCAGGTACGGGTGGTGCCGGCGTGCAGGACGACGGCGGAGGGCGCGTGCCGCAGGGTGAGGGGGCGGCGCGGGCGGCGGCCGAGAAGCCGGTGGGCGACGGGCAGGTCGGGGGTGAGGACGACGGCGTCGCAGGGGACGCGCTCGTGGTCCATGACGACCGCGGTGACGCGGGTGCCGGACCGCTCCAGGCGGGTGACGTCCCGGCCCAGGCGCAGATCGGCCCCGGCGGCGACGGCCGCGTCGGCCATGGCGCGGGGTAGGGCGTGCATGCCGCCGCGCGGGAAGTAGACGCCGGCGACGGTGTCCATGTAGGCGATGACGGCGTAGGCGGCCAGCGCGCGGGACGGTGCCACACCGGCGTACAGGGCCTGGAAGGAGAAGACCCGCTGGAGCCGTTCGTCCGTCAGGAACCGGCCGATGCGGGCGTCCAGGCGGCCGAAGCCACCGAGGGCGGCGAGCCGGGCCAGGTCGGGGGTGAGCAGGCCGAGCGGCGAGTCGAAGTTGGCGTCGATGAACCGGCGCAGCTGCACGGCGTACAGCCGGCCGAGCCAGTCGCGCAGCCGCCGGTACCCGGCCGCCTCCCGGGCCCCGGCGAACCGGTCGACCTCCGCCTCCATCGCGTCGGCGTCCGTGTGCACGTCCAGGGCGGTGCCGTCGGCGAAGCAGGCGCGGTAGGCGGGGTGCAGGGGCAGGAGTTCGACGCGGTCGCGCAGCCGCTCGCCGACGGCCGCGAAGGCCTCGTCGGCCAGGTCCGGCATGGTCAGCACGGTCGGGCCGGTGTCGAGGTGGTAGCCGCCGAGTTCGCGCCGCCCGGCCCGGCCGCCGGGCAGCGGTTCGCGTTCCACGACGGTCACCCGGCGTCCCGCGCCCAGCAGGTGCAGGGCGGCGGACAGCCCGGCGAGTCCGGCCCCGACGACCACGACGTGGTCGGTGCGCCCGGGCAGCGTCCGCGTCACCGCGGGCTCCGGCCCGCGGGCGGCCGGTTTGGCCGGTGGTCGCCGTGGTCGGCCGTGCTGGGGCACATCGCGGGTCCTCTCGTGTGGTCGGCGTCATGCCTTCCCCCTCGGCTCCCGGCGCGACGCCACCGGAGCCGGTTCCCGGCCCCGCGGTCACCCGTCCGGTGGTATCGCGTCCCCCGGCGGGTACCCGTGTCGCGCCGTCCTGCGCGCCGTACGTTCGTGGACGGCGCGGGGCCGGAATACTCCGCCGGACCGGACCGGCGGACGGACCGGCGGGAAGGAGGCGGGGTGCTCGACGCGGACATCGTGGTCGTCGGCGCGGGGGCGGCCGGGCTCTCGCTGGCGCACCGGCTTCCGGCGCGGGCCTCGCCCGGTGCGGTGTCCTCCGTCGTCCTGGTCGATCCGCCGCCCGGGCCGCTGCGGCCCCCGCGCCGCACCTGGTGTTTCTGGGAGGCCGGGCCGGGCCGCTTCGACCCGGCCGCGACGGCGTCGTGGGAGTGGCTCCGGGTGCACGGCCGGGACGGGAGGGCCGTCCGGCGGCACATCGCGCCCGTCCGCTACAAGATGATCCGCTCGGACGACTTCGAGGCCCTGGTGGAACGGGATCTGAAGGCCCGTCCGGGGCTGCGGCGCGTCGAGGCCACCGTCGGCGCGGTCACGGGCCTGCCGGACGCCACCGTGCGGGTGGCGGCCACGGACGCGACGGGCGCGCCGGTCGTCCTGCGCGCCCGCTGGGTCTTCGACTCCCGCCCGCCCGAGCGGCTGCCGGCCGCCCGCACCCGCCTGCTCCAGCACTTCCGCGGCTGGTTCGTCCGCACCGAGCGGCCGGTGTTCGAGCCGGAGGTGGTCGACCTGATGGACTTCCGCACCGCGCAGCCGGCGCGGGGTCTGTCCTTCGGCTACGTGCTGCCGACCGGACGGCACACCGCGCTGGTCGAGTACACCGGATTCGGCCCGGCGCCCCTGACGTCCGACGCGTACGACGACGCGCTGGAGGACTACGCGCGCCGCGTCCTGCGCACCGGCGCCGTCGAGGTCCTGTCGACCGAGCAGGGGGTCATCCCGATGACCGACGCCGACTTCGGGCGGCGGGACGAGGGCGGCGACCGCGTGTTCCGGATCGGCGTCGCGGGCGGGGCGACCCGGGCGTCCACCGGCTACACGTTCGCCGCCGTGCAGCGGCAGTCCGAGGCCGTGGCCCGTGCGGTGCGCGCGGGCCGCCGGCCGGTACCGCCGCCCCCGCATCCGGCGCGGGCCCGGCTGATGGACGCGGTGCTGCTGCGCGCGCTGGACACCGGCCGGGTCGACGGCCCCGACCTCTTCTTCCGGCTGTTCGACCGCGTACCCGCCGCGCGGCTGCTGCGCTTCCTGGACGGCCGGTCGCGACTGTACGAGGACCTCGCGGTCGGCGTGCGCGTCCCCGTCCTGCCGATGCTGCGCACGGCGGCCGAACTGCCGTGGCTGCGGCGCCGCCACCTTCCCCCCCGCTGAGCGCCGACCCCGGGAGTCACCGATGCCCTCGCTCCACGACGCGGCACCGCCCGCCGCCTTCGACCACGGGGCGGCCCACCGCGGCCGCCTCTCCGAGAGGACCGCAAGCGGTGGGCTCCGCGGCGGCGGCACGCGAGGCGGCCGTGCCCGAAGCGGTGCTGCGCGGTGATCCGGCGCGGTGGGGTCGGGCGGGGGGCCGAGGAGCGGCCGCCGGGGCGGGACCGGCGGGCGCGGGTGCTGC
>NZ_MULI01000002.1 GCF_002939385.1 Streptomyces sp. MH60 | reverse complement strand
CTGGTTGTTGATCGCCCTGAACACCTTCTGCAGTTTCATGGCAGCCCTGTCGATCCGGGCGCGACTTCCGGGCGGCGACTACAACCCGTCGCCCGCCCGACAGATGCGGCAAAGACCGGGAGTGGGGCGCATACTCACCGCTCTGGGCTGGACACTGCGCGCTGTGGCGGTGTCGGCCGTGCTCGTCGCCGGCCCCTTGTACAGCGATCTGGCGGCCGAGGAGACAGTCCTGTCCTGGGGACCCCCGCTCGCGGCGTTCGCGCTCGTGTGCCTCCCGTATCTGGTGTTCGCGGCGGGCGGTGCGCTGCTGCATCGGGGCAGACTCCACCGTCATCGGATCATCGCCGATCTCGCGAGCCTCAGCGGCGAGCGCTACTTGATCCACCTGCGCCCCTTCGCCGTCGACGCGGCGATGGCGCTGCCGCCGGAGGAGGCTCCGGGCTGGTACACCCGCTCACCCTTCGAGATCTCGGGGTCGCTCGAACAGTTCCTGACGCGTCAGTTCCGGAGCCTCGGCCGCGTCATTGCGATCGGGCAACCCGGCGAGCTCCTGCCGCCGCTCGGGGCTGAGCGCGGCTACCTGCCCGTCGACAACTGGAAGGACACGGTCAGCGACCTCATCAGGGGCGCCCGAGCCGTCTTCCTGACGGCGGCCCCGGGCCCCGGAACCGTCTGGGAGTTCACCGAAGCGCTCCGCACCACCACGCCTGACCGCATTCTGTTGCTCATCTACGACGCGGATCTCTACCACGCCTTCCGCGACGACGTCACTCAGGCATGCGCGGAAGACATGTCCGCCGGTTCGACTCCCGCTGCCCCGCGGATGCCGCTGCCGCGTGCTCCGTGGCCTCTTCCGGCCGCAGCACCGCGAACCAAGGGGCTCCGCTGGGACTTCCCGCTCAAGGGAGTGCTGTCCTTCGACCCTGAGGGGCATCCCCGCTTCACGCACTTCCTGCCGACCGTTCCCCGGTGGCGAACCGTCTGGACCCTGCGCCGACTGGCACGGCGCGACCTCGCGCCGGTCCTCGACGCCATCGCCCGTCTGCCCTGAGCATCCTGCTCCCCGTCCACCGGCCACCATGTAAATCCACGCAACGTGCATGACTGCTAGTCGAGTTGGGGAAGACCGAGGGACAGGGAGAGACTTTGGACGCCGGTAGTTGCCACACCGCCGCGGACGCGGGGCTCGGACTCGCCGAGATGGTCCTCGCCCCCGGCTACGTCCTCGGCCCCATGACGGCCTGGGTCATCCAGACCCCGGCGCCGCGCAGGACGCTGTTCCCGCACGCCCACACACACGCTCGGCTCAAGCGCAGGAACCATGTGGGAGCTGACCGAGGCCATGCGTGTCCTCCCACCCCAACGGCTTCTCCTGCTCGTCCCCCGACGGCTGGACCTGCGGCGCCCATACGAGACGACCCGCGAGAAGAACGAGACAGCGGTCCGCGCCCTCCCCGCTGGCCGGCGGAAACCCCTCGTGGCCAACCTCATACGTCGTCAGCTCAGCGAAACGAGGCGCAGTCCACGCATGAGGCTGGTTGCACAGGTTCTTTCAGGGGAAGCCGCCAACGGCGTCCCAGGAGAGGCCGTGAGTGGGTGGGCGCGTGAGGACGGGTTCCCGGTCCGCGTGAAGTGGATGACACCAATCACCGGGTCGAGGGACGGCAGGCCGGGCAGGGAAGAGCGGCGGGGAGTCGGGGCGGGGACCGGCCGGGAACACGACAGACTCACGATGCGTCGCGGCGCATCCCGACCGAGGGAAGGACAACATGCCTGAGCGCGGGCCCATCAGCTACGCGAACAGGGGTGGAGGCGCCCGGTGACTTCGCCCCAGGAACCGAACCCGTCTCCCGACGTGCTCGACCTCTACAAGCTCGCCGTGGAGATGGCCGACCGCGTCTCCGCACGCCGGGGAAGCGCCAACGCCTTCTTCCTCTCGGTGCAGACAGCACTCGTCACCCTGGTCGGCTTCGGCATCCCGACACTGTCCGAATCACCCTGGTGGGTGCCGTCCGCCGTGGCCCTGGCCGGAGTCACCCTGTCCGCAGCCTGGTGGATGCCGCTGCGCAGCTACCGGGATCTCAACACCGCGAAGTTCAAGGTCATCCACAAGCTGGAGGAACGTCTGCCGGTGAAGCTCTTCGCCGACGAGTGGGAAGCTCTGCGCAGCGATCCCATTCCCTCCTGGCGCAAACGCTACGCCGAGCTGGGCACCTCCGAACGCCTGATCCCCGTCGTGTTCGCGGCGGCGCACCTGATCCTGGCCGGGGGCACACTGAGCGTGTGACCTACCTTGATCCCCTCGCAGACCTCGCAGGGCTGCCTCAGCAACGCTGGGATCGTGGCTCGTCGGCTTCTTTGCGGCCAGGGCGAAGTACTCCATCGGCCGATGATGGCAGCCGGCCATTCTGTCCGTCAGGTAGATGGGGGCTCTCACGCCTGAAAGCGGGATCGCAACTAGCACCAAGATGAGGTGCAACCATGAACCATTCCGTCACGGACCGGTAACCCGCCCTCACAGTTCCCTCACATGTGCTCTACCGTGTTCCGCCTGTACTGGCATCACTCGGGGGGGGGAATCTGTGCGTACCCGCATCATCACGGCGGTCCTGCTTTGCGCTGCGGTCGCTACCGTCACGGCCTGCGAACCAGGCGACGACGGCAAGTCGTCCAGCAGCGCCCCGTCCAAGGTCGCAGAGTCGTCGGCTGGCGACCCGGCGAAGGACGACGAGGCGGATGGGGAGCAGGCGAAGGTGCCCAACTTCGTCGGCATGGGGCTGCAGTCGGCGCAGGACAAGGCGCAGGAGGTCGGCTTCTACAGTCTCGACTCGCACGACGCGCTGGGCCGGGATCGGATGCAGGCGTTCGACCGGAACTGGAAGGTGTGCAGCCAGAACGTGGCCGCCAACACCAGCACGTCCACGGACACCGATCTCGACTTCGGGGCGGTGAAGCTCGAGGAGGACTGCCCGGCGAAGGATGAGAAGCCGCCGTCTGCTGAGGGCGGCAAGATGCCGGACTTCAAGGGCAAGTCGGTGAAGGCTGCGCGTGGTGCGCTCGACTCCGGCATGTCGATCACCGTGAACGATGCATCGGCCGACGACCGAATGGTGCTCATGGAGTCGAACTGGCAGGTATGCACGCAGAACCCGGCGCCCGGCACGGCCCTCAACGGGCAGCCCGTCGAGTTCACTGCGGTCAAGTTCGGCGAGTCCTGCCCGTAGCCCGACAAGGTCACCTTCTTGAGACTCATTCCTGGGGGATCTATGCGCGTGCGCGCGTCTGCGGCTACGGCTACGGCTACGGCTACGGCTACGGCTACGGCTACGGCTACGGCTACGGCTACGGCTACGGCTACGGCTACGGCCGCAACGTCTGCCTCACCACGTAGGACACGGTCCTAGCCTCGCGCTTTCACCAAGTGGGCTGTCCGATGGTTGATCAAAAAAGCGGGAAGTGCCTCTGACCTGCAACGATGGGACTTGCTGACGGTCCTGTTGGCTGCAAGGAAAGAAGCACTTCTCAGGTGAAGAAGCGTATCGGGTGCTACCCGCGTGTCCGCGTCGAGGGCGGCGGTCGTGGGGCGGTCTCGCAGGCCAGGGCCGTGCTGCTGGTGGAGACGGTCCGCAAGACCGGCCTGCACCAGGCACTAGCGGCGGCGTTCGCGCCGTGACGCAAGGCCCGGGCGGTGCACGATCCGGGCAAGGTGCTGCTGGCGGTGGCGCTGGGCGGGGACTACCTGGCCGACGTCGCGATGCTGCGGGCCGAGCCGGCCGTGTCCGGGCCGGTCGCCTCCCGACCCGACCGTCTCCCGGCTCGTCGAGACGCTCGCCGCCGGCGGGATACGGGCCCTGACCGCCCTCCGCCGCCGCAGTACGCGAATCGCTGGAGTCGAGCCTGCGACGTCTGAAAACCGATCGCGTGGACCTGTTGTGGGCCCACGCTCCCGACTGCGCGACTCCTATCGAAGAAATCAAGTGGTGTCTTCTGCGGGTGTGCGCCCTTGATCACCCGCGCTTCCGGTCCCCGCACACCGCCCGGTCCAGCAGGCGGACCGCGGCCTCCGCCTGCTCGAGGAAGCGCTTCTCGTCACCGAAGCGCGTGGTGAAGACGGCGGCCGCGGCCGACACCCGGCCGTCGGGCGTGACGGCGGTCTCGGAGGCGGTGCCGAAGGACGTGCCGCCGTGGTACCAGATCCCGCTTCTGCAGCCCTCGGCCGGGCGCCAGGCGAGGCCGAGCCCGTAGCGGGCCCTGCCGTCGGTGGCGTAGCCGGGCGCCGGGACGGTGGTGCGCATCTGCTCCAGCTGCTCCGACGGCAGCAGCCGGCCGCCCATCAGGGCACGCAGGAAGGTGTTCATGTCGCGGGTGGTGCTGATGATGCCGCCGTCCGCGCCGCCGCCCACGGCCAGCGTGGTGTCGGTGAGGTCGTCCCGGCCGGGGAACTGCGTGTACCCGGTGGCCGTCGGCATCGGCACGTACGGCGAGGTGTCCGGTATCAGCGTGCGGCGCAGCCCCAGCGGCTCGATGATCCGGTCGTGCACCTCCTGCGCCCAGGGGTTGCCAGTAGCCTTCTCGATGACCATCCCGAGCAGCACGTAGTTGGTGTTGGAGTACGCCCACTGCGTCTCGGCGCCCGGATCGTCCGCGTCCGGCAGCCAGCCGGGGGCGCGCTCCATCGCCACGGCGACCTGCTCCTCGGGGCTCTGCGAGCGGAACCGCTGTGCGTGGAAGCGCTCGGGCGTCAGCTCCGCGGGGTCCTCGAAGGCGATGTCCGTGTAGTTGGCCAGGCCACTGGTGTGCTGGAGTAGGTTGCGCAGCGTGATGCGGCTGCCGTCGTTGCCGTTGCCGGCGACCACCCCGGGCAGCCACCGCTCGATGGTGTCGTCCAGGCTCAGCGTGCCCTCGCCGACGAGCTGGAGCGCGGCCACGGCCGTGAAGGTCTTGGTGTCGCTGCCGATGCGGTAGTAGGCGTCAAAGGGCACCCGGCCCCCGTCCTTCAGGCTCGCGGTGCCGGACCGGGCCTGCGTCTCGCGCCCGGCCGAGTCCCGGGCGAGCACCGTCAGCCCGGTGGCTCCCGTGTCCCGTACCGCGTCCGCGTCCCGCTGCAGCCGCGACCGTGTGTCCCCGCCGCCGGCGCCCATGGCCTCGGCCGTGGTGCCCGGCCCGAGAAGCGATGCGGTCCCGATTGCGGCGACCCCGGCCACGGCCAGCCCCGCCCGCCACCGTCCGGACCGGCCCCACCGTGCACTCTTCGTGATCTCCATGGCCGGAACGCTACGGAGGGCTGGCGCCGAGGACCATCCAGCTGGCTGCCCAGGCGGGGTGGTGCTGGCCCCCCTACCACCCGCCGGCCACCGCCTTCCTTGGCGCCCCTCTGCTGACTGTGCCGGTGAGAAGCAACAACGCGTGATGGTGAGTTCTGAGAGGGCATTTGATCTAGGCGTATTGCCCTGTATGCCCTAGCCTCTTGCTTTCGCGAGGTGGGGTTGTCCGAGGCTTGATCAAATAAGCGGGGAGTGATCCTGACCTGCAACGATGGGACTTGCCGAGGGTCCTGTTGGCTGCATGGAAAGAAGCACTCTCCAGGCGAAGAAGCGTGTCGGGTCCTACCCGCGCCTCCGCATCGAGGGCGGCGGCCGGGCGGTGGTCTCGCAGGCCGGGGGCGTGCGGCTGGTCGAGACCGTCCGCAAGGCCGGTTTGGACACCGCGATATCCGCGGCGCTGACGCCGTGGCGAAAGCCGCGGGCCGCGCACGATCCGGGGAAGATCCTGCTGGGCGTCGCGCTGTCGGTGGCGCTGGGCGGGGACTGCCCGGCCGATGTCGACATGCTGCGGCCCGAGCCGGCCGTGTTCGGGCCGGTCGCCTCTGACCCGACGGTCTCCCGCCTGATCGACACCCTCGCCTCTTCCGGCGACCGAGCTCTGCAGGCTGTCCGGGCCGCGCGGGCCGAAGTACGCGAACGGATCTGGCGGTGGCCAGCCGGGAAGCGCCCGATGCCGACGGGAGGGTGACCGTCGATCTGGACGGGATGCTGGTGATCTCGCACTCCGACAAGGAGGACGCGGCACCGACCTGGAAGCGGAGGTGGGGCCACCACCCGCTGATGGGGTTCGTCGATCACGGGCCGGGCGGCACTGGAGAGCCGGTGGCAGCCCTGCTCAGGCCCGGGAACGCGGGCTCGAACACCGCCACCGACCACATCGCCGCCGCCCAACTGGCCCTGGCGCAACTGCCGAAGAAGCACCAGCGCGGACGCCTGCCCCTGATCCGCACCGACTCCGCGGGCGGCACCCACGACTTCGTCGCCTGGCTCGCCCGGCGGGGGCTGTGGCTGTCCTACTCCGTAGGCATGGTGATCACCGACGCGACCACCAGCATGTGCTGCAGGTTCCCGCCTCGGCCTGGACGCCGGCCGCCGAGACGGACGGCGAGATCCGCGACGGGGCCTGGGTCGCCGAACTCACCGGAGAAGTCCTGAACAGCTGCCCCAAGGGCATGCGGTTGATCGTCCGCAAGGAAAGACCGCCCCCTGGGGCCCAGTTGCGGCACGGACGCGGACGGCATGCGGCTGACCTGTTTCGCCACCAACTCCCCCGGCCGACCGATCGCCGAACTCGAACTCCGTCACCGGCTGCGAGCGAGGGTCGAGGACCGCATCCGCGCCGCCCGGGCCACCGGCCTGCGCGGGTAGACCTGGTCGCTGGAGGAGCCTCCATCGTCTTGGACTGCCCGGAGGGCCCGCAGGATGGCGAGGACGCCGAGGACCGCCGGTAGGAGCAGGAGCGCTCCTGCGGCAATAACCCGTCGTGGGTCGATGAGGGCCATGGCCGCGGTGCCCAGCAAGGGCGTGACGACGAAAGTGAGCTCTTCGACAATGGAGTCGAGGGTGTGGATGCGATGCAGGTGGCCTCTGTCCGGCATCAGGCGGGACCAGATGGCGCGTAGGTTCGGGGTGAGCGGGGGGGAAGAGCGCGCCGGCTGCCGCGGTGACGGCCAGGGGAATCTACCAGGCGTCGTCGCTGGTGAGAGCGCCGGCTGCCAGGAACAGCAGCACGCTGGCCAGAGTCATGGCGACCATGCCGGCGACACCGTGCCGGGTGCACCAGCGGGCACGGGCGGGCCCGAGGACGGCGATGGCCAGAAGCAGGGCGCCGGAGGCCAGGCCGGCGATGCCGGTGCCGTGGTGCTGAGTGAATGAGATCAGTACGGCGAAGGGGACCAGGCCGGCGGGGAGCCGACTCAGGATGCCAAGCGTGAGCGCCTGCCTGGCTCTGGGGATGGCGAGGGTGGTGCGGTAACTGGGGACAGTCGTGTCACTCACGAGGCAGCTCCGACGCGTGGGGAGGGGCCGAGGACCGGGATGTTGGTTGCCTGCGCCCAGCGACAGAGGATGGTCAGGGCTTCGTTGAGGTGTGCGGGATCATAGCCGTCGAGGAGCTGGTGGCCCTCGACGATGGCGGAGCCCTTGCTGATGCGGACAGCGATGCGGCCGACCAGATGGGTACCGACGAGGATGGGCATGCCGAAGTATCCGCACTCCCGCGTAGCCGCGGGCCGTAGGCCTCCAGCAAGTACTCCATGCCGAACAGACGCCGCATGCGGGGTCGGTGCCAGATCAGGGAATGGAAGGGCGAGAGCGGGGTGCACACCTGCTCGTTGACCGGGGGAGATCCAGGGCGGTGCGCGCTGCCCAGGTGGGTTCCGTCCACCCCTGTACTCGGACAGGCTCTGCTTCTCCATGGCAGGGTGGTCGGTGATGCAGTAGACGCACTCCCCGAGAGTGCCGTCTGGGCGGCGCAGGCGTTCACGGATCAGGTAGCCGTACGCCTCCAGCTCCCTCAGGCCAGCGCCTACCGCGTCCCGGCCATCGGGACGGCCACGAAGGACGACGCGCTGAACGCCTGGACGACACTCCGGGACTGCACCAGCCCGCTCGACGCCCTCACCGCCGCCAGCACGGCGGCCCCCGTCCAACTGGCTGACGACCCGGCGCTCACCCACCGCCACACCGAGGCGACCGCCCGGACCCCCACCGTCCGTCGCACCATCGGCCGTCGTCCCCAGCCACCGGCCCCCGAACCGGCATCCGGCAACCTCTTTCCCGCCGCCCCCGACGCCTCCACCCAGACCGCACTCGATGGCCACCTGGACACTCTGCTGGCCTGTTACACCCCACCAAGCCCCCAGGAACCCCCGACCGCCACACGCTGAGCCGGGGCTGACCATAACTGGCCGTGCAGGCATCTCCCGCTGCGTCGTCCCGTCCGCACTCGACGTCGCTGAGCCCCATGCCCTTCGGTCCGAGCAGCACCGCGGGCCGGCGGTCGGCACCAACCGGGAGCGCGAGGTGCCCGATCATCGTCAAACCGTCGGCCAGGTACGCGAACGTACGCGTCGCGATCGTCGAGCCCGGTTCGTCCGGTCTTCTGCCTCTGGCAGAACAGTGTGCGTGTCCCCCCGCATCCCCCGTGTACCTCTGAAACGTGGGACCCGGGCACTCGAGGCTGTGGAGCGGAAGGTCCAGGTGATCACCGACCGCGTTCGCGGAGGATCTGGATGCGACCGCCGCCGCCCGCGCGGTCTGCGCCCGCCTCAGCCCCGGGCGGGGAGGGTGATGCCGTAGGCCCGCATCTTGCGGTAGATCGTCGTACGGGAGATGCCGAGCCGCTGGGCGGCGAGCAGTTTGTTGCCGTCCGCCTCCAGCAGCGCCTGGACCAGGGTGTCGCGCTCGGACGCCTCCCAGACGCTCAGGGAGCGGCCGCCCGCGCTGTGCAGGGACGGCGGCAGGTCGCCGACCTCGATCCGGTACGTACGGCGGGCCGCGGCGGCCTTGCTCAGGACGAGGCTCAGTTCGCGGACGTTGCCCGGCCAGTCGTGCCGGCGCAACGGCGGTAGCACCTCCGGTGCGCATTCCACGCCGCCGCCCATCCGCTGCAGCAGGCAGTCGACCAGCGCCGGGAGGTCGGTGAGGCGGTGGCGCAGGGCGGGCGCCGCCGCCGCTTCCAGGAAGCAGTGCCTGAGCGACTCCGGCATGCCCGCCGCGCGGTGCACGGTGCCGACCACCCAGGTGCCCCGGGCCGCCGCCGTGTCCAGTGCTTCGGCGACGGCGGCTTCGTCCTCGGGGAGCACCTCGTCGACGTTGCGCAGGACCAGGGCGCGGCCCGGTCCGGCGGGCGCCGCGCGCAGGGCGGCCGCCGGGTCGTACCCGGCGTGCGGCGTGCCGGGGGCGGCGGCGTCCACGACGACGGGCGCCCAGGACGCCCCCGTCAGCGCGTGCGCGGCACGGATCAGGGTGGCCTTGCCGGTGCCGGTCTCGCCGTGGAGCAGCAGCGGGGTGCGGTCCCGTGCGCAGCGCGTGACCGTGCGGGAGACCGTGTTCCAGGCCGGGTCCGTCCCGGCCAGGCCCGGCAGCGGCCGGGGCCCGGCCTCGCTGCCCTCAGCGCGGGAGCCATGGCGGAATCCGGTACGGGAGCCCGTACCGGGGCCGGGGGCGTCGGCCTGGCGGTCCGTGAAGGCCAGCTCCAGCAGGTATCCGGCCGCGCCCGCGGAGCTGTCGACCTGCCGGCAGCGCATCATGACGCTCTCCCCGCCGGTCAGCCGCACCTCCCTGCGGGTGCGGGGTGCGTGCCCGAACTCGGCGGCGGCCTCGTGCAGCAGCCGGTGGTCGTCTCCGGTGAGCCTCGCCGAGGCGGCGGTGTTGGCGAGCACGAGGTCCTGGCCGAGGCAGAGCACCGGCCGGTCACCGTAGTGGGTGACCTGCTGGAATGCCTCCAGCAGGGCGCGTTGGTGCGCGCTGCTGAACTCGTACATCACGCGCTCGATGTCTTCGACGGCTTCCTGCACGAGGGCTGCCATGAGGGTGCGCGCCGGACCGTTCCAGCAGGTCAGGTTCATGGCTCCCTCGACCCGCCCGGTGACCGTGTTCCGGATCGGGGCGGCCGCGCAGGAGACGCTCTGCAGGCGTTCGTTGAAGTGCTCGGTGCCCAGGACGACGTTGGGCCGGCGTTCCTCCAGCGCGACCCCGATGCCGTTCGTGCCGACGAACTGTTCGGCGTAGTTGAAGCCGGGTGCCAGGTGGACCCGGTCCAGGTGCGCCGAGAGCCGCTTCTCCCCGACGCGGCGGTCGCGCACCCAGCCGTTGCGGTCCGTCACGATCACACTGGCGTCCGAGCCCGTCAGCGCCTGTTCCAGCCGGTCCAGGACCGGTGTGGCGGCGCGTACCAGGCGGCTCTCCCGGTCGTAGTCCGGCTGGTAGGGGACGACCACCTCGTCCGTGCCGATCCCCAGGTACTTGGAACGCTGCCAGGAGTTGAGGATGCCCTCGGGCACGACCGCCGCAGGCAGTTCCGCGTTCTGAAGGAACTTCAGGCGTGCTCGCGCGATGGTTCGGTCCCGCGCTGTGCTGTCACTGAGCATGGCGCCCCTCCGATGAGCGTGTTTCCGCCATATTACGAACGCGTTTGCACCTGTCAACGGGTGGTTCGGCACGGCTTTTCCCGGCGTTCGCCGTGCCCTGATCAGGGGCGGGCCGGGTGTGTTCCACATTGAAAAAGTCGACGGCGCTCCCCGCCCGCACGCTGTTGGGCAGCACCGCACGAGAGCGCGGATGCTCATCGCCTTGCAGTCGAACCCTGGAGGACCCATGACTTCCGTCGACAACGCCACCCCCCGTATCGCCGTCGTCACCGGCGCGGCGCGGGGCATCGGCCGCGGCATCGCGGAGCGGCTGGCCGAGGACGGTCTCGACGTGGTCGTCGCCGACCTCCCCGGCATGGCCGAGGAGTTGAGTGCGGTGGCGGACGGCATCGAGAAGACGGGCCGCCGGGCCCTCGCCGTGCACGCCGACGTGACCAGCAAGGAACAGACCGACGCACTCGTCGCGGCGGCGGCGGACCGCTTCGGCCGGGTCGACGTCTACGTGGCCAACGCCGGTATCGCCCGGGTGACCCCGCTGCTGGAGACCGGTCTCGACGAGTTCGAGCAGGTCATGGCCGTGAACCTGCGCGGTGTCTTCCTCTCCTACCAGGCCGCCGCGCGGCAGATGATCGCCCAGGGCGGTGGCGGCAAGATCATCGGCGCCGCCTCGATCGTCGCGCACCGCCCCTTCGCGCTGCTCGGCGCCTACTCGGCGTCGAAGTGGGGCGTACGCGGGCTGACCCAGGCCGCGGCGATGGAGTGGGCGCGCCACGGCATCACCGTCAACGCGTACTGCCCGGGCATCGTCGGCACCGACATGTGGGACCTGATCGACGAGCGGCTGGCCGAGGAGGCGGGCATCCAGAAGGGCCAGGCCATCAAGAAGCACGCGGAGTCGATCGCCCTCGGCCGGGTCGAGGAACCCGCCGACGTCGCGGCCTTCGTCTCCTACCTGGCCTCACGGGACTCGGACTACATGACCGGCCAGTCGGTGATGATCGACGGCGGCATCCAGTTCGCCTGACCCGCGCGGTCGAGCCCTCCTGTCCCGCACCGCCGAGCGCCCACTCGGTCCACCACCCACCGCGAACCGAGGAGTAACCGATGTATTCCAAGGACGGCGAGAACTACTTCATCGTGGACGCGCACGTCGCCCTCTGGGACGCGCGCCGCGAGAACCAGCGCAACATCCACGGCAAGCAGTTCATCGACTGCTTCTACGACTACCACCGCAACCTGAGCCCGGAGTCGGAGCTCTGGCCGTACGAGGACTTCCTGTACCAGGGCGGCGAGCGGCTGATGAAGGACCTGTTCACCGACGGGTACGTGGACCACGCGATCTTCCAGCCGGCGCATCTCGGAGCGTTCTACAACACCGGCTTCGGGCAGACCGAGGAGGCCTTCGCGCTCACGCGGAAGCACCCCGGCATGCTCACCTACAACCACTGCTTCGACCCGCGCTTCGAGGAGGCGGGCCTCAGGCAACTGCGCGAGGACGCCGCTCGCTTCGGCCTGAAGGGCGTCAAGCTCTACACCGCCGAGTGGAAGGGCGACTCCCGCGGCTACAAGCTCAGCGACCCGTGGACGTACCGCTACCTGGACGCCTGCCGGGAGCTGGGCATCAAGAACATCCACATCCACAAGGGCCCCACCATCCGTCCGCTGGACCGGGACGCCTTCGACGTGGCCGACGTCGACGCGGCGGCCAGCGACTTCACCGACCTGAACTTCGTGGTCGAGCACTGCGGTCTGCCCCGCCTCGAGGACTTCTGCTGGATCGCCACCCAGGAGCCCAACGTGCACGCGGGGCTCGCCGTCGCGATCCCGTTCATGCACACCCGGCCCCGCTACTTCGCGCAGATCATCGGCGAGCTGCTGTACTGGCTGGACGAGGACCGCATCCAGTTCTCCAGCGACTACGCGTTGTGGACGCCCAGGTGGATCGTCGAGCAGTTCGTCGACTTCCGGATCCCCGACGACATGACGGGCGAGTACCCGCAGCTCACCGTCGCCCAGAAGAAGAAGATCCTCGGGCTGAACGCGGCCGCCATGTACGACATCGAGGTCCCGGCCGGGCTGGGTCTCGCCGAGCCGGCGGTGGTCTGACATGGGGGCCGCGCAACTCGAGGCGGCGGCGCGCGCCGCGCTCGACACGGTGTACGACCCCGAGCTGGACGAGCCCGTCACCGACCTCGGCTTCGTACGCTCGCTGACCGCCGAGGACGGCCGCGTCACCGTGCACCTGCGGCTGCCGACCTCGTTCTGTTCACCGAACTTCGCCTACCTCATGGCCTCCGACGCCAAGGACGCACTCGGCGCCCTGCCCGGCGCCCGGGAGGTCACGGTGCTGCTCGACGACCACCACGACTCCGATCTCATCAATCGGGGGCTGGCCGCCGATGCCGGGTACCGCGGCACCTTCGGCCACGAGGCGGAGCAGGACCTGGAGGAGCTGCGGGGCATCTTCCGGCGCAAGGCGCACACCGCCGCGATGGAACGGGCGCTCACCGCGCTGCTGCGCGCCCGGCCCGCCCTGGCCGAGGCACAGCTCGGCGACGTCGTCCTCGGCGACCTGCCGGACACCTCCGCCACCCGGGCACTGCTGCGCCGCCGGGCCGCCCTCGGGCTCGGCACCGCCCCTGCCGACCCGGTGCTCGTGGACGACGACGGCCGGCCCTACCCACCGGGGGAGATCCCGCTGCGGCTGCGGTTCGCCCGCTCCGTGCGCATCTCCATCGACGGCAACGCCCACTTCTGCCGGGGCCTGCTGCGCACCCGGTACCCGCAGTCCGCGGACGCCCAGTCCGCGCGCCCGGAGGAGTTCCCCGCGGGCGGGAAACCCGTTGGGGCCGGGGAACCCGTACCCGCGGGTGAGCTCTTGCGGCTCTCCGCTCCAGCGAAGGAGAACGTCTCGTGAAAGCAGTCCAGGTGGTGGGCTACGGCAAGAGCCTCGAGCTGGCCGAGGTCCCGGCCCCCGAGGTCACCGGACCGTACGACGTGATCGTCAGGATCGGCGGCGCCGGGGTGTGCCGTACCGACATCCACATCCTGGAGGGGCAGTGGGCCGAGAAGTCGGGGGTGGAGCTGCCCTACACGATCGGTCACGAGAACGCCGGGTGGGTGCACGCCGTCGGCAGCGCTGTCACCAACGTGTCAGAGGGCGACAAGGTCATCGTGCATCCGCTGATCACCTGCGGGCTCTGCCGGGCGTGCCGGGCCGGTGACGACGTGCACTGCGAGAACAACCGGTTCCCGGGCATCGACACCGCGGGCGGTTACGCCGAGTACCTGAAGACCTCCGCGCGCAGCGTCGTACGGCTCGACGACTCCCTCGAACCGGCGGACGTCGCCGCTCTCGCGGACGCGGGCCTCACGGCGTACCACGCGGCGGCCAAGGCGGCCCGGAGACTCCGGCCGGGCGACCGCTGCGTCGTGATCGGTGCGGGCGGTCTCGGGCACATCGGCATCCAGGTGCTGGGGGCCCTCACCGCCGCCGAGATCGTCGTCGTCGACCGCAACCCCGGCGCGGTCGACCTGGCCGTCTCCGTCGGGGCCGACCACGGTGTCCTCGCCGACGGCGACCACGTGGACCGGGTGCGCGAGCTGACCGGCGGGCACGGGGCGGAGGCGGTGATCGACTTCGTCGGTGAGGGCGGCTCCACCGGGGACGGCATCGGCATGCTGCGCCAGGCCGGCGACTACCACGTGGTCGGCTACGGCGAGAACATCGACGTCCCGACCATCGACATCATCTCCGCCGAGATCAACTTCATCGGTAACCTCGTCGGTTCCTACAACGACCTGTGCGAGCTGATGGTCCTCGCGGCGCGGGGCCGCGTGCGCCTGCACACCGCCAAGTACTCTCTCGACCGTTTCCAGGAAGCCCTGGACGACCTGGACAGCGGCCGCATCCGGGGCCGCGCGATCCTTGTTCCGTGACCCGGCCCGGGGTGACGGAGCCCCGAGTACGAACAACGAAGGAAGCCAGACCTTGATCTTCATCACCGCGAAGTTCCGTGTCCTCCCCGAGCATGCCGACCAATGGCCGCAGGTGGTGGAAGAGTTCACCCGCGCGACGCGGGCCGAACCGGGATGCCTGTGGTTCGACTGGTCCCGCAGCCTCGACGACCCGACCGAGTACGTCCTCGTGGAAGCCTTCCGGGACGACGAGGCCGGTGCGGCCCACGTGGGCTCGGCGCACTTCAAGGCGGCCCAGCAGACGCTGCCGCCGCACCTCGCGACGACCCCCAGGATCGTCAACGCCAACGTGCCCCAGGACGACTGGTCGCTGCTCGGCGAGATGGCGGTCGACGCGGGCTGACGCCGGCGAGCGTGACGGAGGGGCGACAGCCGGTCGTACGGCTGCCGCCCCGCGGCCGGTCCAGGAGGCGGCCGAGGTCAGCCGATCTGTTTGATCACGCGGGCGGGCACTCCACGTTCGTCGGCGGGCGGGCCGAGCAGCACGCCGAGCGCGCGTGCGTCGTCGACGTCGCTGCCGATGTCGGTGTCGGTGTTGAGGAGGACGTGATGGAGCAGGGTGGTCATGCGGTGGGGCCGGGCCTTGACCCCGAATCCTGAACGCGGGATATGCAGCTTGGCCAGCGTAGTTGGTGTGAGGTGGAAGGCGTTCTCGAAGGCGGTCGGTGATCGTTGTCCGAGGCGGGCGTGTCGGCGTCGGGTGTTGCAGCGGTTCAGCCATCGGGAGGCGTCGAGTCGGGCCTCGCGCTCGGTTGGTCAGTTTTCTCGTCCTTGCAGGGTCTCGCGTTTGAAGGTCGCGTTGAAGGACTCGGCGAGTGCGTTGTCCGCGCTGGGACCCGACCGCGCTCATGCCGCGCCGAACCCCTGCTGAACTGCAGGCCTCCTCGTTCGCGGCCAGTCCTCATCAGTGCTGGGCGCCTGCGGGTGGTGGCTGAGGGCCTGCCAGCGTCGCTCGAATTCGGCAGCGTGCTCGGTGATGTAGGCGGCAGCACCAGTTCGGTGCGCTACCCGCGGGCGATGATGCTGCTGGCCTCAGCCGGCGGCAACCGGGGCCCGGTGATCGCCCCGTTGGTACCGGCCGACGAGGACACCGTCCGGGACGTGATCCACCAGTTCAACAAGATTGACCTGCCTGGACCCTCGGTGGGCGGGAGGCCGTCCCCGCCTTCTCAGTGAAGACGACGAGGATCATGTCGTTCAGACGGCCGCCTCCCGCCCGACCAAGCTCGGCCAGCCCTTCACGCGCTGGTCGATCCGCAAGCTCGTCGCCTACCTGCGGAAAGTCCACGGCCGCGTGATCCGGATCGGCCGCGAGGCACTACGTTGTCGGCATCCGGCCCGTGGGCGGGCCGTGCTGGGCGCCTGCTGGTCGCCCCGAACGGCATCCCGCGAACTACCACCGCACCCACGGGGTCCGGTATTTCCACAGCTGCTACTCGATCGGCGACGACACCCTGTGGGGCGTCAACCGACATAAAAAGGGCGCCGCGAATACCCTGGCCGCGCTGAGGTCGATCCGCGCGGCCCGTCCGGACGGGTGCCCCGATCTACGTCATCTTGGACAACCTGTCCGCCCACAAGGGCGAGACGATCCGGCGCTGGGCGCGAAAGAACCGGGTCGAACTGTGCTTCACGCCGACCTACGCGTCCTGGGCCAACCCGATCGCAGCACACTTCGGGTCGCTGAGACAGTTCACCATCGCGAACTCGAACCACCACGACCAAACCGTCCAGCCTCGGGGCCTACACGCCTACCTGCGCTGGCGCAACAGGAACGTCCGCCACCCCAACGTGCTCGCCGCCTTGAGGAAGGAGCGTGCTCGCGTCCGCAGCGAGAAGAGCATCCGCTGGGGCGGACGACCAGCCCTCATCGCGTGATCAGACCTTGCCCTCGCTCGCAGCCCCCTGTGACTGGTGCGAATTCTGCGTCGCGAGGCTGGCCCCCGCCCGTCGTCTCAGAGCGCGCCGCAACTCTCGCACCTGGTTCTCCGTGCGCGCCTGGTCCCGCACGGCACTCTCCAACGCGTGCTTCGATTCTTCGAGGGAACGCTGGCGTCTCGCCGCTTCCTCCCGAACGCCAGCACTCCAGTCCTTGCTAGGACCGCTGAACCTGACGAACTCGGCCAGCCCACTCCGCTTCCGACAAACCGACAGCTGAAGATACCCGAGAGCATCCTGGTCACAGCACTAGTGCTGTGACCGCGTAGGTTCGCCGGGTTGGCGGCGTCGGTGCTCGGACCGGCTGGACTCGGTGTGGGAACAATGCGAGCGGTCGCGGAGCCGATCAAACTAGGCTCCCAGCATGTCTGGTCCGACGTTGGTGATCGAGTTGGCGAAGCCGCTCTCCCCGGCTGCGCTGCGGGAGTTCCGCGCGTTGATGGTGGGGCTCTCCTCCCACTTCGCCGAGAAGCGGCCCGGGTTCTTCGACGTCAACGTGCCCGCAGAGCGACTGGGCGTCGAGGACAGGCGAGAGAAGGACTGGCGAAAGCCGTTCCCGCTTCCACTCCTCGGCAACACCTCTGCGGATGAGGAGCTCACAGCCCTGGTGGGATGCAATCCGCAGCGCGAGGACTGGCGTCGGCCCTTCCTGGTCTACTTGATGGGGCCGGGCGTCGGCGACGAAAGCACCTTCGAGGCTGAGCACGCGGACGAGCCCGAGGTGGAGGCTATCCTCGGCTTCAGACCGACCCATGCCGTCAATGTCAGCGCCTGCTGCAATCGCGAGATCGACCACGTGACCACGGCCCTGCTGACCGCCGCTGTCATGGATGTCATCGGGGGCGTGGCCAATGTCGAGCTGCTGGACGGACAGGCGTCGGTCGTCGCTGGCCTTCCGGGGGTGTTGGGGATCGCGGGCGACGACTGGATGGCGCTGGGATCGGCGAAGTTCCTGCGGGCCTGGGTTGGGCACCCCGCCTTCCGGCTGGTCAAGTAGCCCAGACAGATCCGCGGCGGAGGTGATGCTGTGACCTGGAACGTTCGCCAGGTTGCCTGATCATGCGGCGAGAGCGGGTCGGCCGCCCCAGCGGATGCCTTTCTCGCTGCGGATGCGGGCGCGTTCCTTGCGTTCGGCGGCCAGGACGTCGTGGTGGCGGGCGTTGACGTTGCGCCAGCGGAGGGAGGCGTGCAGGGCCCGGGTCTGCACGGTGTGGTTGGGGTAGTTCGAGTTGGCGATAGTGAACTGCCGCAGCGGTCCGATGTGCGCTTCGATCGGGTTCGCCCACGAGGCGTAGGCCGGGGTGAAGCACAGCTCGACCTTGTGTTTCTTCGCCCAGCGGCGGATGTCAGCGCCCTTGTGGGCGGACAGATTGTCCAGGATCACGTAGATCGGGGCGCCGTCGGGCCGGGCGGCGCGGATCGATTTCAGCGCGGCCAGCGTGTTCACGGCTCCCTTCTTTCGCCGGTTCACGCCCCACAGACGGTCGTCGCCCACCGAGTAGCAGCCGTGGAAGTACCGGACTCCGTGGGTGCGGTGGTAGGTGGCTGGCAGCCGGTCGGGACGCCGTTGTTCGGCCCAGCCCGAGCCCGCGGTGGGCCGGATCCCGAGTGGGCCGAACTCGTCGAAGGCGAAGACCCGGTCCGGGAAGCGGTCCAGGACGTACTCGATCCGGTCCAGCTTCGCCTCACGGTCGGGGTCCGGGGACTCCTTCCAGGTCTTGGTGCGCTGAAAGGTGACGCCGCGGCGGGCGAGCAGGCACCGTAACGCCTCACGGCCGATGCGGATCACCCGGCCGGGCACTTTCCGCAGGTAGGCGACCAGCTTGCGCAGCGACCAGCGGGTGAACGGCTGACCGAACTTGACCGGGCGAGTAGTGGCCGTCGCGATGACGAAGTCCTCGTCGTCATCATTGAGTCGGCGGGGACGGCCTCCCGCCCACCGAGGGTCCAGGCAGGCCAGGCCCTTCTCATTGAACGCGTGGATCACATCCCTGACGGTGTCCTCGTCGGCCTGCACCAGCTGGGCGATCACCGGCACTCGGTTCCCGCCGGCCGAGGCCAGCAGCATCATCGCCCGCCGGTAGCGAACCGAACTGGCGCTGCCCCGGCGTACGATCTGCTGCAGCTTCTGACCCGGTCGGTCAGTCTGCGCACACGGACGGGCTCGGCCACCGCGCCTCCAGTGGTCGGATGGGATGTCACCGCACATCCAACCGTTACGACCGCCAACCCGGCGAACCTATGCGGTCACAGCACTAGACGCAGATGTCAGCCCTGAGTCACCCCTTGGAGCGTGCAGAACCGGTCAAACTCTCCCGCAGCCAGTCATGGCGGAACTGGTAGGCCGGTCCCGCCACCCGCAGAAGGTTACGCCGCCGGGCGTCCTCAAGGAAGGACATCAGACGCACCGGGGTGCCCTCACTGATGGAGAGCTGGATGGCGGAGAGGACAGCGGCAACACCCAGATTTCCGACAGGGCCGGCGAAGAGGCAGGCCCATAGCCCAGCTGTGGCACCGACCAAGACGCCGTTACTGAGGCCGTACTCGTGGGCTACGAGCGAGCCGGAGAACACCGCGACTGCGACTCCCGTCAGAAGGCCGAGGACAAGCCTCAGCCCGATGTGGTGCCGCCACACGTCACGCGGACTGACCGCCCGGGTTTCCGTCACGGGGCGCTGGCTGAGACGGTTCCTGAGTTCGTCATATTGGGGTCCAGATCCGGTGCCGAGGATTGTCCCGGCTACGAGTTTGTAGCCGCGGCTGCTCACCATCGTCGTACCGAATCCGAGCGGTAGCGCGGCGAGGTAGGCGAGCCAGGCAGGAAACGGGTCGTTCCCCGGCAGTTGAAAAACAAGCCAGGACGTGGTTCCCGAGAGGAGCCAGATGAAGATACCCAAGGCGACAGCGCCCGGCGGGAAAATGTCGCGCCACCCGGCGCTGGGGAGCGGCTGCTGGTCACTGAGCTCCGAATGGTGGTGGGCGGCCAGGAAGCCCCCACCGAGTGCGCAGAGGGGCCCGAGCAGACACGCCCACACCGGGCCAGCCGTCCCCCACAGTGTGAAGAGGCCGACCGCTCCGTACAACAGACCGGTGACAGCTCCGATGAAGATCATCCTGGGGCGGCGGTCCGTCCAGGTGGGGATGTGCCACCAGCGCAGCTCACGGTCGGTTTGGGTCTGGGTGACTTGCGTGGCGAGGTAGCGCAACGTCCGTTCGGCGGTCTCGGGCGAGAAACGCGGGCGGGGGCGTCTCGGTCTCGGAATGTACGCGGCCCTGACCAGCTGGTCCAGGAGGTGGTCCTGAAGGGATCTAGTGCTCGGAAAGCGCTCAGCATCCAGCAGTTCGTCTACCGGGCGTCCTTCGCCATCGGCATAGATGTCGCGGAGCAGGCTGATCGCCAGCGGACTGGTTAACGTCTCCGCCACTGCGCTGCCGGGTTCGTTCAGAAGTCTGCGGTTGAGCTCCTGCCAGCCGGACGGGGCCGGATCCCGCAGGGGATTCATCAGGTAGGCGCTGGCGTCCTCGGAGCACACCGGCTGAATCTCCAGCGGTGCCGCTCCGCTCAGCCGCTGCCGCCTGCCGGTGAGGGCCCTGGCCCGGGAGACAACCACAACGCGAAAGCTAGCCTCCTCCAGCGCGCTTAACATGGCGGCGCGTTGCTTCCCACCTACCTCGTCGAGCCCGTCCAAAAACAGGGCAATCCGCCCCTCCTCCAGCAGTTCTCTCGCCCGGTCAGCCCCTCCCCTGTTCCGGAAAAGGGTGTACTCGCGCAAGAGACGGCCAGCCACCCAGTCCGTCGCATTGTCCTGATCGGGGTCCCAGCCGAATGGCGTAAGCATCACCGGTACGGGGATATCGCCCCTTACGTCCGGTGTCGCCTCCGCGCGGTACATGAGCGCCTCCCGGAGTAGCAGCACCGCGGCAGACGTCTTACCCACCGCCGGCTCGCCCACAAGGAGCAGACGGCCTGAGGCCAGCCCGCCGTAAACCGCGTGCAATTCGGGCAGGGCGCCGCCCCGGCGCAGAACGTCACGGGTGACTGCAGTCAACCCGGGCAGTGGGGCGAAACGGGCGCGGCCGTCCTCGGCGATCGCCCCGTCGATCCGGCCTGCCACTCTGCGTTGGGTCACCTGCCATCGCACCGGAAGAGGCGCAGGTTCCAAGAGCCGCCGCAGCCTGGCCTCCTTCTCCCACTCACGGCGCACGGCCTTGGCCAGCGCATCGGCCGCAACGTCCAACGGGTGACGCGGGGCGGCGGCCTGTCGCACCTGGACGAACTTGCGGATCGACAGGTACCCGCTGTTGGCCAGTCCACCGTTGGCATAGGCGTTCCCGGTACCGCTCACATGTACCGCACCTGCGGCAGGTCCGGCGTAGCCGGACACCGCGATGCCGCCGTCGCGGGCAGTCGCATCACCGGTATCCGTGGCGGTCAACTTCGACCCTCGCGTTGCGTCTGCGGCCTCCGGGCGAGCGCCAGGGCCCCCGCCCGGGCTGGGGCGGCGACGGGACCATCTCACGGCCAGAACCTCCCCCGCATGCCGTGGCCTTCAGCTGAAGTCGACGCCCGTACTTGCACTGCTGCCAGGACCGTCCGAGGTGGCGTCGCCGGTTCGCTCCACCCGGACAGGCACGTCCCCGGCTTCCCGCGGGCGTCGCACACCGGTTGACGCCCGGCCTCCACCGGTCGCCTCCGCCCTCCCCGTATCGGCCACCACAAACCCGGGTTGTGAGTCGGGGGATGGGGACTGCATCAATGCCCAAACCAGAGCGGCAATACCAGTGGCGCCCTGGACTGACGCGGCAACCAACTGCCCGGTATTCGGATTGCCCAGCAGCCAGAAGAACGGCGTTGATGCCGTCAGCATGACCGCGACCACGATGACCGTGATCTTCCTGCTTCGCGACATACACACTCGCCCCTCCCAACAGGCAACGAACCCCTGCCCTCAGCAGCATCGGATGAACTTCGCTGGTACGCAAGGACGCCGCTGCGTGGCCACCGGTTCCAACCACACGTCGCTGGTACGGCTGCTTTCGGCGGCGGGCGCCAACTCCCAGCTCCTCCCGCCAGAAGAACCGCACCCACCGATGATGCTGCTGGGACTCGTGCAGCACATGGCTGAGGTGGAACGCAACTGGCTCCAACGTGTGCTCGCTGGTCAGGACGTGCCGCCGGTCTTCGGGAAGAGCAACCACGATGGTTTTGCCCTCCAGTCTGAACGAGGGCTCGACGAGGCGGTGACCGCGTGGCAAGCCGAGGTCTCCTGCGGCCGTGAGCTGGTCGCTAACGCAGGACTGGACGACTCCGGCCACCTGTCTGAACAGGAAGCAGGTCATGTCGGCGATAAGGGAGTCTCCCTGCGCTGGACCATGGTGAACATGATCGAGTAGTACGCACGTCATAACGGCCATGCCGACCTCGGCGGACCGGAACCGCCCCACCCCGGCAGAACCACGCCCGGGCCGCCAGGCTGCAGGCGGGGAAAGTGGACAAGCACTCGGCCACACCGACTGTGGGTCGAGCAGACCGAGGACGCGAGCTGGGCGAGGACCAAGAGCGCAGGCTGCTCGGGGCGGTACACCAGGACGCTGCCCGTCCGGTGCGGATGGCGCACTGTTGCACCTACCAGAGAAACGAAGAGTCGACTTCGCCGGGATTGCGCTGACTGGCTGTCCCCAACTCGCCTTCGCATAGTGGAGCTCGCGCGGCTGCAGCGTCGACACTGGGCACCGCCGACCACTCAGAAGGACGGCTTACGGGCGTCATCACTCCTCGCGCAGCCGCCGGGACGAGCCGCAACTTGACCATGATTCAGGCGAGCGCAAAGGGGAGATTTTCCTGCTTCGGGTGGCGATCAAGAACGGCCCGGCCCGGGTCAGGCGACGATCGTACGAGCCTGACGCGGTGCGGCACGAAGACCTCTGTGTGGTGCAGCCCTCGCCGGCCCCACCACACAGAGGTCTTCGCCATGATCAAGCCCGGCCGGTGTTGACAACACTCGTGATCAATACACCTAGCGGGGCTGGGCCGTGGCTCAGCAGGTCTTGCCGGCGTACCAGGCCCCCTGGAAGTCGGGCCAGGAGCCCAGGTAGTGGTCGCCCGGCGTTACGCACGTCTCGTAGTCGCGGATACCGCCGATGTTGAGGCGGTCGACGAAGATGACGACGTTGCCAGTACCGCAGTGGTTGTAGTAAGCCCTGCTCAGGACCGTGTACCAGCCGCAGGGGGAGGCCGCCACGGTCGGGCTCACCTCCTTGGCGGGGGCCGCCGACGCGGTCTGCACACCCATCGCGGTCGCGGCCAAGGTCAGGGCCGAAGCAGCCGTCAGTGTCACCCGGTAGTTGCGTCGCATGTGTCTTCCCTCCAAGTAGCAGGGTCCCCGTGTGGGCCGCCAAGGGCACCCAATGCCCCGGGCCGGCGGTTTTTCCGGGCGCCCCGTTCTCTGTTGAACAGCGATTCCAGCAACTGATGTGTTGTGAGACGTCGGTTCATTCGGCGAGTCCGCGGTAGCAGAAAGAGGCCGGAGACTCAGGTGCTGCATCGCTTGTGATGACCGTAGACGGAAGGCGCACCCCATAAGCACCAATATGTGCACCGCGACACGCCACTCCGTGCACAGTGCACGAGCCGGCAGTAGGGTTCCTGTGCGCGACGGGATGGGGGTGGGTTGGCGTGACAGACCACGGGGGCTGTCGGCTCACGGGGACCGAGTCGTTCGAGGCGGTAGCCTCGGGCTTGTTCGCTCCATTGCGGGTGACCGGTCCCCAGCCACAGGGGTTCGAAGCCGTGGTCGACCACACAACTATGGGACCCCTGGTCATCGCTCGTATCCAGGCCAGCACCGCAACGGTCACGCGAGGCAAACGGAGTATCACTTCCAGCGACGTGGAGTGGATGCATTTCAATCTGCACCACCACGGTCCGGTCACGGCGGCCCAGGATGACCGGACCACGACGGTGAAACCCGGTGAACTCTTCGCCTGTGACAACACCCGGCCCTACCGGCTCATCGGTGCCGACTCCAGTGACATGACCGTGCTCTGCGTTCCTCGGGCAAGTCTCGGCAGCTACGCGAACTCCATCAGTCGGCGCACGGCGTCGCCCATCCCCACTCAGGGCGCGATCGGTAAACTCCTCGGCCACGCGATGGCCGCAGTCGACGAAGGCCTCCCCCGCCAAGGCGTTCCATGCACGCATCTGGCCGACGCTCTCACCGCACTCCTGCTCGCCGCTTTCGCCGACACCACCCCCGAGCGGGTTTCCGTCGCCAGCGACCTTGCCGACCGTATCCGCGCCTACGCGCTGGCCCACCTTGGCGACTTGCACCTCACTTCGGAACAAGTCGCACGTCAGCACTACATCTCGGTCCGACACCTCCACGCGTTGTTCAAAGGCAGCGAGCTGACTTTCTCCGCCTGGGTCCGGCACGAACGTCTCTTACGAATCCGCCGAGACCTTCTCGATCCCACATGCTCGGACGTCTCCACGGCCACGATCGCAGCACGGTGGGGCGTGCACGACCCCAAACACCTCGGCAGGGCCTTGAAACGTGAGTTCGGCGAAACGGTCAGCGACCTACGCCGCGGGCAAAAGACTGACTGGCTCTAACCAAAGCTGCAGCCCGGTCCGGGAGTTCGGCCGCTGCCGCTTTCAGCGGCAACCGCACCTGACCGAACATCTCCGGGGCAACGAGCGCCTCACCCTCGGCATCCCGGATCGCCAGCGCACAGCGGATGATCCGCATCACCGTATGGGGCCACGTCGAGGTCAGCCCTTGTGCCGCTGCCCGCTCCTCGGCCAGTGCCCGAACAGCGCTCTCCTCCGGCCAGCGCCGGCCGCCGATCCGGCGCGCGTGCTCGCGCTCCAGGCGCCACCGAACCGGGAACAGCGTCAGCTGCCCCGGCATCACGGCGGGACAGATCCTCGGGTCGTCGACCGGCCGCCGGATCTGGGGCGGCCCCAGGCACGGGGTGGCGGCATCGCGCGGCCGTGCGAGATTCCCACCTCTCCTGCTGTCCCAGCCCGATCACGTACACCCGCAGCTGCGTCGTGCCCGGGAAGACGACCTCGAACCCGGTGGCGATCTCCTCGCGTACCGCGACCACGCAGGGACGGCACAACCGGTCCGTGCACCCGGTCGAGCCGGGTGCACCGGACATACATCGCTGAGTCCGGGTGGATCTTGCGCCAGCCCACACAGCCCCAGCACAGACCATCACACAGCCGGTGCACACCCCAGTCCAGACAGCGGCAGCGCATCACGGCACGCGGCGAAGAACTCGCGTATCGCCCGCTGCGAGGGAGGCACCCGCAACCCGAAGTCACCACGATGGCGCCGCCGGTTGAATGGGCGACCGGCGACTCCACCGCGGTGCCGAACCGGCGGCGGACCCCGGACGCACCAGCAGAGCAGGGGGCTCTCGGTCACTTCGTGGAACCTCTGACCCGTCGTGATCGAACTTCAGCGACAAAAGTCGCGCCAGCCAAAGTTCGGTGTCACGTGCTCAAGGTTCATTGGCACGGGACACAAGTCTCCCGTGCCAATGAACATTGAGCGTTTGCTTGACACCGAATCCTGACGGCCGCGAGTTGGCCTCAGCGAGGGTTGAGTACCGCAGGTCCAGGAGGCGCGATGTCCGAGCCCATCCTCGACGACCTGCGCTGCTCTCGCTGCGGTCAACTGCCGGAGCCGCTCCTCCGCCTCGGCCATAGGGCCGACGGCACACCCACTACTGACTCACCCGCGGCGATGGTCGCGCTCGAAGCCAAAGTCGGCCTTGCCGATGACGCGCGCCACCGGGCCACCGGCGCCGCGCTCACCGATACCCAGACCGCCGCGTTGCTTCGCGCCACGGCCGACGGCCCCGACCTGGGCATCTGCACGGGGAGCGCCTTGGCGCAGGGGCTCGGGACGGGCTGGCGGGGTTCGGCCTAACTGGCGGCCTCCGGATCGCCGGACTGTTTGCCTCCCATCTCCACGCGGAAAGGGTATGTCCCGGCCGCGGTGAACGCCGCGTGGATCGGCATGATGAGCGAGGTGAGGCGCCGGACGTTCACCTCGCCGATCGGCGTCCAGAGCGCGGCACAGTGCTCGTCGGTCTCGACCTCGATCCGCTCGCGTGCCGCGACGCCGGCATCGGTCGCGGTGCCGTCGGTGTTGAGCCAGTAGCGTGCGACGAGGCGCGTCGTTGCCGCAGCCACCTCCTCCTCGTCCCACAGCCGGGTGGCACGCGCGATCGCTTCCGGGAAGTGACCTGTCGCGGTTTGCAGAACGTTGCAGTCACACGGCCCGAGGTCGTTGGCCGCGAGCACGGTGACATGCGCGTCGCCGCGCCATTCGCGCAAGACCGTGATCTGCTGCCACAGCGCGACGAGCGGATCGGCTGGGAGGGGGACCGAGGCGTTGGCGGCAGCCATCGTCTTTCCGGCGTAGTCGGCGCTCGCGACGACCGGGTCGATCAGTGATCGTGCCTCGGCGATCTGATCGGCGGTGAGACCTACGTCGACGCGCCGCAACGCACGATCGGCGGCTGCGAAGCGGGCGGCCTGCCACTGCTCTGGCGTCGCTGTCTCCCACACGCCTGCCATGGCCTGCACCGACCGCGGGCTGAAGCTGTAGAAGGCCGCAAGTGTGACCTGCCACGGGACTGCGCCCATCGGGGCTGACCGGAACGCGAAGTACGCCGGGCCGTACTCGGTCACGCCCAGTGCGGCGGCCTCTTCCGGTGCCTCGGGGATGAAGTAGATGAACAGGTGGGCCGCGTTGATGGTGAGGCTGACCTCGCGGACAGCGGTCATGTCCATGTTGGTGCGGCTGAAAGTGCTGGCGAGATGCATAGCGGTGGTCTCCTGGCTAGTGGAAGGATCGGGATCGTCCTTGGTGTGTTCGGTAGGTCAGGACGGCTCTGGCGCGGTGATCCGTGCGCAAATCGCGCCGAGTTCCTGCACTTCGATCCGGACCGTGTCCCCCGCTACCAGGTAGGGGCGGTGGCTGGACAACTCCTGGATGCAGCCGGTGCCCACGGGGCCGCTGGCGATGATGTCACCGGCGCGCAGCGTGGTGCCGCGTGACGCGTGCGCCAGCATCTCGCCGAAGGACCAGTGAATCTCGTCCCAGCTGCCGCCGCCGTAGTGGTCGTCGTTGACGTACCCGTCCATCCGCAGCGCATAGCCCTTGCCCGAGCGGTAGGGCTCCAGCTCGTCGGGGGTAACGAGGAACGGACCGAGGCTGGTCGAGGCGTCCTTGCTCTTGGAGGGGCCGTACACGAACCCCATCTCGCGTGCGGAGATGTCGCGTGCGCTCCAGTCGCAGTAGACCAGGTAGCCGGCGATGTGCTGCTCCGCCGTGGCGGCGTCAAGGTTCGAGCAGTCCCTGGCGATCACCGCGGCGACCTCGACCTCGTAGTCCCACAACTGAGCGCCCGGAGCGATGGGGACCTCGTCGTTGGGTGCCTTGATCGCCGCCGGGTTAGAGAAGTAGAAGAGCGGATACTCGTACCAGACCGGACTGACCGTGCCGTCGCCAACGGCGGCCTTGCCCGCGTTGCTGATGTGACGTTCGAACGCGGCGAAGTCCCGGATCGCGGGAGGCACTGGTATCGGCGCTCGCAGGTCGGCCGTGGCCAGCTCGACGATCTCGGCCGGTTCCCGGGTCGCGGCGGCCTGAAGCCCGCCGTCGGCGCGGAGCAGCTCCAACAGGCCCCTGCCCACGGCATGGATCTTGTTGTCACGCACCACGCCGCAGCGCGTGGAGCCGTCGGCGGAGCGGTAGCTCACCCACTTCATCGGGCAAGCACCTCCCGGGTGTAGTCGTAGAGCCGTCGTGCGTCGGCGGGGGGTGACGAATGAGAGTCCAGGAGGACGGCGCCCCTCGCGCTCACGGCGACGGGGTGGCCCGGGGAGCCGGAATCCAGGAACGGCAGGATCTCCTTGACGGCGGTCTCCACGGGATTGCCGGTCACGCGAAGACGGTCGATCTGCGCGGCCTCGGCATCGTCGCAGTCACCGGCGAAGCTCGTGGCGACGGTACCGGGGAAGTAGTTCACGTACCGGATGGCGGGGTGGTGGCCGACGAAGTCGACCGCGAGCGGGGCGTTGAGGATTCCGGCCTGGATCGCCGCGGTGCGGCCGTGGTGCTGCGTCCGCTGCTGAAGGCCGTCCCAGCGCGGGGGCCCGAAACACCCGGCGCCGCAGTAATTCAGCCCTCCCGGACCGGCGGCGCGGCCGAGCAGGCCGGCCAGGCCGCGGCTGAGCAGGAAACGGCTGAGGTAGGTCAGCTCGAAGTAGGACTCCAGGCCGTCGGCGGTCTCCGTATGCCGGGAGCGCTGGACCCGGGCACCCAGGACGAGGACGTCGATGGTGTCGAGCTCGGGGGAGAGCCGGTCGATCAGCCGCCCGTTCTCGTCGATGAGGTCCAGGTCGGCCCGGAGGAACCAGGCGCCGGGCTCGGTCTTGGCCTTGTCGGTGCCGATATCCACGACCCGCTCCCCTCGCGCGAGGTGGACACGGGCGATGCCGCGCCCGATGCCGTCCGTGCCCTCTGTGATCACCACCGTTTTCACGCGGCCACCGCCCGCGCGAACTTGACGATCTCCTCGACGAACAACTCTGGCTGCTCCAGAGCGGCGAAGTGGCCGCCCGCGGGGATGTCGTCGTTGAAGTAGCGCAGGTCGCGGTAGGCGCGCTCGGCCCAGATGCGCGGGGTACGCGTCAGTTCGTCCGGGAAGACGCTGACGCCGACGGGGAGGACCAGCTCGGTCATCGCGGGCGGCTGCTGGGCGTACTCCCAGTACAGGCGGGCTGAGGAAGCCGCGGTGGCGGTGAACCAGTACAGGGAGATGTGGTCGAGAATCTCGTCGGGGGTGAGGGCTTCGGGCCGGGCCCAGTCGAGGAATTTCTCGTAGATCCAGGCGGCCTGCCCGGCTGGGGAGTCGGTCAGGGCGTAGCCGATGGTCTGCGGCCGGGTGCGCTGCACGACGTGGTAACCGGAATGGAGGGCGAAGAAGAGGCTGCCCTGTTCGAGTGCGGCTTTCTCCTCAGGGGTCGGGTCGTCGCCGACCGGTGGTTCGGCGAGGAACTCGGGGAAGTTGACGTGGATCGCCCGCAGGCCCGCCGGGCGCTGCGCCCCCATCCGGGTCGCGACGACACCGCCCCAGTCTCCGCCCTGGGCCAGGTAGGAGTCGTAGCCGAGGCGCTGCATGAGCACGCCGTACGCGCGGGCGGTCCGGTCCGGATCCCAGCCGGTCGAGACGGGCTGGTCGGAGAAACCGTAGCCGGGCATCGAGGGGATGACGAGGTGGAAGCCGTGCTCGGTGAGCGGGCCGACGGTCTTGAGGAACTCCAAGAACGAGCCCGGCCATCCGTGCAGCAGCAACAGCGGGGTGGCGTCGGGGCGGGGCGAGCGTACGTGCATGAAGTGGAGACCGAGACCGTCGATAGTGGTGCGGAACTGGCCCAGCTCGTTCAGCCGCCGCTCCAGATCGCGCCAGTCGTACCCGGTGGCCCAGTACTCCAGCAGCTTCTCCAAGCGCTCCCGCTGCACCCCCTGACTGCTGTCCCGCGCTGTCTCCCGGCCGGCGAGGCGTACCCGGTGGAGCCGGTCCTTCAAATCCTCCAGGGCACTCTCGGGAACGTCGATACGAAACGATGTCACGCTGTCCGATGTCATGGTCACCACGGTGCGGCCGCAAGGAGCGCGCAGTCCAATGATTGTTCCGTTACATGTAATACGGCGTGCGTATAAGAGCAGCTAGAGTGGGGTGATGTCCGAACGCTTCCCCGCACCCGTGGACCTCGACCTCCGGCTGGTGCAGTGCTTCGCAGTGGTTGCCGAGCACCAGCACTTCGGGCGTGCCGCCGAGGCGCTGCACACCACCCAGCCATCGCTGAGCCGGCAGATCCGCCGCCTCGAACAGCAAGTGGGCGTCCGCCTGCTCGACCGCACCACTCGTGGCACCCGCCTCAGCAAGGCCGGCGAGGTCTTCCTGCCTCAGGCCAGGGAGCTGCTGCGTACCGCGGTCGAGGCGATGGCCCGCACCCGGTCCGCGGTCCAGCCCAGCAGCATCACCATCGGCTACAGCAAGGGTCTGATCATCACTCCGGCCGTGCGCGCCCTGCGGGACCGCAATCCCGATGCCGAGGTCCACACCCGCCTGCTCGCCTGGAACGACTCGCGCGGCGCGCTGCTGGAGCACCGTGTCGACGCGGTGGTAACGCGGCTGCCGTTCCCCACCGACCGGCTGCGCGTCACCGTCCTCTACGACGAACCGCGCGTGCTGGTCGTGCCGCGGGACCATCGTCTGGCGGACAAAGAGTCAGTCACCCTTGACGACATCGCCGACGAGCCGATCCCCCACGTACGCCAGTCCGACCCGCTGCTGAACGCCTACTGGCGGTTCGATCCCCGGCCCGATGGGCGGCCCGCGCCCGACGGCCCCCTGGTCGAAGCCCTTGAGGACAAACACGAACTCATCGCCGCCGGGCAGGCGGTGGCCATCGGGCCGCCCCTCGACCACGCGACCGGCCTACATCCCAGTCTCACCACCGTCCCGTTGCACGGGGTCGAACCGAGCCAGGTCGTACTCGCCACGCGCACCGGCGACCGCAGCCATTTGGTCAGCGCTTTCCGTAAGCATGCCGAAGCGCTGCTTACCGGAACCCACCGGGACGGACCGATACGCACGACGTGATCAGCGGCTGCGCGGCTCCGCCCGCACACTCAAGCGATCACCGACCGTGCCTGGTCTGCCGCCCCGGCGTCCCGACAAGAGCGGCGGTCTCGGCCGGGGACGTCCTGTGCACTGCTGAACTGGACGACGCCGAGCGGGCCACACTCTGTCAGGGCGTAGACAGTACAGCGCGGTCAGCGCCTTCTGCTACGGACTGCCGGAGAGAATCCCCCCGCACCATGAAAACTGGAACACCCAGTGCAAAACCTGGCCTGGGTCGGACCTGTAAGTCGAAGGTGTCCGGGTGGCGGCGTACATCCGCGTACATCCGGACCCTGACCCCCGGCTTCCCCAGCGTAAGCCGCACCGGGCAGATCCCCGAGAGCTCGCCCACTGCTGCTGGAGGCCGTCCATCACCGCTCGCAGGGTGTCTTCGCCCCCCGGTGACGTCAAGGACAACGAGTCCCGGCTCGGAAGTGTGCTGACCACAGCAACATCCACGGCCACCGCGTCCTGCGCTCGCACCGTCAGGTCCACGTCCTGACGTGAGGCCTCGGCTCGCAGAACGGCTGACCGGCCGGTGTCCCGCGTCGTCGCCACGACGCGCCGTCCCTTGTGGGCCAAGCCGAGTGCCGTGTGCAGGCCGATACCGCTCGCAGTTCCCGTGACCACTGCGATTTCTGGGTCCGCCATGTCGCATCACCTCGAGCGAAGATCTGGATGGCAGGCAACAGTCCTCAGCTCGTCCGGCTGAGCACCGCGCACAGGCGCTCGTCGTCGGTGACGGGAGCCATATGGCCGGCGCCCTGGACTGTCAGGAGCCGGGCCCCGCGCCGCTGCGCTGTCTCCGCAGCGTCGGCGAAGGGGAGACGCTCCGAACCGTATGTATGTCACCGGTGGGTGAGGGGCGCGGATCGCGGGGCCCGGCAGGGCCTCCTCGTGGGTGGCGCGGGTCATCGGCCGAGCCCGGGAGGTCACCCACTCCAAGTCCGCCGCCGCGAGCCCCATCGTCTCGAAACCGAAGGGTGGGATCAGCCATGCCTCCCGCTCCGGCCGCAGAGCGGCATCGGCGTCGCACGCGTCACGCACGACGGGTTGGAGGTCGAAGGCGCACTGGCCGGGCGAGGGAAAGAACGCGTCCAGATACACGAGTTGTCGGATGTGCTGCGGTCGTTCGCTCCCGACACCGGAGATGACCATGCCTCCGTAGCTGTGGGCCGCGAGGATCACGTCGGTGAGGTGGTGTCTGTCGATCAGCGCGACGATGTCGGCGATGTGCGTGCTCAGTCCGACGCCGGGTCCGGCTGGAGTGAGTGAGGGGCACAGGACGGTGTGGCCGGAGGCCCGCAGCCGGGGGGCGACCCGCTCCCACGCCCAGCCTCCAAGCCAGGAACCGTGCACGAGAACGAAAGTGGTCATCACGCCTCTGCCTCCGCCCTGACCGCCCAGGAAGAGCGGATGTCCCGCAGAATCCACTTCAGACGGTCGTCGGGGATCAGGAACCCGCCGACTCCGGACGAGAACAGTACGTCGTACACGCGCTGGGAGACCTCGGTGAGTCGTTCTTCGAAGTCCTCGTCGTCCTCCGGTTTCGCGGGAAGCATGATGACGATGGTGTCGTCCTGCTGTTCCACCGCCTCGACGGCGAAGTCCTCGCTCGGGCTGTGGCCCGACTCCTCGCACCGGACTGCTTTCGGGTCGGAGACAAGCCTTTCCCGGTGAACGCTGTCGTTGACGAGCCGGAGTGTGTGGACGGTCCCGGCGTCATGCTTCATGGTTGCTCCGCGTCGCAGTGGTGCCGGTCTGGGCTTCGTGGAAACTCCTGCGCATGGCCAGCAGTTCGGTCTTGAGCCGTTCGGGCATCATCCAGACGAAGTTGTCCCCGCTGCGCCATAGATCCATCACGTTCACGGGCTCACGGCGGTCGGGTTCGTCCGGCCGCTTCGCGGGTGGGACGACGTAGTACAGAGTGTCGCGTTTCTGCAGCCTGACCTGCACCTTGACCTCAGGGGCCACGTGCACTCCCATCGACGCCAGGGTCTTCAACGGTTCACTCTCCAGTTGCTCGGCGAAGCCTGGGTCCTCCCAGGCACGGCGGGTGAGCCCCGCTTCGAGATCTTGGTCCTCGCTCCGGGTGGGTGTCCTGCGGATTCCGCCGGGTTTGCGTGCCTCGGCACGTTCGCTCACCGCGGTGTGGCCGGTCGCTATCGTTCCGCCGCCGCGCCAAAGGCCGACCGCGTACCAGAGCAAAGCGCACTCGCTGCCGAGTCATTTCCGACGGATCACCACTCACCGCACAACTGGAGGCCCACCGGTCGATCACAGGACAACTGGCTTAACGTCAGACCAGGTCGGGCACTGAGGCGGCCGGCAGCGGCCACCAGATGTCCACCTAGAGCGGCTACCTGCTCCAAGCCGCCCTCGCACAGTCCACCCCCGCCTCATCGATCGTCGTGTTGTGGCAAAAGGTGCAGGGCCGACGAGGCGGCCGTTCCGTAGAAACGATGGGACCGCTGGTCAGGGCATGACGTCGCCGTGCCTGACGGGCAGAGGTACGGCTCAAAGCGGTCCTCCGGTTTGGACGCCCATCGTGGGCTGGCGCGGCATACGCTGCGACCCGGGGTGCGCCGACGCATGCGCGGAGGCATTCTGTGGTCACCTGCGATCGCGGGCGACCGACGAGAAGGGGCCAGTCATGCGGGTGGTTCTCCTGGCGGATCCGGATGCGCCGACGGAGATCGCTCAGCGTGTGGCGCGGAGACTTCCTGATCGGCTCGCCGAAAAGTCTGGCCATGAGCGACGGTTCGACGTCGAGGTGGTCAGTGAGCCGTTCACCTCGGGGACGGAGGACCCGCCCACCTTGATGCGCCGGATCAAGGACCGCGGGAGGGCGGAGAACTGGGACATCGTCGTGGCCCTCACCGATCTGCCGCTGCACTCACATGGGCGCAAGCTCGTGGTGGACCTGAGTCGCGAAGACGGCTTGGCGCTGCTGTCCCTTCCTTCACTGGGGGGATGGCGCCTGCAGACGAGGGCCCGGCGGGCCGTTGAGGAAGCCGTACTCAGCTTGGCGGGCTTGCGCGCCAGGGAGGGCGTAAGAGCTGGTCAGCTGTCACTGAAGCCCTTCGTCGGCCGTCTCGCGCCTGTCCATTCAGACACGGTCGGTGAGGAGGAGACTACCGATCTGAGGTACATCGCCAGTGGGCCGCGCGGATACATCAGGGTTCTGGTCGGCATGGTTCGCGCCAACCGGCCGTGGCGGTTGGTGCCGGGTCTGTCGAAGGCTCTGGCGGCCGCACTAGCCACGGGAGCCATCGCCACCGTGAACTCCACCGTCTGGAGTCTTGCCGCGTCTTTGAGCGCACCACGCCTCGTGATCGCCACCGTCGGGTCTGTCGCGCTCATGATCGGCTGGCTGATCGTGGATGCACACCTGTGGCATCGAACGGCGGAAGAGTCACCGGAGGCGAGAAAGCGGACAGCTCTCTACAACACCTCGACCGTCGTGACCGTGGGCATCGGGGTAGTCGTGTGCTACGTGGGTCTGATGGTCATCAATTTGGTGTGGGCACTGTTCATCCTCAACGACAGGGTGTTCGCTTCCTTCACTCGAAACCCGCTCGACGCCGCGGAGTACTGGACACTGTCCTGGTTCGTCGCTTCGATCGCCACGGTGGGCGGCGCCCTTGGCTCGGGTTTGGAGACCGACGAGGCGATCCGGGCAGCCGCCTACTCCAAGCGTGAGCAAGAGCGTCGCCGCATGCTGCAGGACGACCAGGACCACTAGCAGCAGATGCGTCCACAGGCATCGACCGGGTCCGGAGAATTGCGCTGACCGGGCAGTGCGTGGCTGTTATAAGCCGAGGTCGACGCGGACCCGGACAGCATGCCGCCGGAGCACTGGAGTTTCGCCCGGCAGGACGGCGGCACCACCGTTCCCCCTCAATTCGGGTGAACGGCCTGCAGAGGCGTGCCAAAGCCGCGCGCGCCCCCTCGTGGCGACCCAAGGCATTCAGGCTCTACGCCGTCTTCATCCCTTTTGTACTGCGGTCGAACAGCGGCACCGAAAGAAGTCATCGTGAAAGCAGCGGTATACGAGGGACCGCGAACGGTCACAGTGAAGGACGCACCGGACGCTAAGACCGAGCACCCCTGCGACATCATCGTCAAGATCACCGCTACCAATATCTGCGGTTCGGACCTGCACATGTACGACGGCCGCACCTCGTTCGAGTCCGGCCGCACGCTGGGACACGAGAACATGGGCCAAGTCGTAGAGCTTGGCTCAGCTGTCCGCAAGGTCCAGGTCGGCGAGTACGTGGTTCTGCCCTTCAACATCGCCTGCGGCTTCTGCATGCAGTGCGAGCGAGGGCTGACCAACTACTGCCTGACCATGCAGCCAGAACCCGCCCTCGCCGGAGCCGCCGACGACTTCGCCGACATGGGCCCCTACCAGGGCGGCCAGGCAGAACTGCTGCGCGTGCCGTACGGCGACTTCAACGCGCTGCGCCTGGGCGAGGACGCCGCCGAGCGCCAGAGCGACCACCTAATGCTCGCCGACATCTTCCCCACCGGCTACCGCGCCACCCAAATGGCCAACGTCAAACCGGGCGACCAGACGATCGTCTTCGGTGCCGGCCCCGTCGGGCTGATGGTGACCTATTTGCTCACGCTCAACAGCCTGATCGACTCGGTCAGGTTCACCGGTGATGTCGGCGTGGTGGGCGTGTTCCTGCCCCAGGACCCCGGCGGCGCGGAGGCCCAAAGCGAGCTGGAGGCGCAGGGCAAGGTCCCGATCGACTCCGGGATGATGTGGTTCAAGGGCCAGCACGTGGGGACCGGGCAGGCGCCGGTGAAGAAGTACAACCGCGCGCTGCGGGACCTGATCGCCAGCGGGAAGACGACGCCGGGCTTCGTCGTCTCCCACGAGTTCAGCCTGGACGAGGCTCCCACCGCCTACGAGCACTTCGACGCCCGTGACGAGGGCTGGACGCAGGAGGTGCTGCACCCTGACGGCCACGGCAACGGACACAAGCAGTAAGGGACGCGAGGACCTCCGTCCGCTGTTCACCTCGGACCAGTCCGACCGGCGCGTAGCAAGCGGCCCGAGGTGGGCCGGTGGTGGACGGCAGTGCCTTCACCCCACCGCAGGTACGGAGCACCCATGAACACGAACACTCATCACATCTCCCGCCTTCGGCGCGATCCGCTCGTACGCGGCCTCGGCTGGGCCAGCGCCCTCTTGGGCGTGCCGCAGGTCGTTGCCCCGGCGGGCGTCGCCCGCGCACTGGGCGTGGGCGACGCCTCTCGGCACCGTCTGGCCACGACCGTGGTCGGAGTGCGGGAGCTGGCGGCAGCGGCCGGGCTGCTGGGGCGGCCGCATCCGGCCTGGCTCTGGGGACGCGTCGGTGGCGACCTTACAGATCTGACGATGCTGACCCGGGCCCTGAGGAACCACGACGGACGCGGCTTCGGTCGCACTGTTGCCGCGACGGCCGCGGTCACCGTCGTCACGGCTACGGACCTCTACGCGGCCGTGACCCGCACCCGTAGGAGCACCCCCATGGAACTGACCGCGGCCACCACCGTCGCCCGGTCCCCGGACGAGGCGTACATCCTCTGGAAGGACCTGGAACGACTGCCGTACTTCATGGTGCACCTGGACGAGGTGCACGTGACCGGCGAGCGCACCAGTCACTGGCAGGCCAGCGCACCGTTCGGCAGGACAGTCGAATGGGACGCCGAGATCGCCCGGGACGTCCCCGGGCAGTTGATCGCGTGTCGGTCGGTGAATGGTGCCGACATCGACCATTCAGGCGAAATCCGTTTCGTGCTGGCCCCCGGCGGCCAGGGCACGGAGATCCGGGTGTTCCTGCGCTACGTCCTGCCCGGCGGAGCGGTGGGCAAGGCGGCGGCGCGCTACTTCGGCGAGGAGCCGCACCAGCAGCTGGACGACGACCTTCGCCGCTTCAAGCAGATCGCGGAAACCGGTGAAGTCGTCCGCTCCGAGGGCGCACCCGGCGGCAAGCGGGCCCGTGGCGAGTTCCCGCAGCACCCGGCCCGGCCGTTGACCGTGGGCGAACTGAAGGAGGCCCTGGCATGAAGGCCACCTGCTGGACGGGACGCAACTCGGTCGAGGTGCAGGACCTCCCCGACCCCTCGATCCTCAACAGCCGCGACGTCATCGTGAGAATCACCTCGACGGCGATCTGCGGCTCCGACCTCCATCTGGTCGACGGCTACGTGCCCACCATGGAGAAGGGCGACATCCTGGGCCATGAGTTCATGGGAGAAGTCGTCGAGGTCGGCCCCGGCGTCAGCGACGGCAGCCTGCGCGTCGGCGACCGTGTCGTGGTGCCCTTCCCCATCGCCTGCGGCTCCTGTGCGTCCTGCCGCGCGGAGCTGTACTCGTGCTGCGAGAACAGCAACCCCAACGCCGGCATCTCGGAGAAGCTGTTCGGTCATCCCACCTGCGGCGTCTACGGCTACTCACACCTCACCGGCGGCTTCGCCGGCGGCCAGGCCGAGTACGCGCGGGTGGTCCTCGCCGACGCCAACGCCCTCAAGATCGAGTCGGACCTGACCGACGAGCAGGTCCTCTTCCTGTCCGACATCCTGCCGACCGGCTACATGGGCGCCGACATGTGCGACATCAAGGAAGGTGACATCGTCGCCGTCTGGGGCGCCGGGCCGGTCGGCCAGTTCGCCATGGACAGCGCCGGCGTCCTGGGCGCGGAGAAGGTCATCGCCATCGACAAGGAGACCTACCGCCTCGACATGGCCGCCGCTCAGGGCTACACCACCGTCGACTTCGACAACACCGACGTACGGTCCGCCCTGCTCGAACTCACCGGCGGCCGTGGCCCCGACAAATGCATCGACGCCGTCGGCCTGGAGGCCACACACGGCGCCTCCCACATCCACCTCTACGACCGTGCCAAGCAGGCGGCCCGCTCCGAGACCGACCGGCCGCACGCCCTGCGCCAGGCCATCATGTCCTGCCGCAGCGGCGGCGTCGTCTCGGCCATCGGCGTCTACGGAGGAATGATCGACAAGTTCCCGGCGGGTGCCTGGATGAACAGGTCAGTGACCCTGCGAACCGGCCAGTGCCACGTACAGCGGTACATGAAGCCACTGCTGAGCATGATCGAGCAGGGCAAGATCGAGCCCACCCGGATCATCACCCACCGGCTGCCCCTGACCGAGGCACCGACCGGCTACGCCCCGTTCAAGGACAAGAAGGACCACTGCGAGAAGGTCGTCCTCACGCCATGAGACCCGAGAGGACGCACTCCGTGTGCGGTCCCGGTTACGGCTCGGTGGCCGGCACTGTTCTACGGGGCGCGGGTGCACTCCCGACAGCGAGCCTGCCCAGGGGTCAGCGCCCGGGCCCGGATTGAGCCCTCACCGGCCCGCGCCCCTCCGGGCCCGCGGCGCGGACCAAGTTGCCCGTCTGCTGCCGGTGCTCGTGCACGAGGTGGATCGACATCGCACCCTCACCGGTCGCCGCGGCTACCCGCTTGACCGAACCGCTTCTGACGTCGCCGACAGCAAAGACGCCGGGAAGGGTGGTCTCCAACGGCAACGGACCACGGCCGAGCGAGGCCCACCGGTCCGGGCCGGCCAACGCCTGGGCGTCGGCACCGGTGAGGACAAAACCCTTCTCGTCCAGGGCCAGCAGATCCCTGAGCCATTCCGTGCGCGGTCGGGCTCCGATGAACACGAACAGCGCCGCGGCTCGCACCTTCCGCCGTCGGCCGCTTGTGTTGTCCTCCACCAGCAGCGCTTCCAGCTTCTCCGCCCCGAAGACGCGCCGGACTTCGGTGTGCAGCAGTACCTCGATCTTCGGATGCCGTTCGACTTGGTCGACGAGGTAGCGGGACATGTCCGCGTTGAGGTCACGGCCCCGGATGAGGAGCTGGACCCTGGACGCGTGGTTCGCGAGGAACAGTGCCGCTTGTCCGGCGGAGTTCCCGCCACCGACCACGGCGACCGGGTCAGCCCGGCAGAGGCTGGCTTCGTGGACGGTCGCCGCGTAGTAGACGCTGATGCCCTCCAGGCGGTCGATGCCGGGCACCTCGAGTTTGCGGTACCACACGCCCGAAGCGAGGACCACGGCGCCAGTCCGGGCCCGCGACCCGTCGGCGAAGCTGACGACGTACTCGTCGTTGTGCGGAGTGAGCCCGGTGACCTTGGCGGGCACCATGAGGTGGGCGTCGAACTTGCGGGCCTGGAGCACCGCGCGTTCGATGAGCTCGCCCCCGGAGATGCCCGACGGGAAGCCGAGGTAGTTCTCGATGCGGGACGAGGTACCCGCCTGGCCACCGGTGGCCACAGCGTCGACGACGGCCGTGGTGAGGCCGTCGGAGGCGCCGTACACGGCGGTGGCGAGTCCCGCGGGACCCGCACCGACCACCATCACGTCGTACCGCCGCCCGGCCTCCGGCGAGGGGGCGGGCAGCCCGATGATGCGGGCGAGTTCGGCGTTGCTGGGGTTCCGCAGTACCTGGTCGCCCTTCCAGAGGACCACGGGGGTCTCTTCGGGACGGACTCCGAACCGGCGCAGCAGCGCCTCCGCCTCCTTGTCCTTCTCCAGATCCACCCAGCGGTGGGGCAGCCTGTTGCGGGCGGCGAACTCACGCAGCCGCAACGTGTCCGGTGAGTAGCACGATCCCAGGATCCGGAAGCCCGCGCCGAGGCCGATGAGTAGATGTCTGCGGCCCAGGTATGCGCGGAGGATCAGGTCACCGAGGACGGGGTCGCGGCTGACCAGGGCGCGTTGCCGGCCCACCGGTACGGCCAGGATCTCGCCCGGTTCACGCACCACGGCGGTGTCGAAGGCCGCCTGGCCCTCCAACAACCCGAGTTCGCCCAGGAATCTGCCCGGTCCGTGCACCGCCACCGTGCGCTCCTCGGGGCCGCCGTGGTCATGGATGATCTCGACGGTCCCGCTGAGGACCGCGAGGAACTCCCGGAACGGCTCACCCTCGCGGTACAGCACCTCGTTCTCGGTGGTCCTGCGGCGTTCACCATGCGTGGCAAGGATCTGGAGCTGCGCCGCTGAGAGGCGCGGGAACGCCCCGTACTGGTCCGGTGTCTCTCGGGGCCCACCATGCACGTGCTCTGCGCTGCTCATCAGACCATGACCTCGTGGACGTAGCACCAGCGCCAGTTCTCCCCCGGCTCGAAGGACTGCACCACGGGGTGACCGACGCCGGCCGCGTGGCGGCTGGCGTGCTTGAGGGGCGAGGAGTCGCAGCAGCCGACGTGCCCACAGGTGAGGCAGAGCCGCAGGTGCACCCAGGGGGAGTGGACCTTGAGGCACTCCTCGCAGCCTTCCGGGGTACGCGGACTCACGGGACGCACCATCGCCAGGTGCGGGTCGGGGATCGTAGCCATGATGGCGTGCTCCTTCGTGGACGGGGCTGTTCGGCAGCTGGGCGCGGCAGGGCGTCGGTCGGCCGGTGCCGGCCTCGGAGCCCACGGGCGTGCCCGTGCGCCGGCGTCTACGGCAGTACGGAGGTCAGCGATTTCGGCAGTGCGGACTTGAGGTGGTCCCACTCGCCCTCGCTCACGTGGCGTTCCAAAACCTCCAGGACGGTGTGCACGACCCGTTCGACGCCGCCGTCGACCGCGTAGGGAAAGTCGTCCCGGACGCGCTGGAGGAAATCCTCACCGCTCAATTTCACCGGTGTCTCGGACGGCTTCCAGCCGTCGTAGTAGATGCCTCGGATCAGGGTGGGCAGCTGTGCCCCGAAGTGCGCGGCCCCGTCCACGGAGAGCCGGTCCCGTAGCCGGTGCAGGACGGCCCGCAGCGCGGCGTACGACTGCTTACGGCGTTCCTTGGGCCACCCGTTGGCTTCCTCGATCTCCCTGAGCAGTCGGTTTGCCTTGTCCACCATGGTGTCGAATGAGGAGAATCCTGTTTCGGTCATTACCCGGGCTCCTTTCGCTTCCGGCGGACCGGCGGTGCCGGACCGCGGTCCCGCACCGCCGGGCTCCCGGGTCAGTCGGCGCTGTTCTCGTCGCTCTCGGTGACCTGGATGTGACGGGGCTTGGCGGCCTCCGCCTTGGGAACGGTGACCGTGAGGACACCGGTCGACATCTCCGCTGTGACTCTCTCGGTGTCCACCTCGCCCGGCAGCCGCAGCCGGTACTCGAAGGCACCGGTTCGGCGGGCGCGGCGGCGCAGGACGCCTGTGCGCTCCTTTTCCTTGATCTCTCCGGCGACCACCAGCTCTTGTCCGTTGGCCTCGACGTGGACGTCCTTGTTCTTGACGCCGGGAAGTTCGATCTCGACCTCGAAGGCGTCATCGGTCTCCGTGACGTCCGCGAGGGGGGTCCAGGCGGCTGCGGGCGTGGCGCCCCCCACCGTCGATTCGAGCAGACCGCTCATCTGGTTGAGCAGTTCGTCGAATTCCGTCAGTGGGTTGCGGGCCCACCCGAGAGGCCGCTCTGCCGTGGCGCCACCGCGGTGGCTGCGGACGGGCATGTTCATCACCGATCACCTCAGCTTTGTCGTCGGTCCGGCTGGCTTGTCATGGCCTGTTCGACCCACTGTCGTAGGACGTGCGCGGGCGCCGCGCCCGCCTGCCGGGCGACCGTCTCACCCCGGTCCAGGACCAGCAGTGTGGGCACCGCCTGCACTGCGAACCGGCTGCTGAGCAGTGGGTTCTTGTCCACGTCGACCTTGACGAGTTTGATCCGTCCGGCAAGGTCGCGAGCCACCTGTTCGAGTGCGGGGCTGACCATGCGGCAGGGGCCGCACCAGGTGGCCCAGAGATCGACGACGACGGGCACCGTGGCCTGCTCGACGACCTCGCCGAAGTCACCGTCGCTCGCGTCGACGATCCATGGCAGGTACTGCTTGCAGTGGCCGCACCTGGGGCGCCCCTCGGCGGTCACGGGGATCCGGTTCCCGCGCCCGCAGTGCGGGCAGGTCACCGTCGTCGTCCGGCCGGTGTTCACGCTGCCCTCGCTTCCCGGGCGGCGGCCTCCGGCTGGTCGTAGGTGACCACCAGTTCCCCGTTCTCGGTGTCCACTCGGACCGTCGCGCCGTCCTGGACGTCGCCGCGAAGAAGGGCGCGCCCGACCAGGGTCTCCACCTCGTGGGAGATGTAACGGCGCAGTGGCCGCGCCCCGTACACGGGGTCGTAGCCCTGGTGGGCGATCGCCTCACGCGCCCGATCGGTGAGTTCGACGTCGATGCGGCGTTCGGCGAGCCGCTGCCGCAGCTCGTCGAACTGCAGCTCCACGATCCGCTCGATCTGGCTCTCGCCGAGCGGCTTGAACAGCACGATGTCGTCGACGCGGTTGAGGAACTCCGGGCGGAAGTGCCCGCGCAGTTCGCCCATGACCAGGGCGCGGGCGTCCGGCTTGATTTCCCCTTCGGCGGTGACGCCTTCGAGGAGATGCTCGGAGCCGATGTTGGACGTCATGATGATCACGGTGTTGCGGAAGTCGACGGTACGACCCTGGGCGTCGGTGATGCGACCGTCGTCGAGGACCTGCAGCAGCGTGTTGAAGACATCGGTGTGCGCCTTCTCGATCTCGTCGAACAGCACAACGGAGTACGGCTTGCGGCGTACGGCCTCGGTGAGCTGCCCGCCCTCCTCGTAGCCGACGTATCCGGGTGGTGCGCCCATGAGCCGGCTGACGGTGTGCCGCTCCTGGTACTCGCTCATGTCGAGGCGGACCATGTTCTCCTCGGAGTCGAACAGGGCCCGGGCGAGGGTCTTGGCCAGCTCGGTCTTCCCCACGCCGGTGGGGCCGAGGAAGACGAACGATCCGATGGGTCGGCGCGGGTCGCGGATGCCGGAGCGGGCGCGGATGATGGCGTCGGCGACGAGCTTGACGGCCTCGTCCTGGCCGATGACGCGCTCGCGCAGGATCTCGTCGAGACGCAGCAGTTTCTCTCGTTCCCCCTCCTGGAGGCGGGCGACGGGAATGCCGGTCCAGGCGGCGACGATCTCGGCGATCTCTTCCTCGGTGACCACCTCGCGCAGCAGCCGATTCTGGCCCTGCTTGGAGGCCAGCTGCTCCTCCTCGGCGGCGAGCCGGCGCTCCAGGTCCTGGAGCCGGCCATACCGGAGTTCGGCGGCGCGGTTGAGATCGTAGGCGCGCTCGGCCTCCTCCGCCTCGTGGCGAACCTGCTCCAGTTCCTGGCGCAGCTCCTGCACGCGGCGGATCGCCTGTCGTTCGGCCTCCCACTGGGCGTGCTTGGCGTCGGCCTCGCCGCGCAGGTCGGCCAGCTCCCTGCGCAGTTCCTCCAGGCGGGCTTCGCTGGCGGGGTCGGTCTCCTTGGAGAGGGCGGCCTCCTCGATCTCCAGGCGGGTGACGCGGCGGGTGATCTCGTCGAGTTCGGCGGGCATCGAGTCGATCTCGGTACGCAGCCGGGCGCACGCCTCGTCGACGAGGTCGATGGCTTTGTCCGGCAGGAACCGGTCGGTGATGTAGCGGTGGCTCAGGGTGGCCGCGGAGACCAGCGCGGTGTCCTGGATCTTGACGCCGTGGAAGACCTCCAGGCGTTCCCGCAGTCCGCGCAGGATGGAGATGGTGTCCTCGACGCTGGGTTCGTCCACCAGGACCTGCTGGAAGCGGCGTTCGAGTGCGGCGTCCTTCTCGATGTGCTGGCGGTACTCGTCGAGGGTGGTCGCGCCGATCATGTGCAGTTCGCCGCGGGCGAGCATCGGCTTGAGCATGTTGCCCGCGTCCATGGCCCCTTCGGCGGCGCCCGCGCCGACGACGGTGTGCAGTTCGTCGACGAAGAGCAGGATGCCTCCTTGGGCGGCCTTGACCTCGCTGAGCACGGCCTTGAGGCGTTCCTCGAACTCACCGCGGTACTTGGCCCCGGCGACCAGGGAACCCATGTCTAGGGCGAACACGATCTTGTCGCGGAGCCCTTCGGGCACGTCACCCCGCACGATGCGCTGGGCGAGGCCCTCGACGATGGCGGTCTTGCCGACTCCGGGATCGCCGATCAGGACGGGATTGTTCTTGGACTTGCGGCTGAGTATCTGGGTGACGCGGCGGATCTCGGAGTCCCGGCCGATGACCGGGTCGAGCCTCCCGTCCCTTGCCTCGGCCACGAGATCGCGGCCGTACTTCTCCAGGGCCTCGTAGGCCACTTCCGGGTTGGCGGAGGTGACACGCTGGTTGCCGCGCACCTGGGTGAGCGCGCCCAGGAACGAGTCGGTCGTGATGCCGGCCTGGCCGAGCAGTCGTCCGGAGGCGGTCGAGGAGCCCTCCCCGGCCAGGGCGAGCAGGAGGTGTTCCACGGACACGTACTCGTCCTTGAGCCGCTTGGCCTCCTGTTCGGCGGTGTCGAGCAGGCCGGCGAGGCGCTGGGTGACGAAGACCTGGCCGGGTGCCGCGCCGGGGCCGGTGACCCGCGGGCGACGGGAGAGCTCCTCGCGCACGGCCGCGCGCAGTTCCTTCGGCTCGGCACCCGCCTGCTGCAGCAACCGCGGGATCAGTCCATCCTCCTGGTCGAGAAGCGCGAGCAGCAGGTGTTCCCCGTCGACCTCGGTCTGTCCCATACGGGCGGCCGCGGTCTGGGCCTCCTGGAGCGCCTCCTGGGATTTCTGGGTGAGACGGTTCATGTCCATGGGGGTGTGTCACTCCTCGTGCCGCGGACGCGCAGGGCGGACTCAAGCAGACTGATGCGGTCGAGCAGGTCGAGCACCAGGCCGATGGCCGCGTAGTTGAGGCAGAGCCCGGCTCGCAGCCGCTGGATGCGGGCTAGGACCGCCGGGGCCGTGGGGTCGAACACCAGCTGTCCCGCGGCGTCGCGTTCGGCGTCCACCAGCCCGAGGGCGACGAACCGGCGGACGAGATCCGGGTGGAGGCCCGAGCGGCGGGCCACGGTGTCCAAGGAGAGCCTCGGCGCGGGCACGAGTGCGAACCGGACAGCCGTGGAGGCGGTCGCGTCGGCGTGCGTCCGTATGGGGCGGTCGCCCAGCCCGGCCCGGACAGTGCCTGCCGCTCTCTCGGGTCGGTCTTTCATCGTGTCCTCCTGGGGTCGAAGGAAGAGGTGGCGGCCAGCTCCTCGAACAGTTCGCGCTCCCGGTCGCCGAGGGTGGACGGCACCATGACACGGACCTCGGCGTACAGGTCGCCACTGGTGCCGCGCGGATTGGGCATGCCCTCACCGCGCAGTCGCAGCCGTCGGCCACTGGACGAGCCGGCGGGCACCGTGACCTTGGCCGTGCCGCCGCCGGGGGTGGGCACCGGCACGGTCGCGCCCAGGGCCGCCTCCCAGGGGGCGACCGGGAGCTGCACGTACACGTCCCGGCCCTCCAGCCGGAACCGGGGATCGGGCTGGACACGCACCCTCAGATACAGGTCACCCCCGGGGGCGTCGCCACTGCCCCGGCCGCCCTCACCCGCCAGCCGGATGCGTTGCCCGTCGGTGACGCCCGGCGGCACGTCGACGTCGTACCGCCGCGGCTGTCCCGCGTGGCCGGCGAGCGTGACGGTACGGCGGCCGCCCCGGTACGCCTCCTCGACGGTGAGCGGCAGTTCGGCCTCCTGGTCGGCGCCCGGTACACCGCCGGGGGCCGCGCCCGCTCCGAAGAGCGAGCCCAGCAGGTCCTCGATGTCGACGCCCTCCCCCGCGAAGTCGTCGCCGAAGCCGGTGGCGTACCGGACGCGGGGGCCGCCCGTAGCCGCGGTCCTCCGTGCGCGGAACCCGCCACCCGCTCCGGCCGCGACCCGTTCGTCGAAGTCCTCGGGGATCTTGCGGAAGTCCTCGCCGAAGCGGTCGTATCGGGCCCGGGTCTTCGGATCCGAAAGAACGCTGTACGCCTCGTTGAGGTCCTTGAAGCGTTCCTCCGCCCCCGGGTCCTTGTTGACATCGGGGTGGTACCGGCGGGCGAGCTTGCGGTATGCCTGCTGGATCTCGTCCTGGCTCGCGGTCCGCGACACGTCCAGCACTTCGTAGAAGTCCCGTGCCATGACCGGTCACTCCCGCTTCGCGACGATCACGGCGGCAGCCCTGAGCTGCGTCTCACCGTCGCCGTAGCCCGGGCGCAGCACCTCGACGACGGTGCCCGGTGGGGCGTCGGGGTCCTGGACGACGCCGACCACCTCGTGCCGGGCCGGGTCGAAGGCGACGCCGGTCTCCGCGTGCCGTGGGTAGCCGAGCAGTTCGAGGACGTTCACCGCCTGGTCGCGGACCGCCCGGACGCCCTCCACGATCGCGCCGGGGTCGGGGCCGGCATGGGTCAGGGCCAGTTCGAGGTTGTCGATGACGGGGAGGAAGGCGGCGGCGGTGCGGGACCGTTCCGCCGCCCGTTCCCGCTCCAGCTCCCTGGCGTGACGCTTGCGGAGGTTGTCGAGGTCGGCGAGCGCGCGCCGCCAGCGGTCTTCGAGTTCCTGGACCGCGGTGACGTATTCGTCGTCGACGGGCTCGGGGCCGAGTGCGTGGGGTCCCGATTCGTCGTGGGCCGCTTCCGGCCGGGGCGGTGGCGGTTCCGGTCGCGGCACGTCCCCGCGCGGCGGGCGTACGGCCTCCGGAGCCGGTTCGGCCGGGTCCGACGCGGCGCGGTCGGGCTCGTTCGGGTGGGTGGGCATGGCGTGCCTCAGTCCTTGTCGAACTCGGCGTCGATGACGTCGTCGTCACCGCCACCGGCGGCGCCACCGGCGGTGGTGTCCTGGCCGGGCCCGCCTGCGGCGGTGGCGCTCTGCTGGGCAGCCGCCAGCCCGGCCAGCACCTGCTGGAGTTCGGAGGTGAGGGGCCGTACGCGCTCCACGCCCGCCTCCTCCTTGACCGCCGCGCGAGCATCGGACACGAGCATCTCGGCGCGTGCCTTCTCGTGCGCCGGGGCGGCGTCGCCCAGCTCGGCGAGGCGCTTCTCGACCTGGTACGCGACGGCGTCGAGCTCATTGCGGGCGTCGACGGCCTCGCGGAGTGCCTGGTCCTCGCCCTGGTTGCGCTCGGCCTCCTGGACCATGCGTTCGACCTCGCTGCGGTCCAGGTTGGAACTCTCACTGATGGTGATGCCCTGTTCCTTGCCGGTGTCCCGGTCGCGGGCCCTGACATCGAGGATGCCGTTGGCATCGATGTCGAAGGTGACCTCGATCTGCGGTTCGCCCCGCGGTGCCTGCCGGATGTCGGTGAGCTGGAACCGGCCCAGCACCCGGTTGTCCGCAGCCCGCTCACGCTCACCCTGGAGGACCACCACGTCGACGGCCGGCTGGTTGTCCTCGGCGGTGGAGAAGGTCTCGCTGCGGCGTACCGGGATGGTGGTGTTCCGTTCGATGATCTTCGTCATCACGCCGCCACGTGTCTCCACCCCGAGCGACAGGGGCGTGACGTCCAGCAGCAGGACGTCCTTGACCTCGCCCTTGAGCACCCCGGCCTGAATCGCGGCGCCCAGGGCCACGACCTCGTCGGGGTTGACGCTCATGTTGGGGTCCTTGCCACCGGTCAGCCGGCGCACGAGGGCCTGGACGGCAGGGATACGGGTGGAACCGCCGACGAGAATGACCTCGTCGATGTCACTCTCGCCGACCTTGGCATCAGCCATGGCCTGCTGGACGGGCCCCAGGCACCGCTCCACCAGGTCGCTGGTGATCTGCTCGAACGTGGAGCGCATCACCGAGTCGGTGAGGTGCTTGGGACCCGAAGCGTCGGCGGTGATGAACGGCAGGCTGACCTGCGTCTGGGTCACCGAACTCAGCTCGGTCTTGGCCTTCTCCGCCGCCTCGAACAGCCGCTGCAGCGCCTGCGGGTCCTTGCGCAGATCGACGCCGTTCTCCTTCTGGAAGTCGTCCGCGAGGTGATCCACCAGACGCCGGTCGAAGTCGTCACCGCCCAGGTGGCTGTCGCCGGCGGTGGACCGTACCTCCACCACGCCGTCGCCGACGTCGAGGATGCTGACGTCGAAGGTGCCGCCGCCCAGGTCGAAGACCAGCACCGTCTCGTGCTGCTTCTTGTCCATGCCGTACGCGAGGGCGGCCGCCGTCGGCTCGTTGATGATCCGCAGCACTTCCAGTCCCGCGATCCGTCCGGCGTCCTTGGTGGCGGTGCGCTGGGCGTCGTTGAAGTAGGCGGGCACCGTGATGACCGCCTCCGTCACCCGCTCGCCCAGCTGCTTGGAAGCGTCGTCGGCGAGTTTGCGCAGCACCTGAGCGCTGATCTCCTCCGGCGCGTACAGCTTGTCGCCCACCTTGAAGCGCGCCGACCCGCCGTCACCCTCGACGACGTCGTACGCCACCGCTCTGGCCTCGTCGGAGATCTCGTCGAAGTGCCTGCCGATGAACCTCTTGGCCGAGTAGATGGTGCCTTTGGGGTTGAGGATCGCCTGGCGACGGGCCAGCTGGCCCACCAGGCGCTCACCGGTGTCGGTGAAGGCCACCACGGATGGCGTCGTGCGGTTGCCCTCGTTGTTGGGCACGACGGACGGCTCGCCGCCCTCCCACACGGCGATCACCGAGTTGGTGGTGCCCAGATCGATGCCCACTGCCTTGGCCATGAGGATCTCCTCCCGCTGTGGCGGCCTGCGCCGACTCTCCGGATCACGCTCGTTCAGTGACGACCGGCACCTCCTGGCGTGCCCCCCGACGAGGTGATCAGCCGCTCGCCTCGTAGGCGACGAACCGCTGGCCGGAGGGACGGTCGACGGCGCGCACTGTTGCCCGGTACGTCCTGTGGGGGGCGCATTTGGGCCTACGGTGCTCGGTCGTCGCCCAGCTCTTGATGTCGATGTGCACGGAGGTTCTCGGACACGCCCCAGGGTGGTGAGACGAGTGGCCGCGCGCCTGCGCCTGACGAGTCGAAAAGGCTCGCGTCCGGTCGTCACGCGGGCACCAAGCAGAGCAGTGCGGACGCCCCGATTGAGCCGGCCCGTGAGCGGGCACCCGACAACGGGCCCATCTGTAGGCTCAGGCGAACGGAGTCGATTCCATGGCCGACAGCCGGGCGCACGACCCGTACTCCCGCAGTTCCGGAGGGGAGAGCGATCCTTCCCGAAGCGGACTCGGGCTGTCCGTCGCAGCCGCGCCGGCGGAACCCCGCCCGCCCCCGCCCGGCCAGGCCGTCCGTGGCCTCGACGACCTGACAGGGCTGTCTCACACGTTGCTCGATACCTCGGACGAGGCCGAGATCCTGGGACTGGCCATGGCCCACGTAGCCGCCGCGGGGCCGTACAGCGCCGAGGCCGGATACATCGAGGTGGGCGGTGATCTGGTCGCCGCTCCGGCGAACGGACGGCTGCACGCCTCGGCCGTGGACCGGAGGGTGCGGGAGCTGGCCGGGCACGACGGCCCGGTGACCGTACGTGGCAGGCCCTGGGGCCGTGCCTTCGGGCTGCGCGGACTGCAGAGACTCCACGGTTACCTCGTGGTGACGTCGGACTCCGAGCCCACCGAGGAAGAACGATTCCTGCTCGCCACGCTCGTCCGGCACACCGCCGCCGCTCTGTCGCTCGCCTTCGCACACCGCCGCCAACGTGATGACTCCGTGGAGCTCCACCGGGTGAGGGAAGAACGCACCGCTCTTCAGCGACAGCTGATCTCGGTCATGGCCGAGCAGGCGTACCAACGGGCCGTTCGCACGCTCCTCACCGACGTCGCCGCCGCGGGTGGCGGCGAGGGAGCCGTCACGCGGGCACTCCACGGCCTCACCGGCCTCCCCGCGCTGGTCGAAGACCGCTTCGGTCGGCTGAGGTCCTGGAGCGGCCCCGGCCGGCCCGACCCCTATCCGGAACCGGATCCCGTGCGCCAGGACGAAATGCTGCAAGCCGTCGCACGGCAGGCCGGGCCGGTACGGGTGAAGGACCGGCTGATCACCCTGGTCCGTCCGCACGGCGAGATCCTGGGCGTGCTCGCCCTGATCGACGCCGGGGGCGAGGCCGGCGAGCACGCCGTGCTCGCACTGGAACACGCCGCCACGTCACTCGCCCTTGAGCTGGCACACCTGCGCCGTCTTGCCGAAGTCGAGCTGAGACTGCACCGGGAGTTGGCCGACGACCTCCTGGCAGGGACGGACACCGCGAGTGCCTACGCCAGGTCCGAGGCGATCGGACACGACCTGCATCGCAGGCACTTCATCGTCGTGGTGCGGTGGTCGAACCGCACCGCGGACGACTCCTTCGCGGAGACCGTGGGCCGGGTGGCGACTGCCCTGGGCATGCGCTCGCTGCAGACCCGGCGGTCCGATCATGTGATCCTGGTCACCGACGCCAAGCCGCGGGCCCGCGCGCTGTACGAAGCGCTCGCGCTGGAGACGGGGACGCAGTCCGGGGCCATCGGTGTGAGCGCTCCGTGCGACTCCCCGAACGACATCCCCCGGCGCTATCAGGAGGCGCAGCGTGCCCTGGAAGTGCGCCGCCACTCCCGCGAGGGCAGCGGCACGACGTTCTTCGACGAGCTCGGCCTCTACCGCATTCTCGGCCCCGGCAACGACTACCGGCAGTTGGAGGCGTTCGTCCACGAGTGGATCGGGCAGCTCATCGACTACGACTCCCGTCACCACGCGACCATGGTGGACACCCTGACCCGGTACTTCGACTGTGGCGGCAACTACGACGAGACCGCCGCGTCCCTCGCGATCCACCGGAGCACGCTGCGCTATCGGCTCCAGCGGATCCGTGACATCAGCGGCAACGACCTGGCGAACGTCGAGGACCGGCTCAACCTCCAGGTGGCGACCCGCGTGTGGAAGATCGTGCTGGGCGGATCCGGCTGACTCGCACGACGTCGCTCTCCTCGACGCCGGCCCCTCACCCTCCCTCGCGGGCGGGTCCTGATCCGTCACCCTCCGAAGCCAGAACCGCCCGCACCCGCTGCTCCTCGCGGGCGGAGCCGACGTCTCGCTCCAGGGGTGTGCGGCTCACGGCTGTCGCGAGGTTGTCCAGAGCCTTCTTCTGCAGTTCCGCACCACGCCGCATCACCGGGCTGCGGTCTCCGGCGGCACCCTCCCACGCGTGGAGCGCCTCCGCCACGCGCCTCCAGTCCGGGTTCCTGTGCTCGCGCATGGCTTCTTCCGCCTGGGCGGTGTCCGCCTCCAGGGCCTCGGCGAACCTCTCGGCCCCGGGGGCGAAACGACTGTCGGCCCCCGGGACGCGGCTCTCCATGAGCATCGTCGCTCGGTCGAACCCCTTGAGCGCCTCCTGCGCATCCTCCGCCTCGCGGGATGTCAGGCCCCTGGGGCGGACGGGCTCCTGCCTGGCCTGGTCGTAGGCTTTCTGCCAGGCGGCACGTGCCTTCCGGCTCGCCAGCAGAGCGCTGCGCATGTCGGCGCGACGCTCCCGGGTCGGCTCGGCGTAGCCGCGGAGCACTGCGGCCGCATAGCGGCCATCAGCGGCAAGCCAGTCCGCGAGCCGACCCGGGAGCCGGGGGGTCTCCCATGCGGGGAACAACACGTACGCCAGCATGGCCAGGGCCCCGCCGAGCAGGGTGAGTACCACCCGCTCCGGCACCGTCTGCTCCCATGTGTGGCCGCCCATGCCGAGCAGGAAGACGACGTACGCGGCAGTGAAGCACTGGGAGTAGGCGTAGCCGGTCCGGAGCAGCGTGTACGACAGGGCCGCCGAGACCACCGCGAGCGCGCCGAACAGATGAGCGTCGGGGCCTATGGCCCGCACCATCCCGGTGGCGAGCGCCACCCCCACCAGGGTGCCGGCGAGGCGGCCCACCGCACGGGCGTACGTCCGGTGGAAGTCCGGCCGCATCACCATCACCGAGGCGATGGGCGCCCAATATCCGTGGCCCACGGGCAGCGGGGACGCGATGAGATAGCCGAGCGTGGCCACTGCCGCCAGGCGGACGGCGTGCCGGAACACGGGTGAGTCGCGGCGCAGCTCACGGCGGACCGCTCGGATGACAACCGGGAGCAGCCGGAACATGGTCGGGCGCACCAGGAACTGGGCGTCCGCAGGGCCGGACGAGGTAGACGCCTTGTCGTACGCGCCAACGCCCCCGGCGACCTCCAACGCCTCGGCGAGCAGCTTGACGAGCTCTACGGCGGCCTGCCGGGCAGGCCCCTCCAGAACCTCGCCCTGCCCGTCGACGCGCAGGACCTCGGCGCTCCGGGGCGGAACCTCGGTGGGAGTGCCGCGGCGGATCGAATGCGCGGCCGCGTCCAGCACGTCGGCGGCCGCGTTGAGCAGCTCCCGTACGCGGTCCCGGCCGGGCCCCTCCGCCGGGGCGCCGACGTCCGGGTCGGCGAGCGCGGCGACGACCGGAACGATGCGCTCGGCGAGGCCCCGGGGACCGTGGAGGACGGGGGGCCGGGTACGGGCCTGAGAGGGCGTCACGGCAGCCGCGTCCCGTGCCGTCATCAGGGGTTCCGGGTCGAACGGGGCCGCGGGGTCGTGTTCCAGGCGACGGGCGTAGTCCGCCACGGCGGCCAAAGCGTCGGCGAGGGCGTCGCGATGCGCCCCCCATCGCCGGATCGGGAACAGCAGGATCAGTACGGCTTGCGCCACGCCTCCGAGTGCGATGACGCCGGCGTGTTCCATGGCCAGCCCGAGGCTCGTGGGCAGGGTGACGGTCACCAGCATGCTGCCGACCGTCGTCGCCGCGACGATCCCAGCGGTCGATCCGAGGGCCCACGCCAGCCCCGCGGCGAAGGCCCACACGGCCAGCAGCGGGAGGAACGTCACGAGTCGTTCCGCCGCCAGGTAGCCCACGAAGGTACTGAGTGCCAGACCCGCGCCCGCACCGAGCGCGATCGCCTTGCGCGGACGCCAGGTGCGCTGGAAGGTGGCCGCACCCGCGGAGAAGGCACCGAGGGCGGCGGACGCGGCGAACGCGGGCGACACCAGCCACAGCGCCGGCCCGACGACCAGAGCCACCCCTGCAGCCGTGCGCAGCGCGAGCAGGGGCTCCAGCCGCGTCTCCTCGATCGTGAGCCCGGATCGCACGACCTCCCCGAGGGTTCGCGGCCATCTCACGGTGTGAGCCCGACCGTCCCACCCTGCCGGGGCGTGACGGCTTGGTCGCGGTGCGGCAGCGGGGCGAGGATGACCCCCGCAGGGCCCAAGAGCGACCACCGGTCACCGACGCAGTTCCGACACGGGTCCCGGCCGGTCATCGTGGCTCTGCCTGGAGTGTGTGGCGACGTTCCTGTTCACGCTTGGAGTAGGCGGCTGCCCGGATCGCCTCGTCGCTCTCCAAACCCGATCCCAGCGCGCCGCCCACGGTGGCGACCGAGGCGACGAACCAGGACAGCGTCAGGTACTCCGTGGCGTGCAGCGGGGATCGCGTCATGGAAGCGAACACCTGTTCATTGAGGATGAACAGCGCCCACACCAAGTTGATGACCAGCAAACCCACGTAGCAGACGAGGGCCCCGATTCCCACGGTCACGACCGTCGAGGCGTTGTAGAGCCTGGCCTTTTGCCTCGCCTCTGGTGAGCCCTCGGCTGATCGATGCCACAGCTCCCCGTCGATGATCAGCCAGCCGATCATGAGCGCGACGGACCCGGCCATGGCGATCACGAGGCGTGGCGCGCTCAGAGCCTCGGCGAGGCTCCAGGTGGTGGAGTCGAGGGTGGCGATGGCCCCGGTGGCGAGTGCGGCCGCCAGGGCTTTCGACAAGCCCGTCACCAGCCGCCACGGCCGGTTGGCGCGGACCATACCGACGAGTACACGCAGGTAACCGCGTGGTCCGCCGACGACGTACCGAAGATCGTCGGCCTCCTGTTTACCGATCGGGCTCGGATGAGCAGGCGCGAGACGATCGTCGAGAGGCCCCGGAGACGGCTGGCTTCGCGGGGGTCCTTCGGCCGCCGTGGTCCGTGGACCCGCCAGGCCGAGCACGGCCTCCTCGACGGCACGCCGGGCCCTCGTCTGCAGCCGAAGGCCCCCCAGCGAAGGAAGAGAGAGCAGCGCCAAGCCATGCTCGTGATTCAGATCCACGGCGAGCCTGCGTCCGTGGGCATGCAGCGGAAGGTCGGTGAGGGCCACGACGATGTCCCAGTTCTCCGCCCTCCCGCGGTCCAAGATCCGGCGCATCAAGGTGGGCGGGTCCTCCGTCCCGGAAGTGAACGGCTCGCTGACCACCTCGACGTCGAACCGTGGCCCCTCGGCCGACTCGTCGGCGAGCCGGGCGGAAAGCGTCCGGGCCACGCGCTGCGCGATCTCCGTCGGCGCGTACGGATCCGCCAGGAGAGCCACGACCGTAACGTCCTGAGACGACACCCGCATGACAGGAACCTCCTCGTCGGCTGCCCCGCGAGCCCAAGTGCCCGCAGACGCCTCCGAGGTAACGCCGACGCCGTCTGCACCTGCCGGCCGTACCGCCGGCGTGTGCGGCCGACAGAGCCACGCATTGCCGGTCTCGGGACGGATGAGGGGCGGGGATGAGTCGGGTCACCCGGCCCCGGCTGCTCCTCTCACGCCCAGCCGTCGGTCAGCTCGGCCGTCCGACAACCCGGAAAATCGGACGCATGGGCCTGGCAGGGCGAGACAGTGAGCCCGATTGGGCCCGGCATGCGCATGCATGCGCACGCTTCCGTCGGCCAGGCTGGCCGGGAAGCCCAGGGGCCGGGAGGTACCGGCTCCCGCAGCTGGAGGTTGCCGTCATGACAGTGATGTCCATCGCCAGATTCGAGAGGTTCTTTCGCGCGGCCGCAGGACTGAACGTCGACAAGAACGATCTCAAGCGTTACAGCGACTTCGTCGACGCCAAGCTCTACGACCTGCTGACCGTCGCCCAGGCCACTGCCAAGGCCAACGGGCGCGACATCATCCGGACCTGTGACCTGCCGATCACGAAAGGCTTGCAGGAGAGCATCCACCACTTCCGGAAAATCGACCAGGAAGTAGAGATCAAGCCGATCCTGGAGCAGCTCGCCACCCATCCCGCTCTGGACCGCACGCCCGATGAGGATACCGAGGCGGCTTATCCGGACATCGTCGGCGGACTCAGCCTGGCCCTTGCGCAGAGCTTCAAGATCCTCCACCCCGACCTGAAGAACCCCCAGACCCAGCACTGGGACGAGGCGCGAGCCGTCTTCGACCTCCTGCTGTAACTGGCTCTAATAAAAGCTGCTGATCATGAAACAGCGGGCCCGAGGTATGGGGAAGCGGCAGTCGCGGCCGTGGACCGGGATCGGATGAACTGTGGTCGATGATCGAGACGTTGCTGACGAAGCCGGGTCCGAAGTAGGCCGAGCGCAGACCGCGAGTGCTGGACCAGCAGGCCCTGTGCGGGATCCTCTTCGTCCTGCACATCGGCATCCAGGGGAGAGCTGCCCCAGAGCTCGGCTTCGGCTCGGGCATGACCTGCTGGCGGCGCCTGGCAGCTTGGAACGACGCCGGCGTCAGGGACCAGCTGCACGTGCTGCTGCTCAAGAAGCTGCGGTCGAAGTACCAGGTGGACCGGGACCGGGCGGTGATCGGTTCCTCGCACGCCCGGGCCGCGCTACGGGGCCCAAAGGCGGGCCGAGCCGGTCGACCGCGCACGGCCGAGCAGTAAGCACCACCTCATCGTCGACGGGCAGGGCATCCCGCTCGGGGGTGTCGCTGACCGTCGGCAACCGCAACGATGTCACCCAGCTGCTGTCCCTGCTCGGCCAAATTCCCCGCGGTTGCGGGCCACTTCGGCAGACCTCGCCGGCGCCCGGACGCGCTGCTGGCCGACCGCGGCTACGACCACGACAAGTACCCTGCCTGCTCTGGCAGCGAGGGATCGGGCCTGTGATCGCGAAGCGGGGCGAGACCCACGGCACTGGCCTGGGCATCTTCCGCTACGTCGTCGAGCGAACGATCGCCTGGCTTCACGGCTTCCGCCGCCTACGCATCCGCTGGGAGAGACGTGCCGACATCCACGAAGCGTTCCTCAGAGCCTCCGTCTGCCAAATCGCCTACCGCCACGTCCAACGGCTCTGTTAGGGAGAGTTAAAGGGTGTGTTGCGGAAGGCCGTGATTAGGCAGGTCGGAGCGGGTGGCCGGGGCTGTGCGGTCATGCGGCGAGGGCGAGGTTGTGCATGCGGGCGACTGCCTGGACGGCGTGGTGGAGGCCGTCGCCGCGTTGCCGGCAGTCGCGGAGGATCTTGTAGTTCTTCATGCGGGAGAAGGTGTGCTCGACGCGGCGCGGACCTTGCGATGCTGCGCGTTGTCCTCTTCCTCGCCCTTCAGCAACGGGCGGCCGGGGCGTTTGCGGTGCGGGACGATCAGACCGGTGTTGATGTAGGCGCCGTCGCCGAGAACCGTCGCACCTTCGCAGTGTGCGGCAAGGCCGGAGTCCCGCCAGGCTTTCGCATCCGCAGTGTTGCCGGGCACCGGTCGGGCCGCGGCCACCACCAGGCGGGTCGCCGCGTCCACGATGACCTGCACATTCGCTGAGAAGCGGTAGTTGCGCGACGACGCGCCGACCTTGCGGTCGCGGACCGGGACGAGGGTTCCGTCGACGATCCACAGCCGCTCGGCGGCGTCCTGGGAGGCCCGGGCCGGCTGGAGCGCGAGCAGCGGACCGAGCCGCTGGATCACCCGGCACACGGTCGCCGGTGAGACACCGAACAGCGGGGCGAGCTGCCGCATCGTGAGGTTCGTGCGGTAGTACACGGCCACCAGCAGCACCCTCTCCGCCAGCGGCAGCCGCCACGGACGACCCCACCCACACCCCTCGCCACCACGCTCCCGGACTGCCCTCAACAGCCGGCCGAACTGATCGACCCGCAACCCGGTGAACGTCTCCACCCACACCCGCTCGGCCCTCAACACCCCAGCCATACACAGGATATGACCAGATCACGGCCTTCTCCAACACCCTTTAGGCGGCCAGCGCCTCGTCGCCCTGGGAGACACTCCTGCGGTCGGTATACCGATCGAGCAGGGCGTCCGCCGTGGCCAGGGCGTCCACGGCGGTGCGGGCTCCGGTGATCACACACAGCGTGTAGATGGCGTCCTCGAGTGCCCTGCTGGTGTGGCTGGTGGGACACACGTCGTGCTCCATGCGCGCGTGGGCGAACCGGGCCAGGACCGCACGCAGTTCCTTCTCCGCCGGAAGGATCATCGTCTTACCTCTCCCCTGGTGAATCTCCCGCGACTCGGGCGGGACCGCGTCAAACAGAATCCCGAATGCCCCGTGCCGAAAGGTCTAATCCGACCTTCCGGCCACGACCACGGGGCCTAGCACGTGGCGGCTTCCTCCACCGTCTCCCGCACCTTGAGGAGCGTGTCGACCCCGGTAATGTCGAGCAGGCGGCGCAACTGATGCGTCGGCGCGGCCACTCGGAGGTCGACGGCTCGCCGGGTGAGGATCAGGAGGTTCAGGAGGGTCGAGTCGGCGAAGGTGATGCGGGAGGCGTCCAGAACCACCTTCGAATGCTCCTTCACCGCCGCGTCCAACGCCTCCGACAAGGGGGCGATCGAGTACAGATCGTACGAGCCACTCGCACCGACGACACAGACGCCGCCCCACTCGTACCGCGCCACCGCAGCCTGGTCGAGGCCCTGTGTCCGGCCCGCGTCGGCAGCGTCCGTGCACCCAGTGACCGCCTCATACAAAGACACTTCGGCCCCCTCCCGCGCTACACAGGTCCTGTCATCCATTACACGAAATGTATGTCATGTACTGGGGTTCACGCAAAGACAGTCCGTAGAATGCCCTGCATGGTTGAAGTGCCCGAAGCTCGCCCCGGCTGGACGTTCCTCACCAATCACGCCCGCGTCCTGGCAGCCATCGCCGACAATCCGAACATCCGGATCCGCGACATCGCCGCCCACTGTCGGCTCACCGAGCGCGCCGTCCAGCGGATCATCTCCGACCTCGAACAGGACGAATACCTCTCCCACACCCGCGACGGCCGCACCAACACCTACCGCGTCCAACCGGACAAGGTGCTGCGCCACCCCGCCGAAGCAGGCCTGACCGTGACCTCGCTCCTCTCTCTGCTCATACAGGACGAAACCCACCGCGGACGACCGTCCGGCACCACCCTGTCCCGCCAGGCGCAGACGAGTGGTGCACGGTAAGTTGTCGTCAAATGTCACGCCTCATCAGCAGGGTCGCGAGGGCGATTGCCGCCTGGTAGGACTCTGTGGTCTTGTCGTACCGGGTGGCGATGTCGTGCCACTGCCTCAGTTTGTTGAAGCACTGTTCCACCACGTTGCGCCGCTCGCAGGCGTCGCGGTCGAAGGCCGGCAGCCGTCCACCACGGCTGGCGCGGTTCAACCGGTTGCGGACTGGTCCGCTCGCTCGGCAATGGTGTGGCTGATGCCTCGCCAACCAGCCAGCTGCGGATCGCCCGGAGGCTGTAGCCCTTGTCGCCCATGACGTGCGAGCGCACCCGGGGGCCGTCCCGGACCCATCCTGGACACTCGGATCGCCTTTATCACGGCGGTGAACTGGCTGCAGTCCCTGGTGTTGCCGCCCGTTGGCAGTGAAGGCGAGCGGGCGACCGGCGCCGTCGCAGGCCAGATGAATCTTGCTGGTCAGGCCACCTCGGGAGCGTCCGAGGGCCGGGGCGCGGCGCCTCTTTTTCGGGCGTCGGGCGGCATGCTGGTGGGCGTGGACCATCGTGGAGTCGACCGACACCAGCCGATCGATGTCCCCGGCGGCGTCCGCCCGGAACCGGGCGGCGCAGAGCATCAGCTTGAGCGTGCCGTCCGCCCCCACCGGCGACAACAGGCGTGCAGCGTGGCCCACGGCCCGTACCGCTGGGCACGCACTGCCAGGCCGTGCCCGTACGGAACTTCCACACGATCCCGTTGAGCGCCCCGCTGTCGTCCAGCCGCTTGCGCCGACGTCCCGACACGGGCAGCAAAGGCCGGAACGAACTCCCAATCAGCGTCGGACAGTTCATGGCGCCGTACAACCCGACCATGTTCCACCAGCCAAGATCGTTTGACGTCAGACCACAGGGGCAGCGTCGCGGACCACTTACGGGGCGCCACGCCTTGACGGGTGGGGTCACATGACCGCGGCGCTGCCGGGATCGATGGGGAAGCTCTGATCCAGGCCGACGATGCGCAGCACGCGCATGATGTGGTCGGGCACTCGGGCGAGCGCGACCTCGGCCTGGGCGGCCAGCGCGTGGTTGCCGGCGACGATTAGCGCGGTGATGCCGCTGGAGTCGCAGAACGTCACTCCCTCGAGGTCCAGGACCAGGCGGCTGTTCTGCCGCAGGGCAAGCGTCGAGAGCAGTGTGCGCAGTCGGTCGGCGGTGTCGTAGTCGAGGTCGCCGAGGAGCTCCAGAACGGGCCCGGAGGCAGCCTTTCGCGTGATGGTCTCCAGCTGGCTATGCGGCTTCGTCACCCTCGTGGCCGGTGACGGGGACGCCGAGGGCGAGCAGGGCCGTGTCGTCGTCGAGGCCGTCCCCGAAGCCGTCCAGCAGATCGGTCAGGGCCTTGCCGGATCATGTACGGGCGTCGGCACCAGCGCCTGCGTCTCGGTGGCTGGAGTGCGCATGATGCGCCAGCTGGTGCGCGGCGCGGTGACGACGTGGACCAGGACGACGACAGCCTGGCGGCCGAAGCCGCCATCGACGCCGCACGTTAAAGATCAAGTGAGGTCAGTGAGCCGTATCCGATCTGACTTCGGCGTCAGGCGGCCGGAAGCCAAGGGATGCACGTGACAACGACCGCCGACGCCGCGTGAGGCCGGGGAAGCGGACAGTCAGGTCTTGCGTAGATCGGGGGCGGGCACTCCGATGAGCAGGCGGCGTACGGCATCCCAGGCCGTACGCATCGCACGGGTCATCGCCGGCGGTTCGCTGCCCATGATCCGCGCCCACGCCCCGCAGTCGTCGGGCAGCACGCTCACGCCGAAGTCCAGGCCGGTGGCCAGCAGGGCCTCGTACAAAGTGTCGGCGACCTCCGAGGCGGCGGCGAGCGGGGTCACCGCGTAGAGCGTGGCCATCAGGTCGTGGCCGCCGAAGACCGCCGGGCCCGTCACCGAGCCCGGTTCCTGCGGATCCAGTCGGACGGTGTCCACCACCACCAATTCGCCGCCGGGACGGGTGATCACCAGGTCGCTGTACAGCATGCGGTAGGCGTGCCGTTCACCGCGGGCCAGCCGGCCGGCCGCGATCGTCTCCCCCAGCAGCACGGTGGCTGTGGGGTCGACGGTCACGCAGGTCTGCTGGTAGAAGCGTGCGTCCCGGTAGGGGATCAGAGGATCGGGCAGATACTCCACGTAGGCGTCGGCACCGGCGGTGAGATGGACGACCTGGGTGGCGTGGTCGAACTCCGCTCGGTGCAGTTTGGTGGCGGCCTGCGTCGTCAGGTGCACGGCGGTGCCAGGCCCGCAGTCGATGTCGATCCGGTTGCGGTCGGCCTGCACGATGCCGCCGCCGGTGGACATCAGATACGTCACCGGCAGGTCCGGCCGCAGGGGGTCCACGTACAGCGGCCGCATGATCTGCAACGGTGACTTCTGGTAGCGGTCGACGAGTTCGGTACGGTCGCCGACGCGCGCGTAGCGCAGTTCCAGCAGGCCGACCTTGCCGGGGCGCCCGGCGGCCAGAGTGTCCGGAGTGCCGGCCAGGCCGAGCATCCGGGCCGGTACCCGCCGGGGTTCGTAGTGTGCGGGGTCCAGCCGCGCGGGCGCCTTGGTCATGCGGAGGCCGCCTCCTGTCCGGCCGGCTGCGCGGCCTCGTGGGCCAGCACGAAGTCGGCGATGGCGTCCAGGCCTTCTCCGGTCAGGGAGTTGGTGAGCACCACTGGCCGGCCCTGCCGGACGTGGTGGGCGTCCGACTCCATCCGGGCCAGGTCGCACCGCACGTACTGGGCGATGTCGATCTTGTTGATGACGAGCAGCTCGCACTCCGTGATGCCCGGTCCCCGCTTGCGGGGCATCTTGTCGCCCTCCGCGGTGTCCAGCACGAACAGGAAGAGGTCGACCAGAGCCGGGCTGAAGGTGAGTGTCAGGTTGTCACCGCCGCTCTCGAAGAGCAGCGTGTCCACCTCGGGGAAGCGCTCCAGCATCTCGTCGGCCGCGGCCTGGTTCATCGTCGGGTCGTCGCGGACCGCGGTGTGCGGGCATGCGCCGGTCTCCACGCCGACGATGCGGTCGGCGGCGAGGATTCCGTCCAGGGTGCGCCGCACATGGGCGGCGTCCTCGGAGGTGTAGATGTCGTTGGTGATCACGGCGGGGGTCCGGCCGCGCCCGATCAGCACCGGGACGAGCGCCTCGATCAGCGCGGTCTTGCCGGAGCCGACCGGTCCGGCGACGCCGACGCGCAGCACGCCGTCCTTGGGGCGCTGCACGAACTCGTCGTGGTCGTGGTCGCGGTGGTGGCGGGAGCCTCGGACCTGTGTGGGGTCGTGCATGGTGATCCTTGTCCAGAGTGGTGTGTCTTTGGGGTGGGAGAGGCCGGCCGGGTTTCAGCTCGCGAACAGGCGGGCCTCGGCGCGTTCGTGGCGTCCGGCCATGACGTCGGCCACGGGAACGCACCCGCCGAGGTCGGCCAGTTCCCGGTCGAGGGCCGCCGTCACGGCCTCCTCGATCACCGGGGCGGCGCCGTGCAGGACGACCTGGGCGCGGCGGTGGTCGGTGAGCCGCAGCCGCAGGGCGGCCCCCACGAAGCTGGCCGCGAAGGCGAACAGCTCGCAGGTGACCGCCTGCCGGGCGGTGAGGCCGTTGCCCGCGTGGACGACGCCGGCGACGACCGGCTGGCAGCCGCGTACCGCGCCATCCCGGTACAGAGTCCTGTACCGCTCGATCGGCGCGGTGCCGTAGACCTCGGCGGCCAGGTCGAGCAGCTGCCGGCCGGTGCGGACGGCGGCTTGCCGGGCCTCGCGGCCGAGCTTGGTGGCGTGCAACCGCTGCTCCACGGCGACCACCTCGTCCCAGTCGTCCGCCGTCACCGCGCGGTGGGTGAGGGCGAGTGCGGTGGCGTCCGACGGCCCCGCGCTGTGCCGGAGCAGATCGTTCAGGAGCGCGGGCAGACTGCGCGGGGTGACCGCGCGGGCCTGCTGGAAACCCTCCAGGCCGTGGGAGAGGGTGTAGTAGCCGCTGGGAAAGGCCGAGTCGGTGAGCTGAAGCCCGGTCAGCAGCGCCGCGATCGGCATTGGTTCGTTCACGCCGGGTTTCCGTTCTGCCGGACGGCCGTCCGCCGGGGGCCGGCCGTGGAAGGCCGCAGGGCAAGCGGGGTGCCCTGCGAGCCGTCGCGGGTGGGTCAGACGATGTAGAAGAGCTGGTTGAGCGGGAGACGCTCGGCCGGCTCGATGGTGGCGGGCTCACCGTCCACCGTGACTTTGTAGGTCTCAGGGTCCACCTCGATGCGCGGCAGCGCGTCGTTGCGGACCATGTGCTGCTTGCCGACGGTCCGGCAGCGCCGGACCGGCTCGATCCGACGCTGCAGGCCCAGCTCGCCCGGGACACCGGCGGCGATGGATGCCTGGGACATGAAGGTGACCGACGTACGCTGCCGGGCCCGGCCCATGCTGCCGAACATCGGCCGGTAGTAGACCGGCTGGGGCGTCGGCAGGGAGGCGTTGGGGTCGCCCATCAGGGCCCAGTTCACCATGCCGCCCTTGATGATCAGCTTGGGCTTGGCGGCGAAGGAGTTGATCGGCCAGAGGACGATGTCGGCGAGCTTGCCGGGCTCCAGCGAGCCGATCACGTCGGAGGCGCCCACCGCGATCGCCGGGTTGATGGTGAGCTTGGCCAGGTAGCGCAGCACCCGCGCGTTGTCGTTGCGGGAGCTGTCCTCGGCCAGCGGCCCGCGTACCTCCTTGCAGTGGTGTGCCGTCTGGAAGGCACGGGCGAAGGACTCGCCGACTCGGCCCATGGCCTGGGAGTCGGAGGAGAAGATGCTGATCACGCCGAGGTCGTGCATCACTGTCTCGGCCGCGATGGTCTCCGCGCGCACCCGGCTGTCGGCGAACGACACGTCCTCGGGTATGTCACGGGACAGGTGGTGGCAGACCATCACCATGTCCAGCAGCTCGTCCACCGAGTTGACGGTGTACGGCAGAGTCGGGTTGGTGGAGGAGGGCAGCACGTTCGGCTCGCCCGCGACCCGCATGATGTCGGGGGCATGACCGCCGCCCGCGCCCTCGGTGTGGAAGGTGTGGATGGTACGGCCGTCGATCGCGGACAGGGTGTCCTCGAAGAAGCCGCCCTCGTTGAGGGTGTCGGTGTGGATGGCTAGCTGCACGTCGTACTCGTCGGCGACGCTCAGCGCGTTGTCGATGGCGGCGGGGGTGGCGCCCCAGTCCTCGTGCACCTTCAGACCGGACACGCCGGCCTCGACCTGCTCGCGCAGCGCCCCGGGCAGGCTGCCGTTGCCCTTGCCGAGCAGTCCCACGTTCACCGGCAGGTCCTCGACCGCCTCCAGCATCCGGTGGATGTTCCACGGGCCGGGGGTGCAGGTGGTGCCGTTGCTGCCGTCGGTGGGACCGGTGCCGCCGCCGAAGAAGGTGGTGATGCCGTTGGACAGGCCCTCCTGGGCCTGCTGCGGCGAGATGAAGTGGATGTGGGTGTCCACGCCGCCGGCGGTGGCGATCAGATGCTCACCGGAGATGACCTCGGTGCCGGGACCGATGACCAGTTTGGGGTCGACGCCGTTCTGCGCGTGCGGGTTGCCGGCCTTGCCGACACCGACGATCAGTCCGCCACGGATGCCGATGTCCCCCTTGACGACACCCAGCACCGGGTCGAGGACCACCACGTTGGTGATGACCAGGTCCAGCGCGCCCTCGCGGTTGAGCGCGGCGGGGTCCTGGGCCATGCCGTCGCGGATGGCCTTGCCGCCGCCGTAGACGGCCTCGTCCCCGTAGGAACCGGCGTTGTGGTCGTACTCGACCTCGACCACCAGGTTGGTGTCGGCGAGGTGGAACCGGTCGCCCACGGTGGGGCCGAACAGGTCCGTGTACTGCTTGCGCGGGATGATCGCCATCAGTCGTCGGTTCCCTCGTTCTCAGTGGCGGCGTCTTCGCCGGTGTGGGCGAATCCCAGCTCTTCGGCACGACGCAGCGCGGCGCGACGGGTGTCATCGGCGTTCAGGCCGCCGTTGACGAGCCCGGAGAAACCGACGAGCCGCCGGGTCCCGCCGAAGGCGACCAGCTCCACCTCGCGGGTGTCACCGGGCTCGAAGCGCACGGCGGTGCCGGACGGGATGTCCAGGTGCATGCCGTACGCGGCCTCGCGGTCGAACCGCAGCGCGCGGTTGACCTCGAAGAAGTGGTAGTGGGAACCGGTCTGGACGGCACGGTCGCCGGTGTTGGCGACCGTGAGACTCACCCTGGGCCGTCCGGCGTTGATCTCCACCGGGTCGTCCCCGTAGAGGTAGTGGGCTCCACCCGACATTGTTGTCTCCTAGTTGCAGGCGGTGTTTCCGACGGCGTTTCAGGCGCTGATGGGGTCATGGCAGGTGACGAGCTTTGTCCCGTCCACGAACGCCGTCTCGACCTGGAGGATGCTGAGCATCTCGCGCACACCGGGCATGACGTCGTCGGCCGAGACGACCTGGCGGCCCAGCTCCATGCACTCGGCGACGGTGTGACCGTCACGGGCGGCCTCCAGGACGGCCTCGGTGATCAGCGCGGCCGCTTCGCTGTAGTTGAGCTTGGTGCCCCTGGCCCGGCGCCGCCGGGCCAGGTCGGCCACCACATAGACGTGGAGTTTGTCGATTTCGCGTGGTGCGAGGTTCATGGCGTCACTTCGCTTTCTCGAACGAGATGCCCGGCCGGTGCAAGGCTGGAGCGGCGGCCAGGAAGAGCCAGGTCGTCACGACGAACGGCCAGGTGAAGGGGGAGCCGCCGGAAGGCTGGGCGAATGCCTGCCAGGCAGCCGTGAAGGGAACCGAGGAGAGGACGGCGAGCGCGGCGAATCCCGCGGTCCACGGCGTGAGGGGCAAGAAGGTGGCCGCCAGCGCGATGGCGACGAGTACCGCGTTGTAGCCGTACACCCCCGCGCTGATCAGGTCGGCGGGCAGGCCCATGGCACAGGCGGTCACGATCGCGACCACGCTGCCGCAGGCCGCGGCCACGGCGGCGACCCGGGAAGCGACGAGCAGCCCGGCCAGCAGGATCAGGCCCGCGTACCACTTGTCGAGGAAGAAGATCTGACCGAAGTTGTTGCAGAAGGCGCGGCCGAGTTCGAGGCCCGACAGACGAGTGATCCCGTCGCCGTCGACCGTCGGCGCGGTGGCGGCCGGGGCGGTCGTCAGGGCGATCTGCAGCACTCCGGCAACCAGGCAGAACGGGGCCGTCAGGACGGGCAGGCCGATCCGGCCCAGCAGGTGGCCGGCCGCCGCTCCCACCACCGCGCAGACCGCTCCGGCGAGGACGGCGAGCAGCGCGGTGCGCCATGAGGCACCGAGCCGGACGACGACGGAGATGGCGGTCAGGCAACCGCAGTAGCCCTCCAGCCCTCTGGCCAGACCGTCCCGGTCAGCGCCCAGCACGGACGCGGCCACGGTGGACGCCGCCGCGCCGAGCAGGCCGTACAGGCCGATACGCCAGCCGTTCGTGAACAGTGCCACGGTGAACAGCAAACCGGTCCACGGGCTGGCGCTGAGGGCGACCTGCGCAATGCCTCGCAGCTGTATCCGCGCCGCGTCGGCGGCAGCCCAGCGTCCGGGCTGCGCCGCCGCCCCTGCAGTAGGCATGCCTCTCCCTGGTGGCGACACGTCAAATCCGCCAACACCCCATGACTTCGGGGGAATTGGCGATTGGTCAACAACTTGTTGAAGCTTACGCTCGCCAGGACCGCCAAAGGCTCGGTGACGACTGGTGACCGAGTGGGCACTCACAGAGATACCTGCCGATCACAAGCGTGCGGAGGTGTGTCGAGATGCCGACGCCTTGACCCTCATCGAACATCCTTGGGCAGCCTTTGACATTTCCGTGGCGAAAATTCGACCAAGATACGGAGAGCTTCCTCAAGCACTCAGAAATCCCGGTCGAGCACCGGCTTGCCGAGTCGAGCATGCAGTCGCATTCGGGTCTCTCGGACTATTCAGGTCGCTGCCGCCGTAGGCCGAACTTCGGATCCTCGGTGTCCGTGAACCCGTCCTCCTCCCGAGAGCCCCCACAGCGGCCGCCGTCCCGGAAGTTCACCTCCTTGAGCCCTTCGGCAGCGATCCCCTGGAGTCGCTGGTCGCTAGCGTCGGCCTCTTGAGCCTCGCAGAGGCGGGCCGCACTGCGAGGACAGGGCGGCAGTCAGACGCCGGATGCGGTCCTCATCCGTCGGACCGATCGGTGCGACATGGCCCATGCGGGCGCGGGTGTCGATGGTGATGCGGCAAGTTGCCTAATCATGTCCGGTGTACGGTCAGTACTGCCGTCATCCACATAACAGATCTTGTAGTCGATGTCGGACGGTGCCACCACGTTCCGGACGGCCGAGTGGAACTTCTCAATAGCGGCAGCCTCGTTAAGACACCGTTTGGCCGCATCACGAGACCTCATGGAGCTACGGCGAGTTCGCGCGCGACAGCGCGCGGGAGTTGGTACTTCAGTAGCGGTTCGTGTCCTGAGCTGCGGCTTCGTACCAGCTCGGTGATCTCGATACCAACAGTGCGTAGGCGAGGTAGTAGGGCTGCGGCGCTCCCGTTAGGTGAGGGCGCCGAAGGGCGCCGGTCCCCTTGAAGGCGACAGCGTTCAGGCCGCCTGCCGCGCGACGCGACCGGTATCCGCGACATCCTTGCGGGTCACCGACAGGTACACCACCAGGCCGAGGATGACCGCCAGGAAGAGGCCGCTCGTGACGACGGTGCCGAAGCCGAGACCGCAGTGGCCGGTCGGCTGCGAGAGGTAGTCGCCAATCGAGGCGCCCAGTGGGCGGGTCAGGATGTAGGCGATCCAAAAGCTCCACACCGCGTCCAGACCGAGGGCGACATGGGCGACCGCCATGGCTGCGATGGCCAGGGCGAACAGGACGGCGGACAACCAGTAGCCGAGGTCCATGCGCTCGGAGACCAGGTCGCCGGCAGCGGTGCCGAGGGCGAACGTGAACAGCACGGCCATGCCAGCCGGTAGAACGACTCACGGCTGGTGGTGTCGATGCTGTGAACGGACAGGGTCCGCTCCCGCCGGTACCAGACGACGAACACGACCGCGAGGAGGATTGCGAACACCGTGGTGCTCGTCTCCAGTGGCGCGCCCATGTTGTCGGTCAGGTTGTCGCTGATCAGCGTGCCGACGACGCTGATCAGGGCAATGGCGAGCCAGTACACGCCCGCGCGGTAGGCGGTGGTGCGGAACTGCAGGACCAGGACGATCGCGAGCAATGCACTCATGAGCACCGACACGCCGGTCAGACCCAGGCCCGCCTTCTCGTTGAGCAGATCGGCCGCGGTCTCACCAACCGTCGTGCACAGGACCTTGATGATCCAGAAGTAGGCGGTGACTTCGGGACCTTGTTCAGGCTGGGGCGATGTGCGTGCCGGGAGGGACCGCCGATGTCCCGTGCGGCTTTCAGTGTTTCGGACAGTTCAGGGGTCATGAGGCACGGCGCTGCCAGCGGTTACCTGAACGCAGCCTGACTGCGCGCGGCGATCGCCACCGCAACGTCTGCCGTCCCAGCACGATGACCTCATGTACCTCCACCTGTTCCGCCCGCGCATAGCGGCCTCCTTTCCCGCCTCAGCCCCAGCCCCTGTGACGGAAGAAGGCCGCCGTGAATCCTCCGCCCGTCCGCCAATCCCCCTCGACCGCGCGACGAACTGGCTGCGCCGTCGGCTCGGCCGCGCCGTCCTCCTCTCCTACGCCGCCGCTCTGCTTTTGCCAGGACCCGGTCTGTGGCTGCGCCGCCCGCACACGGTGCTGCCGGCCGGTCCGGCCCACCTGACGCTGCGCACCGCCTCGTTCCTGCTGTCCCTGGTGCTGTTCTCAGCCGGGCTCCAGGTGCCCTTGCGCGGGCTGGGGCGCGTGCTGCGGTATCCCAAGGCACTGCTGGCCGGGCTCACACTGCATCTGGCTCTTCCGCTGCTGATCATGCCGTTCGTCGCGTTGCTCCTGCGTCGCACCTCCGACACTGACGGCGGCAGCGGACTGCTCACCGCGATGATCCTCGTCGTGGCCATGCCCGTGGCTGCTGGCGCCACCGTATGGACCACCAAGGGTGACGGCGACCAGCCGACCATGGTGGGACTCGTCCTCGCCTCCACCCTGCTCAGCCCTCTCACCACACCGCTTCTGCTGACAGCGCTGGCACCGCTGCTCAGCGGCGGCTACGCCCACACGCTCACCGACACGGGTCGCTCCGTCGACAGCGGATTCACCCTCGCCACCGTCGTCCTGCCCTGCGCCGCGGGTCTGCTGTGCCCGTTCGTGCTGCCGCCGGCGCGACGCGACGGCCTCCTGAGGGCCGTGATGCCGTTGGCGATGGCCGGCTCACTGCTGCTGACCTACGTCAACGCCAGCGGCGCCCTCGGCTCCTTCCTCGCCCGACCGCGCCCGCTGCTGTTCGCCGCCGCACTCGCCGTGGCCGCCCTCGTGTGCCTGCTGTCCTTCGCGCTCGGCCGGACGGCCGCCTGGGTCCTGCGGCTGGATGCCTCCGCGGCCTCGTCGCTGACCCTGGCCTGCGGCATGAGCAACAGCAGCGCGAGCGCCGTATTGATCACGACCTCGCTGCCCGACAAGCCCCATCTGCTGCTGCCGGTCCTCGCCTACGGGTTACTGCAGAAGACGGCCGCCAGCCGGGTCGTCACCCGACTTCGGCCCGCCTCCCCCACGGTGCCGTAGCGGTCACTCACGCCGACCGGCCGTACCGGCGTCTCGGCCGCTGCCGTCTCCGGTCTCGTCCCGTGGGACCCGGCACCAGCATGGTGAACGTGGTCGGACGGACGGCCGCCAGAAAGAGCCTGCCTGCCGGAGAGACGGCCAGGTCGCGGACGAGGGCGGGGCCGATCCCCTCGCCCAGGCCGCCACCGCTGGACCCGCGGTCGAGGGCGCCCCCCAAGGTCCCGCACCGTGAGGCGGACGGCGCCGCGCCCGTCAACGCGGGCTGTCCAACAGCACAGCGAGGATCTCGGCGACCGCGCCGCCCGGGACCGCGTTGGTCAGGGGCTGTCCTCGCCCTGGGCGATCTCGACCTCGTGATGGAAGTCGACGACGCCGACCGTTCCGGCGGCGACGGACAGGAGCGTGCAGACCACGAGCAGGAACGCGGCGGTGCGCGGGGTTCTCGGGCGTCCCCCGGCGGGGCCGAGGAGGGCGGCGACCCGTTGCGGAACCGGGCCGGTCGTCGCCGCGGGGGCGAAGTCCGGGCGGGTGGAGGGGGACGCGTGAGCGGCAAGGGCGGCGCGGGCGACGGCGGTGGCGATCAGACGCCGGTCCCCGACGGCGGTGGCGGCGGCCTCGTCGGCGGCCCGCTCGGCCGCGAGCCGGATGACGGCGCGCGCTCGACGCAGGGCCGGGTGGCAGTGGGCGGCGAGTTCGGCGGCGGCGAGAAAGTAGTGGTGGCCGGCCCTGTTGTGGGCACGCTCATGGGCGAAGAGCGCCTCGCGCTCGGCCGGACTCAGACTGCGCAGCATCGCGGTGGTGGCGACGACGCGGTGCGGCCGTCCGGGCAGGGCGTAGGCGTCCGCTTGGGGCGAGTCGACGACGCACAGGTCACCCGCGGCCGGGCGGCGGTCGGCCTGCCTCCGGGCGGTGCGGAAGGCGCGAGCCTGCCGGAAGGCCGAGCGCGTGAGGGTAAGGCCACCGAGGGCGAGTACTCCGGTGGCGGCCGTCGCCGCGGGAACGACGACGTAGTCGGAGGCCGTGCGCAGGGGGTGGACGAGTTCGCCGAGGGCGGCGAAGGCGGGAAGCTTGAGCAGTCCGGTCAGGACCAGTGCTCCGAGGGCGGCGACGCAGGCTCCCGCCAGCGCCAGGGCCGAGGCGGTCAGGACCCACAGCGCGGTGGCGGGCGAGAGACGGTCGAGGGTCCGCCGGGCCAGCGCCGGCGCGAGGAAGGTAAGGATCAGCGGTACGAACAGCACAGCGGTCATCGCTCGTCACCGTCCAGGAGCTGACGCAGGACCCGCTCGTCGCCCGGGTTGAGCTGGGCGACGAAGCGGGCCAGGACCGTCTCCCGGTCGTCGTCCCGGTCGAGTTCGGTGTGCATCCGCCGGGCGGTCAGGCCGGGAGCGTCCTGCACGGGGAAGTAGGCGAAGCCGCGCCCCTGCCGCTCGCGGCTGACGACGCCCTTCTCGTGCAGACGGGTCAGTATCGTCGCCACCGTCGTGCGGGCCAGGCCGAAGCCGAGTTCGTTCTGCAGCCGCCCGGCCGTGAGCGGGACCCCGGCGGCCCACAGTGCGGCCATGACGGCGGCTTCGAGCTCACCGGCCGGCCGCCTCTCGTCCTTCGCGTCGGTCATGGGAACGTTCCTCACTCCGCCATCGTCTACAGTGCAGTAGACCGTCTACAGGATTGTAGTCACGTGCCGGTTGCCTCCGTTGGGCCCATCCGACGGTGCAGACGAACGATGAAGGGGCCCTCGACGATGACCACAGCCATGCACCTATCGTCGCAGCTCGCCGTCAATGTGCTGGACGCACGCTCGCTGCTGTCCGCTTTCGGCGTGCTGGGCGTGGGTATGGTGCTGTTCGCCGAGACCGGACTGCTGATCGGCTTCTTCCTGCCGGGTGACTCGCTGCTGTTCACGGCCGGCCTGCTGTGCACCGGCACCGGCGACCACGGCCTGAAGCTGTCCCTCGGCCCCCTCCTGGTCGCCGCGGCGGCGGGGGCGCTGGCGGGCTCGCAGTGCGGATACCTCCTGGGCCGAAGAGCAGGGGGCGCCCTGCTCGCCCACAGCCGCTCGCCCCGCCTGCACGACGGAGCCAAACGCGCCGAGGATCTCCTGGAACGCTACGGGCAGGCAAAGGCGATCGTGCTGGCCCGCTTCGTTCCGGTGGTACGCACGGTCCTGAACCCGATGGCGGGCGCCCTGCGGGTGCCGGTACGGACCTTCACCCTCTGGCAGGTCACCGGCGGGCTGGTGTGGAGCCTGGGTCTCACGCTGGCGGGCTATGCGCTGGGCTCCTCCGTCCCGAACGTGGACCGGTACCTGTTGCCGACGGTCGCGGTGATCGTGGCCCTGTCCCTGATTCCGCTCGCCTCCGAGGTCTACCGCTCGCACCGGTCGGCGAAGGCCAAGAAGGCGCGAGGATGACCCCCGCCTTCGACGGGTCGTCCATCGACGGCTCGGCCTACACCGCCGTGGTGCATCTCGCCCGCCGCTCCCCCGCCTGGCTGAACGACACCGTGGCGGCGTGGTCGACGTACGGGCTCGCCCTGTTCGCGGTGCTCATGACCATCGGCTGGTGGCGCGCCCGGCGGGTGAGCGCCACCGCATCGGTGACAGCGCTCGCGGCGCCGTTCGTCGTGGTTGCGGCCTACGGAGTCGATGCGGCGCTGAAGCTGCTGGTGCGTGAGGACCGGCCCTGCCAGAACCTGCGGGTGACCACCCTGGAGGCGTGTCCGGCACCCGGCGACTGGTCGTTTCCCAGCAACCACGCGACCATCGCCGCCGCCGCGGCCGTCGCCCTGCTGTTCGTCTCCCGCCGGCTCGGCAGCGTCGCCGCGGTGGCGGCCGGTGCGATGGCGGCTTCACGCGTCTGGGTGGGTGTGCACTACCCCCACGACGTGGTCGCGGGAGCCGTGGTGGGCACGCTCACCGTGCTGCTCGCCGTATCCGCACTGCGCAGATGGGCCGAGCCCCTGGCCGGGCGGCTCACGGCCACCCCTCTGCGTCCGCTGCTGGTGGTGGCGTCGTGAAGCGCGGCAACGCCGCCGCACTGGCCGGCGGCTGCGGCCTCGGCGCATGGACGGCGTTCGGCCTGCTGACCATGGTCGTCGTGGGCCACGACGGCAGACCGCTGTTCGCGGACCAGAGCCTTCTCACGTGGTCCGTCGACCATCGTCCGGACGTCGTGGTGGCATGCGCCCGCGGGCTGACCGCCACCGGTACGGGTGTCATCCCGTACTCGCTGGCCGCGCTCGCCGGAATCATCGCGGGACGCACGCGGCGGCAGCGCGCGCTCGCCGTCGCGCTGTGTCTGGCCTGTCTCGGGACGGGCCAGGCCCTGCGGTACGGGACGATGGTCCTCGTCGCCCGGCCACGGCCACTGCCGGCGGACTGGGACACGCACGCGTCGGGATGGGCGTTCCCGTCCGGTCACACCACCACGGCGGCCCTCGCCGCCGGGCTGCTGATCGTCGCGGTCTGCGTGCGCGGTCCGCGTGGCAGGACCCTGCTCGCTCTGGTCATCGGCTGTTGGGGTGCGCTGGTCGGGCTGACCCGCGTCTACCTCGGGGTGCACTGGTTCACCGACGTCGTGGGCGGCTGGCTGTTCGCCCTGGGCTGGCTGGGCGTGTGCCTGGGCGCCGTGACTCACTGGCTGCCCGGGCGTTGGACGCTGTACACGACGGACGCGGGCACGGCATGACGGACCAACGGCCGTAGGACACAGCCGGAAGCCGGAGGGACACGGCACGCGAACCGAGGGAGGACCATGCGGCAGACGATCCTGGTCGTCGAGGACGATCACGCCCTGCGTGACGTGCTGGTGCGCGGGCTGCGTGACGAGTGCTTCGACACCGTCCCGGCGCCGGACGGCGCCACCGCGCTGCGGTTGGCCACCGCCGACGTCTGCGCCGTCGTACTCGACATCGGGCTGCCCGACGCCGACGGGCGGGACGTCTGCCAGGCCATGCGGGCGAACGGGTTCCTCTCCCCCGTCATCTTCCTGACCGCCCATCACCGGCTCACCGACCGGCTGTCCGGGTTCTCGGCCGGCGGCGACGACTACCTTCCCAAGCCGTTCCACCTCGCCGAACTCGCGGCCCGCCTGCGCGCAGCCCTCAAACGGGCCGCGCCGACGCCGGTCGTCACGACGGGAGACCTGGTCATGGACGCCGTCCGGCACACGGTCGGCGTCCGCGGCAACCGGGTCGATCTGACGCCGACCGAGTTCCGCCTCCTGGCCGCGCTCATGGCCGCTCCGGGCGCCGTCGTGCGCCGCCGCGAGCTGGTCCGGGCGGCCTGGCCCGAAGGGGCACAGGTCCACGACAACACTCTCGACCAGTATCTGACCCGGTTGCGCCGCAAGCTGCGCGAAGCAGGCAGCGACCGGACGATCAGCACGGCCCGCGGCATCGGCCACCGTCTGTCATGAGCGGTGCCTACCTCCGACCGCGGTGCGCCACGACCGCCCTCCTCCACCGTCTGGCACCCCGCACCCTGCGCGGACGGCTCTCCCTCGTGGCCCTCATATCGGCCGCGCTGCTGATGCTCGTCCTCACCGTCGCCTTCAACGCCGCGGCCCAGCACCGCCTCCAGCACCAGGCGGACGACGAACTGCGCACCCGCGCCGCCGCCGTCGCAACGACCGTCGACACCAGTGGCACGACGGTACGTGTCCTGGAAACCTCCCACGACGAACTCCTCGACGCGAACGTCTGGATCTACGCCGACCGGCGACTGCTGGAAGAGCCGCCGAACGCCGGCACGGTGACCCGCGTCGCCGACGCACTCGCCGGGCGCGGCGGGCAGCGCTGCGTCAGCGCCGACGTTCACGGCCCCTTCCGGCTCTGCTCGCAGCCGATGCCCGGAGACAGGAGCGACGCCACGGTGGTCACGGCACTCGACCTCTCCCCTTACCGGAGTTCGGCCGACACACTGCTCCTGGGATCGTTCGTCCTGGACGCCGTGCTGCTCGCCTGCACCTACGCCCTGACCCGCCTGGCGGTCGGCCGCGCGCTGCGCCCCGTCCGCACGATGACCGACCAGGCCACCCAGTGGAGCGCCGTCGCCTCCGAAGAACGCTTCGGACAGCGGCGCCACCCGGCAGAACTCGCCCGCCTGGGCACGTCGTTGGACGCCATACTGGACCGCATCCGCACCATTCTGCGCCACGAGCGGCAGCTCACCGGCGAGCTCTCGCACGAGCTGCGCACACCTCTGAGCCGGATCATCGCCGAACTCGACTGGTGGCAGACCCGCCCCCGCACAGCCGACCAGACCCAGGCCGCCCACAAGGTCATCGCGGATGCCGCCGAGTCCATGCGTACCATCTGCGACACTCTCCTGGATGACGCCCGGGGCGGCACAGTCACCGCTCCGGGCTCCGTCGAGGTGCTGTCCACCCTGCGCCGTCTCACCCAAAGCCTGGACGTGCCCGGCCACTTGACCGTCACCGTCGACGGCCCCCCGCTTGTAGCGGGAGTTCCGCCCGCCCTCCTCGAACGCATCGTCAGCCCGCTCCTCGCCAACGCCTGCCGCTACGCCCACTCCACCGTCGCCGTCCGCGCCTGCTCCGACCCCGCCGGCCTAGGCGTCGAGGTCATCGACAACGGACCCGGCGTACCGCCATCGTTCGCCGGACAGCTCTTCGAGCCCGGTCGACGCGCGGAGCCCTGCGACGGACACGGCGGAGCGGGCCTGGGGCTGCCGCTGGCTCGACGCCTTGCACGCTCCGCCGGCGGCGAAGTGACCTACGACCCCGGGCACACCCCCGGAGCACGGTTCGTGGTCGGCCTGCCCGCCGGATGACAGCAGGCCTGCCCGGCGATCCGGCGTGCCAACGGGCATGACGCTCTCCCTGAGCGGCCGCGCGGGCCAGTACTCCAGTCTGACTTCGCGATCTTCTCTCTGACCCTGCTGGGAACGGGTTCGGCCGCTGGGCCGCAGCACCCGCTGGTGAAGACGGCCGGGAAATACGCGGTGTCCGGGCCCTGTGGCGACCTGCTGCCGGTGGACCGCTGCCCCCCTTCACCCGCTCCCGCCGCGCCTGACCCGCTGGCGGGGGCCGGCCCTCCGGCTTGACTTCGAGCGCACTCCAAGTCCTAGCGTCCGAGGCGTTCGTCAGTGCTCAAGGTACCGCCCGGTCCGCCGGGCAGGAGGAGTGTCCGCGCATGATCACCCAAACCACGCTCGGCTCGCCCGGTCTCACCGTCAGCGCGATGGGCCTGGGGTGCATGGGGATGAGCGAGAGCTATGGCGCCACCGACTGGGACGGCGGCTTGGCCACCATCGGCCGGGCCCTGGAACTGGGCATCACGTTCCTGGACACCTCCGACTCCTACGGCACCGGCCACAACGAGGTGCTGGTGGGCCGGGCCATCCACGGCCGCCGGGACCAGGTGCAGCTGGCCACCAAGTTCGGCATCGACCGCAGCGCCGGCGACCGGGCACGCCGCATCCGCGGTGCCCGGGACTACGTGCTGCGCTCCTGCGACGCCTCGCTGCTGCGGCTGGGCGTCGAGGTGATCGACCTGTACTACGCCCACCGCGCGCCCCAGGACGTGGAGATCGAGGAGACCGTCGGGGCGATGGCCGAGCTGGTCGAGGCGGGCAAGGTCCGCCATCTGGGCCTGTCCGAAGTGGACGGCGAGCTGCTGCGCCGTGCACACGCGGTGCACCCGATCACCGCGGTGCAGAGCGAGTACTCGCTGTGGACCCGCGACGTCGAGGCGGTCACCCCGGTGATGGCCGAGCTGGGGGTCGGGCTGGTGCCGTACTCGCCGCTGGGGCGGGGGTTCCTGACCGGCACCCTGGACCGCTCCACACTGGGCCAGAACGACTTCCGGCGCACCAACCCCCGCTTCGCCGGCGAGGCGGGCGAGGCCAACGAGAAGGTCGCGCAGACCGTGCGCGAGGTGGCCGACCGGCTGGGTGCCACCCCGGCCCAGGTGGCGCTGGCCTGGGTGTACGCCCAGGCCGACCGGCTCGGGGTGGCGATGGCGACCATTCCGGGCACCCGCAGCCCGGCCCGGCTGGAGCAGAACGCGGCCGCGCTGGAGCTCACCCTGGACGCCGAGGCGCTGGCCGCGCTGGACCCGCTGAGCGACCAGGTGGCGGGCGAGCGCTACACCCCCGCGCACACCGCTGAGGTCGCTCGGGGTTAGGACTCCAGTCTGACTTCACGATCTTGTCGCGGACCCGGCCGGGAACGGGTACGGCCACTGCCTGATCATCGGGGGTTGTGTGGACTCCTGAAGATCGTGCGGTGGCCGCGAGCCATAGCGTAGACCCTGCCCGCTGGTGGGCGATGTTCGACCGGGTCACGGCCCGGATCGCGGGCCGGTTCGGGCTGGTTGAGTCACGGAGGACGGCCCGCGCTTATCTGCTCGGGCTGCTGTCGGGCGTTGAGTAGAAGAACTGCTGGCAGCTGGCCGAGCAAGCCGGTCACGCCCGGCCCGGGCCGATGCAGCGCCCGCTGGGACGCCGATGCCGTCCGCGACTACCTGCGCGCCTACGCCGCCGAACATCTCGACACCGACGGCGGTGTCCTGGTCGTGGACGAGACGGGCTTCGTGAAGAAGGGGTCCGCCTCGGCGGGCGTGCAACGGCAGTACACCGGCACCGCCGGATGCATCGAGAACAGCCAGGTCGGTGTGTTCCTCGCTTACGCCACCCGCCGGGGACGGGCGTTGATCGACCGCCGGCTCTACCTGCCCGAGCGCTCCTGGTGCACTGATCCCGAGCGCCGCCGTGCTGCCGGGATACCCGACGGGGTGGACTTCGCCACCAAGCCCCGCCTGGCCGGTGAGAGGACGGCTTCCGCGCTCGACGGCGGTAAAGGCCTGCGTTACTACGACTGGGCCTGGATCCACATCGGCGCCGGCAGCCACCGCCACCTGCTCACCCGCCGCAACCGGACCACGGGCGAACTCGCCTTCTACCTGTGCTGGTCACCCGCCCAGATGCCCCCTGGCCGAACTGGTCCGCGTCGCCGGCATCCGCTGGAGCGTGGAGGAATGCTTCCAGGCCGCCAACGGCCAGGTCGGACTCGACCACTACCAGATCCGCAACTGGTCCTCCTCGCACCGGCACGTTCACCCTCGCCATGCTCGCCCTGGCCTTCCTGACCGCCCTCGCCGCTGACGCAGCCCCCGACCGTCCCACCGATCCGCACCATCCCGCCCGCAGCCCGGACCCCATCGCGCTGACGACCGTCCCGGCGATCCGCCACCTGTTTGCCGTCGTCTTCCACCCACCGGCCCTGTCAGTGGCCAAGTTGCTGCACTGGTCCACCTGGCGCAGACACCACCAGGCAACAGCCCGCCGCGGCCCCTACCGACGACGGGCCACCGACGAGCCCGCTGGATAGATCACGAAACCGTACTGGAGTACTAGGCGGTGTCTTCAAAGGATCACCGCTGTCGCCTGAAGCAGTGGCGTGGGATCGCCACCCGCTACGAGAAGACCGCCACCGTCTACCTGGCCGGACTACACATCGCCGGTGTCTTCCTCTGGTCTGCCCAAGGCTTCATCCTCAGACGTGACTGTGGACGTTGATGACACTTCCGTCGGGTGCCTGAACAAAGAAGCGTCGGATTCCCCATGGTTCCGTGGTCAAGGGATAGACCACCTGGTACCCCTGGCGCTCGGCTGCGGCGTACGCGGCGTCAACGTCCTCGACTTCGACCGCCAGTGTCGAATGGGCCGTATGCGGGTCCCATGAGTCTGCGGCAGGGGAGACCACGGTCATCTGCGCCGTCGGGTTACCCGGCGAGGCCAACATCAAGAAGCCGGGCTCGTCCATGCGCACGTCCATGCCCAGGAAGTCGCTGTAGAAGCTTCGGCTCTCTTCGATGTCCTGGGTGACGACGTTGGGCATGATGCGACGGATCGTCATGCTCGCACTGTAGCCGAGGACCGCTCCAACAACTTGTTCCAAATGAGAGGCCCTGTGGGCTGTCCCGTAAATGATCTGTGCCGGACGGGAACGTGGGAGGCGATCAATCCGGCCGCCTATCTATCCGGTGAGGTTGAGGTTGTGCAGCCGGGCGATGCCGAGCATGGCGTGGTGGACACCATCGCCTTTGCGGCGGCAGTCACGGAGGATCTTCCAGTTCTTCATGCGGGTGAAGACGTGCTCGACCCGGGCGCGGACCTGCTTGTGGGATTTGTTGTGGGGCCTCCTTGCAGTCGGGCAGCTCCTCGGCTTCGCGGCGCCGGTGAGGCATCACGAGTCCGGTGCCCGGATAGCCGTCGTCGGCGATGGTGATGGTCGTGCCAACGGCAGCCTTGGCCCCTGACTCCGTCCATGCCTTGCAGTCATTGCGGTTGCCGGGTACTGGGCGGCCCACCAAGACGACGTGGCGAGTGTCGGCATCGATGACCACCTGGTGGTTGGTGGAGTACCGATAGTTCTTGGATCGCTCGGCGGTGGTGTGGTCTCGGGTGGGCACGAGCGTCCCGTCCCCGATCAGTACGGTGCCCTTGTCGAAAGGCATGCGTGGCCGGAGCGCGATCATCGGCCCGAGATGGTCGATGATCCGGTCTGCGGCTGACTTCGGCACACCGAAGATCAGGTCGAGCTGCCGCATCGTCAAGTTCGTTCGCCGGTAAGCCGCGACCAGCAGCGTCCGGTCCTGCAGAGGCAGGCTCCACGGCCGCCCTCTACCAACGGCGTCCGTACCCTCGCGCCGCAGAACCGTCACCAGCTTCCCGAAGGAACGCAGGCGCAGCCCGGTGAACGGGGCTATCCAGGACGGCTGCGATGCCGTAATCGCACCAGTCACAACTGGATCATCCCAGTTGCCGCTGCCGCCCCATGCCCTCGATTCTGCGTGAGGTTCGTTCTCTCCGAGATGCGAGGACTTCGGCACCGAACGCCTGGCGCACCGATGAGTTTCCTGCACTGCGGGGGTCCCATGGGCAGCAACGCACCCCACAGCAGTACGGCCCCTACGTGAACCGGAGAGACAAACATGGCAACAGCGCGAGAGCAGTCGGCCGGAGCCGAGGCCCGTGTCGCCTCCGCCGACGGCACCGAGATCGCCTTCGAGCAGTCGGGCCGCGGGCCAGCCGTCGTCCTGGTTGCCTCGGCACTGGCAGACCGCTCGGACACGACCAAACTCGCGGCTCTCCTCGCCGACCACTTCACTGTGATCAACTACGACCGGCGCGGCCGCGGTGCCAGCGGTGACGCCGGTACATACGCCCCCGACCGCGAGATTGAAGACATCGCCGCGTTGGTCGAACACGTCGGCGGTTCGGCGTCGCTGTTCGGCTCGTCCTCCGGAGCGGTCCTCGCCCTGCGCGCGGCCGCGGCCGGAGTCAACGTCGACCGCCTCGCTCTGTACGAACCGCCGTTCGTGGTCGGCGAAGGCGACGACGGACCGCCCAAGGATCTCGCGCAGCAGATCAACGCATTGCTTGCGGAGGGCCGGCACAGCGACGCGGTCAAGTACTTCATGACCAGGGTGCAGGGCATGCCAGGCATCGCCGTGTTCTTCATGAAGCTCATGCCGAAGATATGGGCAAACCTCACCAAGCTGGCCAGCACTCTGCCCTATGACATCGCGGTCATGGGCGATACCCAGCAAGGCAAGCCGCTCGAAGCCGAGGAGTGGAAAGGAGTGGCCGTACCCACCCGCGTGCTGACCGGTGGCAAGAGTCCGGCCGCGTTCCAGCGCGCCGCCCTCGCCGTCACCGAGATCCTGCCGCAGGCCGACCACCGCACTCTGCCCGGACTCAACCATGGCGCCGTCGTCATGGCTCCGAAGAAGATCGCCCCGCAGATCATCGAGTTCATCAAGGGATGAGCTCGTCGTTCGAGCGGTTCGGCGGCGGTTGGTACCCCTCCTGACACTCGGAGCGGAGCACGCCCCATCCCCAACCAACCGCCGAACCCCGAACGACCACGACTTACGGGACAGCCTTTAGCCTAGGACCCGGCTGGATGCTTGCGGAAGCGTGGTGGTGTGAGGGTCAGGCCTTGTCCTCACGCCATCCGCTGCAGTTGACGGCGACGCCGTCGACCAGGTTACAGACCTGGTATGAGACCGGTGAGCCTTCCTTGAATTCGTAGTCACAGGTCACCGGCGGAGCGTCGTAGCCCTTGGTGTTCTTGCAGGTGTAGGACTCGTAGTTGTTGTACAAGAAGGCGATCGCTCCCTTGCCGTCCGAGTCGTAGTCGTGCACCACCAGCTTCTCGCCCAGTGACTGGAAGTCGGCGGCGGCGGAGCAGCCCGGATTGCACAGGCTGCTGCTGGCACTGGCCGCAGGCGCCTCGACCAGGGCGCCCGCCAGAGCCAGGGCGGCCGCTGCCCCGAGCAGGGCCAGGGGCTCGCCCCGGCGTCGACGTGTTGCGGGCGTGTGGTTGCGCTCCATTCTCCGAATCCTCACGCGGGACCCCCCAGTCGCCTTCGTCGCGTTTTCGGCCGCCGGGGCTGCCCGCTGTACCAGGACCGCATAGGAACGCACCCCCGACTACACCACCATGGACAAACAGCTTCGGCGGGACGAGGTCCTTTCACGCCATGTTCCTCAGGAGAGCCCCCCGACGCCCTCCCCGAGAAGCACCTCAAACCCGTCTTCGTACGCGATACGGGCAGGGCGTAGCCGTCCAGCCGCGCCTCGGCATCCGGAGCAAGCAGTGAGACTTGCCGAGCGGCGGAACAAGCAAGACAGCACCGGCATGATCGGACACGAACACCCACGAACACCATGGTTGGAGCCCCGTCAGCCGACGGCTGGCTGTGTGATTCCGGCAGGAGTTGGGATCCCGGTCCATGACCGAAAGCCCCCAAACTCCGCCGTCACACTCCCCCGCTCGGGCGCTGGTCTCTCCCGTCCGGGTACTGCGTGAGGAGCGCGCATGGACTCCTGAACTCCTGGCGAAGGAAGCAGGTATCCAGGTTTCATGCGGTGCCGGGGATGAAGGTGATCCCCGGGCCCCTCTGCCGTCCGCTACGCTGCCGGCGCGCTGGCTGGGCCTGGAGCTCAAGCGCCTTCGCAAGGCCGCCGGGTTGACCGGTGCGCAGGTGGTGGCCAGCAGGGCCATCAGCGCGCAGGCCGTACTGAGCCGCTGCGAGACGGGCAACGACGCAGCCAAGCTGGCACAGCAGACGGTGCGTGCGCTTGCGGAACTGCACAGGGTGGGTGACAGCCCGGAAATGCAGGCATTGATGCGCAGGACGAGGAGGACACCGGCCCACGCACCCGCCGCGCCCTCCGGGACGGCATCAACGAAACGTCCCTGCTTGACCGGTGCGTCAACGACATCCAGCGCCTCCTGCTCCCGGATTCGACCAACTCCAACGGCTCCGCCGACGAGCGGGACGTGGTCACACTCCAAAGCCTTCACGGCCACCGGGTCGCCTCCGGCACCAACTACGAGGGCCCCGAGGACTACAGGACGAGCTCTGGTGACCGTCATCGTCCTCACCAACTGCCCGGTCGGCGTGCGCGACTTCCTCGCCCGCTGGCTACTGGAGATCTCCGCCGGGGTCTTTGTCGGCACCCCCCCGCCCGCATCCGCGACGCACTCTGGGAAGAAGTGCAGCAGTCCACGGCGACTTCCACCACCAGCTGCGGGTCGACGAGCGTGACGTCCAGGACGTCACGGCTGCCCCACCGGCGGTGAGCGTCTGCCCTGCGCACGGATGCCTGCTGACAGTCGAGGTCAGTGCGTCCGCGAGGGCGGCTGTCATGGTGCGGGTGAGCGGGACGGTGCGGCCGGTGGAGCGCAGCCGTCCCGTGTCGTCGTGGCGGCCGAGCAGGAGCGTGCCGGGCACCGGCCACGGATCCGGTGACGGCACCGACGATGGCCTCGGTGGTGGCACGGACCTTGTACTTGCCCCACGCTCTGGTCCCGGAGCGGTACGGCTCCGACAGCCTTTTGAAGCACAGCCCTTCCAGGTCGGCGGACGTCCAGGTGAGCCAGTCCCGGGCGGTGGCGGGGTCGGTGGTCGACGGGCACAGCGTGAACGGCACGGCCGGGGGCGCGTCCGCGAACAGGGTCTCCAGAGCGGTCCGGTGCCGGGCGTAGGGCCAGGGGGTGAGGCCGGCGCCCTCCTGGCGCAGGACGTCGAACTGGCCTGCTTCATCAATCTTGGCCGGGGCTCCCTTGGAGACTGCTGATAGGTTCCTGCGGTGAGCGAGCAACTGCCCAGCGGCGGCATCGAACTGTCACCCGGCGAGATCGACGCCCTCCACCTCAGGTGGTCGTCTTGTTGGACCCCGAGTGAGGTTGCGCAGCAGTTGGCCGGGATCGGCACGCCCTGGTACGTGGCCGCGGGCTGGGCGCTGGACCTCTTCCGTGGCAGGCAAACACGCGCTCACGGGGACATCGAGATCGCGATTCCGGTCGCGGGCTTTCCCGAGGTCCGCGACCGCTTCCCCGGATACGTCTTCGACGCGGTAGGCAGTGGCCGGATCTGGGAGGAAGCCACACCGGAGGTGCTGGCCGCCGTACATCAGACTTGGCTCCGCGATCCGGCCACCGGCAACTACCTGCTCGACGTGTTCCGCGAACCGCACGACGGCGACACCTGGATCTGCCGACGCGATGAGAGGATCCGGCTCCCCTACAGCGACATCATCCACCACACCCGAGACGGCATCCCGTATCTGGCGCCCGAACTGGTCCTGCTGTTCAAGGCCGAGCACGCCCGTCGCAAAGATCAATCAGACTTCAACGCGACCGTCCCATACATGTCCCCGGCTCAGCGCGAAACCCTGGCCGAGCTACTCGACCGCGTACACCCAGGGCATCCTTGGATTGCGGAGCTGTAGCCGGCTACTGGTGCGCTCGCTCAACTGTCACTGGCTCCCTGAGGAAGCCGGTCTGCGCGCACCCGGCCCTGCGGGAGTGGTCAGGACGCGGACTGGTGACGGCTGGACAGCGCAGCCCGACTCGGCGGATCCGGGGCAGCGCCTTGCGGAACCTGCGCGTACTCCAGCAACCAGGTGCGCGCGCCAGGCGCGAGCGGTCGCGAGCGTGCCTGCGCCGCTGCGGGGGACCAGGCGCCGCTGCAACCGCTCGAACGCCAGCCGCTTCGGCTCGGCCACGGCACCTGGCGGCAGGTCGGGGCTGGCCACTGGTGTGGTGAGCATCGGGTCCCGCAGCGTCCAGGTCATGCCCGATGCTTTCCACGTCTGCTCGCTCTGTGTGCGCCCGTCCGTTCAGTCCCGGATGGCTGCGTGCCAGTCCCGGAAGGATCAGCGCGGTTCGGCCCCGGGCCCGGGGACAGAAGGAGCTGTCCCGTGCGTGTCCGGGGTGGGCGAGGTAGCGGGTGCGCAGGTCCGGGCCCACCGGCCCACGAGGCGCGTGGGGCCGCATTCGGCGCAGTGCATGAGGTGGTTCAGGTAGGCGGCGTAGTGAGCACCGTACGGGTAGGCGCCCCAGTCGATGCCCATGCACACGCTCCCCGTTACCGTCGTTCCTCTTCGCGGGCAACGCTACGTGACTGCGTATGCGTCGGTGTGCAATTGCGCCTCCCTTGGTGGTCAGCCCGCCTCGGGACCGGCCGAGGGCCTGGCGCGTCTGCGAGCGGCCCGGATCTCCTGAGTTTGGGGTGGAGCCGGTCCCATGACCGGGCCAGGGCGCTGCCATAGACGCGTGGGCCGGTGACGGTCTCGGCCGGGGCGCCCCAGGTGTCGGGCTGTCCGAAGGCGAACTCGCCGCCGTGCCGGGGCGGCCGGCCCCTGGTGTGAGGCTCCCCCGGCGGGACCGGCCGGCGGGGAACGCGGTCCGAGCGCATCCGGGCCAGCACCTGCACCGGCAGATCTCGCAGGAGGAAGGCGAGGTGGGGTGCGTCGTATCCGAGGTGAAGGTAGCTGCCGCCGCGGCTCATGCAGGGCGGCTGCCGGAAGCGAGGACGCCCCCTTACCTCCGCTCGCTTCCGCAAATAGAAGAGGCGGAGCTATAGACCGCGCGGTACCTGTCCATCTAGTGTCTAGACATGCCTGGACAGGTACATAAGCATCACCGCATCGCTCGCGTCCTCGCGGACGAGATCCGAGCCGGAATACATACCGACGGCAGCCGGCTCCCCGGCGAGCACGCCCTCACCCAGCGCTTCGGCGTCAGCCGCACCACCTTGCGGCAGGCGCTCCAGGTGCTCGGCGAGGAGGGACTCATCACCACACATGCCGGGATCGGCTCGTTCGTCACCTTCGACGGCGGTGCGCCCCTGGACCATCGCCTCGGCTGGACCCAGGCTCTGGCGGAGCAGGGCACCGAGCTGACGACCGAGACCCTCCGGTTCGAGCAGGCAACGGACGACGCGCTGGCCGCCGAGCTGGGGCTGCAGTCGAGCGCGTTCGTCGCCCTCGACCGGGTCAGGCGACTGCCCGACGGGCAAGGTGTTTCCCTGGAGCACAGCCGGGTCCCGGCCATCGGGCGACTGGCTGGACTGCCCGAGCGCGGCCTCGACGGGGGCTCCCTCAGCCGGACCCTGGTCGCCGCAGGCCGTGTCACCGAGTCCGGCGAGGGGCTGGTGACGGTACGCAGGCTGGAGCCGGCCGAAGCCGCCCTGCTGCACCGCGCACCGGAGGAGTCCTTCCTGTGCCTGAGCCAGGTGTACCGAGCCGCCGACGGCTCGGTCGTCGAGCACGTCACCAGCCTGCTCGACCCGGCCAGGTTCCAACTGCACATCCGCTCGGGCCGAGGAGGCCGACTGTGACCGACCCACTTGACCGCGCCCTCGGCGCCTACTACGGGCTTGCCCTCGGCGACGCCCTCGGTATGCCCACCCAATCGATGTCCCGGGAGGACGTCGTCCGCTGCTACGGCACCCTCACCGGGTTCGTGCCGGCCCACCCCGACAACCCCATCAGCGGGGGCATGCCGGCCGGATCCGTCACCGACGACACCGACCAGGCCGTGATCGTGGGCCGACTCATCGCCGAGGCCCGGGGCCGGATCGACCCACTGCGGCTTGCCCACGAACTGCTCGACTGGGAGCAGAAGATGAAGGACAAGGATTCCTTCGACCTCCTCGGCCCCTCCACCAAGGCGGCCCTGGACGCGGTGGCCCGCGGTGTCCCGCCGCACGAGACGGGGCGTACCGGTACGACAAACGGCGCCGCCATGCGCGTCACCCCGGTCGGCATCGCCTGCGCACCCGAACCCATGGACGCCTTCCTCGACCGGGTCGTGGAGTCCTGCCAGGTCACGCACGACACGAACATCGGCATCGCGGGCGCCGCCGCGGTCGCCGCCGCCGTCAGTACGGGCGTCAGCGGTGGCACTCTGGATGAGTCCGTGGCCGCGGCGGTGAACGCGGCTCGAGCCGGCGCCCGGCGCGGGCACTGGGTCGCGGGAGCCGACATAGCCACCCGTGTCGCGTGGGCCTGGGACCTGGTACGGGGCCTCCCGGAGGCCGAGGCCCTCGACCGGATCGTCACGTTGGTCGGCACCAGCGTCGCGAGCCAGGAGTCTGTGCCCGCCTCGTTCGCGGTCCTCTCCGTGGCCGACGGCGACCCTTGGCGGGCCGCCCTCCTCGCCGCCAACCTCGGAGGCGACAGCGACACCATCGGCGCGATCGCCGGTGCCGTCGCCGGGTCGGTCACCGGCCTCGCGGCGCTGCCCACCGAGGACGTACAGACCCTCCGCACGGTCAACTCCCTCGAACTGGAAGTCCTGACAGAAGAGTTGCTCGCCCTGCGCTGAACGGCTCGCACCACCCTCCCTCTCCGACCTCCCGCACACCGCACACCGCACACCGCACACCGCACACCGCACACCGCACACCGCACACCGCACACCGCAAGGAGGTTCCGTCATGACCGCTTCGAAGACGAACGATCGCGTCGGCACCATTGAAACCCGAGGCATCGAGCCGGTTCCCGACGGCGAACGGCACGGCCGGGCCAGCCAGATGTTCTGGACCTGGTTCGCCGCCAACATCAGCATCCTGGGATTGCCCCTCGGCGCCACACTCATCGCCTTCCGCGGGCTGAACGTCTGGCAAGCGGTACTGGTCGCCATCGTCGGGGCCTTCGGCTCCTTCGCGCTGGTGGGTGCCCTGAGCCTGGCGGGCAAGAAGGGCGGCGCACCCGCCCTGACCCTCTCCCGCTCGGTTTTCGGGCAGCGCGGCAACGCCGGGCCAACCCTGATCAGCTGGCTGAGCCGGATCGGCTGGGAGACCATCTCCACCACCACCGCGGCATACGCGCTGCTAGCGCTGCTGAACACCGCGTTCGGTGTCGGCCAGAACACCGTCCTCACAGTCGTCTGCCTGCTGGTCTTCATCATCTGCACGCTGCTGATCAGCGGCCTCGGCCACGCCACCATCATGTGGATCAACAAATGGGCCACCGTCGTCTTCGGCCTGCTGAACCTGGTCGTGATGGGCTTCCTGGTCGCCACCGTCGACTGGGCCAAAGTCCTCGACACCCCAGCGGGCCCCGTCAGCGGAGTGATCGCGGGCATCGGGTTCATCGCCGCGGGCACCGGCATCGGCTGGGCCAACGCCGGTGCGGACTATGCCCGCTACCTGCCCCGCACAGTCCCGGGCCGCCGCCTGATCACCGCCTCGGCGTTCGGCGCGGGCATACCACTGGTCCTGTTGATCTCGCTCGGCTCGCTGCTCTCGGCGGGCGACACGTCCCTGGCCACCGCCTCCGACCCGGTAGCCGCGATCAACGCGATGTTGCCCTCCTGGATGGCGATCCCCTACCTCATCGCGGCCTTCGGCGGGCTGCTGATGTCGAACCACCTCTCCACCTACTCGGCCGGCCTGACGATGATCACCCTCGGGCTGCGGGTGCCGCGGGCCGCCGCCGTCACCCTCGACGTGGTGCTGATGTTCGCCGGCGGAATCTACTTCATGCTGATCGCCGACGACTTCTACGGGCCATTCTCCACGTTCCTGACCCTGCTCGCCGTGCCCATCTCGGCCTGGATCGGCGTCATCGCAGTGGACTCGCTGCGAGGCCGCGCCTACGACTCCCAAGCGTTGATGGACACCACCCGCACCAGCCGGTACTGGTACTCGGGCGGTTTCCGGCTCCCCGCCGTCGTCGGCTGGGCCGCCGCCATCGTCGCCGGGCTACTCTTCACCAGGGCGTCGACCAGCGACACCGACGTGTGGTTCGCAGGTCCGCTTTCGGACACCTGGCCCGGGGAGAACGGGCTCGGCTGGGCCATCTCGATGATCGTCGGCGCCGTGGTGTACACGCTGCTCGGCCGACGTCCCGGCGCCGGAGACAGTGACGACGCCACCGTCTCCCCCGCTCTTCAGGAGGCCCGGTGACGACCCGCCGACTCGTCCTCGCCGGCAACGTCCTTGCTGACCTGGTCATCGAGGTACCCGCGCTGCCCGAGCGCGGCGGCGACGTCATCGCCACACGCACCGAGACGACCGCCGGCGGCGGCTTCAACACCCTCGTCGCGGCCAGGCGCCTCGGCACGGAGGCCGTCTTCGCCGGGCTGCACGGCACAGGCCCGCACGGCGACCTGGTGCGTGAGGCGCTCGCGACCGAGCACATCGTGCCGCTGCTACCCGCCCGTACGGACAGCGACACCGGTTTCACGGTGGCTCTGATCGACGCCGGTGGCGAACGTACCTTCGTCACCAGCTTCGGCGTCGAGGCCACCCTGACGCAGTCGGACGTCGATGCCATTGCCGCGCAACTACGCCCCGGCGATCTGCTCCAGCTCTCCGGCTACGGGCTGGTACTGCCGGGAAACGGGCCGCTGCTGTCCGCGTTCACGGCAGGTCTGACGACGGAGGTCACCGTCTGCCTGGACCCGGGCCCGCTGGTCGCGGACATCCCCGAAACCGTGCTGTCGCCAGTCCTGGCCCGCACGGACTGGCTCAGCGCCAACGCCCGCGAGGCCCGGCTGCTGTCCGGGCAGGAGGACCCGCGGGCCGCAGCCACGGCGCTGCGGGACCGGCTGGCGCCAGGCGCAGGGGTGCTCGTCCGGGCCGACAAGGACGGCTGCTGGCTGGCGGCCCCCTGCGAAGCGCCGGTGCATGTGCCGGGATTCCCTGTCGAGGCGGTCGACAGCAACGGCGCCGGGGACGCGCATGTCGGCTCGTTCCTCGCCCTGCTCGGACAGGGACAGGGCCCCCTGACCGCCGCCCGAGGGGCCAACGCCGCCGCTGCCTACGCAGTGACCCGAAGCGGACCGGCCACCGCACCGGACCGCACGGAACTGGCCCGCTTCCTCGGCGACGACCCCCTCGAACGACTGCTCTTTGGTTAAAAGCGGCTAACACAATGAGGTGGATCAGTCCTGGCTGCCGTGTCCGGGACGGGAGTTGAGCGTTCGGTCCGGTGTGGGGACGTCGCCGTGGATCGTGTCGGATGAACTGTGGCACCGTCTGGAGTCACTGCTGCCGCAGCGTGAGCGCAGGTTCCGGCATCCAGGTCGCAAGCCGTTGCCGGACAGGGACGTGCTGTGCGGGATCTTGTACGTGCTGCACACCGGGATCCAGTGGGAGTACCTGCCCAAGGACCTCGGCTTCGGGTCGGGCATGACGTGCTGGCGCCGGCTGCGGGACTGGAACGAGGCTGGCGTCTGGCAACGGCTGCACGAGATTCTGCTGGCCGAACTGAACGCGGCCGCACGTCTGGACTGGTCCCGCTGCGTGGTCGACTCCTCCCACGTCAGGGCGCTAAAAGGGGGCAGCACACGGGCCCATCGCCGGTCGACCGGGGACGAGCCGGCTCCAAGCATCACTTGATCACCGACGGACACGGACCCCGCTCGCACCGAGGCCGGGCGCCGTGCGGCCCTGCCGGTCCTGGCGGCCGGAGGTGCCGCGTTCGACCTGTTCACGGCCGCGTTGTTCACCCTGGTGCTGGCGGGTGTGCGGGGCGCCGTCGCGAGTTCGGTGGCCGGGCTGCTGCCCACAGGCCAGCAACTCGGCGGCTCGGTCAGAGTGACGGCGGCCGGGCTGGCGTACTTCGCACCGGCCGACGGCGCGAACTCGGCGTTCGCCCGCACCATGGCCTACGAGGTCGCGGTCTTCGCACTCACCGCGCTCATCGCCCTGCGGCTGCGGGACCGGTTCGGGCGGGAGCAATCGTCCAGGGACCGCCCCAGGCGGGCAGACCCAGCGGGGGGGTCGGACCGCCCTACCGGCGTCCAGCGTCGGCACCACTTGTCGGCGTCCGGACTGAGATGCCCCGTCGCGCACCTTTCCCCGTCCCACCTGACAGGCCACGTCCGCTTCGCGCTCGGGTGGTGGAGTCGAGACCGGTCTCCCCGGCGAGGTGAAGGGCCGTGCGACCGGCCCTTCACCCACTGGTCCGCATGTGCCGAAGGGGCGCACGCCTCCCGGCGAACTCCCTCATGGAACCGAGGCAGGCCGCGAGTTCACCGCCCCGTGTGCGTCAGCGTCACGCGGGGGCCCGCCCCAGGTCCTCCGGAGCCGGGTCACGGTCCGCCGGTCGGGTGCGTGAGGGGCGGAGCAGGCGGGCGATGAGGAGTGCTCCGCCGGCGGTCAGGACCGCGCTGAGCACGGCGGCGATCCGGAGCTCGTGAGTGAAGGCTTCGAAAGCGGCGTTCCGCAGGGCCGCGGCGGTATCGGCCGGCAGTGTCCGGGCGGTGTCGACCGCGCCACCCAGGGTGTCCTCCACGGCGGCCAGTTGTTCGGGGGTGAGGTTCGCCGGAGCCCGGGATTCCATCTGTGTTCGGTAGACGGCGGTGCCGATGCTGCCCAGAATCGCGATGCCCAGGGCGCCGCCGAACTCCGCGGAGGTCTCCGCGAGGGAGGAAGCGGCCCCGGCCCGTTCCGGTGGCGCGGCGGAGAGGATCACGTCGGTGACGACGGCGGCCACACCGGCGATGCCGAAGGAGACCACGGTCAGGGCGCACACGAGATGGAGGATGCCGGAATCGGGCCTGATGAGGGTCAGTCCGATGTAGCCCGCGGCCGCCACCAGCAGGCCGGCCGTCATGACGCGGGGCTTGCCGATGCGGTGTGCCATGCCCGTGGCCAGGGCGATGCCCACGGGCATCACGAGGAAGGTGGGCAGCGACCACAGGGCCGACCTGAGAGGACTCATGCCCAGGACGAGCTGCATGAACTGCCAGTTGAACAGCGAGAATCCGACCATGGCGAAGGTGGCCAGGGCGTCGATGAGCAGGGGCACGTTGAACCAGCGGGTGCGGAACAGCGTGATGTTGATCATCGGATTCGGGGTGGTGTGCTGGCGGCGCAGGAACAGGGCTCCCGCCGTCACGCCCGCGAGGACGGACCCGGCCCCGGCCCACTCGATTCCATGCTCGGCGGTCGTCTTGATGCCGTAGATCACGGCGAGTACTGCCACCAGGGACAACAGAGCGCCGAGCAGGTCGAAGCGGCTGCCCGGCTTCGGGTCGCGGAACTCGGGGAGCAGGAGCGGACCGAGGCAGAGGAGCAGGGCCATGACGGGAATGTTGACCAGGAAGACCGAACCCCACCAGAAGTGTTCGAGCAGGAGGCCGCCGATGATCGGGCCGACGACGGCGCCACCCGCGAATCCGGCCGTCCAGATGCCGACGGCGGTGGCCCGCTGCCGGTCGTCGTGGAAGAGGTTCCGGATCAGGGCCAGGGTCGAGGGCGCGAGCGTGGCGCCCGCGATGCCCATGAGCGCGCGGGTGGCGATCAGCATTTCCGGACTGGACGCCCAGGCGGCCAGGGCGGAGGCGAGCCCGAAGGCGGCGGCCCCGGTCAGCAGCACCCGGCGCCGTCCGATCCGGTCGCCGAGCGTGCCCATCGTGATCAGGAGACCGGCCAGCAGGAATCCATACGCGTCCATGATCCACAGCAACTGGGAGCCACTGGGTCTGAGGTCGGCCGTCAGGGAGGGCAGGGTGACGAACATGACGGACATGTCCATCGAGGCCAGCACGCAGGGCAGCACCAGGACGGCGAGCCCTGCCCATTGCCGGGTTCCGGCTCTCTCGTTCGCATGCATCACGTCGTGTACTCCTGCTCCTGTGGCGGGTGACGGAACGGCGGCGGGGACGCATTGCGTCACTCGTCGCGTACTTAGTACGCACCGCCGTGTACAGAGTAAGCCCCCCTGGGCGGCAGGCCGCAAGCGAGTTATCGAACTGGGAATTTCCGGTGCTCCGGGGCGCTTTCGTCCGAGGCACGATAGGATTTCGACACACATGAGCGAGTGTGACGAAAAGAGGTGTGAGGGTGGCAGAGCACGCGACCTGCGCGTCCTGCGGAAAGGGCCTGGAGCCCGCTGACCGGGGCCGCCCGAGGCGCTACTGCTCGCGGGCCTGCCAGGCGCGGGCGTATCGAGCGCGCAGGACCGGGGAGACGACGGAGCCGGACCTCACCCTGGCGCACAGCTCGACGGCCGTTTCGCCGGCAGGCGACGACGGCGCGCCCCACCTGTCGGCCGAGCGCATCGCGCGGGCGGGCATCGACGTCGCCGACGCCGAGGGACTCGAAGCCCTGTCGATGCGCCGGGTCGCGACTGACCTCGGAGCGAGCACCATGGCCCTGTACCGGTACGTGAGGTCCAAAGACGATCTGGTGGCCATGATGGTGGAGGCCGCACTGTCCGACGTCCCCCTGCCCGACACACCGCCGCAGAACTGGCGTCACGGCCTCGAACGTGCCGCCCGCCGCGACTGGGAGCTCTACCATCGCCATCCGTGGATTCTGGCGAAGGTCCTGGTGACGACCCGTGCGCACTTCAGCCCCGCGCTCGCGGCCGACAGCGAGAGCGCCTTCTCCTCCTTCGACGGCCTCGGCCTGGAGCCTGCCGACGCCTTCCGCTACATGTTCATGTTCGCTTCCTACGTCCAGGGCGTGGCACTGACCTACGTCAGCGACGTGGAGGCCGAGCGACGGTCGGCTGACGCCGCCCGCCGGGGGGCCACTTCCCCGGAAGCCGTACGAGCTCCGCTATTCGCCCCCGGCGCCTATCCACGGCTCGGCCCGGCCATGCGCGCGGGCGCCGACCCCTGGGATCTCGACGCCCTGTTCCTCGCCGGCCTCGCCGGAGTCCTCGACGGCATCGAGGCCGATCTCGCCCGGCGCGGCCTCCCGGGCAGCGTGGGCTAGGACGTGCCGCACGCACGCCGTGCCCGTACGAAGCCGGGGCCTGTACTCGTGTACGCCGACCGCGACCCGGCAGCCCGCCGCCTGCCAGCCGCTCCGCGGTACGGGCGGGCCACTCCGGCCCCGTGAGCGGGTGCTCTGCTCTCAGCCGAGCCGGTCGCGCCCACGCCGGCGCGGGCGACAGAATCACCCGCATGCAGCCGACCTTCGTGCTCGTCCACAGTCCGTCCGTAGGCCCCTCGACCTGGCGTCCCGTGGGAGAACACCTGACCGGTGCGGGATACCGAGTACGGATCCCCTCGCTCCTGCAGACAGCCTTCGGGTCTCCGCCCTTCTGGCCACGCATCGCCGAGGCCGTCCACGACGACCTCCGGCAGGTCCCGGCCGACAGCCCCGTCATGTTGGTCGTCCACAGCAACGCCGGCTTGTTCCTCCCGACGATCCGCTCGGGACTCACCCATCGGGTGACCCACTCGATTTTCGTCGATGCCGCACTGCCGGCCCGGACCGGAACGACCCCGGTCGCCCCGGCCGAACAGTTGGAGTTTCTCCGATCCATGGCTGTGAACGGCATGTTGCCCCGCTGGACCGACTGGTGGGACGAGGCCGATGTCGCCCCCATGTTCTCCGATCCCGTGGTGCGGCGCACCGTCATCGAGGAACAGCCCACCCTGCCGCTGTCCTACTACGAGCAGCACGTCCCGGCCCCGGTCGGCTGGGACGACCATCCCTGCTCCTACCTACTGTTCGGCCCGCCCTATAACGAGTTCGCGGCCGAGGCGCACGAACGCGGCTGGCGCGTGGGACACCTGCCCGGAGCGCACCTGCATCACCTCGTCGATCCGGCCGGCACGGCCCGCCAGCTCGTCGAACTCGCCACTACGACCTGATCCACTTCCGACACGCCGTTGTCGACGTCCGGCGTCGAACGGAGCGACGAACTCGGTCACCCGGTCACTCGATCCGGTAACCGACGTACACGGAAGCGGCCTTCGAGCCGGCCCGCCGGGCCGCGCAGACGACGGAGTCGGCGTTCGCATGCCGTCCGGCACACCTCGTCATCCAGCTCTCCTCGAGCTGCCATGGATTCCGGGCGGGACGTCGAAGGAGAACGCGAGTGATGACCGGTGCCGAGAGCCGTTTGCGCCGCCGCTCCCTGCCGTCGCGCCGGACCTGCCCGAGCACCCGGACTACCCCCGCATCCTCGCCGCCTTCAACCACACGACCAGACCGCTACGAGCCAAGGACGCCTGCGAAGCCCTCGGCCACGAACTGCTGCCGAAGAACGTGGAGGGCACCCGCGCCAAGCTGAAGCCCTGGTCAAACTCGGCATCCTCACCGGGACCGACACCGGCAACTCCGCCAGGGAGCAATTAGCCGACTGTCCCTCCACCAGCGACCTTGCCCCGACCCCAGCCAGAAGCGGATATCACATTACGAACCGCCCACGAAGAGATCGGCCTCATCGGCTGCACTCCAGCCACGACCGGACCCGGTCCCTCCACACGGGCCGTGTCTCTGGCGGGAGGAGTCTCCTGGGACGTCATGACGACCCTCGACGCACGGCCCGCTCGGGCACCGCGAAGAGTACGCTGGACAAACCGGGGACACTCCGCGCACGGACATTTCGCGCCTGTGCCGTTCTCGGTGATCGAATACGCCGGGCTGGCTCAGGCCCGCCCGGGGCAGGGTTCGCGTTATGACTGCGACTGTCTCCCCTGCGATGACGTCCGAAGACCGGCGTTCCGTGTCTCGCGTGCGTCTGTCGCTTGTTCACGACGGTTCGGCACCACCCCTGCTGGACGGCGCGTGGTGGCCGCCCTCTCGTGATCTCAGCGCCGAACTGCCCGCAATGGTGTCCGTTCTCGATCCGCTGTGGGGGCGGATCACCCAGGTCACGGTGAATCCCGCCCAGTGGCCAGTCGTCCCGCGCAAAGCGTCTGTCGCCGGGCATGTGGTGCAGGTGGGCTCGTTTCGCCACGAGCAGGACAAGCACGAACTCTTGCTGCTCTCCTCTCACGTGGGTCGTTGGAACCTGCTGGTCGTTCCCCCGCGGACGCCCCCGGCTGCGGCCGCCTGGCTGATGGCCGTGGCGAGCGAGCCACGCCGGACCGTGACCGCCAGCAGTCTGGTGGCGGATGGCACGCGTACGACGGCGATCGCCGAGGCCGACCGCGCCGGGGAAGCGGTGTGGGGGTCCGAAAGAGGACACGGACGAGGTGCCTTCGTCATTCCCGCGCGGGACCAGACGGTCACCGAGGCAGCGGCGGACCAGCCGGAGAGGGGGTGAGGACGGTGGACATCCTCATGACGGTGATCGTGCTGCTGGCGGTGATCGTGACAGGCATGTTCCTCATCCACCGGCTGAACTCTCAGCACGGGAGCAGGAACGCCGGCTTCCACTACAGCCGCGGCGGTGTGGTCGCACCGGACCGGAACCACACCGACGGGCCGATCGCACGCCGTCGGGCCGCCGTCGCGAACGACGACGAGCGCCGGGGCCGTCGGGACGGCGGACGCGGACGGTTGCGTCCTCGACGCCGTGGCCACGACGTACTGGCCGCCGACCGCAAAGAACGCGCCCGCATCCGCAGCGAGAAGGGCATCCGCTGAGGCGGACGCCCCCCACCGCGGCCTGAAGAACCCGACGAACCTCACCCGGTCACAGAACTGTCCGGCGCAGGGGTTGCCGTCGAGCCAGGTGGTACCGTCGATCAGCTCGCGCACCGCGTCGAAGTGGCCGCGGTGGCAGGCGACTTCGGCGAGCACGTGGGTCAGTATGGGCCGTACATCAGGCAGCTGCCAGGTCGGCCAGATCTCCACAGCCAGGCGGCGGACTCCTGTTATGGCACAGCCGCTGCGAGCACGGCATCCGCACGCGGCCGATGGCCACCCGGTAGAGGGCGAAATTCAGGGTGAGGTGGCGCAGCAATGCCAGGCACTCCAGCCGCTGGGCAGCACCGGCTGCCGCAGATCCTCCTCCGAGAGCCCTTCACCCGCCGACCAGCGGACCGAGGCGAACAGCGCCACCCAGTACATGAGACCTAGCCGTTTACACAGCCGCCCTGTCCGCCAACGTCCACGGCACGACATAGGCGGGCAGGACTGTCCGCCGGACGACCCCTTCGAGGCCGCGCGGACGCCGTCACGCGGGCGGTCCGCCACGGTGGTCGCCGAGCAGCCGCTCCAACCGGTCGAAGCGCTCGTGCAGCGCGCGGGTCGCCTGCGCGTACGCCTCCTCAGCGGCCTCCTCCGTGTGGCGCACGAAGTGACCCTGGCGTTCTTGTTCCCTGCCGACGAACCAGGTGGCCAGCGCGGCGGTGACCAGACCGAAGGAGGTGATTCCGGCGACCATCACCACCACGGCCACGAGCCGTCCCCACAAGGTCACGGGATACAGATCGCCGTAGCCGACGGTCGTCGCGGTTTCCACGGACCACCACAAGGCCCGCGGATAGGTGGTCAGCTGAGCCCCCGGTGCGCCGCGCTCGGCGAGAACGGCGACGTACGAACCCGCGAGGATCACGATCACCAGGAGGACCGTCGCGGCACACGAAGCCTTCAGGTGCAACGAACTGCCCTGGCGCCCGAGCAGCAGTTTGACCAGTCTGGCCAGGAGTCCGGACAGCATGCGCAGCATGCTCCGCCACCGGCCGGATCGACGGTGCGGCAACGCGCCGGTGTGCGTCGAACCCACCCGAACAGCGGGTGTCAGGTGGTGGGGCCGTGGCGAGTGTGGCTTCCCGCCCGAGATGCCGGGGGGAGCAAGGCTTGCCTAGCGTCAGTGCGGGATCGGGTACGCGCGCGGGGAGAGGTCGATGGCGGACGAGCAGTTGGAGCGGTTGGCGACGCAGGCGTGGCTGTATGGCTGCCCGCCGGTGCCTGCGGCGGTGACCAAGGACGTCATGACGGCGGTCGCCCCACGGGACGACGAGCGGCGCAAGGCCCCGGTCAACCAGTTCTGCTACATGCGCCACACGCCCGACGCCACCTTCACCGAGGTGGTCTCCCGAACACCGACACCCTGTACTTCAGTGCCTGGCTGGACCTCGCGACGGAACCGCTGGTCCTGAACCTGCCGGACTTCGGGGACCGCTACTGGATGGTGCCGATCCTCAACGTGCGGTCCGATGCCGTCGGCGGACCCGGCTGCCGGCAGGACGGGTCCACCGCCGGGCCCTTCCTCCTGGCCGGCCCCTCCTGGTCGGGCCAGGCGCCGCAGGGGCAAGACCGTGCTGAAGTCGTCCACGGCCATCAACTGGATCATCGGCCGCTGTGGAACCACCGGGTCCTCGGACTACTTGGCCGTCCACGTGCTCCAGGACGGCACCCGACTGACTCCCTTGTCACGGTGGACCGGAGATCCGGAGGAGTACACCTCCCTCCGGGCGTGAGCGCCGCCGGCGGGTTCGACGCGGTCACCACACCCGTCAGCCAGGTCCACCGGCTCAGCGGCCGGACCCATTTCGCGCGGCTCAACCAGCTCCTGGTGGACAACCCACCGAACCCTGCCGACGCCGCCTTCGTCGAGCGACTGTCCCGGCTGGGCATCTCACCCGGAGCACGCCTCGACGACCAGCCGCAGGACGTGCTCGCCGCGCTGGGCCACTACGGGACCAACTACGCCAAGCGCGCCATGGTGACGTGGGTCGGCTACGGCGGCAGCCTCGATGTGGACGCGCTCTACCCCCACGCCACCGACGACGGTGACCGCCGCCCCCTCGACGGCGCTCACCGCTACCTCCTCCACTTCGCCGCGGGCCAGACCCCGCCCGTGCGGGGCTTCTGATCGCTGACGATGATGAACGACCGACAACTGTTCGCCAACAACCCCCTGGACCGGTACGCGATCGGCGACCGCGGCGGCATGCGCACACGGGCCAGGGTTACACGGCCACGAGCCCCGACGTCACCGCGTGGATGCAGTACCACCAGGGCGCCGACGGCTCGGCAATGTCGTGGACCGAAGCGCAGGGCAACGGCTCGACGGCCAACTGCACGCTCAACACGCCGATGGGGTCATCGTCGCCCAAGCGGTGGTATGGCCGACACGGTCGTAGAGCTTGGCGCCGCGACATGCCGCGGTGTCCCAGAAAGACCGCATGGCTTGGGCGAGTTGTGCCGCTCCCCCGGGCCCGTGCCGGTACCGCGTGTGCCTCGCCGCGGACCTCGAGAACCTTCCCACGGTCAGCCCGCAGCGGTGTTGTAGTTGACGATCTTCTCCGCCAGGAGGGCGACCGCACCGACCAGCGGGCTGCCGGCGCTCTCGCTGAACACGTCGGGCAGCCGGTGCGCTTCTTCTTCGGCGGCCGCCACCATCCCCCAGAACGCGTTGTAGCGCGCGGGATCGGCGGGCTTGTCCACAGCCGCCTCGACCGACAGCAGTCCGCCCTCGCGGGTCAGGGCCAGCGCTCCCATCTGCCGCAGCGTCTCCGGCTCCCGTGTCTCGGCGGCGACGACGCTCCAACCCGTCACCGCGGTCCGGTCCAGCGCGGCGAGGAGGCTGCCCGGAGCGCTGGGGCCGTCGACGACGATGTCGGGCAGGACGAGGGCCACCGGCCCCAGTGTCATCGGCAGCGCGGAGCGGATCGCGCCGTCGAGACTCGGTTCGTACGACTCGTCCTGGTAGACGAACACCATGTGGAATATCCCGGCATAGCGTGCGAGATAGCCGACCGTGTCCAGCTTGTGTTTTCCGAACACGACGACCATGCGTACGTTGAGGCCATTCTTGGCCAACTCGACGACGGGTTCGAGACTGCGGTCCAGCACGGTCACCCCGGGTGCCAGACAGTGGAGTTCCTTCGCGTACGGGGCACCGAAGCGGGTGGCGAACCCGGCACAGGGCAATACAACCGAAACGTCGGGAAGGGAAGCGGAGCAATTATGCATCTGGCTGCTTTCAGGTTGTGTTGACGGCTTGAATTCCGACAGCATTCACTTGCCTATCCACCGGACCGGAAGGACGAACCATGCGGGCGCTGTTGTCCACATACGGAACGCGGGGCGATGTCGAACCGCTGGTGGCACTCGCGGTGCGGCTACGGGCGCTCGGCGCGGAGGTCCGCGTGTGCGCCCCACCGGACGAGGAGTTCGCCAAACGGCTGGCCGGCCTCGGCGTAGATCTGGTACCGGTCGGCCCCCCGGTGCGGGAGCTGATGCGCGGGACGGAGCTTCCGTCGGCGGCGGACCTGTCCCGGTACCGGGACGAGCTGGTCGACCGGGAGTTCGACGTCTTCCCCGGCGCCGCGGACGGGTGTGACGTGTGGGTGGCGGCCGGCCTGGCCCAGATCGCCGCGCGGTCGGTCGCGGAGGCCACGGGCATCCCTTACGTGTACGTGAGTTACGCGGCGGTACAGCTGCCGTCGCCGCATCACGCACCACCGCCCCGTCCGGGCTGGCCGGAGGCGGAGACGGGCGACAAGCGGGTCCTGTGGGAGTTGGACGCCCAGCATGTGAACGGGCAGTTCGGCAGGGCACTCAACAGCCACCGGGCCTCGCTCGGCCTGCCGCCGGTGGACAACGTCCGCGACCACGTCGTCACCGACCGTCCGTGGCTGGCGGCGGACCCGGTCCTGGGACCGTGGCGGCCGGCTCCGGGCCTGGACGTGACACAGACGGGCACATGGACGCTGCCGGACGAGCGCCCGTTGCCGGCCGATCTGGAAGCGTTCATCGACGCGGGCGAGCCGCCGGTCTACGTGGGCTTCGGCAGCGTGCGTCCGGTGCGGGACATCGCGCGCAGGGCGATCGAGGCGGTCCGCGCACAAGGCCGCCGCGTACTCGTCGCCCGGAGCTGGGCGGAGCTGGACCTGCTCGACGACCGGAGCGACTGTTTCGCCGTCGGCGAGGTCAACCAGCAGGCGCTGTTCCGGAAAGTGGCCGCGGTGGTGCACCACGGCGGCGCGGGAACCACGGCGACGGCAGCCCGGGCGTCCGTTCCCCAGGTGGTGGTGGCCAGTCCACTCTCGGACAACCCGTACTGGGCCGGCCGGGTCGCGGACCTGGGCATCGGCACGGCACTCGACGGCACTGCGGTGACCACCGGGTCCCTCGATGCCGCGGTCGGGACGGCCCTGGCACCGCGGACCCGGGACCGGGCACGGGCCGTGGGCGGTCTGGTCCGCACCGACGGAGCGGCGGTGGCCGCGCGTCTGCTCCTCGACGACGTTCGGCGGTGAGCCGCACCGGCCCGCACCGGTCCCGCGGCGACGCGTGGGCGGTGCGGGCGGGAACGCGGGGCCGGCGGTCCTCATCGGGGTAGGTCGGGGCGGCCGTCGGGGCGTCAGCCCTTGACCGGGCCGCCGTTGATGGCGACCCGCCGGCCGTAGCGGGCGTAGGGGTAGTAGTCGTACGTCGCGTGGTGCTGGACGCAGCGGTTGTCCCAGAAGACGAGGGTGCCCGGCGTCCAGCGCACGCGGCAGTGCAGGACGGGAGTGGCGGCGACGGCGTCGAAGAGCATGTCGAGCAGGGTCCGGCTCTCCCGGGCCGAAAGCTGGGGCACGCGGCTGGTGTAGGCCTTGTTGACGTAGAGCAGCTTGCGGTCGGTCTCCGGGTGCCGGGCGACCAGCGGGTGTTCGCTCTTGGGGATGACGTAGTCCGGCGGCGGGGTGTAACCGCCCAGCGCCTGGGCGCCGTCGTGGACGGCGGTGAGCGGGTCCAACAGGGAGCGCATGGCCGGCGAGAGCATGTCGTAGGCGAGGTGCATGTTCGCGAAGAGGGTGTCGCCGCCGCAGCCCGGCTCGGGGATCTCGGTGATGTACAGCATTGATCCCAGCGACGGTTCGGCGTCGGCGGTGCCGTCGGCGTGCCAGCCGTTGCCCGCCACGTCCGCCGCGGCCGACGTGGTGCGGATCTCCAGGACGCAGGGGTCGCCCTCGGGCGGTGGCGGATTGACGGGACGCAGTTCGCCGAAGGCGGCCGCGAAACGCTTGTGGTCCTCGGTGGTGATCGTCTGATCGCGGAAGACGAGAACGTGGTGGTCGAGGAACGCGGTGCGGATCTCGTCCAGCTGGTCCACCGGGAGTTCCTGCGACAGGTCGACGCCGGAGATCTCCGCGCCCAGCACGGGGGTGATGCGCTCGGCCGTGAGCGTGCGGTAGGACCTCGTGGGACGCGTGGTGACCGCTTCCAGTGCTTCGCGTTCGTACGACTCCATGGCTTCTCCTCCAGAGGGGGGTACGGTCAGGACGACGTGGCCGGGGACGCGGCCGACGGGCCCGCAAGCGCTGCCCTGATGGCCTCGGCGACCGTGTGTACGTGGGGCGGCGAGACGATGCCGTAGTGGTCGGTGGGCAGGGTCCGCCGTACGGCGGTGGGCGGAAGACACGCCCTCCACTGCCGCTCCGTCTCCCGGGGGTCGCCGGGTGCGGGCAGTCCGGCCGTACGCTGTTCGGCCAGCCAAAGGAAGGTGGGAACGGAGGCGAGCGGCCGCACACGGTGCTCGTCCAGGCTGCGCAGGTTGGCCCGGCAGCAGCGGGCCAGCCGTTCGGAATAGGCCCGCGCCGGTGCCGCCGGGTCGGACGAGCCGGACGGTAGCGAGGCGCGGGCGCCCAGTTCGGCGGCGAACACCGCTTCCAGGTAGGTCTCGTCCCGGGCGACGGCCGGCGTCTCCGTCCGGGGCGGCGGCGGGTCCAGCAGGTGCAGTGCCTCCAACCGGTGCCCGGCCGACTCTGCCAGCCCCGCCATCTCCATGGCCACCCGGGCTCCGAAGGACCACCCCGCCAGGTGAATGCGGTGGCCGGGGCCCCCGAAGCGGGCCCTCAGTACCGCGTCGTAGTGACGGGCGCGTTCGGCCAGGGACCAGGCGGGCGCTCCGGTGTCGCGCAGGGCCGGGTCGGCGATGAGGCACACGGTGGGTGCCGGGCCCAGCTCCCTCACCAGGGACCGGTACGCCTGGATGTCTCCGCCGACGGGGTGCAGCAGGCACAGGACGGTGTCGTCGTTTCCCTCCTGCCAGATGTCGAGGACGACCGGGGAGCGGGTCTCCCCCGTCTCGCCGACGGTGGGCTCGGCGGGAGTGAGGGACGCCTCCAGTTGTTTGAGGATTTCGGCGAGGCTGACCCGGTGGCTGAAGGAGGCCAGGTCGAACTCGACGCCGTAGTCGTCCTCGATGGTGGCGATCACGCTGATCAGGGTCAGCGAGTCGGCGCCGAGGTCGTACAGGGAGTCGTCCGGGTCCAGTTCGTCCACGCCGAGCAGGTCCCGGACCACGCGGCCCAGAGCGGCGGCCCGTTCCGCGGCGCCGTCCGGCGGGGCGGGACACGGGACGGGTGGTTCCGGCCGGTCCTCGGCGGCGGGGGCGTAGAACGCGCGGGAGGCGGCGAGGTCGGTGGTGGAGACGAGGAGCTGGGGCAGTTGCAGAGCCAGGGCGTGGGCCAGGACCTCCTTTCCCTCCTCGGTCGTCAGGCCGACGTCCAGGTGTGCCCGGTGGCGGCTGTCGGGGTGCGCGACCCGTGTCGCCATCCCGGTCTCGCGCCAGATGTCCCAGTCGATACCGATCCGGACGGTCTCCTCCGCCTCGGTGGCGCGGTGGTGGGCGAAGCCGTCGAGCAGGCTCGCTCCGGCCGCGTAGTCGCTCTGCCCGACGCCGCCGAGCAGGGCGGACATCGAGGAGCAGTAGACGGCGAACCGCGGCCGGAGGGCGGCGATCAGATGCTCCACGACGAGCGCGCCGCCCTCGCGGGCCGCGGCGGCGTCCCGCATCGCCGCCGCGTCGCGGCGCACGAGCAACCCGCCGTGTCCGAGGCCGGCCGCGTGGACGACACCGTCCAGGCGTGCGGTGTGCTTGGCGACGGCCGCCGCCACCTCGTGTGCGGGCGTGGTCGCCAGGTCCATCGTCATGAGGCCGACGCGATCGGCCCAGCGGTCGAGTTCCTCGGGGAGCCGGGGGCTCCTCGACAGCAACAGGATCCGCCCGTCGGTGTGTTCCAGGAGCCAGGCGGCGACGGCGCGGCCGATGCCACCGGTGCCGCCCAGTATCAGGTGGACCGTGTCCGGTCCGGCCGGTACCAGGGGCTCGGGCTCCGGCGGCGCGGCCACGGGGGTGGTGCCCATCCGCCACCAGTAGCCCTGCCGCAGCGCAAGCTGCCGGGTCGGGCCCCCGCCGTCCGAGCGTCCCACCGGATGCGGGCCGGCGACGAGCGCGGCCACCGGTGCGGCCCAGCGGGACAGGTCACCGTCGGGGAGGTCCAGCCAGTGGCCGTCCAGGGCGGCTTCCTGGGCGGCGGCCTCCACGGGCCCCCCGAGGAGCGCGAGTTCGGGTCGGTCCACCGTTCCGTGCACGGGGCGCGCGCCGTACGACAGCCACCACACGCGGGGACGGCCGGTCCGCCCGGCCAGCGCCTGGGCCAGGGCCGCCGTGGTGTCCAGGCAGGCGTGACGGGCACGGGCCAGCGTGTCGGCGCCGACCGGTCCCGTCACGTCCAGGGGCAGCGCGTACACCCACTCCGTTCGAACCGCGGCCTCGACGGATCCGGTGCCGTCCTCGGCCAGGGCGTCGAGCACCAGGCGCAGCGACGCCGGGTCGGCCGGGTCGGCGTCGAAGCTGTCGGGCCCCCCGCGGGCGAAGGCGGTGGACGGATGGATCCGGATGAGCCTGGAGGACACGGCCTCGAACGGTGTGAACGCCTCCCGGGGGGTGCTTTCCGCGGCCACGACGACCACGAGGGGCCCGTCCCCGGTCCGTGCGGCGCCGTCCGGGACCCCGGCGCGGCGCGACCGGACCCAATGCGGCTGGTGCAGCCAGTCCGACGGGGGCAGCCGCCGGGGTCCGGTGACCGCGGGCGCGCGGTCGAAGTCGTACTCCGTGACAGCGAACGACGGGGGCGGGAAGTCCCAGGGGGCCGGGGCGGGGCCCGGGCTCCAGTCGACGGACCGTCCGGCGGTCCACTCCTGGGCGAGGTCGTGGGCCGTGCGGCCGACGGCGGGAACCGGGGCGGCGTCCGGGTCGGCGGTGCCGTGCGGGACCTCTCCGGCGGCGACCGTGCGCAGCCAGTCCACGGCGGCGGTGACGTCCTCGACGGCCGCCGCGATCCGCAGGCGTCGGGCGGGGCGGCCGGCCTGCAGGTGACGCAGTACCGCCTCGTAGCGGTCGGGCCGTGAGCCGAGGTAGTCGGCGATCCGTGCGGCGTCGGCGACGAGGGCGTCCCTGCTCGACGCGGAGAGCACCAGGCACCTGGGTACGTCGCGGGGCGCGGCGTCGCCGGTCCCGGTGGGCCGTTCGACGATGACGTGCGCGTTGGTGCCGCCGATCCCGAAGCTGCTCACCGCGGCCACCCGTTCGCGTCCCCCGGGCCAGGGCGCTGCCTCGGTGGGGACGTGGAAGGGGGTGGGGTCGGGCCCGATCTCGGGGTTGAAGGCGCGGAAGTTGCGGGTGGGCGGGACGGTCCCGTGGTAGACGGCGAGGACGGCGCGTACCAGGCCCACCACACCGGCAGCGGCTCCCAGGTGGCCCAGCTGGCTCTTGACGGAGCCAAGGGCGCAGCGGCCGGACTCGTCGACGCCGTAGGCCTGTCGCAGGGCGCTCACCTCGATCGGGTCGCCCAGCCGGGTCCCGGTTCCGTGTGCCTCGACGTAGCCCAGGTCGGCGCCGGTGCGTCCGGCGCGGGCCAGCGCGGCCCGGACGACCTCGCGCTGTCCGGACACGGACGGTGCGGTGTAACCGATCTTCGCCGCACCGTCGTTGTTGACGGCGGAACCGGTGAGGACCGCGTAGACGGTGTCGCCGTCGCGCCGTGCCCGTCGCAGCGTCTTGAGGACCACGACACCGACACCGCTGGCGCCGACCGTTCCGGTCGCGTCGTCGCTGAAGGGCCGGCAGTCGCCGTCCGCGGAGAAGATGTGCTGTGGCCGGTACCGGTAGCCGCCGGTGAGGCGGGGGTCGATCAGCACTCCTGCGGCGAGCATGGCCTCGGCTTCGCCCTGCCGGAGCAGGCCGGCCGCGAGGTGCACGGCGACCAGGGAACTCGAGCACGCGGTCTGGGCGCTGAAGGCGGGGCCGGTCAGCCCGAGGTGATAGGCCGCCTTGGTGGCCAGGAAGTCCTTCTCGTGGTGCAGGGCGAGCTGGAAGCCGTCGGGCAGCCGGTCGGGGTCCGCCTGGAGAAGCAGGGACTGGAAGTAGGTGTTCTCGCCGGCACCGGCCACCAGGCCCACGCGCGCGGCCGAGGTGTCCGCGATGCCGGCGTGCGCCAGTGCCTGTACGCAGGCCATCAGCAGATGCCGCTGCTGAGGGTCCATCAGGCGGGCCTCCTGCGGGCTGATGCCGAAGTGGCCCGGGTCGAAGCCGAGCATCTCGTCGAGCGTGCTGTGCGCGCCGACGACTCCTTCCGGGGCGTCGATGCGGCGGATGCCGGTGCCGCCCGAGACGACCAGGTCCCAGAAGGCGGCGAGGTCCGCGGCGCCGGGCACCCGTAACGCCATGCCGACGACCGCGACGGGTTCGCCGGGCCGGGGGTCCTCGTCGTTCTCATCGGCGAGGGCGGCGGCTGCTTCGGGGCCGCGCCGGGCGGGGGCGGCGAGGTGGCGGGCCAGGGAGCGGACGGTGACGTGCTCGAAGAGGTCCGCGACACCGAAGCGCAGTCCCAGCGAAGTGGTGCAGCGCAGATGGAAGCGTATGAGGGCGAGGCTGGAGGCGCCGGCCTCGAAGAAGGTCTGGTCCGGTCCGATCGCCGCCCCGGTGACCTCCTGGAAGGCGGTGGAGAGCCGCTCCTCGTCGGCCGACAGGCCGGTGCGGGCGGCCGTCGTACGGCGCAGCTCCTCCCCCGGCGCCCGGAGCGCGGCCCTCCGGTCCAGTTTGCCGCTGGGGGTGCGGGGCAGCACGGGCAGTGCCCGGAAGCGGTCCACGCGGACGTAGGAAGGCAGTGAGGTGGCGAGGTGGGCGCCGAGCTCGTCGGCGGAGGCGGTCTCGCCCCGGAACTGCAGACAGGCGGTCAGCCGGTTCCCGTCGAGCGCGACGACGGCGTTGGCCACCAGCGGGTGGCGCAGCAGGGCCGTCTCGACGGCGCCGAGTTCCAGCCGGTGCCCGCTCCATTTGATCTGCTGGTCGTCGCGGCCCGCGTAGTGCAGCAGACCCTCGTGGTCGAACCAGGCCCGGTCGCCGCTGCGGTAGAACAGGCCGGCCCCGGGCACCTCGGTGAAGCGGGGGTCGTCGGACGCGGGAGCGTCGAGGTAGCAGCGGGTGGCCATGGTGCCGCCGATCAGCAGTTCACCGGTGCACCCGGGCGGGACCGGGTCACCGTGGGCGTCCACGACGCGCAGGTCGGCACCGGCCACCGGGCGTCCGACGGCGGGTCGCTCGGGCCACTGGCTCGGGTCGCCCTCCAGGCACAGGGCGCTGACCACGTGGGTCTCGGTCGGCCCGTAGTGGTTGAACAGCCGGGCGCCGGGCAGTCCGGCGAACCAACTGCGGACGGTGTCCGTGCACACCGGCTGCTCGCCCGCGGTGACCACCTCGCGCAGCCGCGAGGGGAACCTTCCCAGCCGGACGCCGTACTCGGCGAGCAGTTGCAGGGCCACGTACGGCATGAAGATCCGTTCGGTGCCCGCCGACTCCAGCCGGTCCAGGAGCGCGGGGACGTCCTGGCGCCACTCGGGGCGGATCAGTTGCAGGCTGCCGCCGGTGCACAGCGTTCCGAAGATCTCCTGGAACGACACGTCGAAGGACAGCATGGAGAACTGCTGGGTGGCCGCCGGTCCGGCCGGACCTCCGGTGCCGGACTGCCACCGGATCAGGTTGCACAAGGTGCGGTCGGATATCTCCACGCCCTTGGGGACGCCGCTGGAGCCGGAGGTGAACAGCGTGTACAGCGGCCTGGCGCCGCTGTGACAACCGGCCACCCGGGGGATCCGCCGCGGCGGCACCCGGTCCGTCAGGACGACGGGGTGGCGGGCCACGTCGGGTGGGAGCGGTGTGTCCGGCGCGGGCGCCCCGTCGGGTGCGACCAGGACGCAGAGCGGGTCGACCAGTTCCAGGACCCGGCGCAGCACGTCGGGCGGGTAGGAGGGGTCCAGGGGTACGGCGGTGACGTTCAGCCGCGCCAGTGCCAGCAGGGACACCACGTGCTCGGTGGACGGCTCCAGGTACAGCGCCACCCGGCAGGTGCCGCCGTCGGCGGGGACGGGGTAGCGGTCGGCCAGTTCGGTGGCGAGGTCCGCGGCGAGGGCGTCGAGGGCCTCGTAGGTGAGGGTGCTCCCGTCGGCCGTCAGCAGGGCGGTGGCCCCGGGGGTGCGGGCGACCTGCCGGGCGAAGCCGTCGGAGACGGTGGTGAAACCCGGCTGCGGGGCGGGTCCGCGCCCGTACCGCGGCAGGGAACGCCGGTACGGCGCGACCAGTTCGCGCGCGGTGGACCGGCCACCGGCCGCGAGTGCGTCCAGGCCGCCCGCGAACAGTGCGGCCATCGCCTCGACGTCCTCGGCGGAGAAGCGGTCCTCCGCGTACTCCCACAGCAGGTCGAGCCCCTCGGGGTGGTCGACGACGGACACCGTCATCGGGCACTTGGCCTCCGTCGCCGCCCACCACAGGGGACGCTGGGCGCAGCCGGGCAGCCGCAGTCCCGCGAAGTCGGTGTTCTCCGACACGAACAGGAAGTCGAACGGGGTGCCGTCGCCGAGGTCTTCCCAGCCGGTCAGTACGTCCGTGAGGGCCACGTCCTGGCAGCGCAGCACCTGTTCGGTTCCGGTTCCCGTGCGAAGGAGGTGTACTCGCAGGTCCTCTCCGGGGTTGACGGTCACCGGCAGCAGCACGGTGTTGGCCAGCATGCCGACGCTGTGCTCCAGCTCGGCCACCGGGCGGTTGGCGACCGGCGTGGCGACGCGCGGGCGGACCACGCCGGTCACGCCGTACAAGCTCCAGGAGAAGACGGTGAGCAGCGTCTGGAAACGGGTCAGGCCGAGTTCGGCGCAGAGTTGGTCCAGCCCGGCCCGGCGTGCGGTGTCGAGGCGGGTGCGCAGCAGCCGGGCCCGTGGTGCCGGTTGGGTGCCGTGGCCGGTGAGCGGTTCCTGGGGCTCCTGCGACTCGCGGTAGTGCGCGAGGAGTTCGTCGCGCCGGGCACGGTACGCGTCGGTCGCGAACCAGGTGTTCTGCCAGACGGCGAAGTCCAGCGGGGTCGCGGCCCGTGCCATGGACGGTTCGGCCGGGGTCTCGGCCGCTTCGGCGTAGGAGGCGGACAGGTCGCGCAGCAGGATACCCAGTGACCATCCGTCGACGGCGATGTGGTGCAGGTGGAGCAGGAGTGTGCCGCCGCCGTTCCGGGGCAGCCAGCAGGCCCGGAGCATCCGGGGGTCGGCGAGGTCGAAGGGCTCGGCGAAGAAGGCGTCGGCGAAGGCGTGCGCCTCTTCCTCGTCCCATGCCGGCCGTGGTTCCGGCTCGTGCCAGGGGTCGTACGGCTCGCCCACTCTCTGTTCGAGTCCCCGCGCGCCGTGGCTGAAGCCGGTCCGCAGGGCGGCGTGACGGGTCACCAGGGTACGCAGCGCCCGTCGCAGCCGGGCGGTGTCGACGGGTCCGTCCACGCGGAACGCCTGGTGGACGGAGTAGGCCCGGGAGTTCGGTGCACGGCGTTGCAGCAGCCACAACCGCTGCTGCTCACTCGTGGCGGGCGCCGAACGGGCGCCGGCGGCCGCCAGTGGGGGGTATGCGTTCCTCGCGTGCGGGCCGGCCGCGGTGACGGCTCGGACGACGGCGGCGAGGTCGCCGTGGAGAACGGTCGCCTGCGGCAGGTCGTGGCCCCAGCGCTGCCGGACGGCGAAGCGGAAGCGCAGGGCCTTCAGCGAGTCGCCGCCGGCGGCGATCCACCGGTCACCGAGTCCGAGGCCGCTGGTGCCCAGGACCTGTTCGGCCAGTTCCAGTACACCCCGCTCCGTGTCCGTCGCGGCCGGTGCGCCGGACGCGCCGGGACGCCAGGGCCTGCCGGCCACCCGCAGCAGCGCGGCCTGGTCGATCTTGCCGTTGGGGTTGAGCGGCAGCTCCGCAACGAGGTGGATGTGGTGCGGGCGCATGTAGGCGGGCAGGTGCGCCGCGAGATGGGCGTCGAACTCCTCGAAGGGGACCTCGTGCCGCAGGACGACGAAGGCGAGCAGTTCGTTGCTGCCCTCCTCGCCCTCGCGGCGTGTGCAGACGTGGGCCTGCCGGACGCCCGGGTGGGTGAGGACGTGCCGCTCCACCTCGCCGGGCTCGATCCGGAAGCCGCGGACCTTGACCTGCCGATCGGTCCGTCCGACGTACTCCACGCGCCCCTCGTCGTCGGTCCGTACGAGGTCACCGGTGCGGTAGTACCGCTCCCTGCCTCCGTCGAGCCAGGCCAGCCGCACGAAGCGCCGTTCGGTCTCCTCCGGGAGGTTGCGGTAGCCGGACGCGAGTCCGGCGCCGCTGAGCAGGAGTTCGGCGACCTCGCCGGGCGCGGCCACCCGCCGCTGGTCCGGTACGGCGACGACGGCCCCGGTGTGCGGCAGGGGCCGCCCGATCGGCACCACGTCGCCGTCGAGGTCCCGCGGGATCGGCTGGCACAGGGCGAACGTGGTGGACTCGGTCGGCCCGTAGACGTTGTACAGGCACGTGCCGCTGCCGGCGTTGTCCCGGTACCAGCGGCGCATCACCCGGGGGTTGAGCTGTTCCCCGCCCACGAGGACCTGACCGGCCGCGGCGAAGCAGTCGGGGACGGCCGTGACCACCGCGTTGAACAGCGCGGTCGTGACGAAGACGGTGTCCACCCGTTCACGCCGCAGCGCCGCGGCGAGCCTCTCGGGATTCTGGGCGTCGGCGTCGCGCAGGACCACGCACACTCCACCGGTCAGCAGCGGCACCCAGACCTCGAAGCTCAGCGCGTCGAACGCCGGGTTGGCCAGGCACGCGTAGCGAAGACCGGGTCCGACCCGGATGTAGCCGGGCCGTGCCAGTCGCATGACACCGGCGTCGCGGATCTCGACGCCCTTGGGCCGGCCGGTCGTTCCCGAGGTGTAGAACAGGAAGGACACGTCGTCGGCGGGGTGGGGTTCGGGTGCGGTCCCCGCGCCGTCCGGGGGCGCGGGCAGCAGCGTGTCGACCGCGAGCGCTGTCCTGCCCTGTCCTAGTTCGCCGCCGTTCTCCGAGGCGGCGTGCACCAGGACGTCGGCGCCGGAGTCCCGGAGGACGAAGAGGAGGCGTTCGAGGGGGCTCTGGATGTCCAGCGGTACCACCCGGGCACCGGTGCGCAGGATGCCGAGCATCACGCAGACCAATTGCCACGAGCGCGGCAGTGCGACGGCCACGGACCGCCCTGGTGCCACGCCCTGGCGGCCCAGTGCCGCGGCGACGGCCGCCGCCGCGGCGTTCAGCGTCGCGTAGTCCAGGCGTACGTCGCCGTCGACGACCGCGTCCGCGTCCGGAGTGCGCAGGGCCCGGCGGTGGACGGCGAGGGCGATCCCCGACGCCGTGCCCGGGTCGGCGGTGGGTTCGGCGGGGGCGGAGGGGTGTTCGGGCAGGGGCGGTTCCATCAGTCCTCCGACGTGCCGTAAGGGGTCGCGAGCGGCGTCCCGGTGCCTGCCGAGCCTGGTGTCAGCCGGGCCAGCTCGGCGACGAGGACGGAGGCGACCCGTGGCAGTTCGTCGCTCTCCAGCATGTCCCAGTGGCCGCAGGCGACCGGCTCGACGCTGAAGTCGCCCGTGACGCGGCGGTGCCAGAACGCGCGCAGGCGGCCGGGCGCCTCCTCGTCGTCCTCGTCCCGCACGTCCGTCGCCTCCATCAGCACGACCCGGGCCGGTGACTCGGGTACGACGTAGGCCGCGGCCGTCTCACGGTGGTGGTTGTAGACCGTCAGGTACCGAGCCACCTGGTCGTCGTCGATGCCCGGGTACATGCCGTTGAAGCGCACCAGCTTTGCCCGGAACTCCTCCATGCCGACCGGTTCGACCGCGGTGCGCTCCCGTGCGTCCTTCCCGCCCTGCATGCCGTGGGTGTCGAGGAGGACCACGCTCACCCGCTGCCGTCCGGTCGCCGCCAGCCGACGGCCCATCTCGTACGCGATCAGGCCGCCGTAGGAGAGTCCGCAGAGCACCAGTGCCTCGTCCGGCCCGGGCTCGACGAGCCGAAGGTACTCCTCGGCCATCTCCTCGACGCCGGGCAGGACGGACTCGCCGGGGTTGATGCCGGGTGCCTGGAGTCCCACCACGCCGACGCCGTCGGGCAGGGCCGCGGACAGCGGCAGGTAGCAGAAGGCGGTACCGCCGGCGGGGTGGACGCAGACCACGCGCTGCCGGCCGTCGCCCGGGCGGAACTCCACCAGACTGCTGACGTCGGCGGGCGGCGTGGCGCCGGCGCCATGGCCGCGCACCCGTCCGGCGAGCGCCTCGATGGTGGGGTGCAGCATGACGTCCCGGACCGGCAGGGGCACGCGGAGCTCTTCCTGGACGGCGGCGGCCATCTTGATCGCCGATATCGATGTGCCGCCGAGTTCGAAGAAGTCGTCGCCGATGCCGATGTCCGGGTGCAGCAGCAGCCGGCGCCAGATCCGGTGGAGCGCCATTTCCACGTGGTCGCGGGGCGCGGCCGTGTTGACCCGGCCGGTTCGGGTGCCCGCTGCGGCGCGCAGCACCGCGGGCCGGTCCACCTTGCCGCTGCGGTTCAACGGCAGGCGCGGGAACTCGGCCACCACCACCGGGATCATGTAGTCGGGCAGGTGGTCCCGGAGGGCCGCGCGCCACTCGTACGCCGTGCGCGTGGTCCCCTCGTCGCAGCCCACGCCGGCGACGAGGTGCGGGCCGCCGGGTGTGTCGCGGTCGGCGAGCACCACGGCCTCCCGGACGCCGGGGACCGCGAGCAGGGCCGCCTCGACCTCACCGGGTTCGATGCGGAAGCCGCGCAGCTTGAGCTGGTCGTCGCGGCGGCCGGCGTACGCGGCGTTGCCGTCCGGCAGCCAGCGCGCCAGGTCGCCGGTGCGGTAGACGCGCTCTCCGGGGACGAAGGGGTCGGGGACGAACGCCTCGTCGGTGAGGTCCGGGCGGTTCAGGTATCCGCGGGCGAGGCTCGCGCCGCCCAGGTAGACCTCACCGACGACCCCCACCGGGACCGGGCGCATACGGTCGTCGAGCAGGTACAGGCGGGTGCCGCGCAGCGGCCGTCCGATCGGGCAGGGCCGCTCGTAGGGCCCCGGATCGGTGTAGGCGGTGGAGTAGAGCGTCGCCTCGGTCGGGCCGTAGCCGAAGCAGATGCGCAGGCCGGGAAGGCACTCACGCATGCGGTACAGAGCCCGCTCGGGCAGGGACTCCACCCCGGTGAGGAGCTGGCGCAGGCTCAGTCCGGCCAGGCGAGCGGCCGGGTCCTCGTCGGCCCACAGGACGTAGGAGGGCGGCAGGAACGCCTGGGTGACCCGGTGCTCGCGCAGCCACGCCATGAGGGCCCGGGGGTCACCGCGGAGTTCGTCGGGGACGAGGTGGAGCACGGCTCCGGTGGTCAGCGGTACGAGGAGTTCGTGCACCGACGCGTCGAAGCCGATGCTGGACCAGGCCGACGCCGCCTCGCCGGGCGCGTCCCCCATGAGGTCGCGCCAGTGGTCGAAGAGATTGACCACGCTGCCGTGCGTGACCGCAACGCCCTTGGGACGGCCGGTCGATCCCGAGGTGTAGATGACGTAGGCGAGCCGGGCGGGGTCCGCACCCACCTCCGGTGCTTCCTCGTGCGCTCCCTCTGCCTCGACCTTCGCCAGGTTCTCCCACGGCTGCCGGTCGTCGCCCGGCGTGCCCTCCCCGTCGGTCAGCACCAGGACCGGCGCGGCGTCGTCCGCCATGGCGGTGAGGCGCTCCGGGGGCTGGCCGGGGTCCAGGGGAAGGTAGGCGGCGCCGGCCTTGAGGATGCCGAGCACGCCGACGACGAGGTCGGCCGTGCGGCCGGCGTGCAGGCCGACCACGCGATCGGGTCCGGCGCCGCGAGCGGTCAACGCGTGCGCGAGCCGGTTGGCCCGGCGGTCCAGCGTCCGGTAGTCCAGCACCGTGTCCCCGGCCACCACGGCGGGCTGCCGCGGCCGTGTCCGTACCTGTTCGGCGAACCGCTCCAGCAGGCCCGCCGGTACCGGTGAGTCCGGCTCACGGGCGGCGGGTCCTGTGCTGAGGGCGACGAGGAGTTCGCGCTGTTCGTCACCGTGCAGCAGGGTCAGATCGGCGATCTTCGCTCCGGGCTGCCGGGTCATCAGATGCAGCACACGTAAGAACTGGCGTACGTACCGTTCGACGGTCGTCCGGTCGAAGAGTGACACCGCGTAGTCGAGCTCCCCGGTGAGCCGTGGTCCCTCGTCGGCCAGCGCCAGGACCATGTCGAACTTCGCCGGCACGTGGGCGGCGTCCTGCCGCAACTCCACGTCCAGACCGGGGAGTTCCAGTTCCCTCCGCATGGAGGGGACCCAGGCGAACATGGTCTGGAACAACGCCGTGTGGGCGGGGCTGCGCGGTGGGTTGACCACTTCCACCACCCGCTCGAACGGCAGGTCGACATGGCGGAGAGCGTTCCGAACCCGCTGGTTGACCCGCTTGAGGGCGTCGGCGACACGAGGTGAGCCGGACAGGTCTGCGCGCAGGGCGAGCGTGTTGACGAAGAGGCCGATCAGGCCCTCCACATCACCGCGGCGGCGGTTCGAGGTGGGGGCCCCGACAACGATGTCGTCCTGCCCCGACAGCAGCGAGAGGAGCACGGACCAACCCGTCAGAACGGTCGCGTACAGGGAAACACCGTGGTCCGCGGCGAGGTCGCGCAAGGCCCTCGTCAGATCCTCGTCGACGGTCACGGTGACCCGGTCGCCACGGAAGACCTGTTCGGGCGGGCGGGGCCGGTCGGTGGGCACGGAGAGCACGGCCGGAGCGCCCGCCAGCGCGCCGGCCCAGTACTCCGCGTGCGCGGCGGGGTCCGCTCCCGACATCCACTCCCACTGCCAGCGGGTGTAGTCGCTGTACTGCCAGGTCAGTTCCGGCAGTGCGGCGTCCCGCTCCTCTTGGAGCGCGGTGTACACCTGGCCCAGTTCACGCAGGAGCAGCGAACGGGACCAGCCGTCGAAGACGATGTGATGGGCCGTCAGGAGCAGTACGTGGTGGTCCGTTCGGAGCTTCACCAGACAGCCGCGCACCATGGGTTCCTCGCCCAGCCGGAACGGGGCGCCTTCCACCGCGTGCCGGATGCGGGTGAACCGCTCGGCCGCGTCGGGCCGCCGCGTCAGATCCTCGACCGTCACCCGGAACCCGGTCCCGGGCGGGTCGACGACCTGGAGCGCCGAGCCGCCGGAGGGCACCAGCCGGGTGCGTAGCGCCTCGTGCCGGGCCGCGAGCAGATGCAGCGCCCGCACGAGCAGGTCCCGGTCGAGGGCCCCGCGGATGTCGAAGGGCATCGGCTCGTTGTAGGCGGCACTGGCGTCTGCGCCCATGCGTGCCATGACCCACAGTCGCTCCTGCGCCAGGGACAGCGGCGCGGGAGGCGTCCTTTCGCCGGAAGGTCGGGGAACTTCGATGCGGGGAGGAGACACGGACCACCCTTCACACGAAACAAAAGGGACGGAAACATGCACTGGCACTCTCGACGTGAATATCTGCCCCCGCGCAGCCATTCCTTCCACAGCTCCGCATTTACTGCACCAAAGGCACTCGGGATACAATTCGGAGGAATAATCAGGGAAGTGTCCGCTTTTTCCGTCCATCGCGGCGGCGATTTATTTCCGCTGATATTAATTGCGAGTCGATCACCAGGTCAACAGTGACCCACGCCACACCCCTCTGGCCGGCGGTCGGTCTCCTGCGCAGAATTCTGCGCACATCAGACCCTTTTGCACGACTCTCGACGACCCTGATTCGACGTGCACGCATCGCCCTACAGTGGCCTCAGGACCACAATCACCGGGGGGATCGGAACACATGCGACGTACAAGATCACTGGTTACGGTGGTCGTGCTGAGCGCCGTCGGCGTGCTGCTGCTCGGTGCCTGCGGGACCGGCCGGGCCGGTACCGGCGGCACGGCGACTCCGACAGAGCCGGCGCGCTGGCAGACGTTCGCCCCATTCCGGGTGACGGCCGCCCGACTCGCCGAGGACCGGCGCACGCTCAGCGTCGATGCCGAGGTGCCCGGCGGCGGGAAGACGTGCGCACGCGATCTGAAGGCGACCGTCACCGACGCCTCGGACCGCACCGTGTGGGTGCAGGTGACGTTCTCCGCCCTCACGGGCGGCGCCCCGCACGCCGAGTGCCGCACGACCGCGACAGCCACGGCGAAGGTGCGACTGCCGTCCCCGCTCGGCAACCGCGAACTCGCCATGGACACCCACACCGTGTTCACCGCGGACGGCGCCCACCTGCCGGACTTGCGCCTCTGCGGCGAACTCGGCTGCCACCCCGCGCCCACCGGCTGCACGCCCGCCTCCTACGACCAGGCGGTCATGGCGCTCGACGTACCGAACCACACCTCCCGCGGCGAGGAGCGTTGCGACGGGAAGTGGCTGGTGTTCGACGTCTCCTCGCGCATGGGCCCGGCCTGCCCCGAGGGCACCGGCCCCGGCTGCGGGGCGAGTCTCCGTGACCGCTGGTTCTTCCGGGCCGAGACGTCGGGCTGGAGACCGGTCGCCCGCAGCGCGAAGGGCGGATGCACCGACGTGTACCGCATCGAACCCGCCTTCCCCTCGGTCCTGTGCGACGGACTTCCTCCGCTCGAGCGGACGGAGGGTCGCTGACAGGGCCGACAACGTCGGTCGAGGGACCCCGGCGCCATGTTCCTCGCACGAGTCCCGAGGTGCTTCGGAAACCCGAACGATTCGTGAGTAGGCGTGTGCCCGTGGTGCCCCGTCCGCAGACGTGAAGCGGTGGCTCTCCGCCGTCAGGGCCGTGCGCCACGCTCCGCGGCCTGGGGGGATCGGCTGCTTGGGGTGCCCGGCTGGGCGTCGCAAGCAGCCGATCCGACGTGTCTGCCCTGCCGCTCCCAGGACCAGTCAACAGGGCTCGCGCCTACCCGAGCTGGCTGACCATCCAGCGCTGGGAGCTGAACTCCTTGCCGCTGCAGGTCTGCAACTGCAGCGCGGCATCGAGTTCGGAGCGGTCGCCACCTGCCACGCCCATGCACAGGTTGTTGCTCACGACGTTACGGACGCGGTTCCCGTACTCGTTGGGATCCAGCCACCAGAGCTGGTTGTCCGCGGTCGTACTGTTGCAGTGGTATTCCATGATCTTCGAACCGGGCTTGACGGCCTTGTAGTACGACAGGTCGAGGCAGAGCCCGCTCTTGCGGTTCTTGATCACGAACAGGCTCGATCCCTGCGGTCCGCCGTCCTTGCTCACCACCTTCAGGTCGTAGAGCTGGTTGTCCGCGGTCGTGGCCCTGCACGTGCCCTGCTTGAGCGCACCGGCGGGCTTCCCCTTGCCTTCGCCGGGGACGTCGACGCAGAAGCCGGTCAGCTGGTTCTTCAACATGACGTTGGCCTTGCCGGACAGGGCGTTGGCCATCTGCCGGCGGGTGGGTGGGGCCGGCTTCTCGGTCTCCTTCCGGGGCGCCGCCGACTCCGCCTTCCCGGGCGCCGCCGACTCCGCCTTCGCGGGTGCCCGCTCCGTGTCGGCGGCAGGGACCTTCCTCACCTCGGCGACCGCCTCGGGCGCTGTCTTCCTGGCGGTGCTCGGGGAAGCACTCGGGGACGGCGACTCCGCCACGTAGTCGGCGGGCGGCTTGTCATCGGACATGTTGGGTTCGAGAGGCTCGCCGCCCAGGGGCTTCGAGCTGACCGACTGCTCCGTGGGGCGGTCGTCGTCGCTCGTACCGACGAAGACGATGATCGGTACACCGATGAGCACCGCTCCCGCGAGGGCGGCCGCGGCGATCATGGGGCCGTGCGGGCGTCCCGGGCTCGCCTCGTCCGGGCCCGGGCCGTCCGGGTGGTCGTGGTCCGACGCGAAGAGCAGCCCCGACCGGCCGTCGTTGTCGGGCTCCTCGGCGGCCGTGGACTGCTCGGGCCGCGTGCCCTCGGCCCGTGCGGGATCGGCCGCCTCCGGGGCGGGTTCGGTGCTCTCGGAGCGCGAGCGCACCCCGAAGAACCGTCTGCGGGCGGGCCCGTCCGGCGTCGGCGCGGTGACCGCAGCGGTCGCGGCGGATTCCGATGTACCCGAGGCGGGGTCGGCGGACATCGTGGCGGGGCCCGGCGGAGCCGATGGCTCCGCGGCGCCTGTGGCCGTGGAGCCGGACGTTATCGGGTCCGGGGCCGCGGCACCCGGGGAACGGGGACCGAGGTCCGCGCCCGGCCCCTGGTCCGGCGGCGGTACGGACACCGCACGGCGGACGGAGACGGACGACGGCCTCTCCCCCGCCGGGGGATCGTGCTGATGGGGCATAACAGCTCCTTGTCGAGGTGGGTGTGCGGGGAGGTGGCCCGCCGGCCGTCAGAGGACACCGATGCCGCCCAGAGGACCCGCGCAGCGGTCCGGCCAGTCGCCCGTTCCGGGCGCCGTCCGGCCTGACAGAGCTTGGTTCAGGCGCTCCAGCGCGGTCTCGTCGGCGTCCTCCAGGAGGACGGACGCGGTGTCCGGGCTGCGTATCTGGCGCAGCATGATCAACGGGCCGGCGCCGTCCGTACGGACGGCGAGGACCCGGTAGGCGGTTCCGGGGGCGAAGACGATCTGCTCGTCTCCGTCCAGCAGCCGCCGGACCCGGCGGCCCGTGGTGGACCAGATGGCGAAACCCGCCCCGGCGACCCGCTGCGTCCCGGCGGGGTCGAGCGGCAGCCCGCTCACCGGTGCTGCGTCGCGCACCACGTCACCGGGTCGCAGTCGACCGGGTCCGGCAACGCCGCCGAGCCCGCGCAGGACGACCCCCCGGTACGACGGCAGCCGTGCGAGCGCGGACGCCATGCACCCGGCGTACGGCACGAGGCGCGGTTCGCCGGAGCGCAGCGACTTCGCCAACTCACGGTGATCGAGAGGGCCTTCGGCGTTGTCCAGGTACATCCGGAGGGCCACCAGGTCGGTACGGGCCGTCTCCTGCTCCGCGCCGCGCAGGGCCGGCATCTCCGCCAGCGCGCGGTTGACGACCGCGCTGTGCCGCTCCCAGGTCGACTCCGCGAGCCGCCGGAACTCCGTACGCTCCGCGGGCGTGCTGCTGTGCTGCGGCTCCACCGGCACCGGGGGCAAGGGCCCACGCGGCGCGGCGGACTCCGTACGGGTGGCGGGCCTGTCGGCCTCAGCGGCTGCGGGGGCCGGAGCCGCGGGGACGGGTTCGACTCGCGGCCGGGGTGCCGGGTCGGGCCGCGCCGGAGGCTGCCCGGCGGCCGTACCGCCCACAGGGTCCGGCACCGGAGGGGCCGAGCGTGCGGAGGGCGCACCGGTGGGCACGGGCCGCGCGCGGGGGGCGTCCGGTACCGGGGCGGGCGGCGCGCCGGTCTCCGCAGCCCCGCTCTCGGTCACCGCCCTGCGGGGCTGGGGCGTTTCCGTCGTGATACCGGTACCGCCGGTCCCCTTGTCCCCGCTCGCGGCAACGTCCGGGGCGAGCAGGGCGGAGGAGAGCCCGGCGGGCCTGACGGAGGGCGCCGGGGCGGGTACGGGGGGCGGCACGGAGGGCTCTCCGGAAGGCTGCGTGGGCGTGGCCAGCACGTCGGGGGTGGCAGAAGACGGCGCCGCTGCCGTTGCGCCGGACACAGCCGTGGCGGCCGCTGCCGCCGGTTCCGGCGCGACGGCCGGCGTGACCGGGGACGGGGGCGGGGGGCTGGGCAGCGGTGTCCGCTCCGGTGAGCCGGGGGCGCTCGCCTGCCTGGTGGACGTCGGGACGGCAGACGGCACCGGAGTCCGGCCGAGGGCCCCGGCGCCGGTGCGTGCTCCCGCCTCCGTGACGGTCGGAGCCGGGGCGCGTCGTGCGGGACGCGGGGCGGTGGCCGGCGCGAAGCTGATCATCCGGAGAGCGTGGTCGGCGGCGAGGCCGCGCAGCGCCCGGCCGCCGTCCGGTGTGCGGGCGTGCACGTGGAGCGTCGTACGGGAGCGAATGTCGGGGGCGAGACGACCGAGGAGGTCGGAGAGCAGGGGCCAGAGCGAGGCGTCCACCCGGTCGCCGCCGCGGCCGATCTCGACGACCGGGCCCTCTACGCTCACCGGCCGGGCGGTGCGCGGCGCGTCCGTACCGGAGGGTCCGACCCACAGCCCGGCCCGGGTGGCTACCGCCTGCCAGGCGTCGGAGAGCCGGGCCACACCGTTCTCGGACAAGCCCAGTTCCGGGGCGGGGCCGGACCACCACAGCAGCCGGGGCGCGGGTGCGGTGGACCGCACGGGACGGGCGGACCCGCCGGGCTCCGGGTCACCGGCCGCCGTGGCGGGCTCCCGGGACGGCAGGCACATCACGGCGTCCACGAAGGGCAGCCAGCGCGGTTCACCGTCCGGCCCGGACAGCACGGACCGGATCCCGAACCGGCCCAGCAGCTGGCCGGTGGCGATCAGCGGCAGCCCGGTGGTGACCTCGACCTCGGCGTTGAGGAGCCCGGCGACCGACTGGCCGAGTCGCAGCAGGTCACGGCGCCCGCCGGGAGCGAGCCGCACGCCACGACGGACGACGGCGGGCAGAGCGGCGAGGACCTCGGCGACGTCGGTGGCCACGACGTCCTCCCCCCACGGCACGCCGACGACCACGGCCGGGTGGCCCGGGTCCATGGGTATCGCGTGGAACAGGTCGCCGGGCCTCGGTGCGCTGGCCCCGGCGGGCCGGATCACCACGCCGGCCGGGATCTGGTCGACCACACAGCCCTCCGCCGTACGGGCCGGGGCGCGTCGCAGCGCGGGCTGCCAGCCGGGGGCCGGGGCACGCGGCCCAAGCTCCTCCGGCTCGCCGTCCGGGGCGAAACGACGCCAACCACCGCGCCCGGGTGGTACGAAGACGGAGCCGCCGGGCACCACGAGCACCGGTCCGTCGGGTGCCTCGACCGTCATCTTCCAGGCGTCGGCGATCTGCTGGGCCAGTGCGGGACGGTCCGGGTGGCCGGTGCCGGCGTCGGACATCACCAGCCGTACGGACGATGTCCCCTCGTCCCGAAGGGAGTCCAGCGTCTCGCTCAGCCGCGGCCAGAGCGCCTCCGCGGCTCCGGCCGCCGCGACGGCGACGATCGTGACGGTGCCGTCCTCGTCCGCGCCGAGCGTCCTGGCCAGGTCGGCGACGTCCGCCGGATGCAGGACCTCGTCCGTGGGCAGGCGGAGCAGCAGCAGGCCGCCGTGGTTCTCGACCAGCACCCGGGACACCCGTCCCCCGCCGGTCCCGGTGTCCCGCCCGGTCGTGTCCCGTCCGGCACGCTGTCGCACCGCACGCGACGACGCGGCGCTCCGCCGCCGGGACAGCGGACCGTTCCAGCGGCTCATCCCGCTTCCCTCCACACGCTGTTCATCTCCGAACCCATCTCTGGCCCTTTCTCCACGCCCGTACGTCCTGGCGAGATACCGCTCTGTTCGGGCGGACCACCGCCCCATGAGCACGCGTTCGCTCACCGCGCTCGCACCGGCCCGCCTCGGTGTGTGGACCGCGGTACTCACTCGGGTCGTTCACCGCCCCGATGCGGTCGATCTCACGCATCGCCTGCCGCTACCCGTTCCGTCCCGTCCGGTTCCGTCCGTGGCCGCGCGGTCTTCGTGAGGGCCATCATCTCCGCCAGCGGCCCGGTCTCCAGCACCGCACCCGCGGGACTCGGGGGGTTGACGTAGATCCGGTGCTCTTCGGGCAGTTGGGGCAGCAGCTCGATCGCGGCCCGGTGCTCGAAGGCGAGAGCACCCACCAGGTTCAGGTACCGGGAGGAGGTGAAGACCGGGACCACCGGGGTGCCGTCCGACCCGGTGGCCGTGACCGGCGAACCGTCCGGCAGCGTGAGGACGGCGACCTCGGCGTCGGTCAGTGCGTACGCCACGTCCTCGGCCGGGCCGTAGCCCGTGACGGCGCGCTGGAGGGCCGCGTCGACGGGGTCCGTGGGCTCGGGCCAGCCCAGCACCTGCGGGGAGGGCAGGTAGGCGTCGTTGTCCTGCCACTCCACGATCTCGCCCGTGGCGTCGGAACGCCAGCGGCCCGCCACCGCGTAGTCGGGCGGCACACCCTCGCCCCGCCACCCGGGATCGACCGTACCGAACCAGTGCCCCGGGGCCAGCCGGGCGGCCCGGACGATCTCCTCGGGGGGCTCGGGCGGATCGGGCCGCTCCTTCGCCTCGGCCACAGCCCCGACGGGGTCCGCAGCCCGGACGGCCTCATCCGGCGGCGGGGAGTCCAGAGGGAACGCGGGGGGTTGTGCAGAGTCGGTCATCGTGTCCTCGTTCACTGGGCAATTCATCGGGAACCGTCTGACGGCCGACTACCGGGCACGCCTACGATGACGCCGGTCCGAGCTGTGTTCGGACCCGTGCCGGTGGCCCCCGCCCGACGAAGCGCCCTCCTCTGCCTCACGGCGCCGGCGAGCCTCCGAAGCTGCCTCTTCCCTCAGCAGGTTGTAGCGGAATTCGTAGCTGTGCGTGTGGCCGGAGCGCACCTGACGCTCATAGAAGGCATTGAAGTCGCCCTCGGCGGCGAACAGGTCGGCCCCCGATCCCCCTCCACCGGCGCCGGCCACGATTTCCTGGTGCCTCATTCCGTTCTCCCACTCGATGCGTTCCACCTCCATGGCGAAGTACTGGGCGGCCGGCCACCCGGTCTGCTCGGCCAGGACGCCCAGCCTGCCGCTGCGCGCCTCGTCCTCCAGAGCGGCCAGGCGACGTGCCGACGCGGCATTGAGAATCTCGAACACGGCGGTTCCGGCGAGATGACCGGCACTGGCCCGCCCTCGATCCAAGATGATGGAACGGCTGTCCGGCCGCCATTCGCCGGGGGTACCTCCACGCGTACGACCGAACCGCACCGTGATGGGGCCGGCGGCTGCGATCTCCTGCCCGAAGAAGGGGGCAGCGGCGGCGACGAAGTCGTGCACCTCCCACATGGCCGTACCGTTGCTCCGGCTCTCGAAGGTCACTCCGCCCACCGAGCCGCGAAACGGGGTACCGGGGGACGGCGGAGTCCCGTGGTCCGATCCGTAGGCCAAGTCCGAGTCGGAACTGTCGTTCCTGTCCCGCCGCCTCCGGCGGGGAGAGGGCTCGGCGCCGCCCGACGAGCTTCCGTACGCCAGGTATGAGTCGTCATCCACACGATCGTGCCGCCCACTTTTGAACGCAGATTGCCCTGTGCCGACCTCCCTCACCGGGGCATTCCGAGCCGGGCTCTGCGACGACGGGATGTCCGCCGACGGCGATGGCTCCGCGGGCTCCTGCGCAGGCGGGCGGGCGACAGGCGAGCGACCGGAGGCCGTTCCTCGGGCGCCGTCGGGCCTCTCCCCCCGTCCGGCCGGCGCACGCACCGGATACTCCCTGGCATCGGCCTTCAGCGCCGCGGTCAGGTCCGCCGCGATCCCCGTGACAGCCTGGGCGTCGTCTCCCGACCACGCGCGCAGCAGCCGGTAGCGCTGGACGAGCGAGAGGTCGGCGGAGGCGGTCGGCAGGCCGCCCATGAGCGCGGCGTAGGCGTGCTGGTCGTGGTCGAGGACCACCCCGACCGCCAGCAGGTCGGCCACGGACACCGTGGGGCGGCCACCGGCCCAGTCCGCACCGGCCAGTTGGGGAACGTATCGCTCCGTGCCGGGTTCCTCGAGCCGCGACTCGACCCAGTCGTGCGGCACGCCCTCCGCAGTGCGGTCCGGCTCCGCCGGAGCAGTGTCGGTGTCGGTTTCGGTGTCGGTTTCCGTTTCGGTGTCGGCAGTAGCCTCCGTCTGGGCGGGGGCCTGCGAGCGGGGCGGCAGTTGCTCCGGATGCTGGTCCCACCAGTGCCGGTGCACATCCGGGTCCGAGGTGGTGATGTTCAGGTAGTGCGCATGGCGCTGCGCGTCGAATCCCAGGTTCATCGGGTGCCGCGGGATGAGCACTCTGCGGCCGAGCGCACGGCGCGTGCCCAGGACGTCGGCGAGGTCCTGGGTGGCCCTGTCCTCCAGCCCCACCACGACCACTCGGGCCGCGACCGGGGCCATCTGGCGCAGAGCGGGTTCCATGCGCAGCACTTCGGCGAACTCGTCGTAGGGAACGGAGCGGTTCGGGCCGTTGAGCCACGGCATGGACACCGTGCCGGCTTCGGAGCCGGGCTCCACCGCGACGACGAAGGGCCTCTCCGGCCCGTACCAGGGCGGCAGATGGCTGGTCCTGGCACCGGTTGCCGGATCGGTGACGGTGTACAGGTCGGCGTTGAACCGGTCGGAGAGTGAGAACGACGACCAGTTCCGCCCCACGGGAAGACCCGCGGTCGACACCAGTGCGGAGTCGGGGGCGAACACGCCACCGCGCTGAAGGTGGTAGGCGGCGAGGGCGACGGGGCGGTAGACGTCCCGGCCGATGGCCGCCGCCGTGGCGGCCATCCAGAGCAACGCCTCGCCGTCCTCCGCGACATCGACGCTCTCGTACGGGCGCAGGTGCAGCACCTGCCGTACCAGGGACTCCGTGTCCGGGTGGCCGTCCACCGCCTCGACGGCCGCGACGGTCGCCCACAGGGCGTGCTGCCTGAGGTCGGCGGTGACGGGCCGGTCGGGCGCGAGCCTCAGCACCTGCCGGACCGACTCGTCCTCGTCGTCCTCGGTCAGCAGTTCCAGGGCCCGGTCCACGCCCGGCAGCGCGACGAACGAGGACAGCTGGGCCGAGGCGCCGGACTCCAGCGCCGTCCGGGCGGCGAGCAGGGTGGTCCGGACGTCGGCGGGGTCCGTCGGCACGGGCCTGGTGTGGGGAGCGGGCTCCGTACCCGAATGCGCCCGAACGATCCGCTCCACCAGGTGAGGGGTGAGCCGGCCACGCGAGGCCAGCCGCGCGTCCGCCCGCCGCATGGCCTCGACGGCTCCCAGCCCGCTGAGCAGCGCTCGGTAGTCGCCGGCGGGGTCGTCGCGGTCGTTCTCCACCTCCACGCCGAAGAGGTCGCGCAACCCGCGCACCAGACGCAGGGTCGTCTCCCGCCGGTCTTGGAGGCCCGCCGTCAACCCGTCCAGACCGGCCACCGTCGAGAGCCGGTCCAGTTCCTCCGGTGTCGGCTCCGGCCGGTTCACACCGTAGGTGCCGGTGGCGCCCTGGGCGTTCGTATAGACACCGCTCTCGGGCTTGCCCACCGGCCCCCCGGTCACGTGGACCCGGCTGGGACCGTAGACGTCCTGGCCGAGCCCGTTGGCGACCTGCTGCGTCCAGGACACAGTGGCCCACGGGTCCGGGACGAAGGGCGCGTCGTCGGCGAACCCGCCCAGCGCGCCTCCGGGCTTCGCCGAGGCCCAGCACATCACGGCGACCAGCGGTTGCTTCCGGTCGAGCCTGCGGAAGCTGGGCCGACGCTTCAGGTAGCGGACCGTTTCGGGACCGCTGAGGCCGACGGGCCGGCCATCGGTGGCGCCGACGGTGGCGACCCCGGGCATTCCGTGTGCCCACAGGACATAGGGCTTGCGCCCCTGCCACTCCACCGGGTGGGCTCCATCGAGGGCGCGGTCGGTGACCGGGTCGACGTCGACCCACTCGGTGAACCCGGCGAGGTCCAGGCCGGTCGATTCCCGGCTGAACTGATCCTGGAGGTTCATCAGCATCCGTCCGGCCGGACGTCCGCCGACCATGATGGTGACGTTCTCGATGTCACTCATCCGGATGATCCGGTTGTCCAGGCCTCGGACGACGTCGCCGCCCATGGCGGGAGGCTCGGACGCGTCCCAGTCGTCGGGAAGACTCAGCACCCAGGAGCCCAGGGGGAGCTTGGCATCGCGCCGGTCGGACAGTTCGATGTGGAGGCGCGAGGTTTGCCCGCCCGGCACGAGTTCCGCCCGCCCGGTGTGCGCGTAGACCGGCCGCCCGGACCGGAACGCGCTCATCCGGGGCAGGTCGAGCCCCATGGCGCCGGCTCTCGACGAGGCCAGCACCACGGGGCGCGTCCCGTCGGCCGACGACAGGTCCGGGTCCCGTCCCACCAGCTCCGAGAGCTCCTGGTCGGATACGCGGTAGCGCGTCCCGTCCGGAAGAGCCAGCTCGGCTCCCCAGTGACTTCCGTCCGCGGTACCGACCACGAACGGGTCCTGGGTGACTGTTCCGGCCGCCCAGGGCGTCGGCGAGGGGTCCGTCGTGTCGCTGCCCGGCACCCGTTGACGCACGGCGGTGTCCGCCAGGGGGCCCGGGTGGCCGGTCCAGTTGCGGCCGCGCACCGAACCGTCCACAGCGAGCAGGCGCGTCCCTTCGGCGAACACCCCCTGACGGTCCAGGTGCAAGGCGGTCAGGGAAGCAACGCTGGTGGCGTCGTCCGTGGCCATCGCGTCGGTCACCAGGGCGTACAGCGGGCGCAGATGATCCGGCACGGCGTCGGTGTCGAACCGGGCGGCGTCCGTCGCCGGCGCGGGCGGCGGCGGCTCCGGGGCGCCCAAGGGCCGGAGCAGCACGAGGTCGGGCGCCTTGTCCAGGGTGAGGACGGGGTCGGCGTCGGAATAGAGGTTCAGTCCGGGCATCAGCCGCATCAGCTGATCGACGGCGCGCGACAGGGTCGAGACCTGCACCTCGACAACGGCGCGGCGCTCCCCCGGCCGGGGGTGCGGGGCGGGGTCCGCCCCGCTGCGGGCGTCGATCGGGAAGTCGTCCGCGGTGAGGGCTCGTCCGCGAACCCTGCGCACGGCTTCCCGCATCTCGGCAGGAAGCGTGGACAGGTGGGCGTCGATCTGCACCCGCAGCGCGTCCTCGACGATTCGGGCGGGCAGGCGCCCGGCCCCCTCGGGGCGCTGGGCGGGGCCCGAGCCGACGGCGATCCGTGCGCCGTCGCCGTAGCCGGTGATCTTGAGTGAGGGGATGCGCAGCCCGGCGGTCAGGTCGCGGACCGCGGCGCCTACGAGCCGCTGCGCCATGGTGGTGACGAGTCGCTGGGCGTCCTCGCCCAGTTGCGCCCCGCCGTCGATGAAGTCGATGTCGTGCCGGGCGGCCGTGCGCACGGGCACAGCGGCCCGCACCGGCGGGGAAACCGGCGCGCTCGCCGTGCCAGAGGACGTCGGGCGGGGCCCGTCGGCGGGCGGCGCTCCGGGGAGCATCCCGCTTCCCGCGGCCGTGTCGAGCCGGTCGGGCCGCTCCGGAGCGGGGACGGGACTCTGGGCCGCGGACTTGCTCCGGGGCCGGCCCGGCGCACTGGTGGGGAACCTGCGGGGCTCGCGGCGGGCGGCCTCGGCGTCCGGTGGCGCGGGACCCGGGTCCGATGGGGAGACGGACCGGGGGTTGCCGACGTCTGCGTCCGACCCGTCGGAGGAGTCCTCCGTGTCCGGGGCGAGCGCCACCGGGGGCGTTGGTGTCGGTTCGTGGTCCGTCTCGGCGGGGGCGGTGTCGATCCGGACCGCCGGCGGCCCCACCGCTGCGGGCGGCGTCGAGGGCGGTTCGGAGTCGGCCCGGGTCGGGGGCGCGAACAGGATGTTCGGCATGTTGGGCAGGCCCGGGAGGCGCAGCGTTCGGTGACGGGCCGCCAGCAGCACGTCCCGCAGCAGGGTGTGCGTCACCACGCCGCCGGAGAACCCGGCGCGTCGGGCGAAGTCGTCGGTGATCCGGGTGAGCTCACGCCAGGTCAGCGGTCTGGTGCCCTCCGGTCCCACGCCCAGCGCAATCCGCTGCATCTCCAGCTGGCCGAAGTCACGGATGAGTGCGGTGAACTCGTGCTGACGTCCGGGGTCGGAGTCGATGTCGATGTCGAACACCTCGCGCAGGGCGCGCACCCAGCGCAGTGCGCGTGTCGACCGCTCCGCCACCTCGGGGGGAAGCCCCGCCACGTCGGCGATCCACCGGAGTGTGTCGGCGTCCGGCTCCGGACGGTACTCCCAGATGCCGTGCCGGGGACGGTCCGGGTCGTCGCTCAGGACCAGGATCGGGGGCGAATCACCCACGGTCGGGACCGGGGTGACCTGGGCGTCCGTGGCGAACAGGACGCGCTGGGTCTGCGTGGAGACGTTCTGTGCCTCGGACGGTTCCACCAGCAGGTCCGAACCCGGCCTGAGCTGCGCGAGCTCACAGCCGAGTGCGAAGATGGGCAGGTTGGGGTCGAGCTGTTGCAGGCTGGGACGCCGCCGCACGATCCGACCCAGTTCGCCGGGCCGCAGATTGTACTGACGGCCGCTGCTCCGGCTCGAAACACTCGCCCAGCCTGCCCTGGCGTGCAGATAGAGGACATAGCTGTCCGTCAACGCCCGGGGCAGCCTCAGCATGGGGCCGTGGCGGCTGGGGATGGCGCCGGGCACTCCTTCGTCGTAGTTGGCGTAGTACTCCACACCTGACGCCTCCCGCAGCGCGGCTTCCATACGGACCAGATCGTCGCTGGTCAGATAGGCCCGACCAGTGAGCAGCTGTCCGTCCAAGGTGGTCAGCGGGTAGGACTCCACGTCGGAGGAGTCCAGTGCCGTGCCGACGGTGGTCTGTATCTCGTAGCCGGGAGAACGGTCGTGAAGGCCCGGATCGCTGGGGAACCAGACGCCGACGTGCCGCCCGGGACGGCGGTCGACCAGCGCGATCAGCCTGACGTTGCCGGGGCCCTCCGCGGGCATCAGGGAGAAATCCCCGTCCGTGCTCCAGACACGGGTCCCGGCCAGGTCCGCGAGCAACCGCGGCATGGTCTCGGGCGCGGCGTTCCGCGGGGGCCGGACGAGCAGCAGCACCGGGGCGCCCGGCGGCCGGTTGGGGTCGAGGGCGACCAGATGGGCGAACTCCCCGTCGTCCACGTACCGGGCGTTGCCGGACTGGTCGCGGACGATGATCAGGTCGGCGTCGGCGTCCCGCTCGGCGAGTGCCACGTGCGGCCGGTGGCCCCACAGCGCGGGGGAACCGACCATGGGTTCACCTCGCCGGCTTCCGGGCGCCCACACCTGGTCGACGTCGAGCTGGAGGGCTCCGCCTCCCGACCAGTCGCGCGCGGTGTACCTCTGGTACGGGTCGGACGACCACGTCTCCGGCCCCAGCACACCGGTGGTCCGGTGTGTCGCGTAGCCGGCGATGGAGGCGACAGATCTCGCCCAGCCGTGCCGGGCGGCACTGGCCGTGGTGAGCAGGAGGTTGCGGTAGTCCTCCGGGGTGATGTCGACGCCGGGGTCCAGGTGAAGCACCCGCTCGGCCGTCGCGCCCACGTCCATGGGGCCCCGGGGGCGTCCCGGATCGGACTCGTGCAGCCGGTTCAGCAGGGCCAGCGCGTCGTAGAGCGCGTCGAACTGCGGGTGCCGCCTGATGTCCCGGCCGAACATCTGCTTCATGGCTTCGACCAGCCTGCGGCTCAGGCGGCCGCCCTGGGCGGGAGGGGCCAGCAGCGTCCTGCCGTCCGGGCCTGCCCCGGTACGACCCCTCGGACCGGGGGACGGGTCGGACGCCGACAACGACGGGTCGGGCGCGGGCACGGGGGAGGGCGGCTCCGAGCCGGACTCCGACGTCCTGAGCTCACCCGCCAGGTCCCGCTCGGCGCGGTCGAACAGGGCGCGGAAGCCGCTGAGCACGTACGGGTTGTCCTGGCTGCCGAGAATCCCGGGCCGGCCGGGACCGTAGAGCCGTTCCAGGAGCGGCAGCAGCTTCGGGTCGTGCTCCCGCACCCAGTCGGCGCCGTTGTTGCGCGGCGAACCGGTGGCCAGGTCGGTACCGGCGTTGACCGCCAGGTAGGTGTTGGTGAGCTGGGCGAAGTAGTCGCGTGGGTTGCTGGCCGAGTAGTTCGCGCCGGGACCGTCCGGCCACCGGGCGGCCTCCCCCTCGGCGCTCTTGACCCGGTAGTGTTCCTCGATCTGCTTCCGGTCGGCCGGATCGAGCACCTCTTCGATGGCGTGGGCCAGCTCGTGCCGCAGTGCCCCGTAGCCGTCCGCCTGGATTCCGGCGCCCGGCACGTCGGCCGGCTCACCCAGCAGGTTCTCCTCGCCGATGGCGATCAGACCGTCGTGGTAGAGCGCCCGTTGGACGTCCACCGGCCGCCCGTCCGCCTCAACGCCCCGCAGGCCGGCGAATTGGGGCAGCGAGGTCACCGCCACCCCGCGCGGCACCACGACCACCCGTCGGCCTCCGGTCAGCAGGGACACCGTGACCTCGGGGTCCGCCAACATGCCGGACACGATGTCCTCGGCCTCCTGCCGGGCCGCGCTCGCCGGACCCCCGGACTCCGGTCCGTCGACCATCAGCCCCGCCGCGGCCGCCGCGAAGTCCTCCGGGGACAGGTGCTCGCGCAGACTGTTGGCCAACTCCTCGTTGGTGGCCAGCATCCGACGCTCAGCCGGTGACAGGGCTCGCAGCAGGGCGGCACGTTGGCCGGGGTCCACGGTCGGCAACCGCACGGCGAGGTCCGCCAGGACCGACGAGGAGAAACTGCCGCGGAACGTCGCGTGCGGTGTCAGGGTCGGACGGAAGGTGAGGTTGCCGTGCTTGCCGAGGAGGTCCGAGACGTAATCGTCGAGTTGGTCGATCTGGTTCTCACGGGAGTACACCTTGACGAGCGCCGCACGCTGCTCCTGGTCCACCCTGGTCTGTTTCCGGTACCAGTCGGCGTCGGCGGGCGCCTGGGGCACCTGGTCGAACTCCTCCTGGGTCCGCACCGGAAAGGTGTCGACCGGCACCAGGTCCAACGCACCGGTGTCGGGGTGGGAGACCGACCGGTAGACGACGATGTTGAGCCCGTCCACCTTCCCGGCCTCGATCTGTCGCCTGAGTGTGGGCCATTCGATCCGGTTGAGCACGCTGGTATTGGTCGTGCCGTCCAGGACGTGGGCGGTGGCCCAGCCCGTCAGGGACTCCACGTACGTCCTCGACAGCTGCTCCCAGAGCGCTCCCAGTGCGGGTGACGAACTCCACGTCGAGAGTCCGAAGAGCAGGCCGTCGAACATCCGGCCCTGGATGGACGCCTCCAGCACCACGCCGTGCCCCACGCTCGCGTTCTCGGTGGGGATGGCCGAACCCATCTTCGACCAGAGTCCGCCGTGGTCGGCGGACTGGGTCGCGTGGGCCTCCAGCGCCTCCTCGAAGCCTTCCTTGTCCTGGTGCCGGTGGTACCAGGAGTACTGGATCCTGTTGCCGTACACCCCCTTCTTCTGGAGGCCCGTCATGATCGCCTCGATGGCCGCATGGTCGACCGGGGTCGGCGTGCTGGACTTCCGGTCGCGATCGATGTTGTCGAGGAAGTCGCTGATGCCCTTCCTGAAGGCCGGGTCGGCGGCGAGAGCGCGGATACCCGCGATCCGGTGATACAACTCGCTCTTGTCACGCAGGAACTTGATGTCCTGGGCCTGCTCCGCCGTCAGAGCGTCCATCGAGCTCTGCGACGAGGAGAGGGAAGAGGCGGAGGACAGCATCGTGTTCGTCCGCCTCGGCGGGGTCGGTGGACGCGACCCCGCCGGGGCGAGGGGACGCCCCACCTTGGGCAGGCCGCGTCCGGTCCGCGCCGCCCGGTACAGGCCGAACGACAGGTCGGCCAGGGTGTCGAAATCGTTCTCCACCGTGCCGGCGGTGGAATCGGTGGCAGCGTAGAGACGGACCTGCACCACGGCGACGGGCGGTTCGAGGCGTGCCGCGCCCGCTTCCGGATTTCCGTCCAGATCGGGCCAGGTGCGGCGCAGAAGCAGCGCCTCACGCTGGTCGACCGGACGCTCCGGGTTCTCGCGGAGCAGGTTGTCGAGGTACTGACCGACCGTCGCGCGCTTCCCCTGATCCGCTCTCGGCGGCAGCAGCCGGTCGAGCACACCGACGTCCTTCGGAAGGTCCGCCACGTCGAAGGAGGTCGCGAACTCGGCTGCGAGCTGCTTGGCCTGATCCTCCAGGAACGCACGGGGTACGGGGCTGAGGCCGCGGCGTATCCCGGCGAGCGAGCCGCGCGAGACCACCGCGGTCAGGTCCTTGGGCGGCCTCGACCGGTCCAGACTGCCCCGAACGGCACCGGCGGCCTGGGCGTAACCGAGTGCGAGCGCGCCCTCCAACTCGGCGTGGTCCCACGCCAGCAGGCCGGACCTGTGCTCGGGATGCTGGTCCAGCCAGGAATCGAACCGCGTGCGTCCGTGCTTGGCGAACTGGAGGCCGAGTCCGAGATCCGAGTGGGCGGTACGGGCCGGGCCGGGCTCCCGGCGCATCCTGCTGCCGACATGTTCCAGGAAGGGCACGGCCTTGGCGATCGGCGTGGACGCCGAGTGGTGCACGAGCATCCGGTCGCCACCGGCCTCGTTGATCTTGACTGGCAGCCCTTCCGCGAGGGCGTCGACCCGGTAACCGGCCTCGGCGGGGAAGACGGAGCTGATGCTGCTGCCCGGCCTGGCGTTCTCCAACCGACTCACCACGTCGCGGAAGGCACGTACCACGTCGGAGCGCTCGGCCCGTCCGTCCGGCCGCCCGTTGGCGAGTCCACGGGCCGGTTCGGTCACCAGTTCCAGGACGGGCACGCCGCCGGCCCGGTCCAACGTGATTTTCAACAGGCCCGGCACCGACACGAGTTCGTCGTACTCGTCGTAGGTGTGGCCGTTGGGCAACTCAAGCCGGTATCGGTGCAGTTCCACCTCGAACCCGCTGGCCGGAGCGTAACCGTCGACCTCCACGGGGTGTTGCCGGGCCGCAACGGACACCGATGTCACCGGCGCGCCGGGCGCGGGCCGCTCCGGAGCGTTCAGCTGCCGTATCCGGTCGATGCGGTCGATGACCGCGGACTCCAACCGGGTGATCGCGTCCCATCGCCCGCTCTGCGGAGTCTTGCCCTTCTTCCACTCCCCCACCGCGTCGAGGACCGGACGCACGTCCTCCGCGCTCGGGTCGGCGGGCAGACCCGCCACCGCCTCGTCCACGGCGCTCAGGGCGTCGGAGCGCAGCCGGTTCGGCCCGGCGGAGATCAGCCGCCAGTCACGGATCGGATCAGCGTCGGCCGGGACAGGGGGGGCCAGCATGGAGTGCGGCTCAGTCGGAGGCGCGAGCAGGGCGTCCGGCTGCTGGGGCGGAGGCGAGGCGGTCTCGGAGCCGCGCGGAACAGCGTCCTCGGACGAGGTGGCGACGAGCGGCACGGCAGGCACCACCACCGGTGCGGGCCGGCGTACCAGAGCTACCGGCCCCTCGGCCGTCAGCTCCGCCTCCGCCGCCACGAAGGCCTCCGGGGACAGGTGCTCGCGCAGGCCGTTGATGAACTCCTCGTCAGCGAGTAGCTGATGACGCTGCTCCAACGACAGCCCCCGTAGATGAAGCGTGCGTTCGCCGGCGTCCACGCCGGACAGCTCCGCAGCCAGGGCCGCCGAGCTCCACGGTGGGACGCTGACGACGTCCTCCGCCTCCTGCTGGGGCGGTCCTTCCGGACCATCGGCTCTCAGCCGCTCCGTCGTCGCCGTGAAGTCCTCCGGGGACAGGTGCGCTTGCAGGCTGTTGACGACCTCCTCGTTGGCGGCCAGTGTCCGACGCTCATCCGATGACAACGCGTCGATCAGAAGGGCACGTTGGTCGGGGTGAACGACGGGCAGCCGCACGGCGACGTCCGCCAGGGCCCGCGAGGAGAAACTGCCGCGGAACGTGGTATGCGGTGTCAGGGTCGGACGGAAGGTGAGGTTGCCGTGCTTGCCGAGGAGGTCCGAGACGTAATCGTCGAGTTGGTCGATCTGGTTCTCACGGGAGTACACCTTGACGAGCGCCGCACGCTGCTCCTGGTCCACCCGGCTCTGCTTCTGGTACCAGTCGGCGTCGGCGGGCGCCTGGGGCACCTGGTCGAACTCCTCCTGGGTCCGCACCGGAAAGGTGTCGACCGGCACCAGGTCCAACGCACCGGTGTCGGGGTTGGGGACCGTCCGGTAGACGACGATGTTGAGCCCGTCCACCTTCCCGGCCTCGATCTGCCTCGCGAGCGTGGGCCACTCGATCCGGTTCAGCACGCTGGTATTGGTCGTGCCGTCCAGGACGTGGGCGGTGGCCCAGCCCGTCAGCGACTCCACGTACGACTTCGACAACCGCTCCCAGAGCACTCCCAGCGCGGGTGACGAACTCCAGGAGGAGAGTCCGAAGAGCAGGCCGTCGAACATCCGGCCCTGGATGGACGCCTCCAACACCACGCCGCGCCCCACGCCCGCCTCAGCGGTGGCGGTGGCCGAACCCAGCTTCGACCAGAGCGCACCATGGTTCGCGGACCGCTTGGCATGCGCCTCCAGAGCTCCCTCGAAGCCTTCCTTGTCCTGGTGCCGGTGGTACCAGGAGTACTGGATCCTGTTGCCGTACACCCCCTTCTTCTGGAGGCCCGTCATGATCGCCTCGATGGCCGCATGGTCGACCGGGGTCGGCGTGCTGGACTTCCGGTCGCGATCGATGTTGTCGAGGAAGTCGCTGATGCCCTTCCTGAAGGCCGGGTCGGCGGCGAGAGCGCGGATACCCGCGATCCGGTGATACAACTCGCTCTTGTCACGCAGAAACTTGACGTCCTGGGCCTGCTCCGCCGTCAGAACATCATCCGAGTCCTCCGATGAGGAAGAAGCGGAGGAGAGCATCGTATTCGTCCGCCTCGGCGCGGGCGGTTTCGGATCCGCCGCGGCCCGGACAGGAGAAGCCACCACGACGTCCGGCTCGGTCGGGGGCGCCAGCAGGACGGCCGGCTGCCGGGCCGCAGGCGAGGCGGTCTCGGAGCCGCGCGGAACAGCGTCCTCCGACGAAGTGGCGACGAGCGGCACGGCAGGCACCACGACCGGGGCGGGCTCGAGTACGACGGTCTCCGGGTCGGGCTGCGGCTCCTGCTTGGCCGGCCCGGGCTCCGGTTCTCCGGACTGCGTTCCCCCGGCCTTGGGCCCGGTCTTCGGTGCGGCGGACGTGAGGGCCGAGGGCGGGGGCACGGCGGCGGGTGGCACCGCTGTGCGCGGTGAGACGGAGGCAGTGGGGATCGGTGCTGGGAGGCCGGCCGGGGCGGCGGTCGGGGGCACGGCGTCGTCCGCGTGGGACGGTAGACCGAGGTCGGCCCGGAGCCGGTCGGCGAGCGAGTCGGCAGCGTCGCGCCCGCCACCCGCCATCAGCAGGTCCGCGACCTCGCGTACGGCGTCACGGTACGGCGCTACGGCGTGCCGCGAGTCGGCGCGCACGGGGTGCATCTCGAGCGGGAGCACGAGGCCAGTGGCTGTGCTCCAGGCCTGGGAGGGGGTGTACCCCGTTTTGCCGTCGGCGAGTGGAGGGGCGTCGGCCGCGAAGTCCGCGTACGACTCCTGCCACAGCCGCCTGGCGGCGTTCGCCGCCGTGACCTCCAGTGCCTGCGGCCACGGTCCGGGCTCCACCATGAGCAGCCGGGCCTGGTCGACAGGGGGCAGGCCGCTTTCCGCCAGCGGCACGTCCGTGCTGCCGAGCTGCCACTGCGCCCGCAGCGCGGGCGGGGCGGAGATCCCTGCCGTGTCCAGCGCTTCGCGGTCCACGGCACGGCCGAAGTCGAGGTTCCGCACGTCCGCGGCCAGGTCCTCCGGCCTCACCTGTCCGGCGATCCACCGGCGCTGGCCGCCGTCCCGCTCGACGGCGGGGGCCGGACCGTGATCCCGGTCCGGGGGCAGGGAGTGCGGGTCCGTCCCGAGGTCCCGCAGCTGATCCTCGGCCGACGTCAGTTCCTTCTCGGCCCGCGCGACGTCGTCCAGGGCCCGGTCGAGGCGGGCTGCGTCCCCGCTGGTTCCCACGCCCGTGTCCATCCGGTCGCGCAGCTCCTGTACGGAGTCCAACGCGCCCGACAACCGCCGTACGACCTCACGGTGTTGCTCACGCAACGCCTCCGCGGCCGAGGGGCGCTGGGGGTCGGTATGCCCGTCCGCTCCAAGGGGGCCGGGCGACGCGGCGGTGACGGGATCCGGTGCTGCCTCGTCCGCCGGGGGCGGAGCCTCCCCGGACGGCTCGGACTGCGGAGGGGAGGAGGGGGCGTGCGTCTGGGGCTGGGGTGAAACCGGAGTGTGCGTCTGCGGCTGGGGCGAGGAGGGGGTCTGCGTTTGCGGCTGGTGCGAGGAGGGGGTCTGCGGCTGCTGCTCCGGACGAGGCGAGTCGGAGGTGTGCGTCCCCGGCTGCGACTGGGACGGTGCCCGGGACCCGGGCTGCTGCTGCGTCTCCGGGTGCGACTGCGAGTGCGACGAGGTGGCGATGCGGGTCTCGGGCTGCGGCTGAGGCGAGGCGGGAGTGTTACTCGGGGCCTGGGTGTGCGGCTGTTGTCCGGACTCGAACCGTGTCTCGGGCTGCGGTCGCGGCGCCTCCTGCTTCTGGTCGGCGCCCACCTCCAGCGCCTCTTCCGCGTGGCGGTGCCGGGCCTGGTCCTGGCCCTGATCGTGCTGGGCACCACCGGACGGGGCCTGCCGATGGCCCTCGTGCTCCCTGTCCGGCGACGCCCCCGAGCTGGTGGGCACCTGCCCTCCGAGCGTGCCACCGTCCTGACCGGGAACCCGCTGGTCGAGGTTGCTCACCGCGTCGAGCCCGGTGGACCGATGGGCACCAGGGGTCTGCGGGGAGCCGGGAAGCTGCTGAGAACCGGAGGCGAGGGGGGAGCCGGGGGCCTGTTGCGGCCCGGGGACCTGCTCGGAGCCGGAGGTCAGGCTGAGGCCGGGAAGCCGCTGGGGCCCGGGTCCAGGGGTCTGATGGGAATCGTCGAACCGGGTGAGGGGGCTGTGCCCATTGTGGCGCCGGAGTCCGTCGAGGCCGTCCGGCGTGCTCAGGCCGGCGGAACTGCCGAGACCGCGGACGTCGCGGCCGCCGTTGACGCTGCCGGGGCCGGCGATCGGGTCCGGCCCTCCCGCTCCGTTGGGGCCGTTGCCGTTGCCCCCTCGGAGACCGTGTCCTCCGTCGAGGTCGCCGACCCCGCCGAGGCCGTCCAGGTCACCTGTCCGCGTCTGGAATCCGGTCCGGAAGCCGCCTCCCGGGCCCGTGTCGACGTTCCCGAGCTCTCCGTTCCCCGTCTCTCCCGTGGATCCACCCGTGGAACCACCGGAGGGCCCACCGGTCGCACCGCCCGGGCCACCAATGGAACCACCCCGCAGGCCGCCCCCGAGGCCGTCCTTGAACGAGAAGAAGTTGTGCAAAGCCCCGCCGAACGCCAGACCGCCTCCCATCAGGCCCATCTCGACCTGCCGACTGACCATCGCCCCGACGGCGGTCCAGGGATTGACCTCGAAGCCGTCGTAGAACATCTCGTTGACCAGTCCCTCGGCAAGGGTCTCCGCAGCGCCTTCACTGGGGGCCTGGCCGATCTCGTCGATCACGTGACGCCGGATGCCCGGGCCGGGTCCGACGCGCGGCGGACCGTCCGGCAGGTCGCCCCACCGGTTCCCGCCCGGGGTGTTGAAAAGGCCGTCACCGAGGTCGTCGTTGTTCCACTTCTTGGTCGGGGGGTCCTTCATCCAGTTGTCGGCATAGGAGTTGAAGGCGTTGGTGACCTTCCTGACGACGACTCCGAACAGTTCGGAGAAGGCCCCTGTCAGCGCGCCGAACACGGCGGCGATGCCGACGTCACGCCAGTCGACCCCGCCGGGCCGCTGTCCCTCCGGTGCCCACCGCATGAGCGCGAGCCGGGTCGCCAGGGTGAGGAGGGCCTCTTCGATCGCCTCGGTGACGGCGGAGAAGATCGGGATGCGGTTGGACAGCTCATACAGGATGACCAGCATCCGCACCCTGGCGATCATCTTGCGCACGGCGATCTGTGTGGCCGACGCGCCGCCTGTGACGGCTGCCAGGGCGGTGAAGATGGCGATTTCGGCGGCCAGCCGGATCAGCTCGGCGATGAGGTTCCACTTCGCTTCGCGGACGTCCATGGCCGTCTTCCGCAGCCCGCCGGACGCCTTGCCCATGCCCTCGGTGAGCTTGTCCAGCTCGGGCCGGACGCTCTCCATCGCGGCGATGAAGTTCCTGCCGATGTCACCGGGCAGCGCGTCCCCGACGAAGGCGATGCTCTCGTCGACCTTCCCCTTGAGGATGTCGACCTTGCCCTGCGTGCTCTGCATGACCAGACCACGCAGCGCGGCCACGTCCTCGTCGGTCTCGGGGAACCTCTCCCCCGTCACGACGAACATCAGGTTCCGCAGCTCTTCACTGGGCATGAGCGCCATGGGTCAGCCTCGCCGACCGCCGCCGGGAGCATCCTCGCCGGCCCCGTAGCCGGCGATCTCCGCGTCGATCCCGGCCAGGATGTCGCCCTGCGTGCTCGATGTCGCGTTCAGGTTCAACAGCACCGCGTCACAGGTCCGTTCCAGCACTTCACCGAGCCCGTTGAGGGCGGCCGAGACCGCATCGCGGTTGCTCGTGAAGTTGGCCTCGATCTTCCTGCCGTTCTCGTCGCCACCGCACCACGAGGTGTCGCCCATGATTGCGTCGAACTCGGCGACGAGACCCCAGCTGTAGGAGCCCAGTTCGGCGAGCAGAGCCTTTCCCTGTTGCACACGCTCGGGTTCCAGGTGAAAGGTGTCGTCGTCGCTCATGTCCGTCTCCTCGTACCGCACTCGTCCAGTCCTTCAGGGGCGTCCTCGCTGTCCGCCAGAGCCGTCAAGCCTCGTCCCCGTCGATCTCGTCGCGGAGCCTGTCGTTCGCACCGCGCGGATACGACTCCTCGGGGAGCGCGTCGGCCGCGGGGCCGAGGATGCGGTCCCAGTCCAGCTCCAAACCGGGCAGCTCGGGCATGACGGCGCTCGGCCGGGTGAGCGGCTCGAAAAGGTCGCGCACCCTACGGGAGTGGTGCGATCTGGCGTCCTGGATCGTGCCGAGCACCGCGTCGGACAGCTGCGATGCGGTCATGGAACGGTACTTGCCGTCAAGGAACTTGATCTCCGTCACCTCGCCCTGACCGCCCACGGACACCTCGACCGAGCCGTCCGCCGAGAAGGCAGAGGACGTGAAGGCGCCCAACTGCCGCTCGGCGTCGGCCGCGGCGCTCTGCAGGCTTTCCAACTCCGCGGTCGCCCTCGCTAGCCGCCGCTCAAGCCGTTCGGATTCCTCGCTCATCGTTCACCCCTGTTCATCGCCCGATCACCGCCGGCGTGGTGCCTTCGTCGGTGCCCCACACGTCCTCGTCCTCCGCGTTCCAGTGGGACCGTTCGCGGTCGCCGCTCTGCGTGGCCTCCGAGCGCTGCGCGGGGGGCGGCATCATTCCGCCGCCCGAGGCGGTCGGCCGGGCGACGACCACGTCCTCGTGCATTTCCTGCTCCCGCTGCGCCGCCGCCCGCCGACTGGCCGCCTGGGCGGCGGCTGAACCGCGCCGCGGGGCGGGCCGGTTGATGCGGGAGCCCGGGTTGGACCGCTCGCGCTCGCCGTTGGAGTCGTTGCCCGCGCCGGCGCCCTGCATTCCCCCCATGGGCGGCATCATCGGAGTGCCGCCCTGGGAGCCCTGGCCGCCCAGCCCGCCGGAACCGACGTGGCCCCCGTCCCCCTGGGTGAACGGGTTGGCCGACGTCCCCTGCCCGTTCGTGGCGTTCCCGTTCTCCGAGCCGTAGTCGTCGTACGGGTCATCGTCGTAGCCCCACGCGTCGCCGGGGCCTCCCGGGACGAGCGCCCCATGGTCGCGCAGATCGCCGCCGGAGCCGCCCGTCGCACCGTTCGGCCTGTCCGCGATGACCTGGTCGAGTCCGCTCTTCGGGTGGTCGATCTCGATACGGGGGACATCGGAACGGTTGCCGAGGCCGCCGGGGTTGTCGATCCCGATCCGGTCGCCGGGATTGCCGAGGCCGCTCCCCGGGTTACCGACTTCGACCTTCGAGCCCTCGACCACCGTCCGACCGTCCGCGGATATCTCCTTGACCGTGCCGTCCCGCGAGATCTCCTGCACGGAGCCGTCCGGCATCATCACCTTGGCGCTCCCGTCCGGGTAGGAGACGGTGACCTTTCCGTCCGGCTCTTTGACGGTGATCCGACCGTCCGCGCCGGTCTCCCGGACCGTTCCGTCCGACAGTTCCACCCGTGAGCTGCCGTCCGGGCGCGTGACCGAGCTGCTGCCGTCCGGGGAGTTGACGGTGACGCTGCCGTCCGGCGAGGTCACCTTGGTGGAGCCGTCCGGCCCCGTCACCTTGACCGTGCCGTCCGACGACGTCTCCGTACGGCCGCCCGGTCCGTCCACCACCGTGGACCCGTCCGGCCTCGTGACGATCTCGCCGCTCGGACCGCCCACCACCGTCGATCCGTCCGGCCTCGTGACGATCTCGCCGCTCGGACCGCCCACGGTGATGTGATCGCGCGAGCCGTTGTGGTTCCCGCCCGGTCCCGAGGCCAGCACGTTTCCGTCGGGGTCGGTGATGGTCCTGGACCCGTCCGGCCTGGTGACGGTCTTGGTGCCGTCGGAGCCGATCTCGGTGATGGTGCCGTTGGAGTCGACGACCTGCCGGGAGCCGTCGGGAAATTCGGTCGTGAAGCCACCGCCCAGGTTCGGGGTGCTGATCCCTCGCGACTTGTTCCCGAGCGGGCCGCCCGGCTGCCGGCTGGTGACGAAGCCGCTGCCCGGGACCGGAGGGAGCGAGGACCCGCTACCGCCGAGTCGTTCACCGTCGCCACCGACCTGACCATTGGGGCCGCCGATGACTGTCCGCGCCTGGTTGCCGGCTTCCTGAAGGGCCTTGTCCACCTGGTCGTTGGCGCTGTCGATCGCCCTCTTGGCTTCGGCATCGGTGTGGTCGGCGCGGTGGCCGCCCTGGTTGTTGGCGTCCCCGACCTGGAGGCTGGTGCGGTCCTGCATCTTGTCGGCCTGACCGTTGGCCTCGTCGATCGCCGTCTTGGCCTCAAGGTTGGTCCTGTCCAGGGCCTTTTCGGCTTCCTTGTTGGCCTCGTCGATGGCCGTCTTCGCCTCGGCGTTGGACTCCTTCGCCGCCTTCTCGGCTTCCTTGTTGGCCTCGTCTATGGCGACCTTCGCTTCGGCGTTGGACTGCTTCCCAGCCGCCTTCGCGTCCCCAACCGCCTTCTCGGCTTCCTTGTTGGCCTCGTCTATGGCGACCTTGGCCTCGTCGTTGGACTTCTTCGCCGCAGCCTTCGCCTCCTCTGCGGCCTTCTTCGCTTCGGCGTTGGCCTTCGCGACGGCCGCCTTCGCTTCGGCGTTGGCCTTGTCAGCGGCCGCCTTGGCCTCGGCTATCGCCTTCTCCGCGGCCGCGTTGGCCTTGGCGATGGCCTTGTCCGCGTCATCCTTGATCTTGTCGACCTTCTTGTCGACGCCGCCACCGCCACCGCCGGCACCGCTCCCGCCGGCACTTCCGTAGCTGGTGACCTCGGGTTCCAGAACCTCGTCGATGACGGCCTGGGCATCCAGGAAGGCGTTTCTCACATCGGACAGCGCCTGGTTGGCGGCCGGCTCCAGGTACTCCTTCACACCCCGGTTCCAGGACTCCACCGCCTCGGTGCCCAACTTCGCCCAGGTGGAGACATCGTCCAGCTTGCCCAAGCCGGGGATCGACAGTTTGGCCTCGGAACGGAGTACGTAGAACTCGGTGGTCTCCGAAGTTTCGCTCCAGGAATGGGACGAGGAGCTGTTCCCCTGGCTGTGAGTCGAACTCGTGGTGGTCTTCGACGCCTCCACGGCGAACCTGGCGTTGTTGTTGTACACCCAGTCGCTCACCGACTGAAGCATCGAGTAGAGAATTCCGTACGGGTTGCCGAGCCCCGGCCAGTACTCGATGGGATCGCCACCCCCTTCCGACAGCGTCTCGCGTTCGCTTGCGAGGCCGCCCATCCACTCGCTGTGGACTTGGGAGAGTTCACGGTTGGCTTTGAAGACGGCGTTGCCGGCCCCCACGATGGCGTCACCCTGCCTGCTGGACGCCTCGTACCAGTCCCACTGGCTCTGGTGCTGGGCTTTGAAGTTCTTCGGGTGCATCTGGTCGCCGTATCCGGCGTAGTTCTTGTACAGCCCGTCCATGAGATCGACGAAGACTTCGGCGGCCTTGCCCTTCCAGGCGGCCTTCTCCTTCCCCAGGGACTCCTTCCACTGCTTCAGTGTCTCGGCGTGCTCGGTGAAGAACTTCGCCACCCGGTCGTACGCCTCGGCCGTTCTGGTGAAGGTCGAGAAGTCCATGGCGTTGGTCTTGTCGACCGACGCACCGTTCGACGAGAAGCCGACGTTGGTGTGCGAGACGATGTTCTCGTAGCCGGAGTTGTGCAACGCGGCGCCGGCACCCTCGATGTACTGACCCATCGCGTGCTCCGCTCCGGCCAGGGAGTTGTCGCTGTACTTGTACCAGCTGAACGGGTCCATCTCGCTGAGGCTGACGCCCTCGCCGCCCGGCCCGACGAAGTTGATGAGGACCCGGCGGAGTCGAGGGTAGATCTTCTCCTTGAGGTCCTCCTCGGAGTAGCCCTTGAGGCTGACCTTCTCCGGGTCCTCCTTGCCCGGCAGGTAGAAGTTGATCACGAAGTCGTTTTTGCCCGTTTTGGCGCCGGAATGGTAGTCGTAGTTGGAGTCCGTCATCTCTATGAACTCGGCCGCGTCCTCGATGGTGACCTTGAGCAGCGGCGCGTTGCCCTCCGGCTCCGTCCCCGTCGCGTCGCTGAACAGGCCGCTGCGCTTGGGCATGGGGTAGCCCGTGAACATCTCGACGGCCTTGGCCCAGCGGTCGGAGGGATCTGGCATGGAGGTCTCCGGGAAAGAGAGGTCCGGTGACGGACGGGATCAGGAGGACGAAGAGGCCGCCCCAAGTGGCGGCAAGGCGTCTCGGATGAGGGACGACGCACTACGAGGCTCGGTCGTCGCCCTCCTCGCCGTCGTCGCCCTCGTCCTTGCCGCCGCCCTTGCCGCCGTCCGTGTCGTCTTCCTTGTCGTCCGCACCGGGGGCGGGCGACGGCGTCTCACCCGAGAAGCCGGATTCGGACAGGATCTCGGAGAAGTCTTCGGCGTCGATGGCGGCGAGGTTGTCGCTCTGGGTCTTGAACAGCTTCTCGATCGTCTGACGCAGCCCGTCCTCGATCTCCTCGAACGTGCTGAGCTGGCCCTCGAGCGTCGTGACGGCGGTCTCGATGTTGGACGCCAGGGACTTGACGAAACTCTCACCGTTCACGTCATCGCTCTCGCCGATCTTCCCCATCACGAGCGGCTCGTTCTTTCCGATCGCCAGGACGGTGTCGGCCGTGGTGCGCCCCTCCGACATGGCCTTCAGGGAAGGGTCGCCTTCGAGCACCTTCTTGATGTCGGCCTTGAACTCGGACAGATCCTGTTCGACGAACGCCTGGAGGGACGCCTTGTCCAGCTCACTGAGGTCGGCCATGTGTGTCTCCCGTCCTGCGAGGGTGTCCGCGGCGCCTGCGGCGCCAGGTGGTCGCGCTCCGGTGGCTCAATCCCCGGTCGGCCAGATCCCGTCTCGGCAGGGGGCGGAACCGGCACGGCCAACGGTCACCTGCCGATGTTCACCTCGGACCAGAGCTGGCTCAGGCTGTTCTCCGTCTGCTTGTAGTTGCCGGAGACATCGCCCAGCAGGGCCGCGTGCGAGCTGAGGAGCTGCTGCATGGTGGCGACGGCGGCGTCCCACTTGGCCTGCTTTTCCGTGTAGACCTCGGCGTCGGAGCCGTACCAGGTCTGCTTGAGGTCGTTCAGCTCCATCTCCAGCTGCGTCAGCGTGGTCTGGATGGCGCGCGTCTGCTCGATCATGTTCTCGCCGGCGTTCTGCACGTGGTTGTACTGAACGTGAATGAAACCGTCGGTCGTGTCTGCCATGAGGGGTCCTCGTCTCGGGGAAGGGTCGGTCGGTACGGCGAACGGCAAGGAGGCGAACGATCGCTTTGGGGCACCTAGCTCGGGTTGTTCCCCAGGGCGCCGGACCCGGACAGGGCGTCGAAGGCTGCCTCGCTGGCACTGAACGCCTGGTCGATGGCGTCATTGCTGGAGCCTTGGGCCTTCCCGTGCTCCACGAGGCTGGTGTTGAGCTTGTCGATCATGTCCTCCAGGTTCTTCAGGATGATGACCACCTGGTCGTCCCACTTGTCGAGCAGCTGACCGAAGCGGCCGCCGTCCGACCCCTGATACGTGCCGGACAGGTTGCCCCTGGTGCTGTGCACGTCCTGGAGGATGCGCTGCACGCCGCTGTAGGCCATCTCCAGCGCCTGGATTCCGCTTCGAGTGGAGCCCTCTGATGACTGCTGGAGGCCCATTTCGCTCATGTCGTCTCTACTCCTAGGACAGTCGGAAAACTCAACTCAGCCTAGTCAGACAGAAGTTGTTACCGCAACGACGACCGGAGACGTTGTCGAGAATTCACGTCGCCGTTCGTGCCTCCGCCCGTGGACCTCAGGCACCAATGCCGGACGTGAATGACGCCAACGCACCGCATCACGCTATTCGGAAGCACTTTGAGGGGTAGACGGCTTTTTCGTCTCCTCGGCTGCTTTCCCACTTCTACAAACCGGTTTGAGAGGTTCCTCCCCTGCTTGGGGGGAGACGGCGGCAGCGAGGGCTCCGAGATCCGGGCCGGTGGGGAGCATGGCGAGCAGCAGCGAGGGCACCGTCCGCACCTGACCGGCTCCGTAGCCGAGGGCCTCGGCGTCCGCCTCGGTCGGCAACCGGTGTTTCACCCCGGTGTCCGTGACCAGATAGCGGGTGCCGCCGACCTCACCGCCGGCGGCGCTTCCGGCACGTACCAAGGCCCCCTCCCCCGGTCCGACGGCCACGGCGTCGACAGCCAGGCAGGCCTCGACCACACCGGTGGAGGACCGTTTGGCCGCCGGTCCCAGGGCGTCCTGGTCCACCAGAGCGACACCGACCCGCACGCCCGAACCAGGGGGCGAACCCGGCGTCACCGAGGCGCAGAGGCTCCGCTCATCGGCGATCCGGGCGAGGGTCGGCGGCGACTCCGGCATCCCTGCTACGGCGTCGGCGGAGAACCCGTCCTTGCCGGGCGCGAGCTGCCCCTTGAGGGTGCCCGGCTCCAGCTCCCTGGGGTGCGGGGGGCTGCCCTCGTACGCCTTGCGGGCGGTCTGCGGGTCGCTGAGCTGAAGGGCCGCCTGGGTGTTGGTCAGTGGCACCAGGCCCTCTTCGCGCAGCAGATAGTACTGGCCGCGCTCGGCGCCCGGCACGGTGGTGCGGAAGACCTGCCCGACACGAGTCGTCAGGCTGCCGAAGGACGGGCCGGGCTCACCGAGCCCGGCCAGGGCCGTGGGCGCGAGGTCCGGCCCGGCGGGCAGCGCGTCGATGAAGGCCGCGGACACCTTGCGCGGCACCGCCGCCCCGTAGCCGAGGCCCTCCAGCGCACTGCTCTTGCCGTCGATCCGCAGCCTGGCGCCCTGCCAGACCAGGTATCGGCTCCCGGACGGGTCGGCGACCAGCACCGCGCCGCCCCGGGGCAGCGGCCGCTGTGGCGCGGCCGAGGCCACCGAGAGCACGGTGGCCCCGGTGCCCGCTCCGTCGGCGGAGGCCGAACAGACCAGCCACGGACGGGACTTCTCCAGGGCGCCCGGGTCCGGCAGCACGTCGGGGGCGCCGCTGATGCCGACCGGCAGGCCACGAGGGGTGGAGCGTAGCGCGTCGGTGTCGACCGTCTTGCTGGTCAGACCGGAGCGGGACGCGCCCGCGAGCAGCTTGGCCGAGGCGTAGTTCAGCACGGGGCGCAGTTCACCGTTGTCGTAGAAATAGCGCGAGCCGGTGTCCTCGTCGACGATCAGCGTTCCCTCGGCGCGCCAGGAGTTGGAGGTGGCCGGGGATATGAGGCCCCAGACGAACGCGCCGGCGGAGATCAGCAACGAGACGACGATGCCGATCGCCAGACCCCGGTTGGTGCGGCCGACCGGACTCTCGGGCGCGTCCAGGTCGGTGCGGAGCAGGCCGGAGGTGAGACGCCCCATGACGAACATGTGCGCCTGGACCTGATCGCGTCTGTTCTGCACGTCTTGCTCTCCCATGGTTCAGGAACGGACCGATGGCCGCGCGGGGGGCTGTCGGCGCCGGGCGCGGCGGGGAATGCGGGGATGCCGGGGCTGCGGCGGCGCGAGGGCGGGCGGCGCCCACCGTCCGTGCCGTCACAGACTCAGTGAGCGCAGCCACCCGAACACGCCGAGGATCCACAGGGCCAGCGGCAGCAGACTGATCGCCGCCGCGGAGTGCATCAGCTCACCGATGCGGCCCCAGTAGGGCACCAGCCTGCGTCCCGGCACCGTCCAGGAGGCGATGGCGCACACCGCCGCGACCGCGAAGAGCACCACGACCAGTGCGGGCACGGTACTCGGGGACACCGCCTGCCCCGCGCGGATCACGAGCGCCGCCGCTCCGAGCACGCCGGGGACGAGCAGGGCGAGCCGCTGCCAGGAGCTGCCCATGCCCCGCCCGTGCAGCAGCAGGAGCAGGGACAGCGCTCCGGCCATGCAGCCGCCGGGCCAGTCGAAGGGCTGGACCAGGGCGGCCAGCCCGGCCGCGCAGAGCAGTCCCGTGGCGGCGAACAGCGCGGTCATCCAGCCGTCCGCGATCACGGTCCTTACCGCCACCTCGTTGCTGCCGTGCGGGTCGATGCCCTCCTGCAGTTGCTGGGCGTTGGTGGGCAGCGGAGGGGTGCGCATGCCGGAGAGGCGGAACGAGAGCGAGGGCACGAACGCCCCGAACAGCACGGTGAGCAGGAGGGCCACGGAGGCCGCCTCATGGACTGTGAGGTCGAACAGGATGAGCAGCAGCGCGGTGAAGGCGCCGCCCGTGGCCACCGTGGCGATGGCCAGGAACAACGGGGTGAAAGCGGCCACCACCGCGAGCGTGAGCACAGCTCCGCCCGCGGCGGACGCGGAGGCGGCGAGCAGCCGGGCACCGAGCACGTGGGCCATGTGGTCGCCTTCGGGGCTGCTGCCGGGCAGCACCCAACCCGCGTGGGTCCAGTAGACGGTGGCCATGACTCCGAGTGCGGCGCCCGCGCCCGCGTCGCCGACGGCGCGGCTGGCCGACGCGGCGCCCGCGAGCATCAGAACGCCTCCCGCGAAGAGCACCGTGACGCGCAGCCACAGGCTGATGCCCGGCAGGGCGAGCAGCACCGTGCCGACGGCGAGGGCGGTCGCCGAGAGACCGATGAGCACCCGGCGGCCGACCGTGGGCGTCCAGGCGAACGGGCGGCGGTCCATGTTGGTGGCGATGCCGTCGACCAGGTCGTCGAAGTGCGGTTCGGGCAGCGCCTCGGCCCGCGGTCTCAGGTGCAGGGTCTCGCCGTCGCGCACACCCACGGCGTCGAGCGTGGACTCCTCGTCCAGGGGGGCGCCGCCAAGCCGTTGGAGCACCCAGCCTCCGTGCTCCAAACCGGTTTCCTGAGTTTCCTCTCCCGCGTAGTCGAGCAGCGCCGGGAGCAGGTCGGCCACCGGTATGTCGCCGGGAACGGCCAGGTCTATGGATTTCGCGGGGGCTCGCACCGAGATCCGGCACAGATGTGCCACCGTACTGTCGGTCAAGGCTCGCTCGTCTCTTCCGAGGGGCGTGGCAGGCGAATTGCAGACACCTTGCGATAAGGGGGCGCCGCAATGGGAGTTGGGGGATCGGCGCCAATAGGCGAATGACTGTAGCCTATGAAACCATTCACGGTTCAGCCGTGCCGCCCGGGGCCAACTCCCGCCCGGACGCGCAGGGTCGGACCGTCACGGCTCACGGTTCGCGAAGCGTTCCCCGGCAGTTCGTCGCGGAGACTCCGTTTGTCCGTAATCACCGGCCCTCGTCCGCCTTTCGACACCGGGCCGGCACCGTCACGTCGTCCTGGCCGACCGCAGGACCCGTACTGCCGCCGAGGAGGCATCCCTTGAGTGTGGTTCTCTTCCGTCGCCCGCCTCGCCGACGGGCCCCGGACATGCCCGACGGGGAGCTGAGCCTTCAGGAGCCGCCCACGCTCCCGGAGATCGTGCCGGACACCTCCGCGGTCTGGAACTACCTGCCCATGGGCATGATGTCGGCCTCGATGATGCTGCTCTTCGTTCGTATGGGCAGCGGCAGTTCGGCGCTCGGCTACACCGCTCTGATCCTGATGGTGTCCGCCTCCGCCCTCATGATTCTCGGCCAGTTCATGCGCCGGGCGGGCGAACGCAAGGGGCGTCTGAAGGGCGAGCGCCGTGACTACCTGCGCTATCTGCGCCAGACCAGGCAGCAGGTGAGGGGCGCCTTCATCCAACAGCAGCACGCCCTGTCCTGGCGCCACCCCGAACCGGCCGCTCTGTCCTCGTTGGCCCGCACCTCCCGGCTGTGGGAACGCAGGCCGGGCCAGGACGACTTCGGCGAGGCCAGGATCGCGGTGGGCACGCAGCGGCTCGGGCTGCGTCTGGCTCCGATGTCCACCAAACCCGTCGAGGACCTGGAGCCGCTCTCGGCGCACGCGCTGCGCAGCTTCATCCGTGCGTACGCCAACGTCCCCGACCAGCCCATCGCGCTGTCCCTGCAGGCTTGGTCCCGGGTGTTGTGCCGGGGGGACCAGCGGCAGATCCGCGACGCTGTGCGCGCGGTGATCGCCCAACTGGCGGTCTTCCACTCGCCGGAGGACCTGTGGCTGGCCTTCTGCGTGTCCGAGGAGAGGCGGGCCGATTACGACTGGGTGAAGTGGCTTCCGCACACCCTCCAGGCCGAGGCGCACGACGGGGCCGGGCCGGTGCGGCGTGTGGTCACCACGGTGGCGGGTCTGGAGGAGATGCTCGGCGCGGAGTTCCAGGAACGGCCCCCCTTCGATCCCGAGGCGGTATCCGGCCAGGACGAGCCGTTCACGGTGATCGTGGTCGACCACGGCGGTGTGCCGAGCGGTCACCGGCTGGACGGGGCAGGGTTCCGCAACGCGGTCGTCATCGACCTCTCCGGTGAACTGACCTGGCGTCCGGGCCGCACTACGCTCCGGCTGGAGTTCGGCGAGGACGAGGAGGGCGGCTCCGGGCGGCAGGGAGGGACCGTCAGCCTGGTGCGTACCGACCGCAACCGGCAGGAACAGCGCACCCTGCTCGGCCGCCCCGACCGGCTGGGCCCGGCCGTCGCCCGTACGGTGGCGATGCGCGTGTCGCCGTACCGGATGGCGTTCGGCGGCGACAGCGCCGAGCCGATGTCCGCGGACATCGAGCTCACCTCGCTGCTCGGCATCGCCGACCTGAACCGTCTGCAACCGCTGGACCTCTGGTCGCGCCGGAGCGAAGCGGACCGGCTGCGGGTCCCCATCGGCATCAGCGCCGAGGGCCGGCCGGTGGAACTGGACATCAAGGAGTCCGCACAGGGCGGCATGGGCCCGCACGGGATGCTGATCGGCGCCACCGGCTCCGGCAAGAGCGAGACGCTGCGCACCCTGGTCCTCGCTCTGGCGCTCACCCACTCGTCGGACACCCTCAATTTCGTCCTGGTCGACTTCAAGGGCGGCGCCACCTTCCTCGGCCTGGACGAACTCCCCCACACCTCGGCGGTCATCACCAACCTGGCGGACGAGGTGGCGCTGGTCTCCCGTATGCAGGACGCGCTGCACGGCGAGATGATGCGCCGTCAGGAACTGCTGCGGGCGGCCGGGAACTACACCTCGGCGCTGGAGTACGAACGCGCCCGTGCGGGCGGTGCGCCGCTGCAACCGCTGCCCAGTCTCTTCGTCGTCGTCGACGAATTCAGTGAACTGCTCGCCGCACACCGCGACTTCATGGAGCTGTTCGTGATGATCGGCCGCCTGGGCCGGTCGCTCGGCGTGCATCTGCTGCTCGCCTCCCAGCGGCTGGACGAGGGCCGGATGCACCAGTTGGAGAGCCACCTCTCGTACCGGATCGGGTTGCGGACCTTCTCCGCGATGGAGAGCCGCGGCGTGCTCGGCGTACCGGACGCCTACCGGCTGCCGTCCCAACCGGGCAGCGGCTACCTGAAGAGCGGCGTCGAGGAACTGACCCGCTTCCGGGCCGCGTTCGTCTCGGGCGCCTACGAGCACCGCAGCGGTCCGGCCGTACAGGCGCGGGCGGCCGGGCAGGTGGTTCCCTGGACAACGGAGTGGGTGGCCCCGCGCCCCGCGTCGGAGGCCCCCGACGAGCCTCCGGAGACGGAACCCGCACCGGACGAGGCGGGCGAGGCGCGGTCGCTGCTCGCCACCGCGCTGGACCGGCTGCGCGGCGCCGGCCCGCCCGCCCACCAGGTCTGGCTGCCGCCGCTGGACACCCCGCCCTCCCTCGACCAACTCCTGCCGCCGTTGGCGCCGCACCCCGAACACGGCCTGACCACCGTGGGCTGGGCGGGGCGCGGCCGCCTCTCGGTGCCGGTCGGCATCGTGGACCGGCCCTTCGACCAGGTGCGCGACCTGCTGACCGTCGACCTGTCCGGCGCGGGCGGCCACGTGGCCATCGCGGGCGGCCCGCAGAGCGGCAAGAGCACCGTCGTACGGACCCTCATATCGGCGCTGGCGCTCACCCACAGCCCGCGCGAGGTGCAGTTCTACTGCCTCGACTTCGGCGGCGGCTCACTGGCCCCGCTGGCCGGGCTTCCGCACGTGGGCTCGGTGGCCGCGCGGGTCGACGCCGAACGGATCGGGCGGACCGTCGCCGAAGTCACCGCGATCATGGAGAACCGGGAGAAGCTCTTCCTCCAGCACGGTGTCACCTCCATGCCCGACTACCGCGCCCGCCGGGCCGCCGGGGAGTTCGCCGACCAGCCGCACGGGGACGTCTTCGTGGTGGTGGACGGCTGGTCCACCGTCCGTCAGGACCACCAGGATCTGATGCAGACGTTCACCCGCATCGCCTCCCGGGGACTCAACTACGGCATCCACCTGATCGTCACGACCGCTCGCTGGGTGGAGCTGACCGCCGCTGTCCGCGACCAGTCCGGGACCCGGATCGAGCTGCGGATGGGCGACCCGATGGAGTCGATGGTCGACTCGCGCCGGGCCAGGTCCGTGCCCTCGTCCCCCGGCCGCGGCCTCACCGTCGACTCCAAGCTGCACTTCCTCGCGGCGCTGCCCCGGATCGACGGCGTGGACGGCGCCGCCGGCCTCTCCGCGGGGGCGGCCGACCTGATCCAGGACGTCAAGGAGCACTGGAACGGACCGGAGGCCCCCGAAGTGCGGCTGCTCCCCGCCACGGTGTCCAGCCGCACGCTGCCCGAACCCCGGAAGACGGAGGAGGGTGACGGTCTGCGCGTCGCACTGGGCCTGGAGGAGGACGGACTGAAGCCCGCCTGGCACGACTTCTCCACCGCACCGCACCTGATCACCGTCGGCGACACCGAGAGCGGCAAGACCAACCTGCTGCGCCTGATCGCCCGCGCCATCACCGAGCGGTACAGTCCCGAGGAGGCCCGGGTGCTGCTGGTGGACTACCGCCGCGACCTGGCCGACGCCATACCGGAGGAGTACCGCCTGGGGCACGCCGTGTCCATCGACGCGCTGCGCGATCTGGTCAACGGCGCGGCACGGGCGATCAAACTCCGAGTGCCCGGGGCCGACGTCGCCCCGGCCCGGATGCGGCTGTGCGACTGGTGGACCGGACCGCGGCTGTTCGTCCTCGTCGACGACTACGACATGATCGGTGTGGGTCCCGGCAACAACCCCTTCATGCCGCTGTTGGACCATCTGGCCCTCGGCTACGAGGTGGGTCTGCACATGGTGGTCGCCCGCTCGGCCTCCGGCTCGGGGCGTGGCCTCCAGGAGGCCCTGCTGCGCCGCCTCCAGGAGATCAACTCGCCTGCTCTGCTGCTGTCCTGCCCGCCGACCGAGGGATATCTCTTCGGGAACGTCAAGCCGCGCACCCTGCCCACGGGACGCGCCCTGCGGGTGGCCCGGCGTACCACGACGCTGGTGCAGACGGCCCGGCTGGACGAAACCGGAACGGACTGAGCCGCCTGGACACCGGACACTCGCCCCAGCCTCGTCGCCCGGGAGCGGCCCGGGCTCCCCGGCGCGCCGGACACGCACCGCGCCAGGTGTCGTGGGCCCGGTCAGGGTCGGCCGGACGCTCTTCAGGGCCGTCGCCAGCCCCGGGCGCGACCGCGCGGGATCACCGCGGCCGCGGCGGCGACGAGGATCACCAGCATCGCCATGGCGCCGGCGATCACCATGGCGCGGTCCTGGAGGACCGTGGACGCCACCGGCAGCCGCAGCGGTTCGCTCTCCACCGGGGCGGCCGCCGGGGCCCGGGACGTGGCGGAGACCATGGAGAGGGCGGCGTAGGGGTCGAGCCGGGCGGCCTCACCGGCCGGCGCGGCCGAGAGGGTCAGCCGGTCGGCGGTCTCGGCGGCCGTCAGGTCCGGGTCGTAGGCGCGGACCAGGGCGGCCGCGCCCGCGGTGTAGGCGGCGGCGGCCGAGGATCCGGCGGCGATGAAATGTCCCTTGCCGCGTGGGCCGACGCCGATCACGGGACCACCGGGCGCCGCCAGCTCCGCCGTAGCCGATCCCACCGCGCTCTTCAGGGCGGCTCCGTCCTCGCCCACTCCGACCACGGACAGGACGCCGGGCGCCGCCGCGGGCCAGTAGGCCTCGGCGGTCCGGTCACCCGGCCGGGGCTCGGCGTCCGGAGCGACCGGGGCGACCACGAGCACGTCGTGCTCGACGGCGTGGCGGACGGCGTCGGTCAGCTCCTTCTTCCCGGTGGGCAGCGCCGAGGCGACGCTGACGACCCGCGCACCCCGGTCCACGGCGGCGCGGATACCTGCGGCGACGCGTTCGGCGGAGGGCACCCCGCGCTCGTCGGTCCCCCGCACTCCGAGCACCCGTGCGGCCGGGGCGATCCCCTGGAAGGCCGTGCCCTCGGTGCGGGCCGCGGCGATGAGCCCGGCGATGAACGTCCCGTGCCCCACACAGTCCTCGCCCGCGTCGCCGACCGTCGTGACCCTGCCCGCCAGCGCCGGCGCGGCGAGGGACACGCCGGAGCCCACCACCGCGACGGTGACCCCCTGGCCCTGGGACAACTTCCAGGCGTGCGGCAGCGACAGGCTCTTCTGCGCCCAGGTCACCCCTTCGGCGGTGCGCTTGGACCCGGGGGTGCAGGGGGCGTCCTGGCCCAGTGTGAGGGGCATGGCCGGCAGGCTCGTCGTGCCCCCGTCCGCGGCGGCGGCCTGCGCCGGGAGGCCCACGGCGCAGACCGCCGTCACCGCCAGCGCTCCGACCCCCTGGGACCACCGACGGGTGCGGCGGCGCCGGCCAGGAGCGGACAGGGGGACGGTGGGAACCCGCGGTTGCCTCATGGGACGCATGATAAGAGGCGTCTCCGCCCCTTCAACCTCCCGGCTCCGTACGGGAGATCATGGCCACCGATGGCCATGAGGCCCGCCACCGCCCGCTGTTCACCGACGCCTTCTACTGTTTACTACGGTCACCCCCATCGTCGTCGCCAGCGCGACGGTGACGAAGAAGAGGAGAGACGCGCGTGGTACGCCAGCTGTTCACGGTTGGTCCCGACCGATCAGAAGGGCCGGACAGCTTCCGTACCATCGGTGAAGCTCTGGCACAGGCCCGGACGGGTGCGGTCATCAGTGTCCTGCCCGGGCGCTACGAGGAGAGCCTGCGCATCTCCCGGCGGGTGACGATCGTGGCCGACGGCAACCGGGGAAGCGTGGAGATCGCGCCGCACAGCGGTTCCGCCGTGACCCTGGTCGCCGACGCCGTGATGCTCACCGACCTGGTGCTGCGCGGCCCCGAGGACGAGGACGTCCCCGTCGTGGACGCCTACCAGGGCCAGGCGGCGCTGGACGGCTGCGAGATCGCCGGTGTCGGCTGGACCGCGCTGCTCAGCCGCAACGCCGGTTCGCTGGCCATGCGGGACTGCCGGGTCAGCAACCCGGCGGGGGCGGGGATCGTCGACACCTCGGCCGAGGAGAGCGTGGTCGCGGACTGCGTGCTGGAGAACCTGGGCAGTTCGGCGGTGGTCATGAGCGAGAAGGCCAGGACCGTTATCCGCGGCTGCACCGTACGAGATTCGCGCGGCAACGGGGTGCTGGCCAACGGGCAGGCTCGCGGCAGGGTCGAGGACTGCGACATATCCGGCACCGACAAGCCCGGAGTCGCCATCGAGCAGAACAGTGCCACCCAGGTGCTGCGCACCCGGCTGCACGACTTGGCCGTGGGCGCCCTGGTGACCAGTGCCTCGCGGCCCGAGCTGGCCGAACTGGACGTCCAGGACACCTCCGAGCACGGCATCCTTGTCTCCGCCGGCGCCGAACCGGTGCTGCGCGACTGCCGGGTGGCCCGTACCAAGGGCAGCGGCCTCGTGGTGACCTCACGGGCACGCGGAAGCTACGAGGGGTGCGAGTTCACCCGCTGCGAGGGGCCCGCGGTCCTGGCCACCGAGAGCGCGGCCCCGGCGCTGACCAGGACCGTCGTACGGGAGTGCGCCGCCTCGTCCGCCGTCCTGCTGACCGGCGAATCGGCGGCCGAGGTCGACCGGCTGGAGGTGACGGCCGCCGCCGGAACCGGCCTGCACATCCGGGCGGGGGCCAATCCGCTGGTGCGGCGGGCCCGTATCGTCGCGGCAGCGGGCCACGGCGTGGAGGTGGCCCAGGGCGGGCGCGGCCGGCTGGAGGACTGCCAGGTCGAGAAGGCGGGCGGCGCGTCCTTGCGGGTCGCGGCCGACAGCCGCACGCACGTCGTCAACTGCTCCATGAACGAGGCCGGAGGGCCCGGGGTCCTCATCGACGCGGGCGGCTTCGCGGACATCCGTGACACGGTCCTCGAGAACAGCACGGCGGAGGGCATCCGGGTCGAGGAGGACGGCGAGGTCTCCGCCATACGCAACCGAATCATCTCCTCCGGCGCGCACGGGGTGCTCCTCCTCGCCGGATCGCGGGCCACCCTCAACGGCTGCGAGATGCTCAACGGGCGGGCGGACGGCGTCCGCGTGGAGAGCGCGGGCCAGGTCTCCGTGCTCGACTGCGCGGCCAACGACAACCGGGGCGCCGGTCTGCGACAGACGGCCAAGGAGGGCGCGCTCACCGTCGACCGGCTCTCCAGCGCGGGCAACGGCGGCCGGGACGCGTACGACGGGGCCCCGCCGCCCGACCTCACGGACCCGTCCCGGACGGGGGCGAAGCGGACCGACGACGAGCTGCCCGCCGAACCGGCCGGACCGATCGAGGAGTTGGAGGCACTGGTAGGGCTGGAGGGGGTCAAGCGCCAGGTCAAGAGCCTGATCAACCTGACCCGGCTGGCCCAGCGCCGGGCCAGCCTCGGCCTCCCGGCTCCGCCGATGAGCAGGCACCTGATCTTCGCGGGCGCTCCCGGTACCGGCAAGACGACCGTCGCCCGCCTCTACGGCTCGATCCTCGCCGAGCTGGGCAGCCTGCGCTCCGGCCACCTGGTGGAGGTCTCCCGGGCCGACCTGGTGGCGCAGGTGGTCGGCGGTACGGCGATCAAGACCACCGAGACGTTCAACCGGGCGCTGGGCGGGGTGCTGTTCGTGGACGAGGCGTACACGCTCGCCTCCGACGGCAAGAACTCCGGCGCCGACTTCGGCCGTGAGGCCGTCGACACCCTGGTCAAACTGATGGAGGACCACCGTGACGACGTCGTCGTCATCGCGGCCGGCTACACGGACGAGATGGAGTCCTTCCTCGCCGTCAACCCCGGTCTCGCCTCCCGCTTCGCCCGCACCGTCGAGTTCGCCAACTACACCGTCGACGAGCTGGTGACCATCGTGGAGACCCTCTGCGAGCGCCACCGCTACGACCTCTCCCCGGACACCAGGGACGCGCTCTCCGCCCACTTCGGCGAGATGCACCGGGGCCCCAACTTCGGCAACGGCCGAGTGGCCCGGCAGGTGTTCGAGGAGATGGTGGACCGCCAGGCGTTCCGGCTGGCCGGTCTCATGGAGGCCGCCGAGCACGACCTGACAGTGCTGCTGCCGGAGGACGTCGGCGAGGCCGCTGCCGCCGCCGCCAAGGCCGCCGCCTCGGGAGTCCGGGCGACGTCGCCGGTGGAGGAACTGGAGGCGATGATCGGCCTGGACAGCGTCAAGTACGAGGTCACCGACATGATCAATCTCCTTTCGGCCTCCCGGCAGCGCGAAGCGGCAGGACTGCCCTCCTCCCGGATCAACCGGCACCTCGTGTTCGCCGGGCCTCCCGGCACCGGAAAGACCACCGTGGCCCGCCTGTACGGCAAGCTGCTGCGCTCACTGGAAGTGCTGCCCCGCGGCCAGATCGTCGAGGTGGCCCGCGCCGACCTCGTCGGCCGTTACGTGGGGCACACCGCCCAGCTCACCAAGGAGGTCTTCCAGAAGGCCCTGGGCGGCGTCCTCTTCATCGACGAGGCATACACCCTCGCGCCTCCCGACTCGCCGTCCGACTTCGGCCGCGAGGCCATCGACACCCTCCTCAAACTGATGGAGGACCACCGCGAGGAAGTCGTCGTCATCGTCGCCGGCTATACGAACGAGATGAACCGCTTCCTCGCCTCCAACCCCGGCCTCTCCAGCCGCTTCTCACGGCACATCGAGTTCCCGGACTACAGCTCGGAGGAACTGGTGACCATCGTCCGGCAACACGCGGCCCTCTGCGGCTTCGAATGTGCTCCGGACGTGCCGCCGGCGCTCCTGAAGTACTTCGACGCCCAGCCCCGTAACCGCTCCTTCGGCAACGCCCGCCTGGCTCGCCAGACCGTTGAACACATGGCCACCCGTCAAGCCCGCCGTCTGGCCACCATGGACTCCCCCACCATGAACGACCTGCAGACCCTGATCCTGAACGACCTGCCTCCTCTGGACCTGGCTGATGCGCCACGTTGACGGGCCCTCGGCACCTGTCGGCTCCTGACGCTCGGCTGGGGCCCGGCACTCGTCGGGACCGCCGGGCCCATGTCGGCGCGCTTCGGAGAGGTGGGGCAAGGGGGCGCCGGCCGGGACGCCGAGGCATGAGGCCGGTCCGCCGGTGCGCGTCTCCCCGCCCGGACCGCGAGCCGGGAAACCGTCGCGGGAAAGCCTCGCCGCACACAGGTTTCGCCGTTCGGAGTGTTGACGCGGGCGAGCGCCACCGGATAACTGTTGAACATCATCCTCAAACCGGTTTAGCCACCTCGTGTCCCACCTGGCGGCCGTGACCGAACCAACGCCCGCACGCTCGCGCCGGCCGAGACGCACCCTCCTTGACGGATCAGGCGTCCTGCACCCTGCCGGCAGGCCGGACGCACCGAAGGAGTCCTTCATGTCTGACACCGGAGCCGTCTTCCTGCCCGACCGCCGACGCGTCCTGCTCGGCGGGTTGGGGCTGGCCGCCGGCACGGCCGGCCTGACGCTGACGGTGCCGTCCCTCGCCCGGGCCGCCGAGGCGGGCGGCGACCCGTCGGTCGTCGACGACATCCAGATCATCGTCGAGCGCCTCCAGCAGCGCTTCCTCGCCCAGGGCGACCAGGTGCGACTGGCCAACGGCATTTTCCTCGCCCGCGCTTCCGAGGCCCTGTCCTACGCGGCGTCCCTGCGCTCCGACGGGTCCTGGCCGAACGTGGACTACGCCGACACCACCAGTTCCGCGAACGGCCGGGTGTGGTCTCCGTACCACGCGCTGTACCGCATGATGGCGATGGCCCACGCCTACCGGGACCCGGAGGCGGAGGGGCATGGCAGGCCGGAGTTGATCGAGGCACTGAACCGCGCCCTGCTCCACTGGGACAAGACCAAGCCGACCTGCACCAACTGGTGGGAGACCGAGATCGGCAAGTCGATGGCCATGGGGCGGGTGTCGATCTTCGTCGGTGACGAACTCAGCGCCCCGGCGCGGGAGGTGGCCTACGCCCACAACACCGGGCGACGCGACCCGGCCGGGGCCAACGGCTCCTGGCGCACCGAGAACTACCTCTACGAGGCGGTCGCCAAGGGCGCCTCGGACGACATCCACCAGGGCTACGGCACCATGTCGCAGACGGTGGCGGTCGACCGCAGCGGCGGGGTCAAGGAGGCCGTGCAGGTCGACTCCAGCTTCTGGGCGCACGGCGCGCAGCTCTACAGCGAGGGCTACGGCATGGCGCTCTTCACCATCGTCGCTGCCTGGGCCGACGTGGCGCGCGGCACCAGCTTCGACTTCTCGCCCGAGGACATCGACGCCGTGGCCTTCTACATTCTCGACGGCACACGGTGGCTGATCCGCGGGGAGATCGGGATGCTGTACCTCGGTTACCGGCCGCCCAACACGATCGACGGCGTCACCAGCTACGCGGCGGACTTCCTGGAGCCGCTGGACCGGATGGCCCGCGCCGACGAGGCCAGGTCGGCCCAGTACACGCGCCTGGCCGACAACATCCGGGGCCGGAGCCGGGGCAACGGCGTCACCGGCCACAAGTACTTCTGGCGGTCGGAGTTCTCCTCCCACCTGCGGGACGGGTACGGCGTTTTCACCAGGATCAACTCCCCCCGGATGAAGGGCAGTGAGTACCGCTCCACGCTCCGGCCCGAGGTCGGCAACGAGATCGCCTGGAACGCGTCCGGGGCGACCTCGATCCAGGTCAGCAACCGGGAGTACGACGACCTCGTTCCCGCCTTCGACTGGTCCCACTACCCCGGCGTCACCGCGCCGTACGCCAAGGTGACCTCGGCCTCCAGCCCCGACAACGCGGGGAGCTTCACCGGCGGCGTCAGCGACGGGCGCTACGGCGCCTGCGTCCTCACCCTGGACCGGTACGGGACCAAGGGGCTCAAGAGCTACTTCTGCTTCGACGACGAGCTGGTGGTGCTCGGCACCGGGATCAGCTCCACCTCCGCCCACGCCGTCCACACGACCGTCAACCAGGGGGCGGCCCGCTCCAACGCCACCGTGGGCGGGCGGGCCGTGCGCCCCGGCACCGACTCCGCACCGGTGACGGCCTCCTGGGCGTACAACGACGAGATCGGCTACGTCTTCCCCGAGGGCGGCCCGCTGAAGGTCTCCCGCAGGAAGCAGCGCGGCAGCTGGATCGGCCGCGACCCGGTCGAACGGGACGCCTTCACGCTCTTCTTCGACCACGGCACCGCCCCGGAGGACGCCGGGTACGCCTACATCGTCCTGCCCGGCGCCACCCCCGGCCGGGTCAGGGCCTACGCGGCCAGGCCGGTGGTGCGGACCCTGCGCAACGACGAGCGGGCGCAGGCCGTCACCCATCCGCGGCTCCGGCTGACGATGGCGGTATTCCACGAGCCCGGCGTCCTCGACCTGGGCGGCGGGTGCGCCCTGCTGGTGGACCAGCCCGCCCTGGTCGTCCTCGACCGGACGGGTCACTCGCCCGTGGTGAGTGTGGCCAACCCGGACCGGCCCGGCCTCCAGGTCTCGGTCACCCTCACCTCCCGGGGCCGTACCCGCCGGGGCGACTTCGCCCTCGGCACGGGCGCGGACCTCGGCAGGACGGTGACGCGGGCCCTGGCATAGGCGGCCCCGGAGCAGGAAGAGGCGGGCCGCCGATGGAATGCGATCCTTCGGCGGCCCGCCTCTTGGTATGCGGCCCGTCAGTCCTCGGTGCGCTCCAGGGCGGCGACCCCGATCGAGCTGTCCGCCATGCCGTAGAAGACGTACGTGGTGCCGGCTATCCGCTCGACGGCCGTGGGGAAGACGACGTTGCCCAGCGTGCCCACCGTCTCCTCGTGCGTCTCCGGGGAGAGCCAGGGCTCGGCCGAACGGGCCAGCACCCGCGAGGGGTCGTCCGGGTCGAGGAGGATGCCGCCCGCCCGGTAGACCGCCCCGTGGCTGAGTTCGAAACCCCTGGCGACCGGGCCGGTCACGCCGTGGTGGATGAGAAGCCAGCCCTCGGGCACCCGCACCGGCGGCGGGCCCGCCCCGATCTTGGCGGCCTCGAAGGGCATCTCGGGCCCGGCCACCGGGACGGAGTGCCGCAGTGACGTGAGCGCGGAAAGGTCGCGGGAGACCTCCTCGGCGTCGGCGTAGGCGATCCAGATCGAGGGCCGCCCGTCACTGATCCCGGCGGGCGCGGGGGCACCCTCCCCCGGCCGCAGCCACTCCAGGTCCCACATCGGACGGTGCAGCATGGCGAAGCTCGGCCGCCCGTCCGGGCCCGGCACGATTTCCGGGAAGAACACCAGGTCCTTGTTGGGGAAGAAGTTCAGGTCGGTGGCGAGTTCCGGCCGGTACGTGAAGTGCAGCGGCCCGAGGCGACGCCAGGCGACGGTGTCCGTGGAGACGGCCAGCGCGGGCCGGGGACCGAGCGGGCCGTAGGCCACGTACGTCATGACGTACACGCCCAGGTCGGCGAGGAACGTGATCCGGGGGTCCTCCACCCCGGCGTTGCCCGCGCCCCGCTCGAAACCCTCGTCCGGCGCGAGCACCACGCCCTGCCGCTCGACACCGACCGGCACACCGTCCTCGATGACCACGCGGGCCCGACCGATGCGCGAGACGTTGCCCTCCGCGACCATGCGCGGGAACAGGTAGAGCTGCCCGTCGGGCGCCCAGGCGGTGCCCGGGTTGAGGACGCCCTCGGCCTCCATGGGGTCGGCGGGGTCGGGGCTCATGATCACGCCGACCCTGCGCAGGGTGTAGGGGAGGGCGCTGGGGGTGGTGAGCTGGGGCATACCTAGCCTTTGATCGCGGAGCCGAGGTTGGCCGAGGTGAAATGGCGTTGGAAGAGCACGAACAGGACGACGGCAGGCACCGCCAGCACGCAGGCTCCGGCGAGCACCGCGCCCATGGGGTTGGCCTGGAAGGTGGAGTTGGCCTGGGAGAAGTTCGCCAGGCTCACGGCCAGCGGCTGCATCCCCTCGTCCTTGGTCACCAGGAACGGCCACAGGAACTCGTTCCAAGGGCCGATGAAGGTGACGAGCATGGCCGTAAGGACGGCAGGGCGCACCAGCGGCACCGCCACCGAGCGCAGGATGCGCAGTTCGCCCGCCCCGTCCATGCGGGCCGCGTCGAAGATCTCCCTGGGGATCTGCAGGAAGTACTGGCGGAAGATGAGCACCGCGACGGAGTTGACGGCGAACGGCAGGATCATGCCGGCGTAGCTGTCGGCGAGGCCGAAGTAGCGCACGACCATCACGTACAGCGGGATCATCAGCAGTTGGAAGGGGATCGCCTGGACCAGCAGCACGAGGGCGAAGACCAGGCCGCGGCCGCGGAACCTCAGGATCGCCAGCGCGTACCCGGCCAGCAGGCCGAAGACCAGCGTGCAGGCCATCACACCGGCGGTCACGATCAGCGAGTTGGCGAGAGCGCCGACGAGGCTGAAGGAGTCGTCGATGCCGCTGAGGTTGGCGAGAGTGAGGTTGGCCGGATCGGGCAGCAGGCCGCCCAGGCTGGTGTCGCGCTTCTTCTGCAGCGCGCCGATGATCATGTAGTAGAACGGCAGCAGCGCGGCGACGGCACCGAGGCCGAGCGCGGCGTAGCGCAAGGCCCGCAGGACGCGGTCCATGTCAGTCCCTTTCCGTGATCCGCCGGGCGACGGTCGCGATGACGAGCACCCCGGTCACGAGGATCAGCCCGATGGCGGCCGCGGCGTCCGGCTCCCCCTGGGCGATGCCCCGCTGGTACACGAGCAGCGCCGGGGTGAGGGAGGCGCCGCCCGGGCCGCCGCCGGTGAGCAGGAACGGCTCGGTGAAGATCTGTCCCGCCGTGATGATGGAGAGCAGGACGACCAGCGAGGTGACGGGACGGACGGCAGGCAGGGTGACCGCGCGGAACGCCTGGAAACGTCCCGCGCCGTCCGTGAGGGCCGCCTCGTGCAGCTCCTTGGGAACGTTCTGGAGGGCTGCGAGGTAGAGCAGGATGTAGAGCCCGAGCTGCTTCCAGGTGACGTACACCGCGATGAGCGGCATCACCAGTTGCTTGTTTGCCAGCCACGAGGGGTCCGGCGCGTAGGAGCCGAGCACGTGGTTGACCGCTCCGGAGCCGTTGAACAGGAACAGCCAGACGGCGAGGGTGGCGACCGAGGCCGTCACGTACGGGACGTAGTAGGCGATCCGGAAGAAGCCCCGGCAGCGGGTCACGGCGTTCAGCGCCGACGCCAGCGCGAGGGCGAGCACCACGGTCAGCGGGATGTTGATGGCCATGAACAGCGCGAGGTTGCCGAAAGCCCGCCGGGTCTCCGCCTCGCCGAGGACCTCGGTGAAGTTGTCCAGGCCGACGAACGGGTGCGGTACGGAGACGCCTGGCGCGGTGAAGAAGTAGTCGTGGAACGCCATCCACACCCCGGCCCCGAACGGGATGACGAACACGACCAGGACGTAGGCGGTGTACGGCGCGGTGAGGAAGAGGCCGAGCGGGCTGCCGCCCAGCCACCGCTTCGTCCGCGAGGCGGGCGGCCGGCGGGGTGGTGCGGAGGCGTGCGCCGCTCCGCCGCGGGCCGGGCCGGTGACGGCCGGCAGCGTGTCGGCCTGGGCACGGGGTGGGGTCATCGTGTGCTCCGTCAGCCCGCGGCCTGGTCGTCGATTTCCTGCGCGACCTTGCCGAAGGCCGCCTTCACATCGCCCTTGCCGGTCAGCACCGTCTCCTCCCAGCCGCCGCGGAAGGTCTTCCACACCTCGGTCGAGCCCGCGATGTTCGGTACGTCCACGGCGTGGGGCACGGCGTCGGCGAAGGGCCGGTAGAAGGGGTTGTCCTTGAGGAAGGAGACCGCTACCGAGGCCACATCGCTCCGGGTGGGGAACTGGCCGGTCCTTTCGAGGAGCGCCGTGTCCATCTCCTCGCTCATGGAGAACTTGGTGAAGTCCCAGGCGGTCTGCTTGTTGGCGCAGGAGCTGAAGAACCCCACGTTCTTGGAGTCCGCGAAGGTCGGCGTCGCGGCGCCGGCCCTTCCCGTGGCGGTGGGGAGCGGCACCACGCCGTACTTCACCTTGCCGTCGAACTGCCCCTTGCCCCAGGGTCCGGCGATGCCCATCGCGGCCACCCCGTCGGCGAACGGGCCCGCCCACATGTCGCCGCTGTACGCCTCCGGCGAGGAGTAGCCGCGGTCGTACATCCGCTGCCAGAAGGCGAGGGTCTGCTGCCCGGCCTGCGAGGTGAAGGTGGCCTTGCCGTCCTCCACCAGCTGCGTGCCGCCGGAGTTGGCGAGGTAGAGCGGGTAGAAGTCGAACAGCGCGTTGGTGGAGTCGCTGGTCGCGGGCGGGTAGAGGGCGAACTTCGCGGCGTTGCTCTTCTTGATCGCCTCGGCTGCCGCGAGCACGTCCTCGTACGTGCTCAGCTGCGGCTTCTCCGGATCGAGACCAGCCTTCGCGAAGACGTCCTTGTTGTAATAGAGCATGAACGGGTTCGTCTTCCACGGCACCTGGTGGAACGAGCCGTCCGGTGACCGGAAGCCTTCCGCGACGGCGCCGGAGCGCTTCTCGATGAAGGACTCGGCGTCGTCGAAGGTCTGGGATAGGTCGACCAGACCACCCTGCTTCTGAAAGGCGGGGACCGCGGCCGGGGCGGTGTTGTAGACGAGGCACGGGGTGTTGCCCGCGGTGATCGCGGCCGTGAGGACGTCCTCGGTGGACTTGCCAGACGGCACGGCCTTGGCAGTGACCTTCTCGTCGGCGTGCTGCGCGTTCCAGGCGGCCACGGTAGCCTTGGCCCACGCCTGTTCCTGCTGGTTCGTCGCGTACCAGATCTCGATCGGTCCCGACGTCGGCTCACCACCGCTGTCGCCGCCCGAGCCGCAGGCCGACAGCGGCAGCGCGACCACCGCGGCGGTCGCCAGCACCGTAACGCGCGGATAATGACGCCTCATAGCGCCCAACTCCCTTCCCTGCGGATGGTCGAGGGCCCGGAGCGGACCCTCTGCGTCGGCGCTGCGGACCTGCCCCGCCGGAAAGATCGTCGCGGGGTGACGGGCTCATCAAACCGGTTTAGTATGAGACGGTCAAGGGATGGCACCGAATCGTTCTGTCACCGGGCCGACATAAACTCGTCCATCCGGCGGGTCCGCGTGGGAAGTCGTCGACGAGGAGAAGCGAGGCGGCATGACGCAACAGAAGGGCCCGACGGGCGAACCGGCGGCGGACAGCACCGGCGAGGCCCCGCCGCGGCCGCCCCGGGCCCGCCGCCCCACGATCGGCGACGTGGCCGCGCTGGCCCAGGTCTCCAAGGCGACCGTCTCCTTCGTCGTCAACGACCGCCCCGGGGTCAGCCCGCAGGCGCGCCGCCGGGTCCGCGCCGCCATGGACGACCTGGGCTGGCAGCCCAACGCCGGCGCTCGCGCCCTGTCCACCAGGCGGTGGCAGACCCTGGGGCTGGTAATCCGCAGGCCGCCCGAACTGCTGAGCACCGACCCGTTCTTCCCGCAGTTCGTGGCGGGCATCGAAACCGGACTCGCCCCGCTCGGCTACGCACTCGTGCTCCAGGTCGTCCCCGACGCGGAGTCCGAACGGCGGGCCTACGAACGGCTGGCCGGGGACGGCCGGGTCGACGGCGTCTTCCTGACCGACCTGCGGGTCGACGACCCACGCCCCGCGCTCATGACGGAGCTGGACATCCCGGCACTGATCGTGGGTCCGCCCCAGGAGGGCACCGGTATCCCGTCCATCAGCGTCGACGACGGCAGCGGCATCCGCCAGGCGGTCAGGCATCTGCGGTCGCTCGGGCACCGGCGCATCGGCCATGTCTGCGGCGCCGAGGGGTACGTCCACACCGAGAGCAGGCGCATCGCGTGGAGCCAGGCTCTCGCGGAGGCCGGCCTGCCCGAACTCCCGCCCGCCAAAGCCGACTTCACCGGCGCGTCCGGCGCCCAGGCCACCCACCGGCTGCTGGACCAGGACGAACCACCGACGGCGATCGTCTACGCCAACGACCTGATGGCCATCGCCGGGATCACCGCCGCGACCAGCCGCGGCCTGCGGGTCCCGAAGGACCTGTCGGTCGTCGGCTTCGACGACATCCCACTGGCCGACTGCATCTCACCCCCTCTGACCACGGCCCGTCAGGACGTCCTGGCCTGGGGCCACGCCGCCGCACAGACGCTGGTCGCACTGACCGAAGGCAAGGACTTCCGGCCGGTCCAGCTGCCATCCGTGCAATTCATCGTCCGGGCCAGCACCGCTCCCCCGCCGGCGTGAGCTTCGTCGCCTCTTCACTCCCCGGCAGGGAGCCCGAGGCGGCACGCACCCGCTACGCGTGGTTTCGCCCCACCCCGTGGGACCCAGACAGCGGCTACTCACAGAGCACGTGGCTCGCCCACGACGCCAGCCTGCTGTACGGCTCCCAAGCCTGTGCTACGGCAGAGCCGCGCACTTCGTCGGCCGGCTCGTCGCCGAGAAGGACCAGGGGTGAGGCCGTGCTCGTCGCGCAGGAGGGCACCGCGGGCGCCGGGAAGAGCACTGTGCTCAACCGGCTCACCCTGACGACCACGAGTCTCCTCGCCCTGCTGCACAGCAGGCGCGCTGCCCAATACATCCAGCACCTGGCCGATGTACGGGCCGCACGGCCACAGGTGAACGTCTGATTCACGACCACTTCCTGGGCTGTGCCTGACACGGGTGGTCAAGAGGCCCACGCAGCGCGGCTTCGGGGAGGAATCGGCATCTCAGGCCCCTAGCGGTCGGCGAACGGGTGAACACGGCGGAGTGAGCGCGCGACGCCGGGAAGGGCGTAGACCTGACTCTGTTTCTTGACGTGCATCACTTGGACGCCGAAGCCGTACAAGAGTTCCGAGGTCCCAGCCGGGGTTCCGGCGTGCTGGCACCGGTTGCGGGCGTGGCCAGGCAGCCGACGGGCAACGCGGAGATGACCGCTGTCGGGGACCACGGAGGTGAGCGAGGCGTCGCGTGGAGCGCCTCGCCCGAACCGTCCACGTTCGCCGGCGCTGTGTCACCGGGAACGTCAAGGACTGCGTCAACAGTGCCCACATCGCCTTCTGGCTACTCGAAGAACTTCAGGCTGTAGCCCGCATCGGTCGTGCTCCCGGGAACGTTGGCGCGCCGGTAGGTGGTGTTGCTCCACCAGACCGCCGTACCGGAGTACCAGTAGCGGTTGGACCACGAGTACGGGGTGCCCTTGGCGACCGCGTGGTAAAGGGTGGGGAAGCGGTTTCCGGAGGGCGGAGCGGCGTTGACGTCGCCCCGGGGCAGGATGAACGAGTGATGGCCAGGTCCGTTGACGTTCACGGTCGGGGTCCAGCCGGACATCATGGACGGCGCGTGCGAGCCGAAGAGGCAGCCGTTGCTCTTGTACCAGTCCCAGACGTACGTGGGGTCGCCGCCCGCCCGCAGCCGCAAGTCGGCGATGCAGTACTTGTCACTCCAACTGCCATTCGCGGAGTACACGACGTGCAGCCGTCCGGAGGGGTCGACGACAGGCTGGGGAGCCTCGTTGATGTACGGGTTGCCCACGACCCGCTCCCATGGCTCGCGCGGCTGCGAGATGACGTAGCGGCCGCCGGTGGCCGCGGTGGGGCTGCTCATCCGGGCGATGTAGAGGTTCTGTTCGACGTTGGTGTCGCCGGACCAGCCCGACCACACGAACCAGCGCTGCCCGTTGTAGGTGAAGGGAGCCCCGTCGATGGCCCACTTGTCGCCGGGCAGGGACACCTTGACGGCCGGGGAGTAACCGGACGTCGGGTTGGCTGAGGCAATGTGATACATCCGGTGGGCCGCGCCCCGGCCGGCGGCGAAGTAGATCCGGTACTGGCCGTCGTGATGCACGATCTCCGGTGCCCACACCTCGCCCAGACCGGCAGTGTCCCGCCACACCTGGTGCTTGGGCGCGGTGGCCACTTCCTCCGGGGTGGCGGCCGTACGCACCGCGATCCCGCCGTCAACGGCTTTGGCCGAGACGTACAGGTCACCCACCTTGATCACGGTCGGGTCCGCCCCGCCCACCAGGGAGCGCCCCAGCGTTGAGGGCTGATCCGCAACGGTCACCGCCCGCTCCGTCGCCCCCCTGTCCGCCTCCTGGGCGCTGTCGGTGGGCCGCTCGTCCGGCTGGGCAGCGTTCGCGGCCTGCCCGAGTGCGAGGAGGCCTACGAGCCCCAGCGGAACAGCACCGGCGAGCCAACGGGAAGGGCGCATCAGTTCTCCTCGTGTACATCACGTGAGTGAGAGCGCTCTCAACGGTCGTGTCGGCGGGTAGCCCTGTCAAGGGGAAGGGGTCGATACGCACCAAAGGGCGGTGGTCGGCGTCGACATGACGATTGGGAGGTGCTGGCTCTGCAACCGCAGACACGCCTCATGCGACGGCCCTGAAGCTGGAGCCCGCACACGGCCAAGGGGTCACGCCGGTCCGAAAACCTTGCCGGGATTGAGGATTCCGGCCGGGTCGAGAGCGTGCTTCACCGCGCGATGCAACTGCAGGACGGCTGGACCGAGTTCCCGGGTGAGACCGGGCCGCTTGAGCAGTCCCACACCGTGCTCCCCCGTCACCGTGCCACCCAATTCAAGGGCGTCTGCGATGATGTCGTCGAACGCCGCACGAGCCCGGACCTGAGCCGCGGCGTCACCGTGTTCCGTCACAAGCAGCGGATGCAAGTTGCCGTCCCCAACGTGCGCGATGTTGGCGATGGTGATCCTGTGCCTCTGCGCGGTCCGGTCGATGCGGGTCAGCATCTCCGCCAGCGCCCCGATGGGTACACAGACGTCCTCCGTGAGGACTGGGCCCAGCCGCTCGAGTGCCGGGAAGGCCAGTCGGCGGGCCGCGAAGAGCATCTCTGCTTCTTCCTCCGTCTCCGACCGGTCCGCCCAAGTCGAGCCGGCCCCACGGAAGCAGTCGACCATCCGGCGGGCGCCTTCGTCGGCGGCGCGGCCGTCATCGTCGAAACGCGCCAGGAGCACCACGTCCGCCTCGGTGGAGAGTCCCATGTTCTTCCAGGCGTCGACCGCGCGCAGACAGTGCCGGTCGATGAGCTCCAGCGCGGCCGGCCGCAGCCCCGCGGCAGCCGTCGCCCGCACCGCGTCACCGGCCTGCCCGACGCTGTCGAAGTAGCCGACGGCGGTTACGCCGACAGGAGGCAGGCGTCGCAGCCGGACCGTGATCTCGGTGATGACGCCAAGAGTGCCCTCCGCCCCCACCACGAGGCCCACAAGGTCGTATCCTGCAACCCCCTTTGACGTACGGCGCCCGAGCCGGACCACCTCGCCCGTGCCGGTCACGACCTCCAAGGCGAGGACATAGTCGCGGGTGACGCCGTACTTGACGCAGCACACTCCGCCGGCGTTCGTCGCGACATTTCCTCCCATGGTCGACCAAGGCGAACTGGCGGGGTCGGGCGGGTACCACAGGCCGAGTGCCGCTACATGGGTCCGGAGGTCGTCGTTGACCACACCGGGCTGTACGACGGCGAGGCGCTCCAGCTGGTCGACCTCCAGCACCCTGTCCATGCCGTCCAGCGCGAGAATCACGCTTCCGTCGACGGCATTGGCTCCCCCCGACAATCCAGTGCCGGCGCCGCGTGCGACCAACGGGACTTCTTGCTCCAGGCACGCACGCACCACGGTCTGGACCTCGTCGGTGCTTTTGGCGCGCACGACCGCCACCGCTCGCCCCACAGGTGCCCACACCGCCTGGTCGTGCGAGAGACCGGCGACGATGTCCGGATCAGTCACCACCCGGCCGGCGGGCAGCCGTCGTCTGAGTGCTTCGGCGATACCCGCGGCCGGGGGCACCGTGCTGACGAAGTCACGCTCGGCCACTCGCACACCTCCAGAGAAGTCGACTCACATGGGACGGAAGGAGAGCTGCGGCGTCCAGGCTCACTGGGCGCGACAGGTCCTGAGGTAGCTGAGGAACGACGCCTGCAGCCCGGTCACATGCGTCTCGTGCATGAGTGCGCTGGTGACGGATCCGCCGTGCGAGGTGAGGCGGTGAAGAAACGTGGCCGCGTTCTTCGCGAGATTCTGGTAGACCGCCAGGTCTCCGAGTATCTCCTGCTCGTTGAAGGTCACGTGCAGCTTGGTGCCGGGCAGGGTGCCACCCATGGAGTCAAGCCCAGCGAAAACCCGACTGTCCGCATTGACGATGCCCGGGCTGCCCGCGCCGATGCTCTCGAAGAAGGTGCCCTTGGTGAGCCAGGCGTAGAGGCTGAAGAGTCCGCCGTAGGAGTAGCCGAAGAGGCCGTGACCGCTCGGGGCTGTGCCGCAGTCGCGTTCGATTCGCGGGTGCAGGTCGTCGGTAAGGAAATTCAGGAACATGTCCCCGCGGCTGTCGCTCAATTCAGCCAGGTAGGCGTCGGCTTGCTCGCGAGTCGTCACACCCTTTTCGACCCCCATTTCCACCGCATCGATGTACTCCTTTGCTATGGGTTCGCCGGGCGGCACGAGGTCGCGATTGCGCAACCGCTCCCAGTGCTCGGCTTCCTCGCCCGCGTAGCCCACGCTGACTTGGACATAGGGCTGAATCGCCTGCATGGGGTCCAGCTGCGTGACGATGAGTGGAGCAGTCATGCCCACGGCCCAGTTCCCGTCCAGCACGTACACGACAGGCGCTGGCGCCGTGGCAGGGTCGTAGTGCGGTGGCGTGGTGACCCAGACGCCGTAGTCATGCCCACCGCTGGAGCGCATCTCGAAATAGTCGGTGTGGGGGAGGCAGCCCCGCCACATGGTGCTCATCTGAGGTCCTTTACGATTTCGCCGGCCTGGATTACGAGGACGGCGTTGGTGGGGTCGGAGAACAGTTCTGGGTCTTCGAGCGGGTTGCCGCTCCACAGAACGAGGTCTGCCTGCGCACCGGGAGCGATGACACCCACTTGGCCGGACAGGCCGAGGATCTCAGCATTGGTCCGGGTCGCCGCCACGAGCGCTTCCATCGGCGTTTCGAGGGCTGCGCGCAGGCTGAGTTCTTTGCCGCGCCGATCCTGGGCCGGACCGATGAGATCGGAACCCAACCCGATCCGTACTCCTGCGTGCTTGGCGACAGCGAGCGCATGCGTCATCTGCTCGCGTGCCCCCTGGGCCCGATCTCGGGCCGACTCGGCGAGACCGGCTCCGGCGGTGTCGTGCAGCAGTTGCTCGACGACGGCGAACGTGGGCACGAGGGCAACCTCGCGATCGGCCATCAGATCCGCGGTGGATTCGTCGAGGCTGGTGCCGTGCTCGACACAGCGCACCCCGGCCTCGACCGCATTGCGTATGCCCTTGTTGTTGTGGGCATGGACGGTCACATAGGTGTTCCGCGCCGCAGCTTCCTGAACTGCGACAGCGATCTCGTCGACGGTGAACTGGGTGTCGGTCAGTCGATCATGCCCGCCCACCACTCCGCCTGTCACGCAGAGTTTCAGGAAGGAGGCTCCGCGACGGAAGGCTTCGCGGACGTTGTGCCGCAGCTCGTCCGCGTTGCCCGCCATCATCGACAGGGCACACAGGCCCGGGATGTGGTGGCTGCTCCACAGCTCGGTGGGTTCCCAATCGGCTCCGTAGTAGCCGTGCCCACCGATCTGGCACTGAACAGGTCCGCACGACAGCACGCGCGGCCCTCTGACCTTGCCCTTCGCAATCGCGGTGACAACACCGCCGTCGATCCCGCCGGTGTCGCGAACTGTGGTGAAGCCGGCCTCGAGCGTCGCGCCGGCCGTGGCAAAGATGTCCGCCGCGATCTCGGCGGCGCTGATCTGAAACGAGAAGTGCGGCTGGATCGGGCTCGACAGGCCCAGGTGGACGTGAGCGTCGATCAGGCCCGGCGTCATCGTCAATCCCTCGGCATCGAGACACTCGCCGTGCACGCTGGAGGCGCCGAGGCGGGCAATACGGCCGTTCTCGATCGTGAGGCCGAGCTTGCTGGGGTCGCGCCCCGATCCGTCGATGACCGTCGCGCCGGCCACATGAGCAGGTCTCATCATCGATCCTCCGCCGTTGCGAATCCTCTTTTCCAATGGATAAACTGCGGCCGTGATCCTGTCAACCTCGCAACGCGACGGCAGCGCGCGCGAACGACTCCTGGCACGGCTGCTCGACGCCTTCGGTGAGACCCTTCCCCCGCCAGAGATGTCCCTCCGTGAGATCGCCGCCCGCATCGAAACCAGCCACGCCCTGTTGCGCTACCACTTCGGGGCGCTCCCGGGCGTCCTGGCCGCCATGCTCACGGCCCAGCGATCCCGTGACAACGAGGCACTTCTCAAGGCCGCCCAGCAAGGCACCTTCGACGATTTCGTCGGGGCGATCTGGGCTGCTTACACCCGGCCGGAGCAGCTGTCGCGTGTCCGCGGCTTCTTCTACGTCGTCGGACTGGCCGCGTACGCCCCCGAGGATTTCCGTGAGTTCGTGGAGTCGATCGACGACCTGACCGTGATGCTGTCGTCACTCGCGGAACGTGAAGGGCTTGAGGCGAAGCACGCGCGGGAGGTAGCCACCGTCACCATTGCCGCGATTCGCGGCCTCCTCCTGCAGGAACTCCTCACTCCCGGAACCCGCTCGGAGGACGCGGTCACCTTGATCTTGCGCATGCGCGAGGGCCCACCCGCTCCACGATCACGTCCGGAACGTTGAGCGGCCTTCGCCCCTCACACGCAACTGAGCATCCGGCGCACATGCGTGACAACGGTGCTGTACGGCGACGTCAGGTGACGACAACAGCGTCCGGAGCACGGCATTTTACCCGCGCGCGGTGCGGGCGACGGCGGAGCGGCGCCCCGCCGCGCCGCCGCAGGAACCCTCTGGTCCGGCGATAAGAAGGTGAGTTGAAACGTGACTGAGAGCACAGACGTAATCGTCGTCGGGGCCGGGGTCATCGGATCCTCCATCGCTCTCGAACTGGCGCGGAGCGGCCTGCGGGTGGTCGTCGTCGACAAATTCGGTGGTGCAGGCAACGGCTCCACCAGCGCCTCGAGCGCCGTGGTCCGCTTCACCTATCCAACGATCGCTGGCGTCAACGCTGCGTGGGAGTCCCTTCACTGCTGGGAAGCATGGCGCGACCATCTCCAAGCACCCGCCGGTGAACCCCTCGCAGCGTTCAACCGCTGCGGCGTCACCATGCTGGACGTGGACTTCGCACCCTGCAGCCTGTTCACACGCCATTTCGACGAGGTCGGTGTCCCGTACGAGAAATGGGATGCACAGGAGCTCTCCGAGCGATTGCCCGCTGTGGACACCGGCCGGTATTTCCCGCCCCGCCCCGTGGATGACGACGAGTTCTTCGCCGACTCGTCCGCTCGGCTCGGTGCTCTCCACACACCCGACGGAGGCTTTGTCGACGACCCGCAACTCGCCGCGCGCAACCTTGCCGCGGCCGCCCAGCGGCACGGAACCACCTTCCGCTGGAAGACCGAGGTCACCGCGGTGATGCGGCGCGAGGGACGCGTGCGCGGGGTGCGCCTTGAGGGGGGAACCGAACTGTCCGCCGGGGTGGTCGTCAACGCGGCCGGCCCATGGTCAGGACAGCTGAACCGGCTCGCCGAAGTGGGCGGCGACTTCACCATCGGTCTACGGCCGCTTCGCCAGGAGGTGCATCACGTAGCGGCCCCCGCCGACTACCACGACACCTGCGGCTACCGTCAGGCACCGGTGCTCGCCGATATGGACCTCGGCACATACATACGGCCCGAGGGCAGGGAGTTCCTGCTCGTCGGCGGCACGGAACCCGAGTGCGACCCGCTGGAATGGCTCGACGATCCGGACGACGCCAGCCCCCTTCCGACCGTGTCGCAGTTCAGAACGCAGGTGACGCGGGCGGCTCGCCGACTGCCCGGTCTGCGCGTTCCCAACAAGCCCAAAGGGGTGGCAGGCGTGTACGACGTGACCGACGACTGGACCCCCGTATACGACCGAACCGAACTTGCCGGCTTCTACGTGGCCATCGGCACCAGCGGTAATCAGTTCAAGAACGCCCCGCTGGTGGGCCGCCTCATGACCACCCTGATCCACGGTGTCGAAGGCGGGCACGACCACGACCACAGTGCGCTCACGCACACCTGCGAACACACCGGCCAGACCATCGACCTCGCTGCGTTCTCACGCCGCCGTCGACCGGCCGCATCCACAGGCACAGTCCTTGGCTGACGCCGGGCCACCGGGCCGGTCGTTCGCGGCCATGTCTGGCTGCAGGTGGCAGCAGTTGCCGTCGGCGTCGTTCGGGCCGTCGGGCGCCACGGCCCATCGACGCTTCGCCGAGGGGACGAAGAACCGGGTGTGGGACAAGCTCCATCGCCCGGCCCCGGACGAACGCGGTCACCGCGGCGAGCTCGACTGGTCCCGCTGTGCGATCGACTCGGTGAACATGCGGGCCCTCAAAAGGGGGACTTGACAGGCCCGAATCCTGTCGCCCGGGGCAAGTACGGCTCGAAGATCCACTTGATCACCGCGAGCGAGGCCCCAAGGCGGTGGATCGAGATGTCTGACGTCTCAATCACGTTGCTCCGGGGGCCTCGTTGGTCATCCATCCTGCCGCACTCGACCTACCGCACGCACTCGTGGAGTGGGTCACCATGCTGATCGTCACCCGTGAGGGCGACCGGCGCTGCAAGCTTCGTCCGTCCCAGTCCGCTCCCGCCACACCACCGCGCGGTCCGGCAGGACCCTGCCGGCCTGAAGGTCCCGGCCGCATCGAGCTCCAGCGGCCGAGCCACCAGCACCGGTCTGGACACCCTCTACCCGGCCGTGACCTCACTCCACGCGCCCGGCTCCCCCGCCCCCGGCCCCATGACAGCCAAGGCCGTCGCATGCACCGCCCTGTTGCAGTGATGCCGTCCCTACTCATCACCTAGCCAGCGAGAACACTCAGTCCTGACGTGCCGACACTGACCCCCACCAGCTGACACCAACCCGGAACATCGCATACGTGACCAGGCCGTACCCGGGCTCGCACATCATCGTTGAGCACGCGGAAAGCGGACGGCCGGGCCGTCATACCTGCCCTGCCCTTGAACGGAAGAGTTGTTCCCTTGAGCCTTTCGAGACTGCCCCGCGCAAAGACCGCCTCGGTCGAAACCCGACCGGGCGCAAGCCCGAAGTCGCGTCGGCTGGCCCGGGCTGCAGCAGCCTTGACCGTATTGGCCGGAAGTGCGATCGGCACGGCCGCGCTCGCTCCCGCCGCCCACGCCGACGACAGCGTGTTCACCGCGGCCGATCCTGGCAAGTACACGATTACGGTGCCCAAGGATGTCACCGAGGCGACCGTGGTGATCTGGGGAGCCGGAGGCCATGGCGGTAGCGGCGGTAGCGGCGGAGCCGGTGGTGACGGCACTACGAACGGCGGCGGGGGCGGCGGCGCCGGAGGCGGTGGCGGAGCCGCCGGGACTGCCGGGACCTACGTCGAATGCGAGCTGAGCGGCCTCCAGGAGGGCCAGACGTACGAGGTGGTGGTCGGCTCCTCTGCCGCATCGACGTTGGAGGGCCGGACCAGCCTGCTGCGTCCCCCGAACATGGACGGCAAGCCACAGTCCATGAGTCTGGCTGTGGCCGCGGGTGGCGCTGACGGCGGTAACGGCGGCAAGGGCGGCGCCGGTGGCAATGCCGGCAACTTCTTCGGCGGCGGTGACGGAGGCAAGGGCGGCGCCGGAGGCGAGGCCGGGACCGAGACGGGTCCCGCGGGGTGCGGACTCGCGGGCAGCAAGGTCAAGTCCGTACAGCGGGACCTGAAGCGGGGTGAGACTGCCAGCCCCGGAGCCGCCGGCGCTCTCGGTCAGGCGGGAACGGAGCGATGGGCCGGCCTGGCGGGCAAGGGGGGCGACGGCGGTGGCGGTCGGCCTGCCTTCAAGACCCCCGCCGCTGGTGTCGCCGGCGGCGGCGACGGCGGCAAGGGCGGCACCGGGGGCGACGGCGGCAGGAAGGCCGTGACGGAGACGGACGGTCACAGCCCTAAGACCAATGCGCAGACCGGCACGGCGGGCGGCAACGGCCAGGTCACCGTCACCTGGCACGCCTACGAGCTCGTGCCCATGCCCGAGCCCGTGCCCGAGAACCAGGATCAGGACCAGGAATCCTGAGAAACTACCACCCGCAATCCGGCTAACTGACCGTTTCACAATGAGGCGTCGTAGTCAGACGTTGTCTGCAGGCTCGGACGTGGTCTCCGTCGCTCTCGGTGGAAACGTGTCCGAGCCTGCCCTTTCTGAAGAGGCGGCCAGAAGCGCATCGTGGTGATGATGGCCAGAGCACCGCTGCGGTCCAACCCGCGCCCACCGTCATGCTGATGAGCTCACATGCCGATCGCCAACGCTGCCCCAATCAGGGCGATTCCCAGCCCTCCGTACAAAAGGGCTGCCACCTTGTGTGCGAACAGTGGCATGGTGTCCGGCAGATACATGCGGGCCGGCTCTCGCGGGTCGAGCTCCACCTTCACGGCCTGGCCGACTGAGATCCGCAACTTTTTCCCGTACAGCGAGCCCTTTATCACGCGTCCTTCGTGCACGACCGGCCCCAAACGGTAACGCGTCTCATCCGAGGAGAACCGGCCCTGCCCATACCCGGAACACGGGACCTCCAGAGAGATCCGCCGCTGCCGACTCCGCACGTCAGACACCAACAGCGCTACCGCCCACACGACAGCCCCGGCTGCCGGAACAAGAACCACGAGCACGTTCGCCCACCCCAGTCTCAGAAACGAGCAAGTAGAAAGAAGCCGGGCTTCAGATCACGGGTGCTGCAGAATCCCTGCTCTCCGCTCACACTCATCAAACGAGTTCGCTTTGAACAGACCCGCCGGTCGGACTTCTTCCGCCAGGATCTCGACGTGATCAGAGATCTCGTGCCCGACGACCTGTGGGCCCGCATCGCTCCAATTCTGCCACCCCTTCCGCAGCGGCGGAATCGGCCTCCGGGACGACGCCGGGCAGACGACCGCACCGCCCTGGCAGGCATCGTCTTCGTCCTGCGCACTGGTGCAGCCTGACGTGATGTGCCACGTCAGGAGACGGGTTGCTCGGGGGTCACAGCCTGGCGTCGTCTACGGGACTGGACCGAGGCCGGCGTCTGGCCACGCCTGCATGCTGCGATCCTCGCCGAGCTGAGGAAGGCCGGACTGCTGGAGATGGACGACTGTGCCATCGACGGCTCACACATCCGCAGTCTGAAAGGGGGAGCAGCTCACACCGGACCATCGCCGGTCGACAGGGGCCGCCCAGGAAGCAAACACCACATCGTCGCCGACCGGAAGGGCACACCTCTCGCCGTGTCACTCACCGGTGGCAACCGACACGATGTCACCCAGCTCATCCCGCTCATCGATGCCATCCCACGCATTCGTGGACTACGCGGACGGCCGCTTCGAAGCCGACCCTCTCAAACCCGACACATGACTTGCCCAATGAACGACCTGGCTCTCGTGGGCCGGGTCCACCGACTCGGCATGGACATCAACGTCTGGACCGTCGACGTGCCCGGCGCCAGGCGCACCATGGCCGGCCTCGGTGTCGACGGCATCATCGCCGACTCCCCCCAGTCCCTCACCCGGCGCTGAACCGCCCGACGGGTCAGAGGAACTGCCGCAGCACGAGCACCACGGCACCCGCGACCGCGAGGGCCGTGGCGGCCGTGCGGGTCCGCCGCACGTTCAGCCGGCGGGTCAGTGGCCGGGCGAGCAGTACGCCGACCACGGCGGCGGGGGCGAGCACCGCGGTGCCCCGCAGCGCGTGTGGGCCGACGGCGCCTGCCGCGGTCAGCGCGGCAAGGCTCATCAGGGAGCCGACGAGGAAGAACGCGCTCATCGTGGCGCGCAGTTCGGGACCGCTGAGCCGCTGCCAGACCATCGCCATGGGCGGGCCGCCGATGGAGGTGGCCGTGCCCATCAGACCCGAGGCCAACCCGGCCAGGACGACCGCGGAGCGCCGTTGCCGCGGTACGAAACCGGCCAGGCTCACCGTGACGCCGGTGAGGACCACCCCGGCGATGAGCAGCGCGAGGTAGCGCGCGGGGAGGGCCACCACGAGCAGCGTGCCGGCCAGTACGCCCGGCAGCCGGCCGGCCAGTGCCCAGCCGCAGCCGCGCAGGTCGGCCCGGCCGCGTTCACGCACGAGCACCGTCGCCGTCACACCGGTGGCGAGCAGCAGGACCACCGTGGGGGTGAGGGAGGGGTCCACGAGTGAGAAGACCGGCGCGGCGAGCATGCCGAGGCCGAAGCCGATGGAGACCTGGAGCAGCGCGCCGGCGCCCACCGTGACCGAGAGCAGGACGAACTCCGAGGCGGTCAGGCCCACGAGGACCCGGCCGCCAGGGGGAAGTGGCACAGCGCCGAGTGGGGTTCGGCTCCGTCCGCCGTCTCGCGCGCGACGACCGGTGGCTCCTCGCTCGCGCACCGCTCCTCGGCCCGCGGGCAGCGGGTGCGGAAGCGGCAGCCGGAGGGGATGTCGAACGGCGAGGGGATCTCGCCCTGGAGCTGGATCTCCTCGCGGCGGGAGTCGCTGCCGGGGCCGAGGACCGGGGCGGCCGACATCAGCGCGGCCGTATAGGGATGCTGGGGGTTTTCGAAGACGTCGTCCGTGTCCCCGTGTTCGACGACCTTGCCGAGGTACATGACCGTGACCCGGTCGCAGAGGTAGCGCACCACCGACAGGTCGTGGGAGATGAACACGTAGGTGACGCCGAGGCGGGCGCGCAGGTCGGAGAGGACGTTCAGGACCTGGGCCTGCACCGACAGGTCGAGGGCGGAGACGGGCTCGTCGCAGACGATGAGGTCGGGGTCCAGGGCCAGCGCGCGGGCTATGCCGATGCGCTGACGCTGTCCGCCGGAGAACTCGTTGGGGTAGCGGTCGGCGTCGCTCTCCCGCAGCCCGACCAGGTTCAGCAGTTCCCGGATCCGCTTCTCGCGGGCCCTCGCGCCCGGTACGACGTCCCGGTGGGTGCGCCAGGGTTCGCCGATCAGGTCGGCTGCCGACATGCGCGCGTTGAGCGAGGCGAAGGGGTCCTGGAAGACCATCTGTACCCGTCGGCGCCAGGCCAGCAGCTCCTTGCCGCGCAGTGCGAAGGGGTCGGTCCCGTCGAACCGTACGGTGCCCGCGTCCGGGCGCTCCAGCCCCAGCAACACCCGGGCCAGAGTGGACTTGCCGCAGCCGGACTCGCCGACGAGCCCGAGGACCCGGCCCCGGCCGATCTCCATGTCCACCCCGTCCAGGGCGGTCAGTCGGCGCCGGCCGCTGCCGAAGGTCTTGGTGACTCCCCGTACCTCCAGCAGCGGAGCGTTCTCCTGCGGACCGTCCGCCCGGGGCCCGGGGGTGGCGGTGGTGGCGGGGGACTCAGACACGGTCGAGCTCCTCGGAGAAGTGGCAGGCGGCCGAGCGGCCGTCGCCCGACGGACGCAGGGACGGCCGTTCGTTCACGCAGCGTTCGCGTACCAGCGGGCAGCGGTCCTGGAAGACGCAGCCGGAGGGCACCGCGCTCAGTTCGGGCGGGCTGCCCGGAACGGCGGTCAGCGGGCGTCCGCGCACACTGCCCTCCGGTACCGAGTCGAGCAGTCCCCTGGTGTAGGGGTGTCGGGGCGCGGCGAAGACGTCGTGCACCGGGCCGTTCTCCACGACCGTGCCGGCGTACATCACGACCACGTCGTCGGCGCGCTGGGCGACCACGGCCAGGTCGTGGGTGATCAGGACGACGGCCATGTCCCGCTCGTCCTGGAGGTCGCGCAGCAGCCGCATGATCTGCGCCTGCACGGTCACGTCGAGGGCGGTGGTGGGCTCGTCGGCGATGAGCACGTCGGGGGCGAGGGCGACGGCCATCGCGATGAGCAGCCGCTGCCGCATGCCGCCGGAGAACTGGTGGGGGTAGGACCGGGCCCGCTGCCTCGGTTCGGGAATGCCCACCCGGGTCATCAGCTCGATCGCCTTCTCCCGCGCCTGGCGCCGGGAGAGCTTGTGGTGGATGCGGAAGGGCTCGCCGATCTGCCTGCCCACCGGCTGCACCGGGTTGAGGGCGGTCAGGGCGTCCTGGAAGACGATCGAGAGCACCGGGCCGGCCAGCTTGCGGCGTTCGGCCGGGGTCATGCGCAGCGTGTCGTCGCCCCTGACCCGTACGGCGCCCCCGGTCACCGCCGCCGCGGGGTCCAGCAGTCCGACCACGGACAGCGCGGTCATCGACTTGCCGCAGCCGGATTCGCCCAGCAGGGCCAGGGTGCGGCCGCGGCGGACGCTGAAGCTGACGCCGTCGACGGCCCGTACGGTCCCCGACGGGGTGCTCAGGTCCACGCACAGGCCCTCGACGTCGAGGGCCGGGGTGTCCGTGCCGGTGGGGGCGGCACTGGTGGTGGTCGTCACGGGATCATCTCCGGAGGTACGGGGGCCGGGACGGGGCGGCGCTTCTTGGGCAGCGTCAGGCGCCAGCGCTGGGCAGGGTCGGTGGCGATGCGGGCCCAGGCGGCGAGCACCGTCGCGGAGACGGTCGTGAGCACGATGGCGAGACCGGGCAGCACGGTGATCCACCAGGCGGTCTGGAGGTACTGGCGTCCCTGGGCGACCATGAGGCCCCAACTGACGTCCGGGGGCTGGATTCCGATGCCCAGGAAGCTCAGCGACGACTCGGTGAGCATCACGAAGCAGAAGTCGAGGGTGGCGACGGTCAGCAGGGTCGGCAGGGCGATCGGCAGGATGTGCCGGTAGATGATCATGCGGCTGGGGGTGCCGAACGTCCGCGCCGCGTCGACGAACAGCCGGCTGCGCAGTTCGGCCGCCTCCGCCCGTGCGGTGCGCAGGTACACCGGGACACGGGTCACGGCCAGGATCAGTACGAGGTTCAGTGCGCTGGGTGAGAAGACGTACAGCACGACCACCGCGATCAGCAGCGAGGGGAAGCTGAGGATCACGTCGGCGACCCGCATGGCCACGCTCTCGCGGCGTCCGCCGTGGTAGCCGGCCCACAGTCCGAGGGCCGAGCCGATCGCCAGGGAGCACAGCACCGCCGGGACGGCCACGGACAGGGTCGTCGCCGCCGCCTCGATCAGCCGGGCCACCATGCTGCGTCCCAGCACGTCGGTGCCGAGCAGTCCGTACACCCCGTCGTCGAGGGATGGTGGGCGCAGGGAGGCGTCCAGGTCCTGGCGTTGGGCGCGGTCACCGATGAACAGCCGGCCGAAGAGGGCCACGAGGGCGACCACAGTGAGCACCACGGCCCCGGTGGCCGCGGCCCGGTCCCGGCCCAGCATCCGCCAGCGGCTCGGCTGCCGGTCGCGGGCGGTGGACGGCCCCTTGGCCGCCTCGGTCTCTGCTCGGGGCATGGTGTTTCCTTCGTTCACGCCGGCACCGCCTGACGTACTCGGGGGTCGGTCAGCGCGTGACAGACGTCGACGAGGATGTTCAGCGCGAAGATCGTCACGGCGGTCAGGAGGACGGCTGCCTGGAGGACCGCGAAGTCGCGCTGGAGGATGGAGTCGATCATGAGTTTGCCGATGCCTGGCCAGCCGAAGATCGTCTCGACGATCACCGCCCCGTTGACCAGACCGACCGTCAGGTCCCCGGCCACGGTCAGGACCGGTGTCACGGCGTTGCGCAGGGCGTGGCCGAAGACCACGCGCCGGGGGGTGGCGCCCTTGCCCCGGGCGATCTTGACGTAGGGCGCGGACAGGGCGGTGACCATGCTGCCGCGGACCACCTGCACCAGGACGCCGAAAGGGCGGATGAGCAGGGTCGCGATGGGCAGGACCCAGACCTCGGGGCCGCCGAGGGTGCCCGAGGTGGGCAGCAGTCCGAGGCTCACGCCGAAGACCAGGACGCCCATGATGGCGAACCAGAAGTCGGGGATGCTGGCGGCCGTCATCGACAGCAGGCTGGCGATCCGGTCGATCAGGGAGTTGGGGCGGTAGGCGGCGAGGCTGCCGACCAGCACCGCCCCGGTGATCGCCAGCAGCATGGTCACACCGGCGAGCTGAAGGGTGACCGGGAAGGCGTCGAGCACCATCGAGCCGGCCGGCTGTCCGGTCCGCAGCGAGGTGCCGAAGTCCAGGTGCGCTGCGTCGACGAGGTAGTTCCACAACTGCGCCGGGATCGAGAGGTCGAAGCCCTGCGCGGCGGAGAACTCCGCGCGTTGCTCGGGTGTGGCGCTCAGTGGAAGGTAGAGGTCGACGGGGTTGCCGGTCATCCGGGCCAGGAAGAACACGCCGAGGACGACGCAGACGAGGGGGACGGCGCTGGAGAGGATGCGCTTGCGCAGGAACGGGATCATGTCAGTGCTTCGCCCCCTTGGCCGGGTGAACCTCGGACAGCCGCAGTTCGTCGCCGGTGGCGGAGTCGGGTTGGTACCGGATCGACCGGGACAGGCCGAGCAGTCCCCTCATGTGGGCGAGATGGGCGTACTGGACGACGTTCCTGTTCTGGTCGGCGAGCAGGTCGGCGAAGGCCTGCTGCCGCTTCCTACCCGACAGCGCGCCGGCTTCGGCGACGCGCCCGTCGAGTTCCTTGGTGCCGAACGTGGACTGGGGGCCGTCGCTCAGCAGGTACTGGCTGGTGGTGAAGGCCGCGTCACCGGCCTGGTTGCCGTGCATGATCAGCAGGGCAATGGGGCCGACGTCCTCGGGCAGCGGGCGAAGCTGGTATTGGAGGTGGGTGGCGGTGTCGGCCATGCGGACCTTCACGTTCAACCCGATCTGCTGCATCTGGTACTGCAACGCCTCCGCCGTCTCCGACACGCCCGAGAACATGCCGTTGCGCGCGACCAGGGTGATCTGCCGGTCGGTGGGCACGCCGTCGGCCGCCGCCTCCTGCACCAGGGCGCGGGCCTCGTCGACGTTCTGCCGGGTCGGTCGGATCGCGTCGTTGTGTCCCACCACTCCGGGCGGGACCAGTTGGCCGGCCGGCTGGGCGAGACCGCCGAGCAGGGCGCCGACGATGCCCTCGCGGTCCACGGCCAGGTCGATGGCCCGGCGCACCCGGATGTCGTCGAGCGGGGCTTCCCGGCCGTCCAGCCGCAGGGCGGTCGTCTCGTTGTTGGGGTAGGCGGCCGTCGTGTCCTTACCGGCCTCCATCGGGTCGAGCGCCACGGCGATCTCCGCCTCAGCCTTGTCGATCATGGCTGCGCGCACGCTCGCGTCGCTGCGCCAGACGTAGCGGGCCCGGGCGAAGTCCGGGGCCTTCCCCCAGTAGTCGTCGAAGCGGCTGAGCGAGATCGCCGCCCCGGGCTGCCAGGAACGGACGGCATAGGGGCCGGTGCCGATCGGGATGCGGACCTTGGCCTCGGTGTCGGTGGTGCGGGGCACGACCTCCACGAAGCTCAGGCGCAGCGGCAGGATGGGGTCCGGTTTCTCGGTGGTGACGGTCAGCCGGGTGTCGCCGACCGCCTTGACCCGGAGGTCGTCGTTGCCGAAGACATAGCCCTCGACGTTGCAGGCGAGGTCGGAGTTGACCGCCCGGTCGATGGAGAAGGCGGCGTCCTCGGCGGTGAAGGGCGCGCCGTTCTGGAAGGTGACCCCGGTGCGGATGTCGAACGTCCAGGTGCGGGGTGCGGTCTGCTCCCAGCCGGTCGCCAGCAGGGGGTTGAGCCCGCCGGAGGTGGGATCCCGTTCGACCAGGGGTTCGGTGATGTTGGACCGGACCACGACGCCGGTGCCGGTCAGTGAGGCCTCGCAGGGTTCCAGGGTCGGTGGTTCCTGGGTGAGCACCACCCGCAGGGTGCGGCCGTCGGCGCGGCCGGTGTCGCCGCCCGCGCTGTTGGCCACGGCGCACCCGCTGGACATGAGCACGATGCCCGCCAGCAGCATCGCGCCCTTGGTGGGGGGCCGCCTCGGCGAGGCACGCCGGGTGGGTGAAACGGAGGACTTCATCGTCGCGTGTCTCCGGGGAAGTGCTGATGTGTCACGTTCCGAACTCGGGGCTGTGGGGTCACCTCCACGAGCTGTCTACACTTGCGTACTCAGTCTGCATCTGTGAACGCCGAAGCTAAACCGGCGCCGGGGCAGCGTCAAGACGTGCGGAGGATCGGACATTCCCGTGCGACGCGCGTCCCGGCACCTCCACCCGACGGGAGCGTCACCTTGCCGAACTTCTCCGCCCCTTCCAGTGCCCCGGACACCGTCCTCCAGGTGTCTCCCCTGCTCCCCGCCCTGGAGAGCGCGCTCGCCGCGCACTACCGCACCGTGCGCCTGACCGAAGTCCCGGACCCGGCCGCCTACTTGCGCGACCACGGAAGCGAGGTGGCAGCGGCCGTGACGAGCGCGCGGGTCGGGGTGAGCGACGCTCTGATGGACGCCCTGCCCCGGCTCGGGGCGATCGTGCACTTCGGCGTCGGTCACGAGACCACCGACGTGGTCCGGGCCCGCGCCCGGGGCATCGACGTCAGCAACACTCCGGACGTACTCACCGACTGCGTGGCCGATCTCGCCGTCGGCGCTCTGATCGACGTCATGCGCCGTCTGTCGGCCGCCGACCGGTATGTGCGCGACGGCGGCTGGGCGGCTGCGCCCTTCCCCCTCACCGACCGGGTGAGCGGGAAGCGGGTCGGCATCCTGGGGCTCGGCCGGATCGGTCGGGCCGTCGCACGCCGGCTCGAGGGATTCGGTGTGGACGTCGCCTACTGCACACGCAGGCCGGTGCCCGGCGTCCGCCACCGACACCTGCCCAGCGCCGAGGCCCTGGCCGAAGCGTGTGACGCGCTCGTCGTCACCGTGGCCGGAGGCCGGGGCACCCGGGGCCTGGTCTCGGGCGCGGTGCTGGACGCGCTCGGACCCCGGGGCCACCTGGTGAACGTCGCACGGGGCAGCGTCGTCGACGAAGCGGCGCTGGTGGCGGCGGTGACACAGGGCCGGATCGCCGGAGCGGCGCTCGACGTCTTCGCCGACGAACCGAACGTGCCGAAGGCCCTGTTGGAGTCGGACCGGGTCGTGCTGCTGCCGCACATCGCCAGCGCCACCCACGAGACCCGGGCGGCCATGGGCGATCTGGCCCTGCGCAACGTCCGGCGGTTCATGACCGAGGGCTCCCTGCTCACTCCGGTCCCGTAGCAGCCGGCCCATTGACACCGCCGGGCACTCCTGCCTACAACTGGTTGTCTACAAATGAGAACGCCGACTACATATGAGGACGGCATGCATGGCAGACGCCTCCGAACGCATCGTCGACGTCACCGTTACTCCTGTGGCGTTCCGGGACCCTCCCCTGCTCAACTCGGTGGGTGTGCACGAGCCCTACGCGCTGCGCACCATCGTGGAGATCACCACGGAGGGCGGGGTCGGCGGTGTCGGGGAGACCTACGGCGGCACCCTGCACCTGGAGCGGCTGCGCCGCACCGCCGCCGAACTGGTCGGCATGGACGTCTGGAGCCTCAACGACCTGATCGCCCGCACCACGCGTGCGCTGGGTGGTGACACCACGGGTGGCGACGGCATGGCCGGGATGGTCACCGGCAGCAGCACCGTGGACCGGGTGATGTCGCCCTTCGACGTCGCCTGCATGGACATCCAGGGCAAGCTCGTGGGCCGGCCGGTCTGCGACCTGCTGGGCGGAGCGGTGCGCCCCTCGGTCCCCTACAGCGCGTACCTCTTCTACAAGTGGGCCGGGCACCCCGGTCAGGAGGACGACGACTGGGGCGCCGCGCTCGATCCGGCGGGGCTGGTCGACCAGGCCCACCGCATGATCGACCGGTACGGCTTCTCCTCCATCAAGCTCAAGGGAGGCGTCCTGGCGCCGGACGAGGAGATCGCGGCGGTGCGGGCGCTGCGGGAGGCGTTTCCCGACCATCCCCTGCGGCTGGACCCCAACGCGGTCTGGAGCGTCGAGACGTCACTACGCGTCGCCCGCGAGCTGGGCGGTGTCCTGCAGTACCTGGAGGACCCGACGGAGGGCATCGAGGGCATGGCGTCCGTCGCCGCGCAGACCCCGACCCCGCTGGCCACCAACATGTGTGTGGTCTCCTTCGACGACCTTGCGCCCGCGGTGGCCCGGGGAGCGGTGGGCATCGTGCTGTCCGACCACCACTTCTGGGGCGGTCTGCGGCGCTGCGGTCAGCTCTCGGCGATCTGCGAGACCTTCCGGCTGGGGCTGTCGATGCACTCCAACTCGCACCTGGGCATCTCCCTCGCCGCGATGACCCACCTGGCGGCGGCGACGCCCCGGCTGACCTACGCCTGTGACACGCACTGGCCGTGGAAGCGCCCCGACGAGGACGTGGTCGACCCCACGCCCCTGCGGATCAGCGAGGGCTCCGTCGCCGTGCCCACGGCCCCCGGTCTGGGCGTGGAGCTCGACCGGGAGGCGCTCGCCCGACTCCACCGGCAGTACCTCGACTGCGGACTGCGCGACCGCGACGACACCGGTTACCTGCGCCGCGTCGACCCGTCCTTCTCGCTCGAAACCCACCGGTGGTGACCCGCACGTGCGCATCATGCTCAATCACCGCATCCTGAGCCGGTTCCACGAACCGCTCAGGGCGCGTACCGAGGGCAGCCACGACTGGCTGGACGCCTGCGACTGGGACGCCACCCGGATCGCCGAGGCCCTCCCCGACATCGAGGTCTACGTCGGCTCCAGGCTGAGCGCCGAGGACGCCCGGCGGGCCGCGCGGCTGCGGCTCGTCCACGTCGTCGGTGCCGGCTACGACGGCATCGCACTGGACGCACTGGCCCCCGGGGCCACCGTCGCCACCACCCACCACCACGGCCGCTCCATCGCCGAGCACGTCCTCATGTCCGTCCTGATGCTCTCCCGCGACGTGCTGGGCGCCGACCGCGCCCTGCGCGCCGGGCGGTGGCGCAACGTGGCCGTGGATCCCGGGCTCGCCTTCGGAAGGACGCTGCCGGGACGGCGCGTGGGCGTCATCGGGTTCGGCGAGACCGGCACCGAGGTCGCCCGGCTGTGTCAGGCGGTCGGCCTCAGCGTGCGCGCCGTGCGACGCGACCCGTCGGCCCCCTTCCCCGCCGCCCTGCGGCCCGACTGGGTGGGCGGGAACGACCGGCTGCCCGACCTCCTCGCCGAATCCGACATCGTGGTCGTCACGGTCCCGCTGAACCCCGCCACCCGCGGGCTGATCGGACCGGACGAACTCGCCGCCATGGGGCCGGGGACGCTGCTGGTCAACGTGGCGCGCGGGCCGGTGGTGCAGGAGGAGCCGCTCTACGAGGCCCTGCGCTCCGGCGCCATCGGCGGCGCCGCACTGGACGTGTGGTGGTCCGGGCCGCCCCAGGCACCGAGCCGGCTGCCCTTCCACGAGCTGCCCAACGTGCTCATGACCCCGCACCACTCGGGTCACACCTTCGACACCTTCGCCGCGCGTGCGGCGGAGATCGCCGACAACATCGGGCGCCTGGGACGCGGCGAGCCGCTCTCGGGCGTAGTGCACGCCGGTGACCGGGCGGCCGGGGACCACGGCCACCCGACAGGCCATTCCACCGTCTCCTCCCCCGCCGGCTCCCCGGCCTCTCCCAGAAGTTAGGAAACCAGTCGTGCTCGAAGGCGTTCTCTTCTTCCCCGTCACCCCTTTCACCGACACCGGTGAGATCGACCTCGATGCCCTGCATCAGCACGTCTCGGCAGGTGTGGACGCCGGGCCGGGCGCAGTGTTCGTCGCCTGCGGCACCGGCGAGTTCCATGCCCTGGACCGCGAGGAGTACGCCGCCGTCGTGGGTGCCGCCGTCGACGCGGCGGCGGAACGCGTCCCGGTGTACGCCGGAGTCGGGGGCGCGCTGGGCCTGGCCCGGCAGTTCGCCCGTAGCGCGGCCGAGGCCGGCGCGGACGGCCTGCTGCTGATGCCTCCCTACCTGGTCGAGTCGCCCGCCGCTGGGCTCGTCGCCTACGCCCGTGCGGTCGGGCAGGAGACGGACCTGCCACTGATCGTGTACAGCCGTGCGAACGCCCGCTTCGACGAGGCCTCGGCGGCGGAGGTGGCCCTGTTGCCGACCGTGACGGGGCTCAAGGACGGGACCGGCGACCTCGACCTCGTCGCACGGATCGTCCCCGCCGTACGCGAGGCACTGAGCGCATCCGGCAAGAACTTCCAGTTCTTCAACGGCATGCCGACGGCCGAGGCCAGCCATCCGGCCTACCGGGCTCTCGGCGTCGAGCTGTATTCCTCGGCCGCATTCGCCTTCGCGCCGGACATCTCCCTGGCCTTCCACCGGGCGGTCGAGGAGGGCGACCGGACACGGGTCGACGCACTGCAGCGGACCTTCTTCCACCCCCTGGTCCGGCTGCGCCGGCGGGTGCCGGGGTACGCGGTGTCGTTGGTGAAGGCGGGGGTGACCCTCGCCGGCATCAAGGCCGGGCCGGTCCGCCCGCCGCTGACACCGCTCACCGCGGCCGAGACCGAGGAACTGGCGGCCATCCTCGCCGAGGGCCGGGCCGTACTCGGCTAGGACGCGGCCCCGGCCCCGTCGTCCGCCCCGTCGTCGGCGCCGGAAGCCGAGGTTGCCTGACGAGGAGTCCGGGGTGTTGGAGGAGCGGGCGACGACCAGGCAGCGGTTGCAGCAGGAGGTTCTCTGACGCCGAAACTGGATCGTTTGCCATTGAGGGCAGCGCGGAAAGGGCCGGCACCTTCGCCGCCCGTGCGTGAGGCCCTCGACGAGGCCACGGTCGCCCAGTGGTCCGCCGACCCACTCGGCCGTCGCCGTGCTGCGGCGAAGTCGTCGACGACTTCGCCGCCCGGGTGATGCGCAGCAGGGGACTCAAGGCGTGTCCGGCGGATCATGGCTGCGGCTGAAACGGTGAAGCGGGTCATCTCACCACGATCGTGCGATCGTTGAGGACTCTTCGCAGTTGAGGCTGTAGCGCCGAGAATGTACGGCTTTGGGAAGGTTGGACGTGAGTCGTCAGGAGGCGCGAGAGTCGTAGTTCTCGCGGTTTGCGAGGACCTCGGCCATGTGCGTCTGCGCCCAGATTCTGAGCCCGCGCGTCATGTGGTGGAGCGAGCGGCCGAGGTCGGTCAGCTCGTAGGAGACGGTGACAGGGACGGTTGGCGTCACGGTACGGGTGAGCAGACCATCGTGCTCCAGCGACCGTAGGGTCTGGGTCAGCATCTTCTGGCTGACCCCGGCCAGAAGACGAGCGATCTCGGAGTAACGCATCGCCTTCGGAGCGTCTGCGTGTGCTGCACCGGGCTGGCCAGGGCTGTTGTCGCCGCCCAGCGCACACAGGATCAGGACGACCCACTTGTCCGAGATTCGGTCGAGCAGCTGCCGGCTGGGGCACCCTGCCAGGAACGCGTTGTACTCCACCTTGGCCTGAGCCCTCTTCTGGGCCGCCTTCATCGTCGTCACTGATCGCACCTCTCACCGCTGGGTGGGTTACGCACTTTCGAGTGCCTACTTCCCGACAGGAAGTTTCTCTCCAATGCTGATGCAGGGAGGCAGCAGGCGCCACCCCCAAGTGCATGAAGAAAGGCAACACGATGAGCACACCCGCCCTCTCTCTTCCCGGCGGCACCTGGACTCTGGGTGACCTGACCGTCACCAGGTTCGGTTACGGCGCCATGCAACTGGCCGGCCCGTGGGTCATGGGGCCGCCCGCCGATCGCGAGGGTGCCCTGGCCGTCCTGCGTGAAGCGGCCGACGCCGGAGTCACCCACATCGACACCAGCGACGCCTACGGGCCGCGCGTCACCAACGAGTTGATCCGCGAGGCGCTGCACCCTTATCCCGAGTCGCTGCACATCGTGACCAAGGTGGGCGCGAACCGCGACGAACAGGGCGGCTGGCCTACGGCCCGGCGACCCGAAGATCTGCGCCGCCAGGTCCACGACAACCTCAACTCCCTCCGGCTCGACGTACTCGACCTGGTCAACCTCCGACTCGGCAACGCCGAAGGCCCCCAGCCCGGCTCACTCGCCGAGGCGTTCGCCACGCTCGTCGAACTCCAGCAGCAGGGCCTGATCCGCCACCTCGGGGTCAGCAACGCCACCGAGGAGCAGGTCACCGAGGCACAGAGCATCGCGCCGATCGTGTGCGTGCAGAACATGTACAACCTCGCCCACCGCGACGACGACAAGCTCATCGACCGGCTCGCCACCGACGGCGTCGCGTACGTGCCCTTCTTCCCTCTGGGGGGCTTTACCCCGCTGCAGTCCTCGGCGCTCTCGGCGGTCGCCGCTCGACTGGAGGCGACACCGATGTCCGTCGCACTGGCCTGGCTGCTGCAGCGATCACCGAACATCCTGCTCATCCCCGGCACGTCATCGACGGCCCACCTGCGCGAGAACATCGCCGGCGCGGGACTCTCCCTCTCTCATGAGGACTTGACCGAGCTGGACGGCATCGGCCGCTGCATGCCCCAGAGCTGAACGGCTCACAAGCAGGAACGAAGCTACCGTTCAGCTTCCGGCCCCGGTCACCTTCGCCCGACCGGGGCCGAAGCAGGACGATTCGCCTTCACCTGGACGACTTCGGCTCATCAACCGTCAGGAACTTGTGTCACACCGGCGCTGGCAGCTCACCGACGGTGCCGGGTAGGCGTCGAGGTCTCCCGAGACGGGATTCTTACACCAAACCCGTCCGGACGACCTCGACGTCGCACGACGCCACCCCTGAGGCGGGCTTCGCCCGTGCTGACACGAATACGTTCTGCCGCCTTGACGAGCTCGGGCTCGAAGTCACCAGTCAGCAACTCGCTCCGGATCGTGCGGTTCTCGCATGCCGGGGCCGGGTCCAGCGAGGGCTTATGCCCAGGTCACGGCGGGTGTGGCCCCATGTGTTCTTGGTGCAGGCCGAGGCGTTGTCCGTCAGGACCCGTTCGATGGCAACTCCTTGTTCGGCGAGCCAACTGGTGGCGCAGGTGAGGAACGCGGCGCAGGTCGGGGCGGTCTCGTCGGGCAGGTTTCGGTGTAGGGCAGGCGGGAGTGATCGTCCAGTGCGGTGTGCAGGAAGGCGTAACCCGTGCCGGTCCGGTTGCGCCGTCTCCAACGTCCCTGGGTGCGGCGCCCGCCGCCGTCGGGGATGGGGCCGAGCTTCTCGACGTCGAGGTGCACCGGTTCACCGTGGCGTGAGCGTTCAAACCGGCGGACGGGTTCACCGGTGGCCTGGTCCAGCGCCAGCCGGAACGGTCCGATGCGGTGTTCGCGGCGCATCCGCACAACCTCGGCTTCGAGGTCTGCGGGTGTCTCCCGTCGTGAGCGGTGGGGGCGACTGGACGGTCGTGCATGCCTGCACTGCCGTGACGGCGGTAGTGGTCTGCCCAGCGGGCGGTGGTGTGGCTGACCTGGAAGCGTTCTGCGGCCCGGCGCACAGGCCAGCCGTCGTCGACGACACACCGGGCCAGGCGCAGCCTGCCTGTCGGAGTCAGTGGGGCATTACGGTGGGACAACGAGGGCCCTTGGCTGCCGGTTGTAGATGTCGCAATCCACCCCGAACCCAGAGGCCCTCACCCCTTTCAAGGACCGCTCAAGGCGTGTCGCCTGTCACCAACGTTCCGGGGCAGCACACTCAACCCATTTTGAGACGTTCAGTAACGCTGGTGCCCATGGGGCTTGCTCTTGTGTGCGGAGGTGTTGATGGTGTTGGTGATGTCGCCGACGTTGAAGTTGATCAGTCCGCCGCAGGCGAGGAGGCAGAGTCCGGGGGTCGGGTCGGGGGGTGTCGGGGCTGCGGATACCTGGACGGTTGTGGTGCTGTTTGAGGCGTCGCAGTCGGCGTTGCCGTTGTAGGCGGCGGTGATGGTGTGGGTGCCGGTGGTGGCGAAGGAGGCCGTGTAGGTGGCCTGACCGTTGGCGTTGACGGGCACGGTGTCGAGCAGGTCACTGCCGTCGAAGAATGTGACGCCGAGGCCGCCGGTGGGATCGGAAGGGCAGTCGACTGTGGCTGCCAGCTGTACAGGGGTGTTCACCTCCGTTGACTGTGGGCTGGCTGTCACCGTGGTGGTCGAGGGTACGGCCCAGGCGGGTGAGGCGAGCCCGAGTGTGGCGACCAGGGCTGCGGCGACGATCAGTCGTGCTCTGCGTGGCGTGATGTGCACCGGTTCGGTTCCTTGTTTCGGTTTCCGGTCCGCAGGGTGCGGGTGCCGTGGAGCCTCACGTTATGGCGGTCGCCTCTGCCTTCCTGGGACGCGGCGCTGATAGGTAGCCTGGTTGGATTAGCTGCCTGCGCTGCTCGCCGGACGCCGAGTGAGGGAAGGAATGGATGCTCGCGCAGGGTGTGAGGCGGCCTTCCCGCCTGTCGGTGCGTCAGATACCGGGCGTGGCGGTTCGTGTGTAGGGCAGCCCGGGGCTGGTACCGCCTGCGGTGGTGACGGATACCGTGACCGGAGCCGCGGCGCCGGCGGGTGCGACCGCGGTGACCTGCGTGTCCGAGACCACGGTGAATGAGGCGGCCGTAGTGCCGAAGGTGACAGCCGACGTAGTGGCCAGGTTTGCGCCGGTGAGGGTGACCACGGTGCCCGCTGACGCCGGACCGGTGCTGGGGACCAGTGCCGACAGTGTGGGCGGGGCGACGTAGGCGAAGGCGACAGGGTTGCTCGTGCCGCCCGACGTGACCACCGTGATCGGCGCACTGCCCGTCCCCGCAGGAGCCGAGGCCGTGATCTGTGTTGCTGACACTACGGTGAAGGAGGCGGCGTTGGTGGAGGCGAAGAGCACGGCGCTGGTGTTGAGCAGGTTGCTTCCGTTGAGCGTGACCACCGTGCCGCCGGCGGTCGGGCCCTGGGCGGGGCTGCCGTTGTGGAGTGCGGGCGGCGCTGCGTAGAAGAAGAACGCGTCCGGGGCGCTGATGCCTCCCGGTGCGGTTACTGTCACCACGGCGGCTCCGGCGCCGCCTGCGGGGGTGACGGCGGTGATCTGGGTGGCCGAGTTCACCACGAACGACGCGGCCGGGAGCCCGGCGAAGGTCACCGCCGTGGCCCCGGTGAACCCGTTTCCCGTTAATACGACGGGGGTACCGCCGGCCGTTGGGCCGCTGGCAGGCGTCACCCCCGTGACTTGGGGGACCTGCGCCACGACGTAGGTGAACGTCACCGAGTTGCTGTTCCCGGTCGGATGGATGAGCGTCACTGCCGCTGCACCCGCGGCGCGGGGAGGGCTCACAGCCGTGATCTGGGTGGCCGAATTGACGGTGAAGGAGGTGGCGTTGGTACTGCCGAAGCGTACGGAGGTGGTTCCCGTCATCCCGGTGCCGGTGAGGGTGACGACGGTGCCCCCGGTAGTGGGCCCCTGCGTGGGGTTGATGGTACTGATCGTGGGCGGCATGACGGACACTCCAATGGCAGCCTGGGCGAAGCCCGGGCCGACGAGGGCGCCGGTCCGGGCCTGGGAGTCACCGCACGGGAGAAGCGGGAGGCTGTCCGCCCGGTGCGGGTTACCCGGTCGAACGGTGGGCAGGGCTGCCGCCCGGTGCGAGCCGGGCGGCAGCGGGGTGCGGGTCAGATACCGGGACCGGCAACGTAGGTGAACGCGTCGGCGGCCGTGTCGGAGCCGGCCGCGTTGGCCACCACCACGTCGACTGCGCCGGCAGTGCCGGGCGGGGTCACTGCCGAGACCGTGGTGGCGTTCACCACGGAGAACGGCGCTGGTGTGCCGTCGAAGGTGACCGATTCGGTGGTGTCGAGGTTGGTGCCGGTGATGGTCACGCCGGTGCCGCCGGACGTCGGTCCGGAGGCGGGCGCGACGGTGGTCACGGTGGGGACGTCCACGTAGGTGTAGGACAGGCCGTTGTTCGTCCCTCCTGCGGTGGTCACGCTCACCCCCACGGGGCCGGCCGCCGCGCCTGCCGGCACGGTGACGGTGAGCTGGGTGTCGGAGACGACCGTGGGCGTGGCGGTGTTGGCGCCGAAGGACACACTCGTGGCCGTCGCCAGCCCGACACCGTTGAGGGTGACCGAGTTGCCGCCCGCCAGCGGACCGGAAGCCGGACCCAGTGAGGACTTGAAGGGTGCTCCGACGTAGAAGAACGGGACGGGGTTGCTGGTTCCGCCCGCGGTGGTCACGGTGACTCCGACGGTGCCGGTGCCCGACGGCGACACGGCCGTGACCTGGGTCGGAGAGACGTTGGTGATGCTGGTGGCCGGCCTGGTGCCGAAGGTGACGGCGGTCGTACCGGACAGGTTCGTCCCGGTTATGGTCACCAATGTACCGCCGCCGGTGGATCCCTGGTTCGGAGAGATGGGCATGGAATGACTCCTCGCTGACAGGAACAGACAGAGAGCACAGCGAAACCATGAGCTTTCAGGGCCGACCTTCGCGGAGGAATCGCACGCAAGAGCAGACGACCGAAGAGTGCCGCCGTGCCGAGGGAATGCCCTCGGCGCCGCACAGAAGAAGAACCGGCACACGCCGCCCTGTCGTGATCCCCGGCCATGGGATGGGCGGCCCACCGGTTCGCTGCTTCAAGTACTCCACAGACGGGCCACTTTGACAAGATGTCAATCACATGATTCTGCAGTAGAGGGGGTGCGAGCGGACTTGTGCGGCACCGGCGTACGCCTTGCGGACAAGAGCCAGCCGGCACCGCGTGCGGTGCCGGCTGGCCATCCAACCCCTTCGGGGTGCCCATCGCGGTCCCAGCGGAGCCACGCGCCTCCCCACGTGTGAAGGGCGACAACTCGCACCGTTGCCACGCTCCCCGAACGGAACGGGCTGCCCTGGTTGGATATGCCTAGTAACGCAGGGTTACGGCATATGCCTCAAGTCGCAGAGCTCCATGTCACCTGATCGGAGTAGCCTCCGGCTGGTCGTCGCGTGCGACTTCCGGGCCCCGATAGCCGGCACGTCGGCCGTCGGGCCGCCCTCCAAAAACCTGACCATCCCTAGCCTCGCGCTTCACGCGGCAGGGCGTTCGGTGGGTGATCTCCGCCGGGCGGCGAGACCTCGTCGTGATACCACTGCCGACCGCCGCGCCGTCGGCCGCTCTGCTGAGAGCCGCCGCGAGCGTCGGCCCCGGAAGCCATGGTCGGCCGTGGCCGCGCGGTTGACAGGGTGACGGAAAAGAAACGCCCGCCCCGGCTGCCGATCACCTGCACCGCGCCGAGCAGCGCAATTCTCCAGACGGGAAGTCTGGAGAATCACACCAGGCTCTGTTCCGGCCGCTGCGCGACCCGGACGCCGCCGGGCGCGACGACGATGACGACGGTGCAGCGGAGTGAGCGTCCCGTCCAGTGTCCGCAGCTGAGCTGACTGCGGACTTGATTCGGCGGGTGTCGCCGAAGGGTCGTCGGCCTACTCGTGATCAATGCAGAGGTGGGCAGTGAGGGCCGCGCAGGCCCACTCCTCCCAAGCTTCCGGGGGCCAGCCCCGGTCGCGGACAAAGATCAGGTACAGCTCCGGGCTGAGTAGCCCGTACAGCAGGTCGGCGGCGCGGGCGGTATCGACGCCGGGGCGGGCGTCGGGCTTGGATGTCAGTGCCTTCGCCGCGGCGTGCTGGACGGTGTAGCGCGGGTCGGGGCCCGCGGGCCACTGCGCGGCGATCTCCGGGTCCGTGGCCGCCGCAGCCGCGATCAGCGGCATGATCGGGGCGACACGGCCGAGGATGTCGCGTACGCCCCGCACGTGGGTGCGCAGTTGCCCGGACGCGGTGGGCTCGGCGCACGCGGCGCGGAACCAGTCGCGGTCCATCGTGGCGACCGGTTCGGCGTCGCCCGCAATGGACGAATCGACGACGTCCTTGAACAGCGCGCGCTTGTTGCGGAACACGAAGTACACGGTCTGAACAGCCACGTCCGCGCGATCCGCAACCTCCTGAAGGCTTGTCGCGCCATATCCCTGCGCGACGAACAGGTCCCGCGCCGCCGCGACGATCTTCTCGCGGGTGCGCCGCGAGCGCTCGGCCCGCTTGTCGAGGCGCTTGATGTTCCGTCCGTCGGATCCCTTGACTGCATCCATGCCGGGAGTCTATCTCTAGAGTCAGACACTAGAGATAGACTCTAGTTACTTGAGGGGAAGCGATGAGTGAGACTCGGACGGCTGGGGAGCTAGACCAAGAGGCGTCTGTGCGCCGCGTGTTGGAGGACTTCTACCGGGACGGCAAGCCGCCGTGGGACAGCGGCATCACGCCGCCCGAACTGGTGGCCTTGATAGAGGGGTCCGGTGCGCTGAGGACGGGCAGGGTGCTCGAACTCGGCTGCGGCACCGGGACTAACGCGGTGTACCTGGCGCAGCACGGCTGGCGGGTGACGGCCGTCGACCTGGTCGACCGCGCGGTCCAGCAGGCGAGGAAGAAGGCCGTCGCGGCCGGAGCGGACGTCACGGTGCTGTGCGGGGACGCCACCCGGCTCGACGAGGTGGGCGTGCCCGGCCCGTACGACCTGTTCTTCGACCTGAGCTGCTACTGCGGGATCCCCCCGCACCGCCGCGACGCCTACGCCGCCGGCCTCACCAAGCGTGCAGCTCCTGGTGCACGCTTGCTGATGTTCGGGTACGGGCCCGGGGCGTTTGACGACTCGTGGTCCGGCGTCACCGCGGACGAACTCAGCGCCAGGTTCGCTGGGTGGCAGCTGGCCGACGTGACGCCCGGCACGAATCCGGTCCCGACGTTCTGGTTCACGCTGCACCGAGCCGCCGAGGCGTAGCTCAGTTGTCCCGCCTTCTTGGAGCTTGCCGCCTCGCGACGGCCTGGCCTGGGGAGATGGACAGTCGGGTGAGGCGCCGAAGCCCGGTCGTCTCACTTGGCGTTGTCGGTCAGCCGCGTTTTCGGTGCTGGCGCCTACCGACGGCGATGCACTGACCTGGCATGTCTCACCTGACCTTGTCCCTGAGTCAACCGGACAAGGTCAGGTGAGACGGAGGCACGGTCTCGTGAGACGGGACATGAGCTCAGTCGCACCCGGGCAGCTTCAGGCCGCGGACGTCGCGCGCGGTCGTTCTCATAAACGTTCATCTGTGAAAGTTCTGCGAGAGCCCCCGCGGTGATCACGTTTCCGCAGGTCGCCGCTCGCAAAAGTCCTCTCGAAACCGGCATGTTGTGCGAGGTACTTCTCAGGGAATTCCCAGGTGGATCTCACGCCCAATCGGGCCGCATTGGCGGTAGAACTGCCCGAACTGTGACGCGCCCGCTGGCTCCGCCTGCCGCACCCGTGGCGGGAGGACCGCCGCGATGTACCACACCTTCCCGCTTCGTCCTCGTCCCCGCGCTCCGCGAGGAACTCGAAGTCCCCGTCCCCGCCGACCGCCACCCCTGCCGCGCCTGGAATCAGGGCCCGGCGCTCGCCGTCGTCCCCGCGCCCCGCACCGAGCGCCCTGCTGGCATCGGGTGCGCCAGGATACTGCGCGCTTACCAGCCCGACGCGGCGGTCAGCTACGGCTACCCCAGGAAACTGCCCGCCAGCGCGGTAACCGCACCGCGGCTGGGGACGGTCAACTGCCATCCCTCCGACCTGCCCGCCTACCGGGGCCCGAACCCGGTCGGCTGGGCAGTGCGCAACGGAGAACGCGAGATCGGCGTGACCTGGCACCGGCTGGACACCGGGGCCGTACCGGCCCACACCCGCATTCCCCTGGACCACTCGCTGTGGTCCTTCACCGGCGTCAACTTCCTCGTACTCGAAACGGCTACGGCGATGTTGCCGGACGTCCTCGGCCGGCTGGCCCTCGGCGAGAAGGCGAACCGCAGTCCGCGGGCACCGGCAGCTGGGCCGGCTTCTTCAAGAAGGACTACGCCACCGTCGACTGGTCGGCACCAGCCACCCACATCCACACCCAGGTACGGGCATGGAACATCGCCGGCCACCACCCCCGGTGCGAAGGACCGATCGCGGTGATCGACGGAACACGCTGGCGCCTGCGCCGTACCACACTGGATCAACCCCGGCAGGCACCGGACGCAGGATCGCCTGCGGCGCCGGCGACCTGTGGGTACTGGCCGCCGACCCCCTCGCTGAACCAGGCGGCTACCGCACCGACACCGACCCCAACCGGTCCCTGTCCGTACGGCAGGGCATGCCGGTGGCCGCTCGCGGAAATGGTCACTTCCACGAAACCGCGAGCGCCACCGAAACGGCGCCTGGTGCAACCCTGATGCCAGCGTCTCGGCTCTGTACTACCGACGGGCATCACATCCCTGCTCCTTGAGCTGGCGCCAGGAGTGCCGCGGATACGCCGCCCTGACTCCGGATCGAGGCGGTCAGGATCTCAGAACAGCGACTGGCGAGGCTGGTTGGAACGGCGCCGCTGTCAGGCGGTCGGCCCAGTGTGGAGTCGCCGCGCGTCTCGCGAGCGTGTACGAAGCGCGCTGAGGAAGATCACTGCTCCAGCGACGAGCCAAGAACTGAGGCCCCAGAGCCGTACTCACGAACGGTAAGAGCGAGCAGCATCCGCTGACAAGAACACCGAAGGCCGAGACCAGAGCGTTGATGCGGTCAGTCACATGGACATCATCAACGATGACCTCGGCCGACGGAAGTGATCCAAACGAACCGGCCTAGCCCTCCCGGTGTTCCCGCAGCAGCCGCTGGATCTCGGCCAGCGTCTCCCGGTCGGGACCGCCCCGGCCGCCGCCCGTGAGGGCGTCCAGGCGTTCGGCGGTGCGGAAGTCGTAGGCGCGCTCCTCCTCCTGCCCCGGTACGGCGGCGTACGTCTCCTGGTCCGCGAAGCCGACGACGACGTCGACGACCTTGGCGAGGATCCAGGTCAGTACGAAGGAGAACGCGGCCACGGCGAGGATGGCGACGATCTGCTTCCAGAGCAGGGTGCCGCCGCCCCCGTAGAAGAGGCCCTCCTTGCCGCTGACCGCGGAGGTGGCGAAGAGACCGACCATGATCAGGCCGACCAGGCCGCCCGCACCGTGCACGCCGACCACGTCCAGGGTGTCGTCGACGTTGAGCCGGTACTTGAGGGTGACGGCGAAGGCGCAGACCACGCCGGCGACGAGCCCGGTCACCAGCGCGCCGCTGGGGTCGATCTCCCCGCAGGCGGGGGTGATGGCCACCATGCCGGCCACCGCCGCCGAGCCCACGCCCATCATGGTGACCCGCCGGGTGCGCCAGTACTCCACCAGCGGCCAGGTGACCATCGCGCCGGCCGCGCCGAGCTGGGTGTTGATGAACGCCGTGGCGGCGGTGCCCGTGTCGCGGACGGCGGACCCGGCGTTGAAGGCCAGCCAGCCGAACCAGAGCAGAGCCACGCCGATCATGACCAGGGGGATGTTGTTGGGCGTCGGCTCCTTGCGCCGGAAGTCCGCCGGGCCCCTGATGACCACCGCGACGGCCAGCCCGGCGATGCCCGAGTTGAGTTCCACCGGCAGGCCCCCGGCGAAGTCCAGCGCGCCCAGGTGCTTGGTGATCCAGCCGTGCTCGGTGTCGAAGACCCAGTGCGCGATCGGCACGTACACGATCAGCAGCCACAGCACCGAGAAGACCAGCCAGCCACGCATCGTGACCCGGCCGGCGATCGAGCCGCTGATCAGCGCCACCGTGACGATGGCGAAGCCCATCTGGAAGGTGGTGTACACATAGGTCGGGATGGACCCGGTCAGGGTGGTCGGTCCGATACCGCGCAGAAAGGCGTGGTCGAGGTTGCCGATGAGGCCGACACCGCCGACGTCCGGGCCGAAGGCGAGCGAGTACCCGACGATGAACCAGAGGATGGTGACGAAGCACAGCGAGGCGAAGCTCATCTTGAGCATTACCAGGATGTGCTTGGTGCGGACCATGCCGCCGTAGAAGAAGGCGAGGGCGGGGGTCATCAGCAGCACCATGGCCGCCGCGGCGAGCATCCAGGCGGTGTCGCCGGAGTTGTAGGCGGGCGGCATGGGGGCGGGCGCGGTGATCACGGGCACGGTCTCCTGAGCGGGGGCGGCGGGACTACGGTTTACGCAGGTCGGGCGCGGGGTGACCGGTGAGCAGCCGGCGTACGGCGTCCCAGGCGGCGCGGACGGCCTCGGTGACCCGGGGCCCCTCGTGCCCGAGGATCCGCACCCAGGCCCCGCAGTCGTCCGGGAGCACGCTCGCCCCGTGCAGCACCTCACGGCCGGTCAGGGACTCGTGCAGGGCGTCGGCGATCTCGGCGGCGGGGCGCCGTCCGCTCACCACGAACAGGGAGGCGACGTGGTCGTGCCCGGCGAAGACGCCCGGGCCGTCCACCCCGCCCGGCCGCCGGGGGGTGAGCCGCAGCGTGTCCACCGCGAGCAGGGTCCCGTCGGGCCGACGGATCTCCAGGTCGCTGGTCAGCACGGTGTAGGCGTGCCGTTCCCCGCGGGCGATCCGGCCGGCGGTGACCGCCTCCCCGTAGACGACGGTGGCGTCTACGTCGACGGTGAGCACGACGTTCTGGTGGAAGCGCGACCCCCGGAAGGGGATGAGCGGGTCGGGCAGGTACTCGACGTACGCGCCCTCGGCGGCGGTCAGCCGGACCAGCTGCGTCGCGTAGTCCTGCTCCATCCGGTAGACCTTCGTGGCCGCCTGCGTGGTGAACAGCGCCTGGGTGTGCGGGCCGCACCGGAAGTCCTGGCGGTAGCGGTCGGCCTGGGCGACACCGCCGCCCGTCGCCATCACGTAGGTGAAGGCCATGCCGGGCAGCGCCGGGTCGACGTGGAGCGGGCGCATGATCTCCAGGGGCGTCTTCTGGTACCGCTCGACCAGTTCGGTGCGCTCCCCGCGGCGGACGAAGCCGAGGTCCAGGACGCCGACCTTGGCCGGCGAACCGGGGCCCAGCGTCTCGGGCGCGGCGGAGTACGCCGCCACCTCCGGAGGGATCCGGTCGGGCTCGTAGTACTCCGGCGCCAGCCGGTCGCGAACGGCCGGCACGTCAGATCAGGACCTTGCGCCGGGACTCCAGGAAGGCGAGGACCTCGTCGACGCCCTTGCCGGTCAGGCAGTCGGTGAGCACCACCGGGCCGTCGCCGCGCACCTTGTGGGCGTCGGACTCCATGACGCCGAGGTCGGTCCGCACATACTGGGCGATGTCGATCTTGTTGATGACCAGCAGGTCGGAGTCGGTGATGCCCGGCCCCCGCTTGCGCGGCATCTTCTCGCCCTCGGCGGTGTCCAGGACGAAGACGAACACGTCGACCAGGGCCGGGCTGAAGGTGAGCGTCAGGTTGTCGCCGCCGCTCTCGTAGAGGAGCACGTCGACGTCGGGGTGGCGTTCCAGCATCTCCGCGCCCGCCGCCAGGTTCATCGTCGGGTCGTCGCGCACGGCGGTGTGCGGGCAGGCGCCCGTCTCGACGCCGACCACGCGGTCGCCGTCGAGCACTCCGTCGAGGGTGCGGCGGACGTGCTGGGCGTCCTCCTGGGTGTAGATGTCGTTGGTGACGACGGCGGGCCGGCGGCCCCGCTCGACGAGGACCGGCACGAGGGCCTCGATGAGCGCGGTCTTCCCCGATCCGACGGGTCCGCCGATCCCCACGCGCAGTACGTTGTCCTTCACTTCTCTTCCTCTTCTCCTGGTCTGGCCCGCCGGGCGTCGCGGCCGGCGGGTGGGTCGGATGCGTGATCAGCTCGCGAACAGCCGTGCCGGAGCCCGCTCGTGACGGGCCGACATGATGTCCACCGCGAACGTGGTGGCACCGAGGTCGTCGAGCCCTCGGTCCAGGGCCGCGCGGGTGGTCTCCTCGATCACCGGTGCAGCCTGTCGCAGCAGGACCTGGGCCAGCCGGTGGTCGGTCAGCCGCAGCCGCAGCGCCGCTCCGGCGAAGCTGACGCAGAACGCGAACAGGTCGGCGGCGACGGCCTGCCGCACGGGCACCCCGGTCGCCGCGTACACCACGCCCGCGGCGACGGCCTGGGTGCCCGGTGCCCGGCGCTCGGTCACCACTCGGTGGTAGTGGGCGACGCCGGGCGCGCCGAAGACCTCGGCCGCGAGGTCCAGCAACTGACGTCCGGTCCGCGTCGCCGCTTGCCGCATCTCACGGCCCAGCTTGGTGGCGTGCAGCCGGTGATCCGTTGCCGTCACCGTGTCCCAGTCGTCGGCCGCGGCGGCCCGGTGGGCCAGGGCCAGCGCGGTGGCGTCGGCCGGGCCGACCCCGTGCCTGAGGACGTCGTGGAGCAGTACGGCCAGACCGCCGGGGCCGACCGCGCCCTGCTGCGCGAAACCCTCCAGGCCGTGGGACAGCGTGTAGAAACCGCTGGGGAACGCCGAGTCCGTCAGTTGCAGGCTGACGAGGAGGTGGTCCAGGACGGTGGCGGGGGCCACCGCCGCGTCCGCGCCACCCGTCCCGCCGTCCTCGGCCGCCTCGGCCGTCTCCGTCGTCTCGTCGCGGTACATGGGCTTCAGGCCAGGAAGAACAGCTGGTTGAGGGGCAGCTTCTGGGCCGGTTCGATGGTCGCGACCTTGCCGTCCACCGTGACCTTGTACGTCTCCGGGTCGACCTCGATCGTGGGCAGCACGTCGTTGCGGATCATGTTGTGCTTGCCGATCGTGCGGGTCTTGCGCACCGGCAGCACCCTGCGCTGCAGGCCCAGCTTCTCCGGCACCCCGGCCGCGATGCCGGCCTGGGACATGAAGGTGACGTGGGTCGACTGCATGGCCTTGCCGTACTGGGCGAACATGGGCCGGTAGTAGACGGGCTGCGGGGTCGGCAGCGAGGCGTTCGGGTCGCCCATCTGCGCCCAGGAGACGATGCCCCCCTTGATGACCATCTTGGGCTTGGCACCGAAGGAGTGCATGGGCCACAGCACGATGTCCGCGAGCTTGCCGGCCTCCAGCGACCCCATGTGGTCCGAGATGCCGCTGGCGATGGCCGGGTTGATGGTCACCTTGGCCAGGTAGCGCAGGACGCGCTGGTTGTCGTTGCGCTCGGAGTCCTCGGGCAGCGGGCCGAAGGCCTCCTTGCAGACGTGCGCGATCTGGAAGGCGCGGGTGACCGACTCCCCGACGCGGCCCATGGCCTGCGAGTCGGACGAGATCATGCTGATGATGCCCCGGTCGTGCAGGACGGTCTCGGCGGCGATGGTCTCCGCCCGCACCCGGCTGTCGGCGAAGGCGACGTCCTCGGGGATGTCGTGGCTGAGGTGGTGGCAGACCATCACCATGTCGAGCAGCTCGTCCACGGAGTTCTTGGTGTACGGCAGTGTCGGGTTCGTCGACGAGGGGAGGACGTTGGGCTCGCCGGTGACCCGCAGGATGTCGGGAGCGTGGCCGCCGCCCGCGCCCTCGCTGTGGAAGGTGTGGATCGTACGGCCGTCGATCGCCGACCGGGTGTCCTCGAAGAAGCCGCCCTCGTTGAGGGTGTCGGTGTGGATGGCGACCTGGACGTCGTGGCGGTCGGCGACGGCCAGCGCGTTGTCGATGACGGCCGGGGTGGAGCCCCAGTCCTCGTGGACCTTGAGCGCGGCGGCGCCCGCCTCGATCTGCTCGTCCAGCGCCGCGGGCAGGCTGCCGTTGCCCTTGCCCATGATGCCGAGGTTGACCGGCAGATCCTCGGCTGCCTCCAGGAAGCGGGCGATGTTGTACGGACCGGGCGTGCAGGTCGTGCCGTTGGTCCCGTCCGTTGGCCCGGTGCCGCCCCCGAAGAGGGTGGTGATGCCATTGCTGAGTGCCTGCTCGCACTGCTGGGGCGAGATCAGGTGCACGTGCGAGTCCATCGCGCCCGCGGTGGCGATCAGGTGCTCACCGGCGATGACCTCGGTGCCGGGGCCGATGACGAGCCGGGGGTCAACGGCGTCCTGGGTCTGCGGGTTGCCGGCCTTGCCGATCCCCGCGATGAACCCGTCCTTGACGCCGATGTCGCACTTGACCACACCGATCACCGGGTCCAGGACCACGGCGTTGGTGATGACCAGGTCGAGGGCGCCCTGCGCGGAGGTGGCCTGCGGGTTCGATGCCATGCCGTCACGCATGGTCTTGCCGCCGCCGTAGACCACCTCGTCGCCGTACGAGCCCTCGCGGACGTCCTTCTCGACCTCGACGACGAGGTTGGTGTCGGCCAGCCGGAACCGGTCGCCCACCGTGGGGCCGAACAGGTCGGCGTACTGCTTGCGGGAGAGGGTCGGCATGTCAGTTGGATCCCTTCTTCTTGGACTTCTTGGCGCCGCCCTTGTCCGGCCCGTCCTTCTCGCGCCGGTCTGCCTCGCCGCCCGCGCCCCGGAACCCCTGCCGCAGGGCCCTGCTCACCGCCTCCACGCGGGCGGGGTGCGACTTGACGCTGCCGTTGAGGAGGCCGCTGAAGCCGGTGAGGCGCCCGGTGCCGGCGTAGGCACACAGCTCGACCTCGCGGCTGCCGCCGGGCTCGAAGCGGACGGACGTGCCGGCGGCGATGTTGAGGTGCATGCCGAGGGCGACCTCGCGGTCGAACTCCAGGGCGGAGTTCGCCTCGAAGAAGTGGTAGTCCGAACCGACCTGGACGGCCCGGTCGCCGGTGTTGCTGACCGAAACCTTGACGGTCCGCCGGCCGGCGTTGATCTCGATGGGCTCGTCGCCGTACTGGTAGCGGGGAGGGAGTGTCATCGAAGGCTCCTGCTGGATGGGAGGACGTGGGGGACGGAGGAGGCGGCGGGTGCGGCGGGTGCGGCGGCCGGGACACCGAGCACGTCGCTGGCGGATCCACCGTCCGCCGGGCCGTGCTGGGAGTGACCGTGGTCGTGACCGCCGGGGCCGTGGCTGTGCCCGTGGCCGTCCGGACCGTGGCTGTGGGAGTGCCCGTGGCCGTGGGTCGCGGTGAGGGCCCGGGGCAGGCCGTCGTCGCCGTGCCGGTCGCGCCGGTGCCAGGCGTCGCCGACGCGCGCGTCGAGGACGCCCGCCGTCGCGGACGCCGTCAGGAGCGGACCGCCGGGCTCGCAGTGCGCGGAGTCCGGCAAGTGCGGCGTCGCCCAGGCGGCCGGGAGCAGAACGACACGCTCCGCCCCGAGGGCCCGGCAGCGCCGTACGCCCTCGGCCGGGTCCGGGTCGCCCCCGGTGAGGGCCACCTCGACCGTGCGGTGCCGGCCGTACTGCCGCACCAGGCGCGCGACGCGGAACAGGTCCGCGTCGGCGAACGGGTCGCCGGAGGGCGCGGTGACCAGGAGCGCCCGATCCTCCTGCACCCGTGTGGCCGCCGCCCTGAGCCAGCCGATCAGGTGCTCCGCGGTCCCGAACGGCTCGGCCAGCACGGTCCCCGTACGCTCCTTTGGGGTCAGGCCGAGCAGGGTGCGGGCGGCGTCGGCGACCAGCTCCGGATCGCGGCCCAGTGTCATCGGCACCACGCACACGGGCTCCCCGCGGGCCCGCGACGCACGGACGCGGCGGAACAGTTCACGGCCGCCGGACACGCAGGAGACCCCGGGGCCCAGCAGGTCCCGCAGGGCGTGTCCGCCGTCGCTCTCGTGGCCGCAGACGGCGACCACCGTGCCTGCGCGCACGGTTCAGCCGCCGACCGGGTCGTGGCAGGAGACGAGCTTGTTGCCGTCGTCGAAGGTGGCCTCCACCTGGAGCAGCGTCAGCATCTCCCGTACGCCGGGCATGGTCTGCTCCTCGCCGACCACCTGCCGGCCCAGTTCCATGCAGTCGGCGACGGTCTTGCCGTCCCGGGCGGCTTCCAGGATGGCCTCGGTGATGAGCGCCACCGACTCGCTGTAGTTGAGCTTCAGGCCGCGCTCCCGGCGTTTGCGGGCCAGGTCCGCGACGACGTAGACCAGAAGCTTGTCGATCTCTCGGGGGGCCAGGTTCATGGGACTGCCTTCCTCGGTGACGCGGGGTGCGTGACGCGGTCGTGGGCGGGACGGGGTCTCAGGAGCCGTCGGCGCGCAGGGTGATGCGGGACAGGACGGGCACGGCCGCCAGCAGCACCCAGGTGGCGATGTTGAACGGCCAGGTGAAGGTGTGGCTGCCGAAGGACTCGAACAGCACCGACAGGGAGGCCGTCAGGGCGGTGGTGGCGGCGGCGGCCAGCACCGTGTAGGCGAAGTTCCAGCCGGTGGGGCGCAGCAGGACGACGCCGAACGCGAGGCTCGTCAGGACCGCGTTGTAGCCGTAGATACCCTCGCCGATCAGTGCGGCCGGGGCGCCGAGCGCCCATGCGGTGAGGATCCCGACGACGCTGCCCAGCACGGCGAACAGCCCCACACGCCACCCGGCCAGGAAGAGTCCGGCCAGCATGATCAGGCCGACGTACCAGGTCTCGACGAAGAAGATCTGGGAGACGTTGGAGAAGAAGCCGTGCCACAGGTCCGTCCAGCTGACGTAGGGGCTCTTGGGGGTGGCGGGGGTGACGGCGGACTCGGGCGGCCCATGCCATACCCGCTCGAAGGAGGGTGCGCCCAGCACCATCACGAGAGAGACCAGGCAGAACGGCCCGGTGAACGCCTTGAGTCCGAACGGGCGCAGCAGGTTGCCGAGGGCGGCGGTGACCAGGGTGCACGTCACGGCCGCGCACACGGCCATGACGTAGGTCGAGGGGTGGTTGCCGAGATACACCACCATGGCGATGCCACCGAGCACGCCGCAGTAGGTCATCAGCCCCTGGGTCAGGGAGTCGTGCGAGACCGCCAGCAGCCGCGCCGTCAGCGTGGAGACCACTGCGCCGATGGTGGCGAACAGGCCGATCTCCCAGCCCGCCACCCACAGGGCGACGAGGATGACGAGCGAACACCACACGCTCGCCTGGAAGTCGACCTGCCCCACGCCCCGCAGGGCACCGAGCGCCGTCCCCTTCCAGTGTTCCGCAGCCGACCGCGGCGGGGGCGACCCGGCGGCGCCGTGCTCGATCGGCTGCGAGGCCACGCTGACTCCTTCGCGGAGGGCTGAAGGCCCTGACGGGTCGTCGACTGGTCGGTGACAGCTGACGTCCAATCGCACGAGGTCGCATGATCGAATGCCAGCTAGTGTGACGATATGCATTTTTTTGGCGATATGCACCTCCACCCTCACCCGGACACCACGACCGGCACGCGGTGGCCCGTGGTCGCCGCGGTGGCGGTCGGCGGCGCGGCCGGCGCCCTCCTGCGCTACGGGGCCTCCCGCCTGTGGCGCAACGGCAGCGACGCCGCGCTGCTGTGGCGGACGGGCGAGGCCGCGTTCCCCGTGACGACCCTGCTGATCAACGTGGTGGGGTGCTTCCTGATGGGCGGGCTCACCATCGCGCTCAAGGAGCGCTTCACCGGCGCCCCGCGCCTGCTGAATCCCCTGCTCGGCACCGGCGTCCTCGGCGGCTTCACCACGTTCTCCTCCTACACCGACGACACCCGTCGGCTGTTCGAGAACTCCCAGCCGGGCTACGCCGTGACGAACCTGCTGGTGACGGTGGCGGGCTGTCTGACGGCGGTGGTCCTGGGTGTGGTCGTCGCACGACTGGCCCTGGTGCGCCGCCGGTCCTCGGGGGCCGGAGAGGCGGGCGGGTCCTGATGGAGTGGCTGCTGGTGCTGGCGGGCGGCGCGGTCGGCGCGCCGGCCCGCTATCTGATCGGTGCGGCGGCGAAGGAGCACCTGCGGGGCCCCTTCCACTGGGGCACGTTCCTCGCCAACATGGCCGCCTCCCTGATCCTGGGCTTCCTGGTCCAGGCGGGTACCGAGGGGGCGCTCGGCCAGACCGGTCAGGCGCTGCTGTCCACGGGCTTCTGCGGCGCCCTGTCCACCTGGTCGACGTTCTCCAACGAGGTCCACTCCATGGCGAGTGCCCGGCGGATCGCCGGAGCCGCGGGCTATGTGTTCGTGACGGTGGCCCTGGGTCTGGGGCTGTCCTTCGCGGGCATGGCGGTCCCCCAGGCTCTGTGGTGAGCACGGCCTCCTGGTCGCCGCCCTCGCGGCCTTCCTACCGCCCGCCGGGCCCGCGCAGACGGCGGTGCGGGTGGCTGGCTGGCCGGGGCGGGGCTGTCCTGGGCCGCCGCCATGTCGGGGTGGCTGTCGAGACCGTACGCACCCGAGGAACGGGGCAGTCGCGGCCGCATTCCGCGCGGTCGCGACGTTCGCGCGGACGCAGCTCGGCGCCGGGGAACAGTCCGGGGCCGGTGGCACCGCGCGGGACACCGGGGACGGTTGCCTCGTCGCCGGGCGGAAGGCCTACGTGGCCGTGCACAGCGCGGGGCGGCGCTCGACAACGCCCGCGGGGGCGGAAGTACCGCGTCAGGGCCCGCGCCCCGGCGGATGACGCTCCACGCGCGCATGACACAGCTCGACGCCCTGCTCGACACGGCGCACAACGCGGCGGAACGGCGCGGTGCCCCGCTGCCGCTCCGCAAGAGCCTGACCTCCCGGTCGCCGTCCGGATCGGGCTCGCGTCGCGGTCGGCACCGCACTGGGCTCCGTACTCGCCCTCCTGCACCTGGCGTGGGTGGACGTGGGCGCGGACCGGGGCGCTGGAGGGCAGTCCCGGGCAGCGGCCCGCCCAGCGTGGTGTACGCGGCGGTATCGAACGCCGTGACGGCGACGGGGCGGCCGTGCGGGGGCGCCTCCCTGATGGCCACGACGATGCTGACCGCCTGTCAGGGAGAGGACACGGACGACAGTGGCACATCACCGGTGCCACAGCTCCGGTCCCGGCCGCCAAGGGGAAGTCCGACGGCGGCCAGAACGCCCACGGCGCTGTTCTCCGGCAAGCTCCGCTGCATGGCTCCGGATACTCCCTCACCGGCCGGTCGAGGACGGCGTCGCCGTCACCATCGACGAAGAGCACAACTGATCGCGGAGCGCCGCTCGCCCCTGGCCGTTCAGGGACCCGCCGCCGTCCCGGACTTCTCCGGTGTTCCTTCGCCGTCCGCCCCGTCGCCGCCGGTACCGCTCTCCAGAATGGAGACGATGGAGAACAGCGAGAAGCAGATGGCACCGAGCCCGACCAGGACGCGGGCCGCCACGATGACCGCGGCGTCGGCGGATTCGAAGAGGAAGGCCGCGAGGAAGAGGCAGAGCAGGGCGGTGCCGACCGGTATCAGCGGAACCCGGTTCGCCAGAGGAGCGGTCCGCCGCCAGACGAGGGCCAGCAGGAGCACCTTGCTGAGGATGCTCCAGCAGATGAGTCCCAGCCCGATCACGACGAATCCGGCGGAGAGTTGGGGGGACCGGGTGTGCACGGCGATGACGATCAGGCCCCACACGATGCCGACGCCTCCGAGGAACGCCGCGGTGCCGGGCCACAGGGCGCGTTCGCGGGGCGTGTACGTGTTCTGGATCTGCCGCAGGATGCTTGCCACCAGACCGATCAGGCAGGTGCACACGAGTGCGAGACCGCCCATCACGTGTCCTGCCGTGAAGCGGTCGTTCGCGGCCCCGCCGCCTCCGCCGGCCAGCAGGGTGAAGGCCCAGACCCAGGTGGCCAGGGCCGCGACGGCGGGCACCGCCAGCAGGGCCCGCACCGCCGTCGGTCCGAACGGTGCGGGCCGGCGCGCCGCTGACCCCTCGGGCAACGCCGAGTTCTCGGTGATCAGCAGGAATCGGGTGGAACTCGTGGCCACGCACGAGACGCATACGCAGATCATCGCCACGCCGAAGATCACGTGCCCGGCGATGAAGTCGGGTGGCGGGCGAGGACCGGCCGCGATCAGCCAGAGTCCGTATCCCGTGGTGAAACCGCTGACCGCGAAGCCGAAGAACGGGTACAGCCAGCGGTCCAGCGTCGTGTAACGGCCGATGAGCTGCCTGATGATCGTCGCCGCGGTGGCGAAGAGGCAGAGGCAGATGGCGGCCAGGAAGACCAGGACCAGTCCCGCGACTCGCGCACTCGGCCCCGGGGCGTGGGAGAGAACGTATCCCCCCAGCGCGGCCGACACAGCTCCCACGAGCAGCGGTATGGCACGGAACAGCACGCTGATTCGGTAGTCCATGTGAGCTCCGGGGGATGCGGCACTTCGCACCATGGTCACGCCGCACGAGCCCTCCCGCCACGTGAGCGTGCTCCGTTGGCAACGGTTCCTCAGGTCCCTTGGGGGGCGCGGTGAGGTGATCGTCGAGTGTGCCGCCGGCACGGTGCAGTCGGCATACCGGTATCCGCGTGCCGCATCGCACGTTCCGTATTGCACGCGTGGTCGTTGGCCGGTTCTCACGGGGTTGTGAGTGGCCGGATAGTATGCGCTTCAATCACCCGGGTCGCTGTGAGGCGTGGTGGGGTGGCGGTGGGGAGGGGGGCGGCGTGGCCGGTGGGCAGGTGGCGTTCGGTGCCTTGCTGCGGGAGTTGCGGCTGGCGGCGTCGTTGACGATCGAGGGTCTGGCGGAGACGTCCGGTGTGAGTGTGCGGGGTATCGGGGATCTGGAGCGGGGCCGGCGGGCGGCGCCGCAGCGGCGGACGGTGGCGGCTCTGGCGGACGGTCTGGGTCTGGGTGAGGCGGAACGCGAACGGCTGCTGGCCACCGCGCGGACCGGGCGGGCCCCGGGTCACTCCCCCACGGCGGTGCGGTCCTTTCCTCAGCGCATCGCTTGCCGTGCAGGCACGGCTGGCCGTGGTGAGCGTGGAGTACCGCCTGGCACCGGAACACCCCTCCCCCGCCGGACCCGACGACTGCGAAGCGGCCGCCCGGTGGCTGGTGGACCACGCCGCAGCCGAGTTCGGCCCCCAGCTCGCAACACAGGGGACCACGTCTGCGTCGACGGTGTGGAACTTCCGGAGACCTGAGCAGACACTGCGCAAGAGAGACCGCAGGTCCGTAAGAACCCCGCTGGATCACGACGTGGGAACCGCAGCGCTGACCGGCGCGAACGACGCGGCCTGCGTCCGCCGACTCCCGGCCTCCGCGCCGCGTCGATGCCCGACCCACTGCGTTCCGGGCCCACCGCCATGTCGACCGTCGCCGCCCCGACCCTGAATCGTCGCGGCGACGCACTGGCGCGTTGTCACTGGTCGCACCCGACGAGGGCACACCCCGTACCGCGGCCGCCGTGACGGCGCCGCGCAGGGCGAGTCCGGCGCGATCTCGCGGGCCGCGGGGCCGTGAATCACGCCTGCGCCGGGCAGCAGGCCGGCACCCGCCGGCGGGAACTCGCCGACCCGGTGCCCGGCACCAGGCAGGCCGCCCTCCGCCCGGCCCGGCCCGGCCGTGCAGCCGCCGGCGGCTCAGGGCTCGACGAACTTGTCCGCCAAACCCCGTTCCAGGTAGTCGTCCGGCAGATCCTGGATGACCAGCTCGGCTTCGGTGCGTCCGGTGTGCAGCCGCCAGTAGGCTTCGGCGATCGTCTGCGGCTGGGAGTCGTGGCCCCCTTGGCCGATGAAGGCGGCGATCGCCACGTGCGCGGCGTAGACGCCGGTGCCGGACAGCGCCGCGTGCAGGTTGAGGATCCAGTTGCGCATCCCGCCGGTGGCGATCTGGACGTTCGCCACGTGCGGGGCGATCATCGGCCCCGACCCCGCCCCGCTGCTGATCAGGATCGTCCCCGTGCCGCGCTCCAGCATGCCGGGCAGGACGTGCTGCACCGCTGCCACGCCCCCGAGCAGATAGAGGTCCAGCTGGGCCAGAACCGAGTCGACGGTGACCTTCGTGGCCTCGACCAGCGGCGCCCGGCTCAGGTCGGCCGGGGACGGCGCGGGCGAGTACTCGAGTATGTCGATCGGTCCCAGCCGCTCCTCGGCGGCGGTGAGCGCCGCGTGCAGAGCGGGACGGTCGGTCACGTCGGCGGGGAACGCCTCGGCCCGCACGCCCATGTCGGACAGGTCGTCGGCCACCGCCTGCAGCGTCGTACGGCTGCGGGCGATCAGCGCCACGTCGACCCCTTCGGCGGCGAACCGCCGGCCGATCGCGCGCCCCAGTTGCGGGCCTGCGCCCACGATGGCGAGCGTGCTCAATTCCCCACCTCGTTATCCTTGTATCGACTTCCGGACCGCGGATGTCGGATCTTCGATGCGTGCCGGAACAACGGTAGGAAGCATGTGGTCTCGGCGCCTCGGACCGGCGCGTCAGCCCGAACGGGAGATTCGCGACAACGATGAGCGGCACCTTCTCGGCGGACGTGAGCGGCGCGAACGCCTTCAGCGACTTCGCACACGAGTGGCGGAGCCGGATGGGCGAGACCTTCGCGCTGGCACCCTTCCGCCGGACGACCGTGTCCGGCTTCTCGGCGCGGTCCCGCGGGTTCCGGGTGCGGGACATGATGTTCAACCGCTTCGAGACCGCGGCCGCCCTGCGGACGGCGGGCCGACGGGTCGGGGCCGACGATCACGTACGCCTGTGGATCGTCCACCGGGGGACCTGGCGGTTCGAGGAACCAGGAGGAGCCGAGCACACGGCACCGGCCGGTCGCCTGCTGGTACAGAGGGGAAGACTGTCCCACTTCTCCGCGGCGCCGCACACCGTCGTGCAGGTACTCGTCCTGCCCGCCGCAGAGGTGCGGCCCGGACGGGGCGGGCCGGCCTCCGGTCCGGGCGACACCGCCGAGGTGCGGCTGCTGACGGCGCACGCCGCCATGGTGGGCCGGATGCTGGACCGTCTCGGGCCGGCCGGAGTCGACGCTGCCCGCGGCACCCTGGCCGAGTTGGCCCGTGCCGCCGCCGGGGGCGGCCTGGACGACGTGGAGCCCCTGTTGTCACCGGCCCTGGCCCAAGCCGCGCGGGACCTGGCCGACCGCCGGCTCACCGACCCCGCCCTGTCCCCCTCGGCTCTCGCCCGGGAGCTGAACGTCTCCCCGCGTACCCTCCAACGGGCTTTCGCCAGGGAAGGCCGGACGCTGAGCACCTACATCCGGCGCCGACGCCTCGAGGAAGCAGGCCGCGCGCTGGTCGCACCGCACCCGCGCATGACCGTCACGGAGATAGCCGCCCGCTGGCAGTTCGCCGACAGCGGCCACTTCGCCCGCGTCTTCCGCACGTACTACGGCCGGACCCCGACCGACTACGCCGCGACCGCTGCTCGTGAAACGGATGCCACGTAGCTGTGCGGGGCCGGTCCGCCACCCGCCCACGGCAGGGACGCCCGGGTCAGCCGAGGCACACCACCAGCAGACAGAGCTGCGGCGACGACGGTTCCGCCGCGGGTGGTGTCCGGGGCGCGTCCTCGTCGCTGCCGTCGCCGGGCGCGGAGGTGGCCGGCGGCTGCCGCGTCGCGGGGTCCGTGTCCTCCGGGGGCGTGTCGCCGGAGGCCGGGGCGGTGGTGTCCGGCCGGGGCCGTGCGGTCGTCGGGACCTCGGTGGTCCCGGAAGGGGTGGTGTCGTTGCTCTGCGGCGGGGCCGTCGCCGTCGAACGGTGCCGGGACTCTACGGGCTGCCGCGGCTCGGCACTGTCCGTCGACGGGCGCGCCTGCGGCTGCGCCGGGCCGGAGACGGGCGCCGGCCCCTGTGCGCGCTCCGGGGCGGTCGGTGCGGTGGTCGTCGGGGGCCCCTGCCCGGGGGTCCGCTCCGGCGAGACGGACGGGGTCCGGTTGTCCGAGGCGGTGGCGGCCTCGGCCCGGTGCTCGGAGTGCCGGTCCACCGAGGCGATGGTCAGACCGCCGCCGACGATGGCGACTGCACTCGCGACGACTGCGCGGCGCTTGTTCTTCTTCCAGCGGGCCAGTTGGCGGCGACGGGCCGCCCGCCCCGTCTGCCGCGTGGGCGGCCCGTCCGTGACGTCGATGTCCGCGGCACCCGTGCCGGCACGAGGGACGGGCGCGGATACGGGGGCGAGGGCGGGCTCGATGGCGGGCGAGGGCCAGGCGGCGCACGGCCCCGCGCCCGCGGCCTCACCGATGCCACCTATGCCACTTGTGTCACCTATGACTCCGGTGTCTCCGCCAGCGCGCGGGTCGATGTCCGGGGCGTAGGCGCCGCACCCGGGGCACACCAGGGCGCCGTTGAGGTGCCGACGACATGAGGAGCAGTAATCCATCTGCGGTCTACCGGTCTTCCTGTTCCACTGCACCGTCGGCTCACCCGGGCCACGGCCTGGCTGCAATACGCGGGATTCACATGGGGATCGAGCAGCCAGTCACGCTAACGGGACTTTCGTAAGGCTGTGCGCAGCCCGTGTGACGCTCCTGCGACGATTCCATGGGCGTGAAGAAAGGGGCCAGCTGGAGGCACCGCGGCCACTGGCCGCCCGTCAGGCGGCACTTCGGCGCCACCGTCGGCGGGGAGGGTCCGTCAGGCTGGCTTGTGGGGTGATTGGCGGGTTTTGGGGTGACGCGACCGGTGTAGTACGCCTGTGCGCCCCTATACGCCCACTCCCCGGCCTGTCCGGGCCCGGAGCACGGTCAACGTTATGGCCGATGCGCGAATGCAGGCATGTTCGGGGCGCGGGGACGGCTCGGACTGCCCCAACGGGGAGACCGAGGAGACCGGCGTACTGGTGGACGGGGTGCGGTGCGAGGAATGCCGACACCATTACGAGCTGGACCAGACGGAGCCGGCCCGGCGCCTGCCCGTGGACGAGGGGCTGACGCGACCGAACGGGGACCCCCGGGAAGCCGGGCCCGGTACAGCAGCGTAGGGATTGAAGGCGAACAGGGCGGCCCGACCGCCGATGGTACGGCCGGCCCGACGGACGCGGCTCAGCGCAGGTGCGGTCACCTCCTGGACGAAGCCGCCGTTGTCGGCACCGGTGTCGTTCCAGACCTTGTCCATCACGGGCAGCCGAGCCCAGTCGATGGGCTCCCCGTTCTCGGCGTGCGTAGGTGTAGTGGGCGTACCAGATCCCCATGCCGTCGGTGACAGCGGCCGCCAGAGCGACAAGGCCGGTACGGAACCCGGTGATGACGACGTCGTCTGCGGCCTACAGAGATCGGTGTCGCGGACGTGGGCACCGTCGAACCACCAGGGGCCGCACCAGCAGGGGAACGCGAAGGCGGCAGCGGCAAGCATGCCAGGTGTCCGGACATGGAAGGGCGGCGACTTCTTCGGTTGCTCGTCGCTCAGGGCGGCATGGTGCCCGTCGCGGTTGGGCGCGCACGGGCTGGGCGAGCGAACGGGGCAGGACCGCGACACGGTCTTCGACCTACAGGGTTTCGTGATCCAGGCCGCTCATGTCGCCGAACGGCGGTTACAGCAGGGTGACATAGGCGCCGTCGCGGACGTGGTCGGCGCGGTCGGTGGCTCCGCCGAAGAGGATGCCCACCTGGCGGGCGCCGGATCGCACTGCGACGAAGTACTCCAGCTCGCTGGTCGGTCTCCAGCTCGGGCATACCGAGAAGACTACCGTCCGTTCCATTCCTGTCAGGCATGGAACGAGAGCCGACGGGTCTTGGACAGGACCGGAAAACGCCTGTTCTCTGAAGGCATGATTCACCACACGATGATCGTAGCGTTCGACAATCCGATTCCCGCGAGTGAGCTGGACCAGTACCTCAGGGAGTTCGGGCAGCTCGTGGCGGAGTCCGGTCTGGTCGAGTCTTTCGCCGCCCGGCACCACATCCGCGTCCCGGGCGACGATCACGCCCCGGTGGCCATCGCCAGCGCCGTCCTGCAACTGCGCCTGGCCGATGTCGACGCCCTGAACGCGACCTTCGCCATGCCCGGGGCCGTCGACCTGATCAGGCGCTGGCAGAGCAGCCACCCGTACAAGGCGGTCTGGGTCAACCACGAGCCGCTGGCGTGAGCGGTTACGCCCGCCAGACCGTGGGCCTGATCGCGGAGGAGGGCGGCCGGGCAGAGGCCGTGGCCGTCGACATCGGCGATGAGCTCTCCGTGCGGCGGGCCGTGACTCAAGTCGCGGCAACGTTCGGCGGGCCCGACTTCGCGGTGAACAACGCGGGAATACCCTCGACCGGTCACATCCTCACGGAGATGCCGGTTCACGAGTGGGAACGCGTGCTGCGAGTCAACCTGACCGGCACATGGCTGCGCCTGAAATACGAACTGCCCGTGATGAAGCAGGACGGCGGCGGGGCGATCGTCAACGTCGCTTCCAACGGCGGCCTGTACGCGATCCCCGGCGCTCCCGCGTACGTGGCCAGCAAGCACGGCGTCGTCGGCCTGTCCAAGGTGGCCGCTTACGAAGGCCAGTTCAAGAAGCAGATCGCCCGCGCCGAGCTCCAGCGCCAGCTTCGCCGCCGAATCGGCGAACAAGCTGTTCAGCGCATGACCGCCGACACCGACTAGGAGCCTCGCGGACGCGGCGGTCTTCGCCCGAGCTCGGACCCTTGTCGGGGTCGGGCTCGGGTCCACGTACGTTGCCGGTCGAGGTGATCGAAGAGCCGTGCTCCTTCAGGCGAGGAGTGGCGACCGCGTGCCGTCCCGACAGCGGGGCGCGGTCGGTGGTTGCAGACCGGGGCTCCGAGTCACAGACCGCGTTCCGCCATGACCGTCTGCTCGGCCCGCTCCACGGCGAACCGGGCGGCCGGGTTGCCGCCGGCGCGCTCGACGGCGCCGCGCACCAGGGCGAGGTAGAAGAGGGCCGGGGCGCAGGGTGTCCACCGCTCCTCCGGCTCGTCCGCGATGAAACCGAGCACCGACTCCGGGCGGGCGTCCACGAACTCGAACCGGTCGTGCTCCCACTTGTCGGTGACGCCACGTGTCCAGCGCAGGCGCAGTGTCGGCTCGTCGAGCTCGGGCGTCACCGCTCGGAAGAACGCGGCCCACTGGTGGTTGATCACGTCGAGCCCGAATCCGAGCAGTTCCACTTGGGTGTTGTCGCCGTCGTGTACGGCCAGTTCCTCGAAGAGGGCACGGCGCGCCACCGCGTGCAGGCTGACCGGGCTGCCGTCCCGGGGCAGGTCGTGCTGCTGGGCCAGGCCCTCGTTGGCCGAGGAGTTCCACCGTGCGCTGTTGGGCCCGGCGACCTGGGCGCTGCGCCGGGAGAACAGCATCTTGCCGTCCTTGCCGGTTTCCAGGGCCACGTTGATGCCGAAGCTACAGTTCATCCAGGAGGGCGCGTCGGCCGGGTCGCTGCCTTCCAGGTACTGCTGGCGCAGTGTGAGGCCGTTCTTCTGGCGTCGGTCGAGGTTGAGCGAGGTGGTGAGGAAGTCGAAGTAGTCGGCGTCCCGCAGGGTGAGGGAGACGACGGGGTCCTCGGCCAGATGGGTACGGGTGACCACGACCCGCTCGACCGCGAAGCGCGCGTTGTTCCAGCGGTGGGGCAGCCCGCTGGCTTCCTTGCGTTCCTCCTCCGTTTCGATGGAGCGCCGCCAGGCGGCGATCTCCTCGGGGAACTGCACACGTTTGGGGGTGTACTTGACGTGGATGTTGTCCTCGTCGACGGGCCGGGTGCCGTCTCCTTCGAAGAGATGACAGCCTGTCGCCCGGCCAACCACGGTAAATCGGTCTCGCATCGTCAACTCCACTGGTAAATAGGCTGTGGTGGACACTTTCGGGGGGTGCTGTCGATCTCATGGTACGAAGCGGCACGGACAGCCGGCTGACGTTACTGAGGGCCGAGCGGCGTTCTTCTTCCCTGGTGGGCACGGTCGCCGTCGCGGAGTATCTCCATCCGGACGCGGCGGAGCGGCAGAGGCTGGGCCGGCCGCAGCTGGCCGAGGTCCGTGACCGCTTCACGCAGACGGTGCGGGAGAGACTGGGGTTCGGCAAGACCCTCCGGGCCGACCGGGGCGGGGCGGCCCGGCGGCAGCTGTGGGCCGGGCTGGAGGAGTTCCTGTCCGACGGCGCCCAGCGGAAGATCCTCTACTGGACGGGGCACGGCGTCCAGCGCGGCGACGAGGGCTACTTCCTCGCCTGTGCCGACTCTTGGCAGTCGGGCGAGTTCGACCCCGCCCGGGCCGTGTCCCTGCTCGAGCTGGTGGGGTTCCTGCTGCGGCCGGAGCACGAGACGGACACCCTGCTGATCATCGATGCCTGTTCCTCGCAGAGCTACAACTCCCTGGGCCAGGCGGTGCGGCACGCCGTGGAGCTGGAGCGGGATTTCGCGGTGGTCCGGGCGCGGCAGAGCCGGCGGAAGGGCTTCGCCGTCATCGGCACCTCGGGGGCGGACGCGCAGGTACCGGCGGGCCGCTGGGTGACGTGGCTGGAGGAAGCACTGGCGAAGCCGGACTTCGTGGCGGACGACCAGGCCCGCCCCTTCGAGCCGTCCGCGCTGTATCTGCCGCTGCCGTATCTGTGCCGTGCCGTGGACGCGCGGGCCGCCGACGACGGTCTGGACGAACCCGCGCAGCGGCCGGACTGCCGGGAGGTGAGGGCGCTGCCCAACAACTTCCTCGACAACCCCCACTACCATCAGTCCGACCGGCCGGTGTACACGCCGGCCGTGCTGACGCGGCGGAAGCCCTGGATCGAGGCGGAGCAGTTCGTTCTCGAGGAGAACAGCCATCTCGGCCGCCACTTCGCGGGCCGGTGGGAAGCGCTGAGCCGGATCGTGCGCTGGATGGACACCCATCCCAAGGGGCTGCTGGCGGTGACGGGCCTGGCGGGCACGGGAAAGACCACGCTCCTCGGCCGGCTGGCCCTCACCTCCCTGCCGAGCTGGCGGGAGACCCTCGGCCCGGACCTGAGCCCCGCGGCGCTGCCCCGGGCGGGGAGCATTCACGCGGCGCTGAGCTGCCGGGGGCAGTCGGCCCATTCGCTGGCCGCCCATCTGCGGGAGGTGCTGGCGGACATCGACGGGGCGCCGCCGCTGCCGGAGGAGCCGGTGACGTCGGAGAAGTTCACGGCGGCCTTCGAGGAGCTGGTCGGGCGGGCGGGTTCGGTGAACCTGCTCTTCGACGCGCTCGACGAGGCCCTCCCGGACCAGGCGCACGCGATCGCCCGGCACGTCCTGAGCCCTCTGGCGAACACGCCCGGTGTCCGGGTGGTCGTCGGTACCCGTTCGCAGCCCCGCCGGCGTGCCACCGCGCCCGCCGGGGAGGAGTCGCTCCTGGACACCCTGGAGCTCAGCATCGAACCCGTGGTCCTGGGGGACGACGAGGAGGCGCGCGCGAGTATCGCCGGCATGGTGCTGTCCGTGCTGGACACCGCGCGGTCCCCGTATCGGGGAGATGCGCGCCAGGAGGACCGCGACTGGACGGCGCAGACCGTCGCGGCACGCAGCCACGGCTCGTTCCTGGTGGCCCGGCTGGCCGCGGAGGGGCTTGCCCGGCGGGCCACGGTCGCCGCCGAGGCCGAACTGCTGGCGTGGCTGCGGGACGGCGGCGTGGACCTGCGCGCCCGTCTGGCCGAGGAGACGCGCCATCTGAGCGAGCAGCCGGGCGCGCAGCGGGCCCACGAGGCGCTGCGGGCGCTGGCGGTGGTCCAGGGCCCCGGGCTGCCGCCGGACGAGGCGTGGCTGACGCTCGCCAACGCGCTGCGCGAGGCCGGTTCCCCGGAGCTGACGCTGGAGGACCTGGGGCAGGTCTGCCGGAGCGCGGACGGCGGCATCGTCGCCACCCAGAAGGACGGCTCACGGCAGGCGGCCGGACGGATCCGTCATCAGCTGGCCCATCCGAGTTACGGCGAGTTCTTCCTCTCCGACGCCGGGCTGACCTCCTGGGAGGCACACCGCAGGGTGCTCGACGCGCTGCACGCCCGCGCCCGCGCCCGCGGCGGCTGGAGCGAAGGCGACGAGTACACCCTCGAATACCTGGGCGCGCACGCCGCCCAGGTGGGACCGGACGCGCTGCGGGAGCTGTTCGAGGACGTGGACTTCCTGCTGCGGACGAACCCCGATGTCATGCTGCCGCTCGCGGCGGGCCTGGCCCGGGACTGCGACGGGGCCGCTCTGTACGGCAGGGTCGCGGGCTCGTTCCCCCGCGCGTCCGGCCCGCTGCCGGCATCGGTCCTGCTGGAGCGCAAGGCGCTGCTCAGCGCCACCGCCTTCATCAGCCACCGCGAGGCGTCGTACCGGGCGCTGCGCCGCGACGGCGGCTTCCTGCCCTGGCAGGAGTACTGGAGCGATGTCCCGCCGGCTCCCCCGGAATGGCGGCGTGCGGCGCCCTCGGGCGGTGCGCGGGCGCTGAGCTGGCGCGCCGGGACCGGGGCGGCGGGGTCGGCCTACGCGGACACCCTGGCCGCCGGCGGCCGGGGCGAGATCCAGGTCCTGCACCCCGAGTCGGGCGCCCGGCTGCTGACCCGTCGGCTGCCCCGGGCGGGCGGGGAGCGTGGGCGCCCGCTGAGCGAGGTGCGGGAGGTGGCCGCGGGAGCCCGCCGGGTCACCGTCGCCCGGGACGATCAGGCCGTGTACTTCTGGCGGGCGGGTGCCCGGACGCCCGACCGGGAGTACCGGTGGGGCGGCAGTGTGCGCGCCCTGTCGGTGGCCGAGGTGGAGGGGCAGGGCGTGGCCCTGGCCGCCGACGGGGACCGGGTGTGGGTGTGGTCCTGGCAGGGCGGCACGCACCTGGACACCCGGCTGAAGGAGGTCCGTACGGCTGATGTGCGGCAGCTCGCGGCCCTCACCCTGGGCGGGCGGATGTTCGTCCTGACAGCGGGTGCCGAGCGGGTGGAGCTGTTCGAGGTGGACCGCACCCGCAACGGGATCGACGGTCTGCGCGCCTGCCGGACCACTCCCCGCGTGGCGCTGGCCGCGCCCGCGATGGCCGCCGCGGCGTTCGCCCTCTCGTCCCGGCAGGGGTTCCTGGCCGTGGCCGACGGGACCGCCGTGTACCTCTGGCGGTGCGAGGCCGGGCCCGGCCCCGAACCGGTGGTGAAGGAGGTGGCCGCCTACCCTTCCGACGCGCGCGGCCTGGCCTTCGGACGGTACGGCGATGAGCTGCTGCTCGCCGGATACGAGGAGGTGGCCGTCCGCATCTGGTCCGCCGGGCGGGAGGCCACGCTCGCTCTGGACGCACCCAGGGACGGCGCCATGGCGTTCGATCCGGGCGGCCAGGGACTGCTCGCGGTCGCCGACGGCCCGTACATCCGGGTGGTGGACGTGGTGCCCGCGCTGGAGGCCGGCTACGGCATCCAGCGACGGCCGAGCAACGAGCGTCCGGTCCTCGCCCTGGCCGGCGTGCCGGACGGTCCGCCGTTGCTGTGCCGGGCCTGGCACGACCGGATCAGGGTCTCCCGGCCGCGGCGGGGAGACCCTGCCGCCCTCGCTGCTACGGAACTCGCCCACGACGGGCACACGGTGACGGCGGTGGCCGCGGTGCGGGCGGCGGACGGCTGGACGGTGGCCGCCGCGGCCGGCCGGACCGTACGGCTGTGGCGTCTGGACGACAGCCTGGCACTGATCACCCACCGGGACATCCCGCTGGGCGGGGACGCCGGCCAGCCGGCCCGCGCGCTGAGCCTGGTCGCCGGACCCGACTCCGGCACGCTGCGGCTGAGCGTGGCCGACGGCCGACGGCTGGTACGCCATCAGGTGCCCGCCGATGTCTCGTCCGCCGGCATCGCGGTGCGCGAGATCCGGGCCGACCGCGGGTTCTGCGGAATCGACACGCGGGTCCTGCGGGACGGTACGCACTGGATGGCCGCTGACCTCAGTGACCAGCTGCGGGTCTGGACCGAGGGCGCGCGGGGCGTCGAGCAGCGCGTCCTGCTCCCGGCCGACCCCTCCTGCCTCGCCCTCGGGGAGCTGTACGACGACGAGGACGACGCCTCGATGCCCGTGCTGGCCTGGGCGGACCACGGCAGCGTGTACGTCAAGGACTGCTCCGGTGACGAGGGCATCCACCCTCCGGAGCGGCTGCCGGGGGACTTCCCCGACGTGAGGTCGTTGGTGTTCGCCGGGCCCGTGGAGCGGCCGGTGCTGCTGCTGTGCATGCCGGAGACGGTGTCCCGCGCATGGGACCTCTGGTCCCGGCAGTGGCTGGACGGGCCGGGGATCGCCCCGCGCGGGTACGGCGTGCACGCCGTCCGTACCGCGCTGGACCCGGAGGGTGTGGTGGTGGCGTTGCAGGGAGAGGACCGTTGCGATCTGATCCGGCTGCCGCAGGCGTTCTTCGGCACCGGGAGACGGGGAGAGGGTGCATGAGACACGATCTGGTGGTCTTCGTGCCGGGGTTCCTGGGCACACGGCTGTGCCGGCACGGCCAGGACGTCTGGGCGCGGTGCGGTGAGCAGTTGATCGGCTCGGCGGCCGCGGCGCTCACCGAGGCGGCCCTCCCCCCGGGGCTGGGAGACGCGCCGCCCGAGGGCCCCTTCCGCCTCGACGCCGACACGCTGCTGCAGGCCCCGGACTCCGTGCCAGGGCTGCTGTCCTGCATGGGCTATCCCGATATCCGTACCGCCCTCGGCGACCCGCCCGACGCGCAGTTCGTGCCGTTCACTTACGACTGGCGGCTGTCGAACCGGCTGGCGGCCCGGCAGCTGAAGACGCGGGTGGCGCGGGAACTCGACCGGTGGCGTGCCGAGGCCGACGCGTACTACCCGGACCGGCCCGACGATCCGCGCGTCATTCTGGTCTGTCATGCGACGGGCGGTCTGATCGGGCGGCACTACCTGGAGTGCGAGGGCGGCCGGGAGACCGCCCGGACCCTGGTCACCCTCGGCACCCCGCAGCAGGGGCTGGTCCAGGCCGCCCGGCTGCTGGCCGGCCACGCGGTCCCCGCAGCCGAGGGTCTCGGAACGGACGTGGCCGCACGGCTGAACGAGACACTGCGCGCCTGGGCGGTCAACCTGCCGGCGGTCGCCGAGATGCTGCCGGTGGGATACCCCGCCGTGCGGGTCGAGGGAAAGACCCGCGAGCGGCGGATCACCGACAGCCGCTACCCGGTCCCCGGACTGCCGGGCGACGCCGTCCGCCAGGCACTGGCCTTCCAGGAGGAGTTCCGCTCGGCATGCGACGAACACCGGCGCGCCGGACCCCTCCCCTACACCGTGCACTGCCTCGGCAGCGTCGGCTTCCCGAGCCCCGAAGCGCTCGTACTCTCCCACGACGGGGCGCGGATCACCGGCAGTCTGCCCGGGCCCGGCGACGGGACCGTACCGCGCCCGTCGGCCGTCGCGGGCTGGACCGGCACGGCCCCCATGCTGTGGACCGGCATGCGCAACACGGACCTGGCCGGCGGCCCGGCACTGCGGGACGCGATGCTCGCGATCCGCGCGGGACGCCCGCCCGGCGGCACACTTGCCGGTGAGGAGGGCATCGCGTTGCACCTGCCCCGGGACCCCGTCGCGGCCGGCCGCCCGTTCGTGATCGAAGTCCTGGGGCACGACCTGCTGCGGCGCAACCTGCGGACCTTCATGTGGCGTTCGGGCCGCCCCGGCAGACAGCCCCTCGTCTTCCGCCCGTACGAGACCGACCGCTACCGCGCGGAACTGGAGGCCGCCCCCGGACGCTGGGTCGTCGAGGCACTGGTCGACCGGCCCAAGGGCCGCGACCGCACAGACGTGACGGTCCTGGCGGGATGAGACGGGAGCTGGGATGACCGCGACCGACAGCCCCGCATGGCCGCAGTGCGGACACCTGGACGCCGGGGAACACTGCCGGGGACGCCGGGTGGCCCCGTACACGGCCTGCCTGGCACACCTGGACAGCACCGAACGGGCCGCCCACCTGGCCTCACTGGCACCCGGCGCCGACCTCGACCACCGCGGGACCCCCTTCACCCAGAGCCTGCTCGACGCGCTCCTCGCACCCCTCAGGGACCCGGCCAGCGGGCGGGCACGGGTGGGGAAAGCCGCCTTCGACGAGACGCGGTTCACCGGGGACGCCGAACTCGAGGACATCGACTTCGACGGCTCCTGCTCCTTCGCCTCGGCCGTCTTCGACGGGGGCGTCTACGTCCGCGAAGTGCGTACCGGAGGCGATTTCCGCCTCGCCGCAGCCCAGGTCGCCGAAGACGTGTGGCTCGATGACACCGACGTGGGCGGTGACGCCTGGTTCTACCAGGCCCGGATCACGGGCACGCTGCGGTTCTGCGTCCGCGAAGTCGGCGGCACCGCGATGTTCAGAGGCGTGACCTGCGAGTCCGCCTACTTCTCCGGAGTCCGGGTATGCGGCATCGCCTCCTTCAACGGGGCGGTCGTCAACGGAGAGGCCGCCTTCGACGGCGCGGTCTTCGAGGAAGGCGCCGACTTCGAGACGGCCCGGATCGCCGGCCGCGCCTGCTTCGACGGTACGCATTTCCACCGGAGCCGGGCCTGCTTCAACGGGGCGGACATCGGCGGGGACATGCCGTTCACCGAAGCACACTTCGCCGCCGAAGCCACGTTCGAAGGGGCGGCGATCGGTGGTGACCTGACGTTCACCGGGGCCCGGCTGGAGGCCGGCGTGGATTTCCGTCGGACGGTGTTCCGGCGCACCGCCCGGATCGGCCCGCTGGTCTGCCCGGGAACGGTGGACTTCTCCCACGCCGTGTTCGAGACCGCGCTGACGCTGGAGGCCGCCGCGCGGGAGGTCCGCTGCCGGCAGACACGGTGGGCGTCCACCGCCGCGCTGCGGCTGCGGCACGCCGCGGTGGACCTGAGCGACGCCGTGACGGAATTCCCCGTGACCGTCGCCGACCGGCCCCGCCCGTTCGTCTCCCCGCACGGCGAGGTGATCGCCGAACCCGAGCTGCTCACCGACCTCCCCGTGCGGATCACCTCCGTCAGGGGCGTGGACGCCGCGCACCTGGTACTGGCCGACACCGACCTCACCGACTGCCTCTTCGTGGGCACGGTCCACCTCGACCAGCTGCGCCTCGAAGGCCGCTGCCTCCTGCCGCAACCACCCGACGGACTGCGCTGGATACGCCGCCGAACCCTCGCCGAAGAACACCACTGGCGCGGCTGGACACCCGCGCCATCGGGCACCGACCCCCATGAACCCGCCACGCTCGCACCGGTCTACCGCCAGTTCCGCAAGGCACTCGAGGACAGTCGCAACGAGCCGGGCGCAGCCGACTTCTACTACGGCGAAATGGAGATGCGCCGCCACGACACCACAACACCCCGCGGCGAACGGACACTGCTGCGGCTGTACTGGGCCCTGTCCGGATACGGCCTGCGCGCCACGCGTGCCCTGGCCTGGCTGGTGCTGGCGATGACGGCCACCGTCCTGACGATGATGCTGTGGGGACTGCCGCAGACCGACCCCGACCCCGTCAGCACCGGCACCACCGACGGTCGGCGCATCACCCTGACCACCAGGCAACCGACACCCGCCAACCCGGAAGGACCCTACACAGAGCGCCTGTCGGCCAGCCGCTTCGAGAAGTCCCTGAGAGTGGTGGCCAACTCGGTGATCTTCCGGGCCTCCGGTCAAGACCTGACCACCACCGGAACCTACGTCGAGATGACCGCCCGCCTCGTCGAACCGGCCCTCCTCGGACTCGCCGTCCTCGCCGTACGCAGCCGCGTGAAGCGATGACCCACCCCCGCACACCGTCGCGGCGGACCAGCGTGCGATCACGCCTGCAGGTGTCGATGGGGTGCTGGTGTACAGAGCCAGGCGGCCCGTCCCGGACTCCCGTACCCCGTAGGGTGAGGCAGTCGCGGCCCCACGGTGAGAACCGCAGATGTTTCCGATGCGCATCTGACGTCGACACCGGCGGCACGGCACCACTGATGTCCCTGACGAAGAGATCGAGGGCCGGAGTTGACGGAGATGCCGAGGCGGTTCGCCGGTTGGGACGAGTCGGCATTCGACGTGTTGTTGCGTCTTGAAGGTGAACCGTCGCACGAGGTGATGCGCGAGACCCGCAAGGATCGTGAACGTCTCGTGCGGCAACCGATGGTCTCGCTGCTCCATGACCTGGCACAGGCGGATCCCGCGTTCGAGGACCATTCCGTGTGGCGGTACGGAAAGACACCGTGGTGGTGGCAGAACCAGTCCGCTGTGGTACGCATCGCCCCGAACGTCGAGATCGGGTTCCGGTTCAATCTGGAGGGCCTGCACATGCAGGGTGCGTGGTGGTACGCCGGCTCCGATCAGATCAGCCGGTTCAGAGCGGCGGTCGCCGCCGAGGCAAGTGGTTCCGTACTGGGCGATGTCGTGGCCGAACTACGCGGCAAGGGGTTCGAGATCAGCGGGGACGTGCTGAAGCGCGCGCCCCGGGAATATCCCGCGGACCATCCTCGCACGACGTTGTTGCGCCATCGATCGCTGCTCGCCGTGCGGTACCTCGGCTGCGACGAACGGCTGCGGACGCCGGAGGTCGTCGACCGTGTGCTGGCCACGCACGAGGAACTCGGACCACTGCTCACCTGGCTGACCGACCACGTCGCCCCTTGAGCCCCGTCACCGCGCGCCTGGTGTCAGGGGCGCGCGGTGGCGGTGCGGCCGCCGGTGACGCGCAGGAGGTCGAGCTTTCCCGCGTCGCTGCTGCCGGTCGCTGCCGTGTAGGTGACCATGCGCAGGTCCGCGCCCGGAACGATCAGGACGTCGCAGTCGAGCAGGATGTCGCCGACCTCTGGATGCCGGATCGTCTTGCGGTCGGTGGTGTGCTGGGCGGCCGATGTCTGCGTGGCCCAGTGATGAGCGAAGACGGCGGATTGCTCCCGGAGGTCGTGCACGAGCCGGCCGAGCCGGGCGTCGGCCGGGTAGCGGGAGGCACTGTCCTTGACGTCGGCGACGATGGACGCCTCGAAGGCGTCCTGTCCGCGCTCGGACTGAACGGGACGCAGGGCGGCGTGAGCCGCGCCGTCGCCGAAAAGGGCGCGTGCGAGGTTCCGTTCGGCCGGCGGCAGGACGGCGGGGTCGCCGTGCAGGGCGCTCCACATGGTGTTCCACCACACCAGGGTCCAGTCGGCGGTGAACACCCCGATCGGGACGTCGCCCAGGCGCGCGGCGAGCCGCTGGATGCCCGGAGGCACATGGGTGCTGACCGTGCCGTCCTGCGGTGGAAGGAGCCCGGCGCTGCGGTACAACTGGTCGCGCTCGGCGCGGGAGAGCTGCAGGGCGCGGGAGAGGGCGCCGACGACCTGGGCCGAGGGGTGCTTCGCGCGCGCCTGCTCCAGGCGCAGGACGTAGTCGACCGAGAGCCCGGCGAGCTGCGCGAGCTCCTCGCGGCGCAGTCCGGGGGCGCGGCGGCCGGCCGTCGCGGTGAGGCCGGCGTCGGCCGGTGAGAGGCGGTCGCGCCAGGCACGCAGGAGTGCACCGAAGTCGGAGCGGGAGGCAGCCATAGGTCCATTCTCGCCGCTCGGCCCCGGGTGAGCCTGGGTACTGCCAGTCCTAGTGACGGGGCGGGCACTGGTTGGCGGCGGCCCCGGCGGCGAACGTGGTGACGCGCCCCGCCGGGCGCCCATCGTCCGACCAGTTCGCACCCCGAGCAAGAAGGCAGGGTCTCCCATGCAGCACACCGTCGTGATGACGGGCGCGAGCCGCGGCATCGGCCGCATCGCCGCCGAGCACATCCTGCGCCGGTCACCAGGCGTGCACCTCCTCGTCGTCGTACGCGGGTCCCAGGGCGCACGCCTGGCCGCGGAGCTGAGCGAGGGCGGGCACACGGTCTCGCACGTTTCGGCGGACCTCGGCTCGCTCGGGAGCGTCAAGTCGGCCGCCGCCGAGATCCGTGAGCGGCTGGAGCAGGGTGAGCTGCCTCCGCTGCGCGGCTTCGTGGGCAACGCGGGCATGCAGTACACGAACGCGCTGACCGAGGGGCCCGACGGGTTCGAGTCGACCTTCGCGATCAATGTGCTCGCCAACCACCTGTTCGTCCGCCTGCTCCAGGACCGGTTCGTGACTCCCGCCCGGATCGTGATCACCGCCAGCGACACCCATTTCGGCGACTTCAAGCACAACATGGGCATGGTGCCCGGCCCGGCATGGAAGTCCCCGGATGTCCTGGCCCGTCCCGGCGCCTTCCCCAAGCCGGACACCGCGGCAGGGGGACGTACCGCGTACTCCACGAGCAAACTGGCCGCGATCCACCTGGTTCACGAGTACGCGCGCCGGCTGCCGGCCGGGATCGACGCCGTCGCCTACAACCCGGGTTTCGTCCCCGGCACCGGCCTCGCCCGGAACGCGGGGCCCGTCTCCCGGTTCGCGATGCGCCGCATCCTGCCGCTCATGACCCTCACGCCGTTCGCGACCGGCCGCGGTGCCGCCGGGCGCTACCTCGCCGACGTCGTGCTCGGCACGACCAGGGCACCGAGCGGGTCCTACGTGGACCGCGCCCGTGCGGCCCGGTCGTCCGAGGAGTCCTACGACCCCCGGCGCGAGGGCGAACTCTGGGACGCCGCCGAACGGTTCATCGCGGCGTACGCCGCCTGAACTCAGGCTTCGCGGACCAGGAAGTTCTTCGCGGATTCACGGAAGCGGGCGACGAGCGGGTTGGCGTCCGCGAAGCGGGTGGCGACCACCACCTGGCAGGGCTCGACTCCCTCGACGGGGATGGTGACGAGGTCGTCGCGGAGTGTGCAGCGCCGGTCGTCGGCCGGTACGAGGGCGATGGCCCGGCCGTCGGCGACGACTTCGAGCTTGTCCTCGAAGGTGTCGACGAGCATGGGACCGAGTGGCGCCGGACTGCCGTCCGGACGGGGGTCCAGCCGCCAGAACCCGGTCCACAGCGCGGCCATGCCGGCGCAGGCCACGAGGGGTTCGTCGGCGAAGTCGTCCGGGGTGACCGACTCCTCCCCGGCGAGGCGGTGGAGCGCGGACACGAGGAGAGCCCGGGGCTCGTCGTACAGGACGGTCACGTTCAGACCGTCGCCCGGGATCGGAAGCGGTGTGCGCACGACGAGCGCGTCGATCCGGCCTTCGGGCAGGGCACGGGCCGCGGCCCGGCCCCGACGGCCGACTCTCGGCGGTCGTCCACGGCTGGGTCTCTCGGGCGAAAGCGGGAGTCAGCGGCTCAACGTTCCGGCGTACGCGATGGGCGGCCGCTGCGCAACGCGAACCGGGCCCTGCTCGGCCGGTGTGCAGGAGGGCGGTTGTGCACAGCAGGGAATCGTGTTCAGCGGTCCTGACGGGGCGGGTCTGTGATGGCCTGCTGCCCGCCCTCGGCAGGAGTTGGGGCGGCGGGTCCCGTTTGGCGTAGGGCCGCGCGCGTGGCTCGTGGGCTCGTGGGCTCGTGGGCTCGTGGGCTCGCCATCGGATGGTTCGTTGGGTGGCGGGCTGAGGCGCCGGGACTGGGGACGATCAGGAGCAGGCGTAGCCCGTCAGGGGCGGGGTGCGCAGGGCGATGACGGCCATGTCGTCGTGGCCGTCTCCAGGGCGGTTGGTGAGCAGTGCCCGGCACAGTTCGTCCGGCGACAGACCGGCGAACCGGGAGGCGGCGACGGCAAGGGCGTCCAGCCCTCGGTCCAGCGGCTGGCCGGGGACCTCTACGAGCCCGTCGGTGAACAGCACGACGGTGCTGTCCACCGGCACGGCCTCGCAGTGGTCGGGGCGGGGCAGGTCGGGCGCCACCCCGAGAGGGATCCCCGGCTCGCTGTCCAGGTAGCGGACCCGCCCGTCGGGCAGCAGCACCAGTGGCGGCGGGTGCCCGGCGCTGGACCAGCGCAGTTGCCAGGCGGAGCCGGAGGGTTCGAGCCGGGCGAGCAGCGCCGTGGCGATGGGCGTCTGGTCCAGGGCGGTGTTCATGATGCGGTCGAGCCGGGTGAGGGAGGAGCTGGGCGGGGCGCTCTGGTCGTAGTACAGGGCCCGCAGCATGTTCCGGATCTGGGACATGGTGGCGGCGGCTCGCAGGTCGTGTCCCACGACGTCCCCGATCACCGCCACGCAGGCTCCGTCGGGCAGCAGCATGGCGTCGTACCAGTCGCCGCCCACGGCGGCCGGGGCGCTGGCCGGGCGGTAGGCGGCGCCGGCGGAAAAGGGCCGCAGGTCGGGCAGGTGCGGAAGCAGCAGCCGCTGAAACTGCTCGCTGCTGTTGCGGACCTGCTGGTAGAGGCGGGCGTTCTCGATCGCCACGCCGGCCGTACCGGCCAGGGCGCGGATGACGCCCTCGTCGTGCCGGTCGAAGGGCTGCCCGTCCTTGCGCTCGGAGAGGTACAGGTTGCCGTAGACCTGTCCGCGCACGCTGATCGCAACGCCGAGGAGGGAACGCATGGGCGGGTGCCCGGGCGGGAAGCCGGCCGACTCCGGATGGCTTGAGATGTCATTGAGCCGCAACGGCTCCGGATGGTGGATCAAGTGCCCCAGCAGGCCACGCCCCCGGGGCAGTTCCACCCCTTCCAGGTCGGCCAGCTCCTTGGCGGTGAGCCCCAGCGGGATGAACTCCTCCAGGAGCCTGCCCTCCTGGTCGAGTACACCCATGGCCCCGTAGCGGGCGCCCACCAGGTCCATCGCGGTGCGCACGATGCGGCGCAACACCATGGGCAGCTCCAGCTCACCGGTGATGTTCACCACTGCCTGAAGCAGCTCCTGCAAGGTGCTCTGGGCACGGGCCAGGGCGTGCAACTGCTCGCCGATACGGTTCAGGTCCGAGCTGAGGGGCAGGTCGAGCAGCGAGGTGTAGGACTCTTCGGGGGCTTCGTCGACCGAGTCGTCCTCCGATGGCTCCTGCCAGTCCGCCACCATCGCGCCTGCCTCTCTTCCACCGTCCGCTCCGGGCGTCCCGTGTGTCCGTCCCGCATCCCGCGCCTGCCGTACCGGATCCGCTGCTGATCGAACCGGCTCGTGTCACCATCACCCGGCAGCTGGACGCGTGCCGCCCAAGGGCAGCCGGTCGGCGTAACACCTCACCGCCTGGTGAGGATCGCTTCGGTCCGGGTGGATTCGGCCACACGAAGGAGGCGGGCGAGGAGGGACGGCATGGTGATGGCGATGAGGTGGAGGCGACGCGCACCTGTCCCAGCAGCTCGCCGTGCTGCCCGCCTCCGGCAGCGTCGGAGGGCCGGAGGGAGGAGGCCGCGTGCCCTTCGGCCGCGATCGGCTCGCCCATCCTCACTTGTGCGCGTGCTCAAGCAGCACGAACAGATCGTTCAGGCCATCGGGACCCCTCGTCCTCTCCTGCCAACACAGGCAGGCCGTGCCACTGCCTTCAGGGGATCATCACACAGTGGTTCTCGATGACCCGGCCACCGCGATCGAGGCCACCGCAGACGGCCAGCCTCGGGTACGCCCTGGTCTCCCGGTTGACGACGAACCGCCACTGCGAGACGTTCGCCTTGCTCCCCCGGTGGTCACCGACGAACGCACGCAGCGTCCCCGGCAGCCCGTCCCTGGTCGTGACGGTGATGTCATGGACGTAGTCGCGGCCCTGGTACGCGGTGGCGACGCAGATGTACCCACCGCAGGTGGACTTCACCTCGGCACTCGCAGGCGCCGCGGTCACCACCAGCAGCCCGACAGCGGTCGTGAGCGCGGCCGAGACCGTGGCGACCACCCGCCGTCGTGTCCTTCGCGCTGTACTCATGAGCCTCTCCCTGTTACCGGCTGGGTGGGCACCGGCATTCCAGCGCTTAAAGGCTTCCCGGCCATGATCCTCACGGGACTCGACCGCCACCGGCAGACGCGCGGTGGTCCCAGACAGCACAAGCGTCTCCGCCGCATGAGCGGGCATGCGGGCGGCGAGGGGCAGGACGACAGGGGGGCGGCAGTCAAGTGGCGCAGCACAGTTTTGTGCAGGCCCTGTTGATAGCCGCCTCGTTGAGGGCGCCAACAGGCGTTTTGGCGAGTGCGCCGCCCGTGTGGGTGTAATCGTCATACCGGCCGCCGGAGCCCGTCGAGAACGGCAGCGACCGGAGCGGCTCGGCTCATCTAGCCTTTGTCGACGACGAGTTCGCCGTTGAGGATCACCAGGCGGAGTGCGCGCAGGTTGCGGATGTCCGTGGTGGGATCGGCGTTGAGCACGAGCAGGTCGGCGCGCTTGCCGGGGGCCACTGTGCCGAGGTCGGATCGGACGCACTGCCGCGCCGCGCCGCTGGTGGCCGCCGTCAGCACCTGGGTGGGCGTCATCCCGGCCGCCACCATGAGTTCGGCCTCTTCGAGGGTGTTGGCTCCGAAGAGGCCCCGGCCGCTGAAGGTGTCGCTGCCGAGCGCGATGGGCACGCCGGCCGCGGCGGCCTTCCGGAGGTTGTCGCGGGCGTCGGGGTGGGCGTCGTCGATCCAGAGCGTGGGCGTGTAGGTGATGCCGCGCTCGACCATCAGGCCGATGAGCGAGTGGTCGGTGAGGGGCTCGGCGGTGACCCCGTGCTCCAGGCCGTCTGCCCCGGCTTCTATCGCCTCGCGTGCCGCGGTCTGCTGGGTGGTGTGGACGGTGACCCGAAGTCCCCGCTCGTGCCCGGCCTCGATGCCGGCCCGAAGGAGATCGAGGGGAAGCCGCTCCAGCTCGACACCATCCGGGAAGGCGGGGTTCTGCCAGAGGTAGCTCGGCCCGCCGGAATGTGCGCACGCGCCCTCTGACAGGAGCTTGATCGCGTCCACCTTGCGGTCGGCCAGGTGGTGCACCAGGTCGCGGATCTCCCGCACGCTGCCGACCTCGCCGGTGAAGCGTTTGCGTGCCCAGGGGTTGTCGCGGAAGACCGTGGCGGCGGGGTGACCATCGCGTCCGGTGATGCCGCACCCCGTCGCCAGCAGGCGCGGGCCCCTGAGCGCACCCGTGGCGATCCTGTCCCGTGTGTCCAGGATCCCGTCCGTCGGATCGCCCACCGACTTGATGGTGGTGATCCCGTGGTCCAGGAACAACCCGAGCCGTCCGGGAAGCTCGTTCTCCTCGAAGGCCCGCATCGCATCCGCGTCGGAGACCGCGCGCACGTCGTAGAAGTGGACGTGAGTGTCGATCAGCCCCGGCATGACCCACCCTCCGGCCGCGTCCACCTCCTGTCTGCCCCTGAGCGGTTCGGCCGACACGGAGGCGACCTGTGTGCCGTCGACGGCGATGTCATACAGACCGGTGAGCATCCGGCGGCCGTCGAAGACACGTGCGCGGCTGATCACGAGGTCGTGGATCTCGGGGCCACGAGCCTCCGCGCCCGTGAGCGCTGCCTCTGTCTCGTTCATCGCTCTCACTCCTGCGCGTCCTGACTGGGTGTTCGAGTCCGGGCGCGTGTAGAGGGGACTGGGCGGCTGCTGACACCGGGAGCGGGAAATCCGCCCTGGAGCACCGCATCCTGGGACATATCTGCAACCGAGTTAGTTACAGTTTGGGGATGTGTCATGACGCGGGACGCGTACGTGTCACGGCCGGATCAGCGGCCCTTCGCTTCGATGTCGGAGGCCAGGATCCGCTGCAGCAGGGCGGCGATCGTCGTCCGGCCGAGCCGCGCCTGAAGGGCTCGCTCCGCATCCTGGAACTCGACATCCAGCAAGGCGTCGATGTTGCGGCCGACCACACACGCCTCGCTGGGCGGATGGGAGTGCCCCGAGAAGATCCGCTCCCCCTCCACGGCGGCATACGCGTCGTAGAGCGTGATGTCCCGCGGGGCGCGGGCAAGGGACCAGCCACCTGCCCGGCCCTCGGTGGACCGCACGAGGTGAGCGTCCCGCAGGCGCCCGAGGACGCGCCGCACAAGAACAGGACTGCTCTCGAGACTGTCCGCGATCTCCGCGGAAGTCAGCATGCCGCCACGCCGGTGCGCCAGCATCGCAAGCGCGTGGACCGCCACCGCACTCCTGCTGCTCAGCCCCGCCATCTCCGACTCCTGCCATCGATTAACTGCCACCAAGCTAGTTGCAGTTTATCCGACGGTCAACCGACTGCCGCACTCGACGCAACCGGTCACGCCGGCGAGGACTTTGCACCCGCCCGCTCGAAGTCCCCCGGCGACACCCAGGAGCCGATCCCTCCAGCACTCCGACCGCCCAGCACGAACCGCACCACCCCTGTCCGGGACACACAGCCCTTCAGGACGAGCCCCCTTTCTTGAGCGGTCGATCCAGATAGGTTACGGTGAGGTCATGGCAAGGACCCGGGAGTTCGACACCGAGGCGGCGGTGAGCCGCGCCATGGAACTGTTCTGGACGCGTGGCTACGAGGCGACCTCGGTGCGAGACCTCACCCAGCACCTGGGGATCGGACAGGGGTCCCTGTACGCCGCGTTCGGCGACAAGGACGGCCTCTACCGGGCCGCGCTGGAGCACTACCGCACCACCCTCGCGGCGGCCGCCCTACGCAGTCTGGAGGAGGGCGCGGACGCCCGTGCGGCGATCCGCACGCTGCTGGCGGAGCGGATCCGCATCGCCACCGGGAACGACGGGCAGGGCTGCCTGGCCGTGAACGCCGCCTGCGAGCGACTGCCTCAGGACGCGGCGACCCGGCGCACCGTGCGCGAGATGCAGGAGGCGAGCCGGGAGGCATTGGTCGAGGTCCTGCGAGCCGCGACGGAGCGGGGTGAGATCGCGCCGCGACACGCCCCGGACACGGTCGCCGCGTTCCTGATCACCTTCCTCAACGGGCTACTGGTCTCCTCGAAGATCACGCCGGACGCGCGCACCCTCGAACCACTCGTAGAGGTCGCACTGACCGCTCTCGACTGAGGTTCCCGTAACCTGCCGGGCGTTCTCATGGCCCGAATATGGAACGCACGATACAGAAAATGAGTGTCCGCTCCGGCTACGACGACAGCGCCTCCGCTGTCGGTGCCGACAGGCCGGGCCGTCCGCGGACCCGCCCAACCCACCGCGCACATCCACGAAAGGAAGCACCACGTCATGATGTACGACCACACCACAACGCCCCTGCGCACCGGACGTGCCGCTGTCAACGGAACGAGCCTGCACTACCGGACGGCAGGCGACGGCCCCGCCGTGGTACTGCTGCACGGCGTACCCAAGACCGGCTACCACTGGCGCCGCCTGGTCCCGAAGCTCACCCCCCACCACACGGTCGTCGTGCCCGACCTGCGCGGTCTCGGCGACTCGTCCCGCCCCGCGGACGGCTACGACTCCGCGACGATGAGCGATGACATCGCCGAGCTGATGGCCCGCCTCGGCCACGAGACCTACGCCGTGATCGGCGAGGACTGGGGCGCCGTGATCGGCTACCAGCTCGCCGCCCGCCACCGCGATCACGCCACTGCCCTCGTCTTCGCCGAGGCATTGTTCCCCGGCTTCGGCTTCGAGGACCACACCGCCCTCACCCCTGGGAACGTCTCCAGTGGCATGCACCTGTGGCACCTGGGTTTCTACTTCCAGCCCGACGTCCCCGAGATGCTGATCGCCGGGCACGAACGCGAACTGGTCACCTACATGATCAAGAACGAACGCAGCCACCCCGACACCGCCACCCCCGACGCCGTCGAGGAGTACGTGCGCTGCTACTCCATGCCCGGCGGTATCCGCGCGATGCTCGCCGTCTACCGGGCCATGCTGACCGACGCGGAACAGAACCGGCTGGCGGCCCGGAAGAAGCTCGACATCCCGGTCCTGGCACTCGGCGGCTCCGCCTTCATCGGTGAGCGCAACGAGGAACAGGCGCGGCTCGTGGCCCACGACGTCACCGGACACGTCTTCGACGCGGGGCACGACCTCGCGGAGGAAGTACCCGACGAGATGGCCGACGTGGTCCTGCCCTTCCTGGCAACCCTCAAGTAGCCGCCCCCAGTCCACCACGGCCGCAAAGTCCGTGCGCCTTCTGCCGTTCGACGGCATCCACGGCCTGACCTCGGCGCTGATCGCGATCGCCGGCCTGCTGCCCCGCCGGAAGACCAATCTCGGTTGCGGTGGACCCAGTGGGCCCGGTGAGGTACCTCCATGGGCGGTGCCACGAAGCAGGAGCAACGGGCGAGGGCAGGAGGAGGCCGCACGATCACGGGGCACGCAGCTCCGTGGCGGAGACTGGCTGTACTCGTGGCCCTGATGCTGGCCGCTTTCACCTTCAACACCGCGGAGAACCTGCCGGTGGGTCTCCTGGAACTGATGTCCGAAAGCCTACGGGTGTCAGTGGCGGCGGTCGGTCTCCTGGTTACTGGTTATGGCGTGACGGTGGCCGTGGCGTCGGTGCCGCTCGCCCACGTCGTGCGGGCTGTGCCTCGTCGTCATGTGCTCACGGGACTGCTTGCCGCACTCGTCGTATCCAGTCTGGTCGCCGCACTGGCCACCTCCTACTGGTTGCTCCTGGTGGCGCGGCTGCTGACCGCGCTCGCCCAGGCACTGTTCTGGGCCGTGCTGGGGCCGGTGGCGGTGGGCCTGTTCCCGCCGGAGGTCAGAGGCCGTACGGTCGGGGCACTGTCCGTCGCCGGTTCACTCGCCCTGGTGGTCGGTGTTCCCGCTGGGACCTGGCTGGGCCGGCGGAGCGACTGGGAGGTGCCCGTCGCCATGCCGGCGGCTCTGGGTCTCTTCTCCTTGGTGACCATTGCCGTGCTGCTGCCGACCTCGCGCCCAGAGGAAGAGCCGGCCGCCTACGGAACACGTCCCGACACCCGTCGGTTCAGGACGGTGCTGGCGGCCGGGGCCCTGTCCGCCACCGGAGCGTTCGCGGGATACACCTACATCGCGAAGTTTCTGGGCGACGTGAGTGGGTTCTCCCCAAGCACGGTCAGCGCCCTGTTCGTGGTGTTCGGGCTTGCCTGTCTGGCCGGAGTGAGCATCACCGGGGTGCTGCTGGACCGCTTCCCCCAGTCCGCGTCGGCCACGGCCGTGGCCACGCAGGCGGTCGGCATGCTCGGCCTGTACGCGGCCGGCACCGATCCGGTGTCGGCGGTGGTCTTCCTGGTGCTGATGGGCGGTGCGCTCGGGCCGGTCTTCATGACCACCCAGAACGAGATGCTGCACTGCGCACCGGGGCGCACGGATCTCGCACTCGCGGCGAACTCCGGTGCGTACAACGCCGGCATCGCTGCGGGCGCCGCGCTGGGGGGACTTGTCGTGTCGGCCGCCGACGTACGGGGCGCCTTCCTCACCGGTGGACTGCTGACTCTCGGGTCCTGCGCGGTACTGCTAGGCGGTCGGACTCCCCACCGGCCGTGACAGAGGGCTCTGCGCACCGTGCTGCCCGCCGCACCGGCGAAGCCGTCCAAGCGGTTCCGAGCACAGCCCGGTCAGTGGCGGACCGTGCCCCGACGCCGGCTGGAACCAGCTTGCGCAGCCACGGCGATGCGGTGGTTGGGCGCCGTGGCCCACGTGGTGGGTCGGGGGCGGACGGTGGGCTCAGTCACGGGTGGTCACCGCCGTCGCGTCGGTGGTGACCAGGACCTTGCCGCGGGTGCCGCCGGCGAGAACCTCGGCGAGAGCCCGCGGGGTCTGGTCGAAGGGGAGAACCCGGTCGACGACCGGGCGCAGCACCCCGTCGTCGACCAGCCCGGCGACCTGACGCAGCGCGGCGCTGTCGGGTGTGATGAACAGGAACCGGTAGCTGGCCCCGAGCGCGCGTGCGCGGCGTCGGGTCCGGGCGCTCAGGGCCCGGATGGCGAGCCGGACGACCGGGTTGACGCCGACACGCCGTGCGAAGTCCGGGTCGGGCGGGCCGGTGATGCCGATGACGGTGCCACCGGGGCGCACTACACCGAGGGAAGCCTGCAGTGTGGCTCCGCCCTGGGTGTCGAGAACCAGGTCGACGGGCGTGCCGGAGAGGCGTTGCGCGAGGCCGTCGCGGCGGTAGTCGATGACGATGTCGGCACCGAGCTCCCGGGCAGCCGCGATGTTCGCCGTCGAGACGGTGGTGGCGACGGTGCAGCCCAGGTGCCGGGCGAGCTGGATCGCGTGCGATCCCACTCCCCCGGTGCCGCCGTGGATGAGGACGGTCTGGCCCTTCTTCACCCGGCCCATCTCGACGAGGGCCTGCCAGGCCGTGAGCGCGACGACTGGAAGTCCAGCCGCCTCGACCAGGCTCACCGACCGGGGCACGGGTGCCATCGAGGCGGCGTCGACCGCGACGTACTCGGAGAAGGTGCCCGTGGCCTCCAGGTCGACATAGCCGTACAGGTGGTCGCCGACGGCGATGTCGCGTACCGCGGAGCCTGCCTCGACGACCTCGCCGGACAGCTCGCCGCCCATGACCTTGGGCAGCCGGAACGGGAAGATCGCCTTGAACTCACCGGAGCGGACCCGTTCGTCGGCGTGGTTGACGCCCGACGCGACCATGCGCACCAGCACCTCGTGAGGGGCGGGCAGCGGTACCGGCATCTCGACCCGCCGCAGGGGGGAGCCGTACTTCTCGAGGACGAAGGCCTTCACGGAGCGCTCCTGACAAAAGCGTTTCTGGAGGTCGGGTATCTCGGCGGCGCGCGTCCGGGCTCGGCCGCCGTACTTCTCGAAGCAGTGTGTGCCGGCTTCCCGGCAGCGGCGCGGGCGCACCACAGCCGCAGCCGCTGCCGCTCGCACCCGTCAGGCCACGGGTTGGGCCGGGGCGATGACACGGTCGGCGACGCCTCCCTGGAGGCGGTCCAGGGAGGCGGCGATCGCCTCGTGGGGCGCGCCGAGTGGCACCGCGCTGACCTCGGCCAGGCGGGTGTAGTGCGCGTCGGTCAGCCGGACGCCGAGGGCGCCGAGGTAGCTGTCGAGCTGGTCGAGGCTGCGCGGGCCGATGATCGGGACGAGGGTGGCCCTGGAGCGGGCGGCGCGCTCGCACACCCAGGCCACCGCTACCTGGGCGGGTGTCACGCCGGTCTCCCGTGCGATGGCCAGGAGGGTGTCGACGACAGCGGTCTTCTGGCCGGTGCTCTCGGTGTGGATGACCGAGCCCAGGTCGCTCAGGCGCCCCTCGGTGGAGCTGCGGTACTTGCCGGTGAGCAGTCCGCCGCCGAGCGGGGACCACAGAGCGGCGCCGAGTCCGAGGCTCTCGGCCATGGGCAGGAGTTCGCGGTCGGCGGTGCGTTCGACGAGGCTGTACTCGTGCTGGATGCCGATGATCGGTGTCTGGTTCCTGAGGTCCGCGAGGGTCACGGCGCGCGAGACGCGCCAGGCGGGGAAGTTGGACAGCGCGGCATGGTGGATCTTGCCGGCGCGCACCAGGTCGTCGAGTCCGCGCAGGAGTTCCTCCATCGGAGTGAGCCCGTCGGGGAAGTGCACCCACAGCAGGTCGATGTAGTCGGTGCCCAGGCGCTTCAGGCTGGCCTCCACGGAGGCGACCATGTTCTTGCGGCCGTTTCCGGTCTGGGAGACGTCCGGCTGCGGGGCGGCGCCGAGGGTGTACTTCGTGGCCAGGACGAAATGGTCACGGTCGGCGCGGACCAGTTGTCCGGTCAGTTCCTCCGACTCGCCGAACTGGTAGCCGTCCGCGCTGTCGAGGAAGGTGCCGCCGGCCTCGGCGAACCGGTCGAAGATCCGGCGTGCCTCGTCCGGCTCGGCTCCGGCGCCCCAGCCGGTGCCGAAGTTCGCGGTGCCGAGCGCGTACTCGCAGACGCGCAGTCCGGTCCGGCGGCCGAAGGTCGTGTAACGCATGGGATGTCCTTGCTGGATGGGCGGTAAGACCGTCGCGCGGGGGTGCGAGGGGTGAGCGTCAGTCCGTGTTCGGCCGGGGTGCCGCGGCCAGGTTCTGCTTGACGTGCCGGCTGGTCTCGTCGGCGAGGATCTCGAGCAGGCCGGTCTCGATGCCGTGGAGGGCCTGGGCTGCGACGTCGGCGGCGGCGACTTTCTGGTCGGCGGGCACGGCGGCGGCCATGTCGGTGTCCATGTAGCCGACGTGCAGTGCCGAGACGGTGATCCCGCGCGGTGCCAGCTCGTCGCGGGTCGCGCCGGTCAGCGCCCAGGCGGCGGCCTTGGACGCGGCGTAGGAGCCGAGTCCTGCCGGGTGGAACCAGGACAGGGCGGACAGGACGTTGAGTACGGCGCCGCCGCCGTTGCCCTCGATGACGGGGGCGAAGGCGCGGGTCGCGGCGAGCGGGCCGAAGAAGTTGGTCTCCATCTCCCGGCGCACCTCAGCCGCGTCACCTCCGATCAGCGTCGCGCCTGTGGAGATGCCCGCGTTGTTGATCAGCAGTGTCGTGTCGGACGCCACGCGCGCGGCCTGTCGTATCGACGCCTCGTCCGTGACGTCGAGCCGCAGCGGGACAGCGCCCGGCACGTCGACCGTTTCGGGGTGTCGGGCCGCGCCGTACACCTTGGCGCCCCGCTCGACGAGCTGGGCGGCCAGGTGCCGGCCGAAACCCCGGTTGGCGCCGGTGACGACCGCGACCGCGTTCTTCAGTTCCATGTCTGCTCCTGGTCCTGGCAGGGGCCGTCGGGCCACCACTTCAATTAGATTATGTGTCCAATCTAAACACGGGGCTACGATAGATGCCAGTCGACATCCAAACGGGAGCTGATCATGGGCCGCGTATCGCAGGCGCAGGCGGAGGAGAACCGCAGGCGGGTGGTGGACACCGCGTCCCGGCTGTTCCGGGAACAGGGCACCCAGGTCAGCGTCGCCGACCTGATGAAGGCGGCCGGTCTGACCCACGGCGCCTTCTACAAGCAGTTCGCCTCCAAGGAGGCGCTCGTCGACGAGGCCACCGCCCATGCCTTCGCCGAGCTCGCCCAGCGCTACGGCGCCGGGCTCGAGCGGCACGAGGGGCAGCGTGCCGACGCCCAGCGGGCGCTGATCGACGCCTACCTCTCCGTCGAGCACCGCGACGCCCCGGCGGACGGCTGCCCGGTCGCCGCGCTCGCCACCGACATCGCGCGCGAGGGCGGGGGGCGCGAGGCCCGTCGCGTCTACGCCGAGGGGGTGGCCGACTTCGCCGTGTTCCTGGCCGGTGACGACCAGGACGGCATCGTCCGCCTCTGCACCCTGTTCGGCGCGCTGGTCCTGGCCCGGGCCACCAAGGACTCCCCGCTCTCCGAGGAGATCCTCACCGCCGCGCGCGCAGCCTTGACGGAAACAGGCTGATCAAGGGCGCGGTGGGGGAACACGTCGACCGCACGCGTGGGCGACGAGGCGGCGGCTGAAGACTGCCACGCCTGGCGCACCGGCCTCACCCCGCGCCGGGCATCGGCCGTTTCCGGACCGCATGCGGGGGGCGGGCACCGCGCAGCCGACGTCAACCTGCCAGCAGGACTGCGCTCTGCTCGCGGATGTCGCGCAGGATCTCGTCGACGCTCGCGGCGACGTTCACACTCGCCGCCATCGCCGGGACCTGTGGCCCGTCCTGATGGCGCTCGGCCAGTAGGGCGAGGCATACGCCCTCGGCTCCGATGGCCCCGTGACGTCTCCACCCGGCTGAAGACAGACGCCCGCCCACAGTCGCAAGCCGTCGACGCCACGGTCGGGGCCGGACAGCGGTAACACACCAGATGAGTGCCGCCCGCTGCCCAGCGTCGCCCTCAGCGCACGCGACCGGCACCGGCGCGCCGCCGAAGCGACTCGACGGGCTCTCCAGTCGCAGGGTTCAACCGTGACGGGCGGCGACGCCCGCGACGGCCCACCGGCCTGGCGGGTGGGCCGGGGAGCCCCACAGCGTGCTTCGCAACCCGGCGGTGACGAGCGGCACCAGGACGCAGGCCGTACGCTCCCCGGCGCGTCGTACAGGTTGCCGCTCCTCACCACACGCAGGGCGGCCCCTGACTTGCCGACCAAAGAGACACGCGCTGGACTCCCGTAGGTCCGTCCATGGCTTCTGACCGGTGGCTGGTCTGTCGGCAGGTTGGCGTGCGCTCGGCCGTCCAGGACCTGCGCCCCAGCTCTGCCTCCGTCATGCCAGAGCCGGCAGAGCCCGTGTTCCTGGGTCTGGCGTGTGGGGACTACTCGGCGGCATCGCTCCCAGGCGCGGGACGGGCGAGGATCTTGGTGACAGCCTCGTCCAGTGTGGTGGGCAGACGCCCGAGGATGCGAGGGAGGTCATTGGTCTGCCGTTCCAGGGCCCCTCTTCGGACTTGCTCCTCCAGCCAGCCCTGGGCACCGGGAGCGGGCCTGTCCCGCACGCGGTGGACGACGGTCCTTCCGCACCTGCGGGTGAGGACCTGGGCGAGCTGGGGATAGGTCCACAAGGTGCCGGTGAAGTCGTAGGCGCGGCCCAGGTGAGCGTCCTCGGTCAGGACACGTGCCGCTGCTTCGGCGAGGTCGGAGCGGGAAGCGGTGTTGATGCCGCGGCCGCCGGTCGCGTCGTCCAGTGCGCCCGAAAGGACGGCGGCGTGCAGACCGGGGTTGAGGAAAGCTTCGCTGTAGAAGGGGTGACGCACCAGCGTATGGGGCAGGCCGCTGGCCCGCAGCGCGCGCTCGGTGGCGTGGTGTGCCTCGGTGACGCCCTCGGCCCGGATGTCGGCATCCAGAAAACTCGTGTAGACGACGGCGTCGACACCGGCGTCGCGGGCCGCCTCGATGGCGCTCCGGTGCTGGCGAATACGGCGAGCGGGATCCAATTCCGGGGACGAGATCAGTAGGAGCCGGTCGGCGTTCTCGAAGGCCGTGCGCAGCGTGTCCGGGGCGTCGTAGTCGCCGTGGCGCACCTGGACTCCTCGGGCGGCGAGATCCGCGACACGATCGGGAGCACGCACCGCAACCACCACGTCTTCGGCAGGGCACCGGGTCAGCAGATGATCCACGACGAGCCGGCCAAAGGTCCCTGAAGCGGCAGACACAGCAAGCATGCGGAACTCCCTCGCCGTGCGAGAGCCGACGGCACCGCAGGACTGGCTCGTGACCGAAGCAACCCGCACACCATCGGACGACAACCGCCAATCCGTCAAAGGTTTTTCGGCATGCCGACTTGAGCGTGTCTGTTTGTGGATCGATCCGTCCGACCGCGCGTACTCCTCACGTACCATCCGCAACCACCCGCGGCGCCGGGGCATCCGCGCGGTCATCCCGCAGCCGTCCGACCAAGTCGGCCACTGCCTGCGGCGAGGCCGATTCGGTGACCGGCCGCCGCCCCGCGTCGACACCCAGGCATACAAGCAGCGCAACACCGTGGAGCGCTGCACCAACCGCCTCAAGCAGTGGCGCGGCCTGACCACACGAACCGACAAGCTCGCGATCGCCTCCCAGGCCGCACTGCACCTCGCAGGCATCCTCATCTGGAGCCGACGCTGACCACAAAGGCAAAATCTAACGGTGAACAACGGGACTTGGCGGAACGGATGGCCCCCAGCCCGGCGGCAAGAGTGCCCAGGAACCGTAGTCCAACCACTGCCCGAATTGCACGGGCTGGGCGCCGCCGACGTGATCCAAGGACAGCGGGACGATCAGGTCGCAGGTAGCCCGTCCATCCCACCAAACCGTGCCAGCCAGAAAGCCGGTCAGAGCCAACAAGGTGGAGAAGCCGCAGCCATGCTCCTGGATGACGACCGCCCCGGCCGTCTTCAGTTCCTCGGACCTGTCGGCCTCGTCGTCCCAAGCACACCGAGCCTCCAGGTACGCGGCATCGTCCCCGAACGCCTCAGGCTGTGGCTCACGCGCCATCAGCTCGTCGTCCGCCCCGACGTAGGAGTCGGGATGCGGAAAGGACGTAGCCAGCAGGTCGCGCCGCCCCTCATCGTTCCCGGCCCACCACCACCCACGTCCGGTCCTCTCAAGCCGGAAGAGGGCCCCGCCGGCGCTCACCTCGCGCAGATACACCCGGTACTCCTCGGGAAAGGAAACACCGAGTTCCCGTTCGGCCTCGACGATCTCAGCTTCGGTGAGGGGCGCCTCAGTCACGGGACGAGCTTAAGGGGTTCTTCGCGGGACGGTTGCGGCCGGAGGGACGGCAAGGTCAGGTGCCACCAGTCGGTCAGACGGTCGTTGAGGACGGTCGTACCCTCAAGGACCTCGGTGAGGGTGCACAGGCCGAAGAACGCGGGCACGAGGGCGCGGGCCGTGCGGGCGGGGCGGACGTGCTCGTCGACCTGCCCTGCCAGCCGGGCCTGCGCGAGCAGTCGCGTGGCGGCGGCGGTCCACAACGCGAAGGGGTGGGGTACGGGAGCTCTGATGACGGTGCGCTCGGCCCACAGACGAGCACCGGCACGCGTCACGGAATCCCGGGTGAGGGCGTGCGCGATGTCGTAGCTGAGGGCGACGAGCCGTTCGAGCGGGGGGAGCGTCTCGTCTCCGTAGCGTGCGGCGAGCTGAGACCAGGTGGCGAACCGGTCCTCAACGACGGCGACGGCGATTCCCTCCTTGCCGGTGTAGTGGAAGTAGACCGCGCCGCTGGTCCGCCCCGACCTCGCGCTTATGTCATTGACGCTGGTGGCCGCGTATCCCTGCTCAGCGAACAGTTGGGCAGCCGCTTCGAGCAGTGACCTGCGGGTTGCCTTCGCCCGTTCCTGCAATGTTCCATCCGCCCTCGCTCTGTTTTTACACCGCTCAAGAATTTAGTGCGCCAGCGCACGCCTGGCGTTCAAAGGGGGCACTTTCGTGCGCAGATTACATAGTTCTTTCGAACGCGAACGCCTGCGAGTGGTATGGGAAGCAAGGCACTCCGGGCCCCGCGCGATCCGGCAAGTCCGTCAACCGGCCTGCCCGGGCTTGGGGTTGATGGTCTCGGTGGCCGCGTCACGGATGTCGCCGCCCACAGCCATACACCTGCATCCGGCGGACATCGAGTCACCAAAAAGGGTTATTGCCCGATTTGCCTGGACGGAAATAACGTAGTCGTCACTATCTTTCCGTTTCCTCCGGATACGGGAATGCCCCATACATGCGAAGGCATGGGAGACCCCAGTGACCCCCAACCACGATCTGCTCGACTGGTCACCCGAAGCCGTCGTCTTCGACTGCGACGGCACCCTGATGGACAGCGAACGCCACTGGCAGGAGGCCCGCAGCCAGGCGTTCCGGGAGCACGGACTCCAGCCACCGCCCGGGTTCGCCGAGCAGGCCCTTGGCCTGCACTACGAGGACTGCGGCCGGCTCATGGCGCAGTCCGTGCACAAACCCGAACTGACCGAGGACCTGACAGCCGCGCTTCTCGACCACTTCCTGGCCCTCGTCACCGACGAACCGGTGACGATGCCAGGTGCGGTCCGGGTCGTACGGCTGCTCTCTGGCCGCCTGCCGCTGGCGGTCGCCAGCAACTGCCCGAGGGTCGTGGTCGAAGGCAGCCTGGCACGGGCCGGGCTGCTCGAGCACTTCGAGCACCTGGTCGTACCCGACACCGGGGACCGCGTGCGCCCCAAGCCGCACCCTGACGTGTACGCGGTGGCGGCCCGGCTCTGCGGTGTCCCGCCGCACCGGGCGCTGGCGGTGGAGGACTCCCTGACCGGTGTGGAAGCGGCCCGACGAGCCGGCCTGCGGGTCCTGGGCGTCGGTCCCCGGCCGAAGGGCGACGGCACCCCCGAGGCCGACAGGTGGCTGCCGACGTTGGACGCTCCCGAACTGCTGGCCTGGGTCGACGCGCTCGGCAGCCGGCAGTGAACGCGGAGGCCGTGACAGCCCGCCGGGGTCCGGCAACGCCGAGCGCTCGCGCTCCCCGGTGGACCCCGACGGCGGCACACGCTGGGGCGGCGGGAGTAGGCACCTGCACCGCAGGGGTCTGCTGGAGGTGGTCTGCCTGGTCCTGGTGAGGAGTCCGCTGGCCAGTAAGAAGTCCGCACCGGCGGTCGGCATGGAGCTGACGGAGCGGAATGCGGGCGGCGCCTGGCAGGTCGGTGAGGGCGGTGATCTGGCCCGCGACACAGCGCGGGTCGGCTTCTGACTCCGCCCCGGGGAGGAGGAGGCCACCGCTATGCGGCCGCCGGCCTCGTCCACAGGGGTCTCCACTGCCACTCTTCCCAACAGCTCCGTCACCTCGTCCTCCTGGCGGCGGATCAACCCGGCGACCGGCTCCAGCTCCCACCATGGCTCGTCCGACGCGCGCTCGGCGCACCAGGCGAGCACCTGCGGGACCGTGGGCCGGTCTGCGGGGCACCTGGCACAAGCCCGGCGGTGTCCCCCGCAAGCTGCTCGGGGGCGATGAAACCGGGCGAACCGACGGCCTCGCTGTCGGCGGTGAGGCTCTCGTCGGCAGCGCTCTTGGCGATGCCGAAGTCGATGACCTTGGGTCCATGGCGCGAGATGAGGACGTTGGACGGCTTCACGTCGCGGTGCACGAGCCCCGCGGCGTGCACCGCCGCCAGCGCCTCGGCGAGCGCGGCGGCCAGTGCGGCGAGATCGCCGGAGCCGAGCGGCCCGTGCGCGGCCACCGCCTCCGGCAGGCCTGGACCCGCGCAGAACTCGACTGCCATCCACGGCGGTTCGTCACCCGGACCGGTGTCAAGCACAGCGGCGGTGTACCCGCCGGTCACCGCCCTTGCGGCAGCCGTCTCACGACGAGACCGCTCCCGGAACTCCGGGACGGAGGCGAGGTGTCGGTGGACGGTCTTGACGGCAACCGGCCATCCAGACGCGGACCGCGCCAAATGAACACGGCCCATGCCGCCCTCACCGAGCGGCGCGATGGTCCGGTAACCAGCCGACCTCCACGCACGTTCCTTCCTTCCAGCCGCCCACCGAGAGGGCCTTGGGACGACACGACGAGCCGCCGCCCTGTGCGACGCCTGCCGGGCATCGTACGGTTGCGCCCTCCGAGGCATCACCACGCGAACAGATGCCGGGAGGAAGGCCCGCCCACCACTCCCCTCCCGAGGCCGTACGTCACGATGGCCCGCACATCACGCAGGATCAGAATTTCGAAAGGGGCCCGATGACATTCATCAGACGCTTCGACCACGTCGGCATCACCGTCGCCGACCTCGACGCCGCGACGGCGTTCTTCGTCAGCCTCGGCCTGGAGGCCGATCGGAAGACGGCCGTCGAAGGCGCGTTCCTGGACACGGTGATCGGCATGACCGACGCCCACACCGAGATCGTCATGCTGCGAACGCCCGGCGGAGGGACGACGCTGGAGCTCTCGAGCTTCACGCGACCGGACCACCTCCCGGGTTCGCCTGCCGCGCCCGCCAACGAGCTGGGCCTCCGCAACGTCGCCTTCGAGGTGCACGACCTCCACGCCGCGGTCGACCATGCCGCAGCCAACGGCTACGGCCTGGTCGGAGGCATCGGCGAATACGAGGGTGTATGGCGGATGGCCTACGTCCGCGGGCCCGAAGGCATCATCGTCTCGTTGGCCGAGCGCATCGAGAAGTAGGGAGACACCATGAGCACGACCGTGACTGACGAACGGATCCGGGCTCTGGCCGCGACCGCGAGGCCCTACAGCCTGGCGCTCCTTCAGTGGGGGCCGGAGCGGACCATGGACGGCGCAGACGCTGTCGAACTCGAACATCAGCGACGCATGGTGTCGCTGCGCGCAGACGGGGTGATCGCGATCTTGTGCCCGGTCGCCTCCGACACCGTGGCCGGCGTCGCGGTCATGACCGTGCCCGCCGAGGAAGCCGCGGAGATCATGGCCCAGGACCCCTGCGTGCGAGCCGGGATGATGCGCTGCGAGGTTCACCCGTGCCACGGCTTTCCCGGAGACGCTCTGCCCGCATGAACGATCCCGGCCAGAGCAACCAGCACCACCGCCGGACTCACATCTGACGGAACAGTCCTGACGATCCCGCACGTGACCAGGGTTGGGGCCCCGCCACGAGGGCGGGGCCCGCAGCCATGGTCCACCGGACAGAGATCAACCACTGACCGTGATGTTCGAGCTTCCACTGCTCTGATAGCCCTCGGTGGCCATGATCATGTAGTACTTGAACTGGCCCATGTTCATGCCCGCGCGCGCCCAGGCGTCGAAGTGGTTGCCGGTGGTGATGGTGCCGGAGCCGCTGGTCACCTTCGACTGCCGGACACTCCAGTACTGCTGGAAGGTCTTGGTGCCTTCCACGGAGGGGGCGTTGTACCGGGTCGTCTGGTAGATGTCATAGGTGCCGCCGTCGCTGGAGACGGAGCCCTTGTACGTACCGGTGGGCCGGTAGCTGCCCCAGTTGTCGACGATGTAGTACTCCACCAGCGGGTTCGAGGTCCAGCCGTAGAGGCAGCCGTAGCCGTTGCCCGACGGGTTGAAGTAGCCGTTGTAGCGGACCGTCCTGCGTCCGCCGGTGCTCCAGCCCTTGCCGGCCACGAAGTTGCCGCAGTTGGTCCACTGGGTGCTGTAGCTGCCGCCACCGTTGAGCGTCATGGAGACGGAGCCGCCGCCGTCGGTCCAGAACGAGTAGTACATGCCGTCGGTGCCGGTCTGGTTGGTGGTGATGGTGGTGGCGGCGTGGGCGGTGCCGGGCAGCAGCAGCCCGGACGCGGTAGCGAGCGCGAGGGTGCCGGCGCCGCCGAGGAAGCCTCGCCGGCTCACTCCGTTGAGGGGGGCGGGGTTCTGCTTGATCCGGTCCTGCTGTGTTCCGTCCTGCTGCATGCGTTCTCCCGATGAAGGCTGGTGGGGGGCGGGCGGCTTCTGCCGCCCGCGGCCTTGCCCGAACCATGGCGGGGGCCGCCCGGTCGTCGTGCCGTGACAACCGACCGCCGTACCCGGCCACATGACGCAAGCGGACCGACGGCCTGGCCTCCCTGTCGTTCAGTGGCCACAGTTTTCGTAGGACACCATGAGCCTGTCAACAGTTTCGACACCCTTTCGGAAATATTCCCTGTCACGTGCAGAGGCTTTGGTCAACGCCGTCTTGCAGGTCAGAGCAACTCTTGCTCGAATCGTCGCTAGAGATGGGATGAGAAATCAGAGAGGAAGTACGCAATCATGTGTACGTCGCCCGAAACTTTCGACCACCGGGAGACAGGCATGGCGAGCCAGGCGGTGCGCTGGGCGCAGGCGATGCCGGATTACGCAGGAAGCGAGCCGCCGCCGCAAGTGGCGGTAGACGTGTCACGATCACGCACCCCACACGGCTGCGCGTACGTTTTCACCCGCCAACCCCACCCCGCGTTGCGGCCTGTGTCCCGCACCGAGACCGAGCGCGGCAGACCCCCAGCCGGCCTCGGCGGGAGCACTACATCCGGAATCCGGCGGGACCGCGCACTGCGGCAGCAGCAAGGTCCCTTATCCGGGCGGCGGGTGCGGGGACGCCGACGGCTTGCTGGACCCAGACCACGAACTCATCGGAGCTGAGGCCGGCCGGCGGCTTCCCGACGTACGGCAGGGCGTACAGCGGCGTGTTCGGTTCGCTGCGCCAGCTCTCCGCCAGCGCGCCGAGGTCCACGGTGTCGAAGCCGAGAACGTCCAGCAGATCGGCCACCTCCTTCTTGGCGGTCCCGTCGTCCCCGGAGAGCGGTATCGCTGTACGGTCGTCGGCTCCCGCAGGGCGGAAGAGTTTCAGCTCGTTGCTGTCGAGTCGCGGAATCGAGAAGCCCGGATACAGCGCGTAGTTCATCGGGTCGATGACGGTCTTGCCGGACAGCGCCGCACGGGGCAGCCGCTCGTGCGCTGCCAGCGGTACGGCGGCGAGAACCAGATCACCGGTGGCCGCCGCTTCGACGGGAGTGGCCGCACGGGCGCGGGCACCGATTTCCGCGACCAGACCGGCCGGCGTCTCCGGACCGCGGGAGTTGCTCAGGACGACGTGCACACCCGCGTCGACCGCGCGGCGGGCCACTGCGACGCCGACCATGCCGGTGCCGATGATTCCCAGGGTCGTTCCGCTCACCTGTGTTCTCCGTTCAGGTCTTGCCGCCTTGCCGGTGCCGACTCCTGGCCGCTGCGGCGGTCTCACACCCATCACAGCGATGACGTCCCGGGCGAACAAGAATCACTACGCTCCAGCAGCGATCACACGATGTGATAGATCAGAGAGATGGAGCTCAGAGCGCTGTACTACTTCGTAACCGTTGCCGAGGAATTGCATTTTGGTCGGGCGGCACAACGGCTGAACATCGTGCAGTCGGCGGTGAGCCAGCAGATCAGCTGACTCGAACGCGAACTCGGAGTACAGCTGCTGCAGCGCACATCACGGCGGGTGCGTCTCACCCCGGCCGGTGAACGGGTGCTCGGTGCGGCCCGGCAGACCCTTGTCGCGGCGGCGCGGGTCCGGGTGGTCGCCGGAGAACCGGCCGCGGCCCTGCGGATCGGGACGGCGTCGTGTGCCATGTGGCGGCTTGACCGAGCGCTGGAGCGCCTGTGCGTGAGTGGGCGCCCTGCCGAACTGGAGCTGGTCGATCTCCCGGTGGCCGCACGACTGGCCGCGGTCCGCGACGGCGAGCTGGATGTGGCGCTGGTACGAGGAGCGATCGCCTCGACGGAGGTGACGGTGGCGCGCGCGTGGTCCGAGCCGGTACACGCGGTGCTCGCGCGCGACCACGCAGCTGCCGGCATGCCGGCGGTCGGCCTGCATCACCTTGCTCCACGGGGGCTGCGGCTTCCCGCGCGTGAGAGCGACCCGCCACTGCACGACGCCCTCCTCGCGGCCGTGCCCGTGACCCCGCTCCGCCGGCCCGCCGGAGACCTGTCCAACGTGCTCTTGGAGGTCGGCCGTGATCCCGAGGCCTGGACCCTGATGCCGTTCGATCCGCCTGCGACCGTCGACAGTCACGTCGTCACCTCGCTGGCCACACCGGATGCGTGCGTGGCGTCGTATGTGGCCGCGTTCGCGGACTGAGCTGCCGACACCGACGAACCGGTTCCCCCCAGCCGACGGCCCGGTTCGACTCCGGCCACACGGGGTTCCGCGGCCTTGGCCAGGGTGCGGATCGAGCAAGGCCGGGAGGTACGCCCGAGCGCCCGGCGCTGCGCACGGCGCGCGCCCGTCTCACCGCAGACGGTCACCTTCGTCCCGGCTCTTCGGACGGCGGCGCCGTCGAGGCGCGTACCACGAGTTCGGTGGCCAGCTCGATGTGGTGGGACTCGACCTTCTCGCCGTTGGCGAGTCGGAGCGCGGTGCGCAGGGCGGCACCGCCCATCTCCCGCAGGGGCTGACGCACCGTGGTGAGGGGCGGTGAGGACATCTGGGCGAGGCTCGTGTCGTCGAAGCCGACCACGCTCAAGTCTTCCGGGACGCGCAGGCCCCGGCCCCGGGCGGTCTCGATGACCCCGACGGCGATCTCGTCGTTGCCCGCGAAGATCGCGGTCGGTGGCTCCTGGAGGTCCAGCAGTGCCGCGGCTCCGAGCAGTCCCGTCTCGTAGGTGAATTCTCCCGGCTGGACGTACGCCTCCGGTGCCTGGGCCCCTCCCGCCTCGATGGCGGCGCGATAGCCGTGCATGCGGGCCTGGTTGCACACGGCCATGGACGGTCCGCCGAGGTAGGCGACGCGACGGTGGCCCAGGGAGAGCAGGTGCTGCGTCGCGGCCAGACCACCGGCGAAGTTGGTGGCCCCGACGCTGTTCACCCGGCTGTCCGGCAGGTGCAAGGGGTCCAACACGACCAACGGCAGCCCGGACCGGGCCAGTTCGTTCAGGTGCGCCGTGGTGTACACGCTGGTGACCGCGATGACGGCACGGCGCCCGGCGGAGACCAGGTCCCGGGCCCAGTGCGGGGCACTGGACGCCTTGCTGATCACCACGGAAGCCCCCAGTTCGGAGGCGGAGTCGATGATCCCTTCCAGGGTTTCGGCGACGTACGGCTTCAGGCCGCCCTTGAACTGCACCTCGATGGTCGGGTTTTCGACGGCCTCGGTGTGGCGGAACACGGGGGCGAGGTAGTCGTGGTGGTGCAGCAACTCCTGCACCCGGGTGCGGGTCTGCGGCGCCACGTCACCGCGACCGTTCACCACTTTGGACACGGTCGCGACGGAGACCCCGGCCGCTTGGGCGATGTCCGCCAACGTGGTGCGTCTCCCGTTCGGTCGCATCGGTTCCCTCCCGTGTCCGTCCACCGGTGTGGTGAGTCGCCGGTCGGACCGGCAACACGGGTGGAACCGGTCAACAGTACGGCACCCCCGCCACGAGCCCGTCCGGAAGGTGCCGACAGGCCCCGCGGCCCCGACCGGTCCGGAAGCAGCACCGCGCACTCCTTCGACACCATCTGACCGGCATCGACGGGGCTCAGGCAGAGATCACCGCCTCAACTACCTACCCGCAGCCAGGCAATTTCGAAACACTTTCGAAGCACGTGAGGCACTGACGGACACCACCGCGTCCCGTAACTACGGGGGTCGAAGCCAGTTCCAGAAGCGCATGCACGTCCCTTGACAGGCCATCAGCCCGAAACCTAATTTGCACGAACAGAGTTCGGGAACGACTGTTTCGAAAACCTTTCACCATGACCCACGAGAAGCCGGTGGCTCTCGAGTGCGGAGAAAAGACATGGCGCTCTCCCGACGTACCCTCCTCGGCCTGGCCGCCGCTCTACCGGCCTCAGCGGCACTGGCGGCCTGCGGCTCGTCCGGCCCCGGCAAGAGCGATGGTGGGGCCACGTACTGGTACCTGAACGGCCAGCCGCAGGAAGGCGTCCGAGCCGGCGCGGTGGACGCGTTCAACAAGGCCCATCCCGACGACCGGATCGACGACACGACGTTCCAGAACGACGCGTACAAGACGAAGATCAAGACCGCCATCGGTGCCGGACAGGCGCCCACCATCATCTGGGGCTGGGGCGGCGGGACACTACGAACCTACGCGGAAGCGGGCCAGGTCGAGGACCTCACGTCGTGGTTCGACGAGCACTCCGAGGTCAAGAAGGGGCTGTTCCCTTCCTCGTTCGGCGCGGCGACCGTCGACGGCAGGATCTACGCGATCCCGTGCGAGACCGTGCAGCCGATCATCCTCTACTACAACAAGAAGGTCTTCGACCAGGTCGGCGTGGAGCCGCCGGAGTCCTGGGACGACCTCATGGCCCTGGTGCCCAGGTTCAACGCGAAGGGCATAGCACCGCTCTCCCTCGGTGGCCAGTCCCGGTGGACGAACATGATGTGGCTGGAGTTCCTGTTCGACCGCATCGGCGGTCCCGAGGTGTTCCAGGCGGTCATCGAGGGCGAGAAGAACGCCTGGTCGAACCCGGCCGCCATCACCGCGCTGACCAAGGTGCAGGAGCTGGTCAAGGCCGGCGGGTTCATCAAGGGGTTCTCCTCCATCACAGCGGACTCCAACGCCGACCAGGCGCTGCTGTACACCGGCAAGGCGGCGATGATGCTGCACGGTGCCTGGTCGTACGGCATCCAGCAGGCCGACGGCGGAGACTTCGTCTCCAGCGGCCAACTGGGCTACATGAACTTCCCGCCCGTCGACGGCGGAAAGGGCGATCCGAGCAACGCGGTCGGCAATCCCGCCCAGTACCTGTCCATCTCCTCGAAGGCCACCGACGAGGAGAAGAAGATCGCCAAGGACTTCTTCGCGACCGGTGTCCTCCAGGACGCCGAGGTGAAGGCTTGGATCGACAACGGGTCGGTTCCGGTCCGGCTGGGCACGGAGGAGCTGCTGGCCGCCTCCAAGAGCGCCGACTTCCTCCAGGTCAACTACGGCATCGCCAGCAAGGCCAAGACGTTCGTGCAGTCCTGGGACCAGGCGCTCAGTCCGACGGCCGCCGAGACCCTCCTGGACAACATCGTCAAGTTGTTCCAGCTGTCCCTCTCCCCCGAGCAGTTCGCCGGCAACCTCAACGCGGTCATCGGCACATGAGCACACCCACCGGTCATCCACCGCACCGTCGACCGCGCAGCATCCTGCCCTGGCTGGCGGCACCGGCGCTGGTGGTCTTCGTCGGCTTCGCCGTGATTCCGCTCGTCGGTGTCTTCGCGCTGAGCTTCACCACCTGGGACGGGATCGGCACCATCCACCAGTCGGGGCTGACCAGTTGGCGTGCGGTGCTCACCGACCCCGGGCTGCCGCACGCCCTCTGGGTGACCTTCATGGTGATGGCGGTGTCGTGGGCCGTCCAGACGCCGCTGAGCATTCTGCTCGGCACGTTCCTGGCGGGCCGCCAGCGCTACCGTGCGGTGCTCGGGGTGGTGTACTTCGTCCCTCTGATGCTCAGCTCCGCGGCCATCGCCATCGCGTACAAGGCCCTGCTGGACCCCAACTTCGGGCTCGGGGCGGGGCTGAAGCTCCATGTGCTCAGCCAGGACTGGCTGGGACGGCCCGGGCTCGCCTTCGGCGTCGTCGTCTTCGTCGTCTCCTGGCAGTTCGTGCCGTTCCACTCCCTCATCTACCAGGGTGGTGTCCAGCAGATTCCGAAATCCCTCTACGAAGCGGCCCAGTTGGACGGAGCCGGACCGATCCGGCAGTTCTTCAGCATCACGCTGCCCCAGCTGAGATACACCATCATCACCTCGTCCACGCTGATGGTGGTCGGGTCGCTGACCTTCTTCGACCTCATCTTCGTCCTGACCGAGGGCGGTCCAGGAGACGCCACCCGGGTCCTGGCACTGGACATGTACAAGCGGGGATTCCAGGCCAGCCTGATGGGACCGGCCAGCGTCATCGCGGTCATCCTCGTCCTGGTGGGTCTGGCCCTCGCCCTGCTGCTGCGCCGGCTCGGGGGCCGCGACGCCGGCGCGAGCCAACTCGAGGGAGCCTGAGGTGACCACCACGCTGCCCGAGGCACCGCGACCCCGCAAGACCGCACCACGCGAACGGCGACGCCGCTCCCCCCGGGCGGCACGCCGACGCAACTGGACCGGTGGGCTGGCCGGATGGCTGTGGCTCGTCGTCGTGGCCGTACCCCTGTACTGGACCCTCATCACCAGCCTCAAGGCCCAGAGCCGCTACTACGCGAGCAACCCGCTGGTGCCTTCGGGCGACCCGACACTGGACAACTACCGGCTGGTCATCGAGTCCGACTTCCTCCGCTACTTCCTGAACAGCGTCGTGGTCACCGCGGGCGCCGTGGTGCCGGCGGTCGTGTTCTCCTTCATGGCGGCCTACGCGATCGTCCGGGGCTGGCGCATGCGCGTGCTGCGCGCGATGAACGGGCTGTTCCTCATGGGCCTGGCCATCCCACTGCAGGCGACGGTGATCCCGGTCTATCTGATCATCATCAAACTGCAGCTCTACGACACCCTGCTGGCGCTGATCCTCCCGTCGATCGCCTTCGCCATCCCGCTGTCGGTGCTGGTGCTCGCCAACTTCATCCGCGACGTGCCCAAGGAACTGTTCGACTCGATGCGGGTCGACGGCGCCACCGAATGGACGGCACTGTGGCGGCTGGCGGCACCACTCACCCGGCCGGCCATCCTCACCGTGACCATCTTCAACGCACTGACCATCTGGAACGGATTCCTGCTGCCGCTGGTGCTCACCCAGAGTCCGGAACACCGGACCCTGCCGCTCGCGCTGTGGACCTTCCAGGGCCAGTACGGGGTCAACGTCCCCGCCGTTCTCGCCGCCGTCGTCCTCACCACACTGCCCGTCCTGATCCTGTACGCGTTCGGCCGCCGCCAACTGCTGAGCGGTCTGACCGCCGGATTCAGCCGTTGACCGACGCCGACGCGGGTCCGGGACGGTGCCGGAACCCGGACGCGACCCGTCCCGCCTCGGCTCCTGCTCGTCTACTTGTCCGCCCGTCGCGCCCAGGTCGAGGGTCCGCGGGCCGTGGGAGGGAAAGTGAACGCCAACGTGGCCGCAGACAACACCGCCGGAGTCTCCCGCTGGAACGACACCACCGTTTCCGTCACCGCGAGAGTCGACGCCCTGATCGACGCGATGACCCTTCAGGAGAAGACCGCCCAGCTGTACGGCGTCTGGGTCGGCGCCTCCGATCAGGGCGGCGAAGTGGCCCCCCATCAGCACGACATGGAGGAGCCCGTCGATCTCGACGCGCTCCTGCCTGCCGGACTGGGCCAGTTGACCCGGCCCTTCGGCACGGTCCCGGTGGACCCCGCCCTGGGCGCGCTCTCCCTGGCCCGCACCCAGACCCGGATCGCCGCCACGAACCGGTTCGGCATCCCCGCCCTCGCGCACGACGAGTGTCTGGCCGGCTTCGCCGCCTGGGGTGCGACGGCCTATCCCGTCCCGCTGTCCTGGGGCGCCACCTTCGACCCCGACACGGTGCGGCGCATGGCCTGCGCCATCGGACGGGACATGCGTGCCGTCGGCGTTCACCAGGGACTCGCGCCTGTCCTGGACGTCGTGCGCGACGCCCGCTGGGGCCGGGTCGAGGAGACCATCGGCGAGGACCCGTACCTTGTCGGCACCATCGGAACGGCGTACGTGCAGGGTCTTGAGTCGGCCGGGATCGTCGCCACCCTCAAGCACTTCGCCGGCTACTCGGCCTCGCGCGCCGGACGCAACCTCGCTCCCTCGTCCATGGGCCCGCGGGAGCGCGCCGACGTCCTGCTGCCCCCCTTCGAGATGGCGATCCGTGAGGGCGGCGCGCGGTCGGTGATGAACGCCTACACCGATACCGACGGTGTCCCCTCCGCGGCCGACGAGGAGCTGCTCACCGGGCTGCTGCGCGACACATGGGGCTTCGACGGCACCGTCGTCGCCGACTACTTCGCCATCGCCTTCCTCAAGACCCTGCACGGCGTCGCAGCCGACTGGGCCGACGCCGCCGGCCTGGCACTGCGGGCGGGCATCGACGTCGAACTGCCCAACGTCAAGACATACGGCGCGCCCCTGACCGGCGCAGTCGCCGACGGCCGTGTCCCGGAGGCGTTGGTCGACCGGGCCCTTCGCCGGATACTCACCCAGAAGGCGAGACTCGGTCTGCTCGATCCGGACTGGAACCCCCTGCCGGCCGCACTCGAAGGGTCAGACCTCGACGATCCGGCCGCCCTGCGCGGCCGGATCGACCTGGACGGTCCGGAGAACCGCGCGCTGGCCCGCACGATCGCCGAGGAAGCCGTCGTGCTGTTGAGCAACGACGGCACGCTGCCCCTCGAAAGGCCACGCCGCATCGCCCTGCTCGGCCCCAACGCCGACGAGGCCGTCGCCGTCCTGGGCTGCTACTCCTTCCCTCAGCACATCGGCGTCCGTCACCCCGGGACCCCGCACGGCATCGAGTTGCCCACGCTGCGCGACACCGTCGCCGCCGAGTTCCCCGACGCGGAGATCACGGTCGTCCGCGGCACCGGCATCGACGACGGCGACCTCACCGGTCTGCGTGAGGCCGCCACGGCGGCTCGCGAGGCCGACATCGCCCTGGTGGTGCTCGGCGACCGCGCCGGGCTCTTCGGACGGGGGACCAGCGGTGAAGGATGCGACGTCGAGACGCTGGCGCTGCCCGGGGCACAGCGGCAACTGCTCGACGCCCTGCTGGACGTGGAGACGCCCTTGGTCACCGTGCTGCTCGCGGGACGACCGTACTCCCTCGGCCGCGCCGTGCGGGAGTCCGCGGCAATCGTGCAGTCCTTCTTTCCCGGTGAGGAGGGCACGCCCGCGATCGCCGGTGTGCTCAGCGGCCGCGTCAACCCGTCCGGACGGCTCCCGGTCAGCGTGCCGCGCGGGCCGGGCTCCCAGCCGGCCACCTACCTCGGAGCGAGGCTCGCCCACGCCGGCGAGGTGTCCAACATCGACCCGACACCGGCGTTCCCCTTCGGTCACGGCCTGTCCTATACGCGGTTCGACTGGACAGATCTGACCGTGGACGTCCGGGAGGCGCCGACGGACGGCGAGTTCATCCTCGCCCTCACCGTCCGCAACACCGGTGGGCGGTCCGGAACCGAGGTCGTCCAGCTCTATCTGCACGACCCGGTCGCCTCCGTCGTCCAGCCGGTGCAGCGCCTCGTCGGCTATGCCCGGGTCGACCTGGAGCCGGGTGAGGCCCGGCGCCTGCGTGCCGTGGTTCCGGCCGATCTCGCATCGTTCACCGGACGCGACGGACGGCGAGTGGTCGAACCGGGCGAGCTGGAGCTCAGGTTGGCCGCCTCCAGTGCGGATCCACGCCTGATCGCCAGGGTCACGCTGACCGGAGCCGAACGCCACCTGGACCACACGCGGCGCCTGCGCTCCGTGATCGAACAGGAGCCGGTAGCCCGGGCATGAGCCGAGCGAGCCGGGACGTCCCGCCGGTCGGTCGCCTTACTGATCGTTTCAGAATGAGGTTCGCAGACGGCGGAGGCGGAGGACACCGCGGGCCGGCTCAGCGTCGGGGCTTACAAGCCTGCTGCCTCGCATCCCGGCGCTTCGCCGGGCTCACGATCCAGGTGTTCCGACCGTCCCCGCGGCACGCGCCGCATCTGCCCGTGGCGCGGCTGGCCGGTTCCGATCGCGCATCCGAAGGCTGATCAGCGCGGTGACGGCGAAGACGGCGGCCTCGTAGATCATGGCGTGCCGAAACGCGGCGCCCGGGCCGGCGGCGGGTGCGAAGTAGACGAGCCCCGCCGCAGCCACCCCGATCGATCCGCCCAGCTGCTGAGCCGTGGGCAACAGCCCGGACACAGAACCGGCCGCGGAGCCGTCCACCCTCGCCAGCACCAGAGCGAACACCGAGGCGGTGAACGAGCCGAACGCGGCGCCGCCGAGAGCCAGGACCGGCAACGCCGCCCAGCGTCCGGCCGCGGTGCCGATGAGCGGCGCGAGAGCCAGGGCCGTCCCCGCCAATACCGACGCCGAGACCGTGAGCACGGCCGACCCGTGTCGGCGGGCCAGCGCCGGTGCGCCACGGCTGCCCAGCACGGCCGCGGCCGCGAAGGGAGCCGACGTCAGCGCGGCCGTGAGGGCGGGATACCCGATGGCCGACTGCAGATGCAGGAACAGCAGATACGTGAAGGACGGCACCCCGGCGTTGAACACGAACACCAGCAGCACCCCCGCACGCGCCCTCCGGTCGCGGAACAGCGACGGATGCACCAGGGGATCCGGCCGGTGCGGGAGAGTCAGGGCGAAGCAGCCGAGAACGGCCACCGACACGGCCAGAGTGGCCCATGCCCACCAGGGCCAGCCGGCTTCCCCTCCCAGCGCGAGCGGCAGCACCAGCGCACCGAAGCCCACGGTGGTCAGCAACACGCCCATCCCGTCCACGCGCTGTCCGGCCGCGCCTCGCGTACGAGGCAGTACGGTCGCGCCCGCGAGCGAGACGAGTGCCACCGGCACCGTGACCAGGAACACCGAGCGCCAGCCGAGACCGAAGAGGTCGGCGCCGACGAGGAGTCCGCCGATCAGCGGCCCGGCCAGCGACGCCACTCCCATCGTGGCACCGAACAGGCCGAGAGCCCGTGGGCGCCGGGCAGCGGGGACGGCGACCTGGATGATCGACAGAACCTGCGGGGCGACCAAGCCGCTGCCCGCGCCCTGGACCAGCCGGGCCGCGATGAGGAACGTGGCATCCGGAGCACACGCGGCAGCCACTGAACCGGCCGTGAAGACGACGGTGCCCAGCACGAACAGCCGGTGATAGCCGTACCGGTCGCCGAGGCGCGCGGCCGTGATGAGCAAGCAGGCGTAGGTCAGGGTGTACCCGGCCAGGATCAGCTGCACGGCGCCTGAGCCGGCACCCAGGTCGGTCCGGATCGCCGGGGCGGCGATCTGCGCGACGGTGACGTTGAGCAACTGCACGAACGTCGCGCTCAGCACGACCGGCAGTACCAGCCGCCCGCCGCCACCGGCCGCGAGCCGTCCCCCGCTCGGGGACAGGGAACCCTTCACGGGCCGATGCCAGCTCACGAGGCGAGGGCCGCGGCGAGTTCGCTCGGCCGGGCGGCGAACGGGCTGTGGCTGCCGGGCAGGGTTTGCACGGTGAATGGGTTACCGGGAAAGGCCCGATCGGCTTCCGCGATCATCAGGTCCTGCGCGGCCGGTGTCAGCGCCCGGTCCTCGGCGCAGCGCAGGAACGTGCGGGGAATTCGTCCCCACCGCGCCGCGGTCAGGGTGACCGGAGCCGTCGGGATCGCCAGGGGCAGATCAGGGCTCAGCGCGGACCGCCACCGGTCAAAGCGGTCCAGAGGGGTGTCGTGGTAGTGGGTTTCCCGCAGTTCGTCGAGGTAGGCGGGATCCGGTGAGAGCGGATTGATCCGTACGGCGCCCAGGGCCTCCGGGTCGCCGAGGTTCAGGTTCTGGCCCAGCGCGGTGGCGTTCTCGGGTGAGCCCAGATAGTCGACGAACCGCGGCCGCCCGCCCGGGACGAACGCGGACAGGTAGACGATCCGGTCCACCAGATCGGGCGCCCGCTCCGCGGCCAGGGACGCGGGACCGCCGCCCGCGCTGTGCGCGACGAGCACGACAGTGCGATGGTGACGCACCTGGCGCAGCACGCTCAGTACCGCCTCGGCGCAGTCGTCCATCGTCAGGGTGGCGAGCTGTGACTTCTCGGTCAGCAGGCCCGGCTGGCCGGGCAGCAGGTATCCGGTGGGCAGGGGTGCCTCGAAGCCGTGCCCGGGCAAGTCGACGGCCACGCTCGCGGCGCCCAGTCCGGCCAGCGCGCGCTGCGTCGCCGCCCACTGTCCGGAACTGTGCCAGGCGCCGTGCACGAAAACGAAGACGGTGCCGGTCAGAGATACGTTCGTCATGGCTCCATTCCAGACGGGAACCACAGCGTCATCCATCCATAGATCTGGTAAGTGGCATGGCGATATCTTTGAGGTATTGCCAGCAGTCGACGGGATCGATGGGACGGAGGGCGGGTCATGGAAGCGCGGCACCTGCGGTACGCGGTTGCTCTCGCCGAGCACGAACACTTCGGCCGGGCGGCCGGCGAGCTGGGCATCGCGCAGCCGCCGCTGTCCAAGCAGATCGCCGACCTGGAGCGCGAGGTCGGGGCCCGGTTGTTCGACCGCACCCGTCAGGGGGTGTTCCCGACCGCCGCCGGTGAGGCGTTCCTCGCGCGGGCGCGCCGGGCACTCGACGAGATCGCGGCGGCCACGGTCGACGCGGGCCGGGCCGCGCGCGGCGAGACGGGACGTCTGCGCCTCGGCTTCATCGCCTCGGCACTGCTCGACCCGCTGCCGGGCGTCCTGAGCCGGTTCGGCCGTGAACGGCCCGACGTGAGAATGGAACTGCACGAGATGGCAACCAGCCGAAGCAGCCCAGCTCTCGTCGCCGGGGAACTGGACGTGGCCCTCACCCTCGGCCCACCACGGGGTGCCGGAGCCGAGCATCTCGTGTCCGTCCCGGTCGGACGCGACCACGTGATCGCTGTGGTGAGTACGGCGCACCCGTACGCGGGTCAACAGTCGCTAAGTGCCGATCAGTTGCGGCGACAGCCGCTGATCGTGTCGGCCGGCGAGGACGAGCCCGCTGTGGTCGCCGGACTGCGCACCCTGCTGGGCACGGACTCCTCGGCTCTCGGCGGCGCGACCGTCGCGAGGGACGTGCACACGATCATCGGCCTCGCCGCCTCGGGCGTGGGCGTCGGCCTGGGGCCGTCCCGTATGAGGGCGGTCCCGCGCCCGGGAGTGCGGTTCTGTGAAGTGACCCCGCGTACGCCCCTGCCCGATCTCGTCCTGTCCTTCGCGGCCCGCGATCAGTCCCCGGTGCTGCGCGCCTTTCTCGACACCGTCCGGAAGAACTGCCCCGACGTCGGTGCCGCGCTCAACGACCGGATCCGGCTCCACACTTGATTCGGGCCGGTCATCCCGTCGCATACGCGCGTTCGGTCTTCCGGCACTGGGACGGCTTCGGCGTGCGGCGCACGGCGTACACGAGCGAGTCGCAGAACATTGCGTCGGCCCGCATGTGGGTGATCTCGTCCTGTTCCCTCAGCGGGTGCAGGTCACGACGCATGCGGGCCTGATCGGCGACGACGTGGGCGTCCTTGGGCGTCCGTCTTGCTCTCTCGAAGGCGATGGGTGAGCGCGGACCGAGGCGAGAGTGCCGGCGTCGGACGTTCCAGCGGTGGAGCCGTCTGAACGCGTCGAGTCGAGTCGGGGCGGGATCAGGTCAGGAGCCCTGGCCGCGGCCGCGGAGCGGGGCGGTGGTGCGGTGCCGGCGGCGCAGAGCACGGCCGGCACCTACCGGTTCACGCCCTGCCGACGAAGTCCCACTGACCGTGCGGGACGCGGAAGATCACGTAACCCGGCTCCGCCCTGACGAACGCGGCGCCCTTCGGAGCCCGTACCTCTCTCTGGTCGTTGCCCGGTACGTGTATCTCGGCCGTTGCCCCCACCGGCACCCGCACTGCCAGCCGCAGGTCGCGGTCGACGGACGACCACGCCACGGACACCTGCCCACGTACCGTGCGGAGGGCGGTGCGCGCCCAGGCCACGCCGGTACGGGCGTCGGGGCGGACGGTGAAGGTGCGGTAGCCGTCGTCGCCGGGGCGCAGGCCGGCCACGTTCTCGTACAGCCACTGCACGATCGTGCCCAGGAAGTAGTGGCCGCGGGAGCGGGAGTCGAGCTGCCAGAACTCCCACATGGTGTCGGCGCCGTTGTCGAACCAGTAGCCCCAGCCCGGATAGGTTTTCTGAGTCGCGATGGCGTGTGCCACCTCGGGGTGGCCGTTCGCGCTCAGCGCGCGCAGCAGCACGCTGGTGCCGAGGCAGCCGGTGTTGAGGTGGTTGCCGCGCTTGTCGATGTCGGCGACCAGCGAGGCGGTGACGCTCGCCCTGGCGCCGGCCGGGACGAGGCCGAACGCCAGGGGGATGCAGTTGCTGGACTGCCGGTATTCGGGGTCCTTGGCTGTGCGGTAGTGGCCGTCGGGGCCGAGGAACTCCTTGTTGAATGCCGTCTTCAGTCTGTCCGCTGCGCCGCGGAAGCGCTCGCGGACCTCGTTCTTGCCGACGAGTTCGGCCATCTCGGCGGTGTCGGTGAGCGCCCGGTAGAGGTAGGCGGTCGCGGTGAGCCGGGTGTCCTCGGGCGGGATCTCGTAGCCGGGCGACACCCAGTCGCCGAGCGCCGTGACGGCCAGGCCGTCCTTCAGGCGTCCGAGCTCCCAGTCCAGGTATCGGGCCAGGGTGGGCAGGTGGTCGCGGACGACGCGTTCGTCGCCGTAGACCCGGTACATCTCCCGTACCAGGAACGGGTAGACCGTGGTCCACTCGGGAGACGGGCCCAGCTCGTTGTAGCCCCAGCCGCCGCTCGGCACGATCACCGGCAGCTGGCCCTCGGCGTTCTGGCTGTCCCGCAGATCGTCCAGCCACTTGCTCCAGAAGCGGTGCATCCCGAAGGCGTAGTTCATGGAGGGCGCGCCGACCTGTGCGTCGCCGGTCCAGCCGTTCTTCTCGAACATCGGGGTGTCGGTCGGGATGCCGTGCAGGTTGTTGACGATCGTGCGGCGCATGGCGGTGTCCAGGCGCTCGTAGAACGGCTCGGAGCAGCGGAAGTCGCTGACCTCGTCGACGCGGGTGTGCACGAGCCGGCCCAGGACGTCCTTGGGTTCGGGGCGCTGGGGAAGGCCGTGGATCTGGACGTATCGGAAGCCTTTGTAGGAGAACTTGGGCTCCCACTCCTCCCGGCGGCCGCCCGCGCAGATGTACTCGTCCGTCTGGAAGCGGCCGGGTACGTGCCCGGTCTCGGCGTGCACGCTGCCGTCGGACTTCAGCTTCTCGCCGTGGACGAGACGGATGGTGGTGCCGGCGGGAGCAGAGACCGCCAGCCGGGTCCAGCCGGCCATCGTGCGGCCCATGTCGACGAGGTACACACCGGGGCGCAGCTCACTGATCTTCGTGGGGCGGACCGTCTCGATGACCTCGATGGGGTCGTGCGGCTGCGCGCGCAGCGTGCCCTTGGGGGCCTCCTGTACGGCGGGGCGATGCCACCCGCCGTCGTCGAAGCCCGCCCGGGTCCAGCTGCGGGGCGCCTTGCGGGCGTCGTACGTCTCGCCCGCGTAGAGGGAGTTGGTGAGGGTCGGCCCGTCGGCGATGCGCCAATCGGAGTCGGAGACCACGGTCGCGCGGGAACCGTCGCGGTAGACGATCTCAAGCTGGGCGAGGAGCCGGGGCTCGTCGTGCCACGGCGGGGTGTGCCAGTTCCACACGTTGGGGGTGGTCATGCCGTAGAAGCCGCGGCCAAGGGTGACGCCGATGGCGTTGGCGCCGCGTCTCAGGTGCTTGGTGACGTCGTGGACGGCGTAGAGGACCGTCTCGTCGTAGTCCGTGAAACCGGGGTCGAGGACTTGGCGGCCGACTCGCTCGCCGTTGATCTCCGCCTCGTAGTAGGCCAGTCCGCAGATGTACAGCCGGGCGCTCCTGATCTCCTTCCGCAGGGCGAACTCCCGCCGCAGCAGCGGCGCGGGCTGCTCCGGCGCGGCCACCGACACTCCGTTGCCCCACGGGCCCTGGCCGTACGGCGCGAGGACGGCGGCCTGGGCCCAGGCGCTGTCGTCGAAGGCCGGATGCCGCCAGCCCTCCTCCTCGGTGTCCGCCGTCCGCCAGCCCTGGCCGGTGGCGAGTTCATGCAGACCGCCGTCCTCCGTCTCGACGACCAGCCGCGCCAGCAGTCCAGCGGGATTGACGGACACGCCACCGCGGTTGGTGGCGAGGACGGCCAGGACGATGCGTTCGCCCGCAGCGCGCACCTGGTTGGTGACGTCCGCGTACCGTCCGGTCCGCCAGCCGTCGACCTGTTCGGGTTCGTGGAGCACCTGGCTGCCGGCCAGGTGGAGCGTGAAGTCGTCGTCGGCCGTGGCCACCACCGTGGCCCGCGCCACCCGGGCCCCGGACGGAAGGGTGAGTGCGGCACGGAACCACCGGGGTCCTTCGGGCGCGTCGGACGAGGTGGCCCCCGGGGACCAGATCCAGGAGGCGCCCGCGAAACCCGGCGGCTGCGGGGCGGGCTCGGCACCGATCCACCGTGCCCGCCACTGCTCTGCCGTGAGTGCCGTCTCCCACCAGCGAATCGGACTCCACCGGGTGGGCCGGTCCTGGCCGTCCCACACGCGGACCTGCCAGTGGTAGCGGGTGCGGGGGCGCAGTGCCGGGCCGCCGTAGGGCACGCCGACGCTCCGGTCGGACGCGACCTTGCCGGAGTCCCAGACGAGTTCGCGGCCGGCCTCGAGGTTACGCGGATCGTCGGCGACCCGGATCTGGTAGGCGCTCTGCCGCGCACCCCGGCCGCCGGCCGACAGCTCCCAGGACAGGCGGGGCTCGGCGACGTCGGTGCCGAGCACGGTCTCGGCGTGCTCGACGGTGGTCCTCGCGATGCGCATCCGTCCCGCCGCCCCTCCTTCGGCGGCGACCGCGGTGGAGTCGTCGGCTGCGGCCGTGGACGCGGTTGCGAGGCCGACGAGGCCCGCCCCCGCGCCGGCGGCGGCCGCCGAGCTCAGGAAGACCCGGCGGTTCCAGTTCTTACCCATGTTTGTTCCTTGGTGTCTAGTGACCGGGGTAGCGGCGAAGCCGCGCTAGCGGTAGTGCTTGAAACGTTCAAATTGGGAGCATCCTAAGGAGGGGTACGGGCGGCCACAAGGGGTGTGACGGAAGGTCCCACAAGGCCGAGGTTGGGTGCCGTGAGGGGCACGCCGAGGGCGCTTCGCACGTGGACCTGGCGTGCAGGGCCGCCGGTAGCAGCTGCCGTTCTCCCGATGGGCGGCACTTGACGGAAGGGTCGCTTCGTCACCTGAAACCTTTCATTACGCCGCCGGTCCTCGACCCCTGCGACCGTCGTCCTGGCCGCACCGGGCCCGAGCACGTCGGCACGCACGGTGCCGCAGCGACCGATGTGTCCATGGAGCGGTACGCCAGCGAGGTGACGCGCCACCGGCTCCACGGGGTCCCGTTGGACCGCCACGCGCCACCGGGGACCCCAAGTCGTCCGGAACAAGACCAGTACGCGCCCGGACACCCTGCCGACCAAGACCGGCGCGCGTAAGAGCTGCGGCTCAACCCATTCTGAAACGATCAGTTGGGCGCGCCGCCGGGCGCGGCGGCGCCAGGCCGCCGGCCGGGGCCTGGTGGTCCTCGGTGTCTCAGAGGACGCCGCGCCGGGCCAGGTTGCGTGTCAGCGCTCGTACGCCGAACGTCCAGGGCGCGGCCTGCTCGCTCGGGACGACGGTGTTGACCAGAGCGCCGAGTCGCGGGCTGGAGATCCGCACGACGTCGCCGTACTCGTGGGTGAAGCCCGCGCCGGGTGCCTTTCGGTCCTCCGTGGGGGCGAACAGCGTTCCGGTGAACAGCACGAACCCGTCCGGGTACTGGTGGTGCGGCCCGTGCGTGGCGGCCACCAGGTCCAGCACGTCGCGGCTGATCGCCCGCAGCGTGCTGTTGCCGTGCAGCACGTACCCGTCCGTGCCGTCGACCCGCAGGCCGACGTCGAGCCCGCGGACGGTGTCGAGGTCGAAGTCCTCGTCGAACAGGCGGATGAACGGGCCGATCGCGCACGAGGCGTTGTTGTCCTTCGCACGGCCCAGCAGCAGGGCGCTGCGTCCCTCGATGTCACGGAGGTTGACGTCGTTGCCGAGCGTCGCGCCGCGTACCCGGCCGCGCGAGTCCACGACGAGGACGACCTCGGGCTCGGGATTGTTCCACACGGAGGCGCCCAGCACCCCGATGTCGGCGCCTACGCCGACCGCGGACAGTACCGGCGCCTTGGTGAACACCTCCGGGTCCGGCCCGATGCCGACCTCCAGGTACTGCGACCACAGTCCCTCGGCGACCAGCAGTTCTCTGACCCTGTCCGCCTCGGGCGATCCCGGACGGATGCCGTCGAGCGCGCCGCCCACCGCCTGCCCCACGCGGGCCCGCACCCGGGCGGCCTGCGCCGGGTCGCCGCCGGCGCGCTCCTCGATGACGCGTTCCAGCAGGCTCCCGGCGAAGGTGACGCCGGCGGCCTTGATCACTTGCAGGTCGACGGGGGCGAGGAGATGGGCGACGTCACGGCGGCCGACGGGCGCTTCGAGCAGTTCGTCCAGGCGCCAGACGTGTCCCGCGTCGGCCTCGCGGACGACTGCCGCCGCGTCGTCGCGTTCCATGAGGTCGGAGACGGTGGGAACGACGGCCGTCAGGTCGACGACCCGCTCGCCTCGCACCGCGGCCACACACGGCCCGTCGTACTCCGGGGCGTGGACGCGTGCGACGAGGGTCGCGCGGTCGGCGTCCTCGGGCAGGACGGAGCCGGTGGTGAGGACCGGACGAGGGTGCGCTGCTCCGGGTTCCACGATCGCTGCTCCTGGGTTCGAGGGGTGCGGTGGTCCGGGCCCGGCCTCAGTGGGAGTCGCGGGGGACCTCGTGTCCGCGGGTTCCGCGCAGGAACCCGAAGTCTGCGCCCTGGTCGGCCTGTTCCACGTGCTGGGTGTACAGCCAGGTGTAGCCGCTGTCGTACCGCTCGGCGGGGGTCCGCCACGTCTGCCGGCGCCGGGCGAGCTCGGCGTCGTCCACGTCCAGGCGCAGGGTGCGGTTCGGGACGTCGAGGACGACGGGGTCCCCGTCGCGCACCAGGGCGAGGGGCCCTCCGACGGCTGCCTCGGGCGCCACGTGCAGGACCACCGTCCCGTACCCGGTGCCGCTCATCCGGCCGTCGCAGACGCGCACCATGTCGGTGACGCCGGCCTTGAGCAGCTTGGCGGGGAGCGGGACGTTGGAGACCTCGGGCATGCCGGGGTAGCCCTTGGGGCCCGCGTTGCGGATGACGATGACGGTGTGCTCGTCGATGTCGAGTTCCGGGTCGTCGGCCACCTCGTGGTAGGCCTCCGGGGAGTCGAAGACGCGCGCGGGACCGCGGTGGGTGAGCAGGTGCGGTGACGCGGCGGACTGCTTGATCACGGCCCCGTCGGGGCACAGGTTGCCGCGGAGCACGGCGATACCGCTTCCGGCCGGCTGGAAGGGGGCGTCGAGGCGGGTGATGACGTCGGAGTCGATGCGTTCGGCGTGCTCGGTGTTCTCGGCGACGGTGCGTCCGGTGACGGTGATCTGCCCGCCGTGCAGCAGACCGCCGCCGAGCAGCTCGGCCAGGACGGCCGGGAGGCCGCCCGCGTAGCAGAAGTCCTCCATGAGGTACTTCCCGCTGGGCATCAGGTTGACCAGCGTCGGCACCGCGCGGGCCAGGTCGTCGAAGTCCGACAGGCTCAACTCGACGCCGACACGTCCGGCGAGGGCGGTGAGGTGGATGACGGCGTTCGTGGAGCCGCCGATGGCCGCGTTGACCCGGACGGCGTTCTCGAACGCCTCCCGGGTCAGGATCCGCGAGGGGCGCAGCTCCTCCTCCACCATCCCCACGATGCGCTGCCCGGCCGCCTGCGCGGTCTCCATCCGGCGGGAGTCGACGGCGGGCCAGGCCGCCGAGCCGGGCAGCTGCATGCCGAGCGCCTCGGCCACGCAGGCCATGGTGGAGGCGGTCCCCATCGTCATGCAGTGCCCGTTGGAGCGGGCCATGCAGCCCTCGGCGAAGAAGCACTCCTCCTCGGTCATCCGGCCGGTCTTCAGGTCTTCCTCGAACTTCCACACGTGGGTGCCGGAACCCACGTCCTGGCCCCGGTACTTGCCGTTGAGCATCGGGCCGCCGGTGACCATGACGGCGGGCAGGTCGACACTGGCGGCGCCCATGAGCATGGCCGGGGTCGTCTTGTCACAGCCGGACAGCAGCACGACGCCGTCGAGCGGGTTGGCCCGGATCAGCTCCTCGACCTCCATGGCCATCAGGTTGCGGTACAGCATGGCGGTGGGGCGCATCAGGGTCTCGCCGGTGGCCATGGTGGGGAACTGCAGGGGCAGGCCGCCCGCCTGCCACACACCGCGCTTGACGGCTTCGGCGACGCGGGTCAGGTGGGCGTTGCACGGGGCGAGTTCGGAGGCGCTGGTCGCGATGCCGATGACGGGACGCCCGTCGAACACCTCATGTCCGAAGCCCTGGTTGCGCATCCAGGAGCGGTACACCATCCCGCTGCGGCCCCGGGCGCCGAACCACGCCTGGCTGCGGCGACTCGTCTGCTGACCGTCCGTCATGTAGGCACTCCCGTGGCTCTGGCGTCGTCCGCTCGGCGATGGGGCGTGGTCGGGTGGGGCCCGCGGGCCGTACCCTGTCACACAATCATTGAATGATTCGATGAATGGCGTCCAGAGGGAAGCGGAGATCGTGGAGAATTTCCCGACCACGCACCAGCGCGTGGTCCACGAACTCGGACGGCGCATCGTGGCGGGAGTGTGGGAGCCGGGGGCTCCGTTGCCGGTCGAGGACGCCCTCGCGGCCGAGATCGGCGTCAGCCGAGGGGTGCTGCGGGAGGCAGTGAAGTCACTGGTCGCCAAGGGCATGCTGCACGTACGGCCCCGTACCGGCACGCGTGTGCTGCCTCCGGAGCACTGGAACCACCTGGACCGTGACGTACTGCGATGGAAACAGGCCGGGGACGCCACCGCTCTGCTGCGCGACACGGGTGAACTGCGCCGGATCGTCGAGCCGGAGGCGGCCCGGCTCGCCGCCGACCGGGCAGGACCCGACGACGTACGGGTCCTCTACGATTCCCTGGCGGCCATGGAGGCCGCGGCGGCGGCTCCCGGCCGCAGCGGGTACGTCGAGGCCGACATCGCCTTCCACCGGGCCCTGCTCGACGCGGGCCGCAACCGTCTCCTCGGCTCACTGGGCCGCGCTGTCGAGATCGCGCTGGAACACAGTTTTCTCATCAGCACGCAGACCCCCGGCGCGGTGGAAGCCTCATTGCCGGGTCACCGCGCCGTCGTGCGGGCCATCGAGGCCCGTGACCCCGTGGCCGCGGCGCATGCCGTGCTGGCCCTGATCGAAGCCGCCGAACAGGAAATCGCCCAGTCACCCGGAATGCCGAGCGCCACCCCGGGCGATGCCGTCTGACCTGTCACCACGGCTACCTGCAGGTGCCACGGGGAGGACCGCCAACCCGCTCGGCCGGCCCGGGTCCGCGAGTGGGTGTTCCGCCGGCACGTCGTCCGAGCAAGCCCGCGGGAGGAACCGGTGCCATACCCGCGACCGCTCAGCCCGGAGCAGAAGCTCGCCGACGCGAAGAAGCTGTCGAGCCTCCCGCGCATCGTCGCGACCTACGGCTCCACCCGCTTCATGACCGAGATGACCGAGACCGAGCTGCGGGAGACCAAAGCCGGAAAGACCGTCGTCAAATCGGGCTGCGACATGAAGCCACCGCACGCATTTCGGTCCGATCCTGCCGGAGCCGAGACGCTGAAGGTTCGACTCGATGAACTGCACCGGGCGACGATCCGGCTCTCTGATGAGGTGCTCGTGATCGGCGACTACATCGGAGACGGCGCCCGGGACGAGATCGCCTACGCCCGGTCGCCGAGCAAGCCCGTGCGATTCACCCACCCCGAAATCGACCCAGGCACCTGACCGCCCGCCGCCACCTCGACAACGTTCAGACGGCCGTCGGCTGCGCCGGCAGCACGTGGTCTCCGACCTTGTTGGTGCTCAGTCAGAGTGAGCAGATGGTGGTGAAGGCCGAGAAGCCGGACGAAGGCGCCGCCCCCGAGGACTTCGCCGCGACCCAGCTCTCCCACATCCGTCCACGCGGCGCATCCCGACGGCGTCGGCTCGGTCCCGCGCTGGGCTGGCGGCCGGCCGGCTGACGGCCACGGCGCCGTGCGGGCGGCGCAGCGGTTCCCGGCGTGTCCCGACCGCGCGTCTCAGTCGGTGGTGAAGGCGGCCACCACCAGGTCGGTCAGGAGAATGCCCGCGCTGCCGTCGGGGTCCAGGTCGGGGTCGTAGATGGTGACGTTGAGCCCCGCACAGCGCGGGGACCGGACGAGCGGGCGCAGCAGGGCGGTGAGTTCGCCCGGCAGCAGGCCGTCGGCGTCCGGGCTGTCGACCGCGGGCATCACCGAGGGGTCGAGGACGTCGGCGTCCAGGTGGACCCAGAAGCCGTCGAGGGCCGCCGCTGCGAGGTTCTCGGCGGTCGCGGTGCCGAGGTCGGCGGGGTCGGAGCCGCGCAGGTCGGAGACGGTGGTGACGGGGACCTTCAGCCCGCGCAGTTCGGCGACGTCCTCGTCGTCCGCGAACGCGTCCCGGGTGCCGAAGATCCTGACGTCCTCGTCCCGGAGGTAGGGCCGCAGTCCTTCGAGGTCGGTCAGGTCCGTCTGCCCGCGTCCGGTCGCGAGGGCGAGTTCCTCGCCGCCGGCGGCGCCGATCCGGTCGGAGGTGCCCGGATGACGGAAGTCGGGTGAGGCGTCGATCGACACCAGGCCGTACCGGCCGAGGCGGCGCAGGGCCAGCGCGGCGCCGAGTTGGATGGAGCAGTCCCCGCCGAGGACCAGGGCGAAGTGACCGGCGGAGACGTGCGCCTCGATGCGGTTGGCGAGGGTGCGCGTGTAGGCGGCGATGGCGCGTGCGTTGAAGACGCCGTCGCCCTCCTGCCAGTCGCCCCGGTCGTAGCGTGGCGGCACGACCACGCCCCCTTCGAGGGCGCCGAGCCTGCGTACGATCCCCTTGTCCCGCAGCGCCCCGGCCAGCTTGTAGCAGCCGGGGACGGTGCCGGGGGCCGGCGGACGCAGGCCCAGGTTGGAGGGTGCGTCCATGACCATGATGCTTCGCATGCCGTCATCCTTGCCGTCGGGCGGATGACGTTCAACCGGTCCATCGCGAAAGGGTGGTTGCTCTTCGGCCGAGGGCTCAACCGGACGGAGTGGCTCCGGGCGCCGCGCCGGTGACCGCCTCGACCAACTGCGGGCCGTTGTTGCGGACGTTGTTGACCGCCGTGGAGACGGGGCGGGCGTCGAGCCGGCCGCCGGCGGGCTGCTGGAGGAGGTCACGCAGCGCGCCGGTGTCCTGGCGAGAGGGGTCGAGCCAGGCATCGTAGTGGTCGTCGGCGACGGTCAGCGGCATGCGGGGATGGACGCGTCCGGCGGCGTCGGTGGCCTCGGTGGTGATGATGGTGCAGGTCGTCAGCCAGGCCGACGGGTCGTCGTCGTGCCCGGCGTCCGGGTCGCGCCAGTACTCGTACAGCCCGGCCAGGGCCAGCACCCGGTCGTCCGCGGCGTGGATGAAGTAGGGCTGCTTCCGGGCCCTTCCCGTCTCCCGGTCCTTGATGCGCTGCCACTCGTAGAAGCCGTCGGCCGGCAGGAGGCAGCGGCGTCGGGCGAACGCGGTGCGGAAGGCCGGTTTCTCGTGGACCGTCTCCACCCGGGCGTTGATCAGCCGGGCGCCGATCTTCGTGTCGCCGGCCCAGGACGGCACCAGGCCCCAGCGCAGCGTCCGCAGGTGCCGCGTCGCCGGAGCGCCGGCGGAGGCGTCGCGCGGGGTGCGTTCGAGGACGGCCCACACCTCATCGGTCGGCGCGACGTTCCAGCTCGGCGCCAGGGGATCGCCGAGGTCCCGGTCGGCGATCTGGAACTGCCGGGCGAGGTCTTCGGGACCGCGGGTGGAAACGTACCGGCCGCACATGAACCAACTGTCGCGCACCCTTGGCGTTCGCCGCGACCGCACGGCCCACCGCGTCGCGTGCCCGGGGCGCCTGTGACCCGTGGCGCACACCGCTTCCGCGCGAGGCGCCCGTGGCCCTCCGACCGGGTGACGCGCGCCGACGCCGCCTGCCGGGCATGGCGGTCGACAGCCCCTGGGAAGGGAGTACCTTCGACGGAGGGGCGGCCGGTCCGGCGACGGCACCGGCTGCGACCGGAGCTGACCGGCGGGCCAGGTGCTGTGGCGCGGGTGTGGTCTCGGCGGGAGGTGCGTTTCGGTCCGGGACCGCTTAACCTCTGCTGGTCCGCCCGCCCGGGGCGGTTTCTGGGGAGGGGCGCGTTCATGCAGCAGCGGGGAGTGGGCGGTCGGCTGAGAGCCGCGGGCTGGGTGTTGGTCCCGCTCGGGCTGGTCCTGGTGCTGGGAAGCACCGGTTACTTCTTCGCGCGTCACCAAGGGGTCACCGTCCAGGGCGAGTCGATGGAGCCCACGTACAGCCAGGGCGAGCACCTGGTCGTCGAGCACATCGGTGCGTCCGAGATACGCCGAGGCGACGTCGTACTCGTCCGTGTGCCCGGCCGATACCAGGGCGCCCCGGTCCTGCGACGGGTCATCGGGACAGGCGGTGATCACGTGGCGAGCGACGGGGCCCGGGTCACGGTGAACGGAGAGCCGGTCGACGAACCCTATGTGCGGCGCGACGAGTTGGCCTCCGCAACCGCACCGTACGACGTGCGGGTGCCGAACGGGCGGTTGTTCCTGCTGGGTGACAACCGGGGGAACTCGAACGACTCACGCTTCTCCCTCGACGAGCAGTCGGGCAGCGTCGCGGCCTCCGGGGTACTCGGGCGCGTACGGGAGGGGTTCGTCGTCCCGCCACTGTTGCTGACGACCGGAGGGCTCGGGCTCGTGCTGACCCCGGTCGGGGCCGCGCTGGGGATCAGCGGATACGCGACCCGGCGCGCGGCCCGGCGACCGATCGCGGCCGCGCCGCCATGGCCGGCGGCGTGAGAATGCACCGCACCGCACCGCGGCGGCGCGGCCCTGCCTCGGCAGACGGCCTTGGACGGTGACGCGCCGGCTGCCGTCCGGGGGTGAACCTGCCGAGGTCCGGAACTGCGCTCACCTCCTCGATCTGCCACGGAGCCCCAGGAATGGTCGCTGCCGGGGCCTCAGGCGGCCGGGGCGACGGGGCCGCACATCGCGTTGCCGTGCTCGGTCGGGTCGTCGCTGATCCAGAGCCGTGTCCACGCGCCACAGATGCCGGGTCGTGCTGGCCCTGCTGTCCGCCGACACGGTCTGCTACGGGCTGTACGCCGCTCCCAAGAGCGGCAACCAGGGCAGCATCGCGCCTCACAGGGCCTTCGAGAACTGGGACCTGCATCCCGGCGACGGGCCGCACGAGAACGACACCGCCGAGGAGGTCCTGGCCTCATACCTCTACCACTACAACGCCGTGGCGTACTCCTGCGCCTTCGCCGGACTGTCCCCGACCGACAGCCGTGCCGTGGTCGGACCCCCGTGTGGGTGGAACTGCCGCGTCGCGACTACTGGGGTCGCTGACCCCGCCGGATGTCACGCTCCTCGAAGTCCCGGCGCACGGCGCCGCCCTGGTCCTCCGTCAGCCCGGCGTCGTCCGGGAGTTCCAGAACGGAACCACAGCGCTCGCACAGTGGTCCGTCTCCGGCGGGCGTGCCGCATGCCTTGCAGAAGCGGTTGTGGCTGTTGTCCTCGGGTGTCGTCGTCATCGTCTCTTCCGCACGTCGGGGCAGGACGGCGGGCGGGTTCCCGCAACGTGCTCACCCATGAACAGGCCCTGTCCGACACCACGGTGGTCCCGCGCCGGAGGAAACCGCCTCAGTCCGTCGGCACGCCCCGACGGGCCTCCTCATCCGGCGATCGGTACGGCGTGGCCGGAGACGTAGACGCGTGTGCCATTCGGGTCCGCGCGCACGGTGAGCTCGCTGGGCCGGCCGTACGCAGGTAGCCGCCGAACACGACCGCGGCCGCTCCGGTCGCCGGGTCCTCCACGACGCCGCCCACCGGGAACGGGTCCCGCGCGTGGTACCGCCGCTCGTCCTCGCGCCAGACCAGGTGCGCGGTCGTCCAGCCGTGCGCGCGCATGAGGGCGGCGAGTGCGTCGAAGTCGTAGTCGAGGTCGGCCAGCCGGGCCCGCGAGCCGACCGCGAGGATCAAGTGATCGTTGCCGGCGAAGGCGACGTGCGGCGGCAGCTCGGGATCGAGGTCGGCGCCGTCCCAGCGCAGGGCGCCACGGCACCGCGCGTTGGGCATCTTCCGCTGCGCCATCGAGCGCACGACCGCCTGGCTCCACGGCTTCCACCGCCTGCGGTGCTGTCTGATGCGTCGCTAGATCGCGGTGAAACCGCCGTCAGCGGCGACCACGGCTCCCGTGACGAAGCTGGAGCGGGGCGAGACGAGGAAGCACAGGACTTCGGCGATCTCCTCGGGCTGCGCCACACGTCCCAGTGGCTGCGCGGCGGCGAAGGACGCCAGGTAGGCGCGGCTGTCGGGGCGGATCGTGTCGAGGAAGTCCGTCTCGATGACGCCCGCGGCTACGAGGTTGGCGCGGATGCCCAGCGGGCCGCCCTCGACGGCGAGCACCTTGGTCAGTTGGGCCAGAGCGCCCTTCGACGCACTGTAGGCGACGCCTTCGGGCAGGGCGACGGTGGAGGCGTACGAGCCGGTGCTGACGATGGCGCCGCCGCCGCGGTTCTTCATGGTCCGGAATGCCTCGCGGGCGCAGAAGAAGGAGCCGCGGGCGTTGACCGCCATCACGGTGTCCCAGTCCTCGGCCGTGGTTTCGGTGATGGGTTTGTTCTGGGTGCGCCCGGCATTGTTCACGAGGATGTCCAGTCCGCCGAAGGCGTCCAGGGCCGTTGCCACCGCGCGGTGGGCGGTCTCCTCCTGGGTGATGTCACCGTTTGTCGCGACGACGCCGGGAAACTCCCCCGCCAGGTTCGTGACGTCGGGGCGGAGGTCGAGGGCGACGACCCGGGCACCGCGGGCGTGGAGGAGGGCCACGGTCTCCCGGCCCACCCCTCTCGCGGCTCCCGTGACGAGGGCGATCTTCCCGGCGAACTCGGTGGATGCGGACGGTGCGGCGGATGCGCTTGCAGGTGTCATGGTGCGGTCCCTGGAGAAGGTGAGTGCGGGCGCCGGTGGTGCAGGGCACCTGACGTGCTGTGCGGTGGGTGCGGTGCGCGGACCGGGTGGGCCGCGCCGTTGACGCCTTCACGGCAGGCCCGCGTGAACGTCGTACGACTGGGCTGTTCAGTGCGCGGTGAGCCCGCCGTCGACCACCAACTCCGTGCCGGTGACGAACGAGGAGTCGTCGCAGGCCAGGAAAAGGATCGCAGATGCGATCTCGTCGGCGCGGCCGGCTCGGCGCATGGGGGTGCGTTGGATGTCCGGCTGCTGGTCGCCCTGGTCGTCGAGGAGTTCCTGGATCATGGGCGTGGCGATCACGCCCGGATGCACCGAGTTGATCCGTACTCCCTGCCGGGCGTACTCGACCGCGGCGGTCTTGCTCAACAGGCGCACGGCCCCCTTGGACGCCTGGTAGGCCGCAGCGGCACCACTTCCTACCAGACCGAGTACTGACGACGTATTGATCACCGAAGCGTTGCCGGTCGCGCGCAGGAGCGGCATCGCCGCCTTCATGCCGAGCCATGTGCCTTTCTGGTTCACGTCGATGACGCGGTCCCACACCTCTTCCCGCGTGTCCTCGATACCTGGCCAGTCCAGGATGCCGGCGAGGTTCACGAGCACGTCCAGCGTTCCGAATCGGTCGCGTACGACGGTGATCACTTCGTCCCACTCCCGCGCGGAGGAGACATCGAGGCGAGCAGTGACGACCTCCGCGCCCTGTGCCCGGATCCGGCGGGACAGGTCCCGCAGGGGGCCTTCGGCGATATCGGTGATCACTAGCCGGGCGCCTTCGCGGGCGAAGAGTTCGGCGGTCGCTGTGCCGAGGCCGCCGGTCGCGCCCGTGATCAGCGCGACCTTGCCGTCAAGTCGTTGTCCTGTCATGGATGTGGTCCTTGGTTCTCGTTGCTGCTGCTGACTGACCGGCTGACCGCCGTGTCAGGACTTCTCGGTCCGCCGACGGCGGATTCGCCCCCGGTGCCCGGGACGGCCGTGGCCCGGCCTCCTCTACGGCTGCTACCGCTCCCGGTAGAGCACGAGGTGCTCGTGATGGAGCACCCCGTCCCGGATGTCGCCCGTGGCGGTGAACCCGGTGTCGTCGATGTAGTCCAGGTGGCTGCCGGTCACCGTGTACCGGCCGGTGTACGCGCTGCGCCGCTCGCCGCGGGCTTCGTCGTAGCGGCCGTCCGGCAGCAACTCCTGACGGATGTGACCATCCGCGGTCACCCACATCCCGACCACATCGACGTGGTCGCCCTCAACAGTCCCGCGCATGGCGGACTCCTCTCCTCGACTGGTGCGGTCCTTCCTGCACCCCCGAGTCTGGGCAGGTCAACGGCCATCAACCAGGACGCGTGCTGTCTGGGTGTGGCACACCCAGACAGCACACCGGGCCACCGCCTAGGCCGTTTCGTTCGGGTTACCGAACCTTGGTATGTGAGCGCGGCTCATCCGGCGGGGCGCCTCCGACGGCCTCTGTAGCCTGGCGTCGCCGGACGCCGGGGGGAGCTGGATCCAGCGGGTCAGTCACTGCCACCATTTTGTGGTCGGGGAGGGCGTGTTCGACGGTGATGCGGTCGAAAGAGTGGCCGTGGCGGTCGCGTTCCCACTGTTCGACTGTGGCGGGCAGTACTCCCGGCCGGGGCCGGCTCGGCGGTGTGATCGCTTACCCGCCGTGGTCGCGGCTCAGGCTCACAGAGCCGTCGTCCAGGAAGACCTGGACGTCGGGGAAGTGCTGGAAGCAGACGGCCATGCCTTCGTTGCGGGCAGCCGGGGCGTCGTGTACACGCTCAGGCCGCAGGGCATCGATCCAATACCGTGCGGCCTTGGTCGTCGGCGATGACGCCGGCCTTCATGGGGTGTTCTGCTTCTTCTTGCCCGACACGGACGCGCGCCGGCCGCCGCGGCCGACCGGTGGCCGGCGGACCTGGATGCCAACTCCCACCACCGCAGCCACCCCCGCGCAGACCCAGGCACCGCACCGCTACCTGCGCTGACGCGGACGCCCCCTCAGCACCGCAGCCTGGCCATCTGCGAAACGCAGCCTCCGAACGCCGACGGGGCAAGTGTAGGAGTAGGACAGCGACGGAAGGATGCTTAGGAGGCGGACGCCTCGGGCTCCCCCGCAAAGACGATGACCTGGTCGATGAGGCTCCGCCGCAGATGGACGACGTCCGTTCCCGTCAGGCGGGGGCCTCCACCCGGCGTGGTGAAGACCCACTGGTACCGGGCCCACTCATCAGGCATGTCCACCGCTGAGGAGCGCACCATCGTGCCGGTCCCCGCCGGGTGGCGCCGGATGTCCAGCACGAACCGCTCGACCGCGGCGATTCCTTCGCTGCGGCCCAACGGCCCCCAGAAGACTACGTCTGAGGTCAGGGCCTGGGAGAGCAGGGCAGTCACATAGCTGTCCTCGGAGGCGTTGAACGCGGAGATGAACGTGTCGATCGCGGAGCGTGCGGTCTCTTCCTGCATGCCCCAGTAATACCAGCCGTTTCGCGTGCGCTCGTCCCACGAGCCGCCTTCCGATCACGGTGAACCCTCCCGGTCACGGAACTAGGCCCTGTCTCGTGGACTGCCGGAGTGGTTCGGCCGGAACACGGAAGCCTGGCGGGACACCATCCAGGCGCGGGGTGTCTCCGAGGTCTACGACGTCCTGGTCGTGCGCGTGGACAAGCGAGGAGTCGAATGCCTCGCCGCCGGAGAGGGCTGCGGATCGCGCGGGAAGAACAGGCGCGGTCCGCGAGAACGTCCGAGTGTCTGATCGTCGGGTTCTGACCGTCGCGCAACCCCTTCGCACAACCCAGCCGCGTGCTGATGAGCTCGGCAGACAGCGGAGTCCACCGAGACCGTCCACTCCACGTCGTCATATCCGGCTCGAAATCAGCAGCTGGGCCGGTCGTATCGGGTAGATACCTTGGCACTTCCGGACTGGCTCGCCCTCGGGGACCGGGCACGGGTGAGGCCCGCAGCCGGGCGGCTGCAGGCCGGTGCCGGGAGGGGAGACGGGCCGCATGGCGTCGGAGAGCCCCTGATGTCAGAAACTGCAGGTCCGGTAGTTGTAGCCCGCGAACCACCAGTTGCCGGTCCCGTCCCCGAAGCGATATTTCCCGGTTTCGTCGCGCCCCAGGGTGAAGCTGTGGGACGTGCCGTTGTACGCCACCACCAGGGACTGGCCGGAAGCTTCGCTGCCCGACATGTAGGAGAGCCGGTTGTCTGCATTCCCCCAGGTGTTCTTGCCGGCGCTTCCGTCGGCAGACGCGGCCCCCAGGAAGTGGCGCTGCCAGTTCGCGGTCGCGGTCGAGGTTTCTTTTCCGAAGACGCCGTCGATCTGTGTGGTGGACGCAAGGTAGCCGTCCGCCCATAGGACTTGCTGCCACATGCAGGTGGCGTTGGAGTTGGTGTTGTGGGTGGTGTCCGTGACGCCTTCGTCACCCCAGTCGTCGGTGTAGGTGCCGGCGCCGTAGATGTAGGCGAGGCCGCTGTAGGTCCCGGATGCGGAGGCGGGCGCGGTGCTCAGTGCGAGGGTGGCGGCGGTCAGCACGCCGACCGCGGCTGCGGCGAGTTTGATCCGCTTGGTGCGTGAACGCATGAATCCCCAGACCCGGACTCCCCGTTGGGAGCCGTGTAGATGAGTGGGACAGCCTGCGATGGACCAGCCGTGGAAGGGTTGGAACAGGCTCTGTGACGGTCCGCCGGGCCTCACGACCGGGGCTCGGCGGGCGGTCCGCCCTCACGAGTGCACCCCCTCGCCGAGGCAGGCGGTACCGCTGTGCGGACGTCGGCCATGGGTGCCGGGTGCCTGGCACGTGTCGCCGCTGGCATCCAGCGGGTTCAATGCCACGTTCCTTCACACTCGACGATCTCGCCCTTCGGGTCGGCGTGACAGGCCCGTGCCGCGACCTTGCGGGTGGGGTATCGCGCCATCCAGTTCGCGCTGTACTGCGGGATGGATTCGCCAAGGGCGCAGTCGAGTGCGCCACCGACGGGCCGGTAGTGCCAGTGGCCTGCCCACTGGCCGGGGCTCTCAGAGATCTCGTAGCGGATCTGGACAGTCGCGCAGTAGCCGTCGGTCGACCTGTCCCACACCCTGCTCTGGACCCAGACCTCACCGTTGTCCTGCCAGTAGATGTCCGTCTCCTGCTGGACACCACCGACGTAGCTCTTCGCGGTCCTGTGCGCCCATCCTGCGGGCGCGCCCTGGGTGGTCTTCACCCAGTCGTTTGTGCTGTGTGCCGAGGCCGGTGTGGTGGCGATCAACACCGCGCTGAAGGCCACGGCCAGCATCCCGAGTACGCGTCGCTTCACTGACTCCCCCTTGAATGTCGTTGCCGCGGTAGCGTCGGTCCCCGCCAGATTCTGTCGTGGACAGGCCATGCCGGCGTCAACCCCGGGTTGGGCTCTGGGTAAACCTCCGCGGTAGCCCGGCGAAGGCAGGCCCTGGTCGTCCACGACGTGGACGTGGCCCCCTCTCCCCGTTCGTCCGCCGTCACATCAACATGCTCGGCCGGTATTCCTTCCATCTCCCCGACCTGCCCGGGTGCTTGCGTCCGCTGCGCGAGCCGGACGCCGCCGACGAGGAATGACACTCGGTGAGGGGTGGTCAGCGACGCGGGACGCCGACCACCCCTCACACCGGGCTCAAGGCTTGAGGCGAATCAGGAAACCTGACCAGCGGCTGCCGCCGTGTCGACGGCCCCAGGGACGGTTGGCTTCGCGCGAGCAGGCGGTGTGCGGTAGGCGCGAAGAGGCGCGTTGGTCGCGGCCACGGCGGCGATCGCCAGGATGGCGGACAGGCCGCCGAAGACCAGGGAGAAGGAGGCGGAGGTGGCCGACGCCAACAGACCGCCACGGAAGTTGCCGAGTTCGGGGCCCGCGACACCGATGACGTGCTCCACCGAGGAGACCCGCCCCCGGTACGCGTCCGGGGTCTCCAGCTGGACCAGGGCACTGCGGGTGACGACCGACACGGTGTCGGCAGCGCCCGCCACGGCCAGGCATCCGAGCGCCAGCCACAACGGCCCCGCCAGACCGAAACAGGCCAGGGCCAGGCCCCAGACACCGGCTGCGGACAGCTGCACCAGGCCGCCACGGCGCCAGCGCGTCACCGTCCCGGAGAGCAGACCGGCCGTGATCCCCCCGATCGCGACGGCCGAGAGGAACAGGCCGAGGGTCTGCGGGTCTCCCCCGAAGCGAATCTCGTTGACCAGCGGGAAGAGCGCGATGGGCATGGCGAGCAGCGTTGCGGACAGGTCGGTGGCCATCGAGCCCCACAGTGCCGGGCGACGCAGGACGATCCGCCAACCGCCACGCTTCGGCCGCCGCCTGCCGCCCGCCGCGTCGGCACCTTCAGGCCGCATGGCAGGCAGGCGGATCACCGCGAGCATCGAGACGACCATGGCCGCGGCCTGGGCTGCGTATGCGGCAGGGAGATCCCAGCGGGCGATGATCAGCCCAGCCATCGCGGGCCCGGCCAGCATCGCTGCCTGGAAGGAGACGTTGGTCAACGCAAGACCGGCCGCGACCTGGTCGTCCGGCAGCAGCCGGACCGGGAAGGTACGCCGGGCAGGAGCTCCGAGAGCGCTGCAGCTCGTCCCCACGGCGACCAGGGCGAGCAGCAGCAGCACGTTCCGGTTGTCCGCCAGGGCCTGGGCACACAGCGCGGCGGCGGCCAGCAGTTGGCCTGCGGTGGTGGCCCGCACCACCGCACGGCGGTCGACGGTATCGGCCAACGTGCCGCCGAGCAGCCCGAACACCACCATCGGCAGGCCGGTGGCGAGCCCGATGGCACCGGTGCCCACCGGGCTGCCGGTCAGGTCCCAGACCTGGGCCAGCACCGCCACGTTTGCTATCTGCCCACCGACTTGAGAGACCGAGGTGCTGATCCACAGGTCGCGAAACCGCTGACTGCCACGCAGCGGGCGGGTGTCAAGGAACCGGAGACGGACACGCCCCGTCATCGCGGTGGCTCGACAAGGTGGTGGAGGATCCGCTGCCGCATCGACCGGCGTTCCAGCGCCCGCCGGACCTCTTCGACGACGGTGGTCATCGCGTAAGGGATCTCGCTGTCCAATTCGGCGACCGTCTCGTGGGTGGCGCGCCACTCCGCCTCCAGGAATGGCACCAGCGATCGGCCGCGCGCCGTCAGGTCGATCCGCCGGGTGCGGGCGTCAGGCCCCGGCTCGGAGGTGACCAGATCCTCCTTGCGCATGGCGGCGATGGTCTGGCTGATCGCGGAGTGCGAGCGGTCCAGCGACTTCGCAAGCTCGCGAATGGTCAGTGGTCCGGAGTGGGCGAGCCGGATCAACGGATAGGCGAACCGCGGGCGCACCCCCTCGATGCCACGCTCGACGTATACCTGCTCGATCTCGGCATCCATGACGGCCAGAAGCTCGTGCAGGGAGTGCCATGGGTCGGGTAGCGCTGTGGGATCTGAAGATGTCACAGCGCTAATATAACAGCGCTGCGACAATCGGTGGCTCTTGATCGACCGCTTGGCGCCGACGGCAGCGTCAGCGTGGTCACGTACGTCGAATCGGGCACGGTGGACGCCCGGCCGGGAAGCATCTGCAGGCTCGCCCCTCCCTCGCCGAGGTGGGTCGGGAACGCCGACCGACGCGTGCGTCGAACGCGTTCGTTACGATCGGTGCCATGAGTGCGAGAAAAGAGCCGGTCAGCCGGCGGGAGCGTCCGGCGAAGCCCGCTCTGTCCCGGCGTTGGATCGTGGACACGGCTGTGCAGATCATGCGGACGGAGGGGCTGGAGAAGGTCACGATGCGCCGCCTGGCGCAGGAGCTGGACACCGGGCCGGCCTCCCTGTACGTCTACGTCGCCAACACCGCCGCATTGCACGCGGCGGTGCTTGACGCGCTGCTGGGCGAGGTGGACCTGAGCGGCCGGGGCGGCGGTGACGGCTGGCGGGACCAGCTCAGCGCGGTCCTGACGTCGTACACCCTGGTGCTGTTCGAGCACCCGCAGCTCGCCCGGTCCGCACTCGTGGCCAGGCCGAGCGGTGAGAACTACCTGCGGCTGGTGGAACGGATCCTCGACCTGCTCGCGCACAGCGGCGCGCCCCGGACTCAGGTCGCCTGGGGGGTGGACAAGCTGCTCCTGGACGCCACGGCCACCGCCGCAGAGCAGTCGACGCACGAACACGACCCCACCTCCGGGGAAGACTGGGACGCCACCGTGCGTGCGCTGCGCTCCGTCGACGAGGCCACGCACCCGGCGATCGCCGCCCACATGCCGGATCTCATCGACGGTGCGGTCCGGGACCGGATGCGCTGGAGTTTCGACGTCCTCGTGAACGGCATCACGCAGACCCCCGTACCTGACCGGGCCGACTGAACCCTCCTGTCCGGGTCCGGCGGCGGGCGACGCGCGTCGGGCCGGGGAAGCCGTGGCGACGCACGCCCCTTGACGAACTTGTTCGCTACGAACGTGTTCGCTACGGTAGAAGTGATCCGAGAGACCACTGCGACGCCACTACGCAGCAGCGCGCCGTCCCGCCCCGGCGGCGGAGCCGTCTCCCCGGCCGTACACACGCCCTACTTCCGCGAAGAGGTTCACGATGAGCACCACCCACTTCCCCGTCGCGATCATCGGCGGCGGTCTCGGCGGTCTGACCGCCGCCCGCGTCCTCCACGTCAACGGCATCGAGTCCGCCGTCTTCGACCTGGAGACGGGCCCTGAGGCCCGCACCCAGGGCGGCATGCTCGACATCCACGCCGAGAACGGCCAGAAAGCCCTGCACGCCGCCGGCCTGCACGACGACTTCCTCCGCCTCGTCCACGAGGGCGGCCAGGCCATGCGCCTGCTCGGCCCCGACGGCACCGTCCGCGTCGCCGAAGAGGACGACGGCACCGGCGACCGCCCCGAGGTCGACCGTGGTGAACTGCGTGACGTGCTGCTGAGCTCCCTGCCGGGCGGCACGGTCCACTGGGGCCGCAAGGTCACCGGCGCTCGGCCGCTGGGTGACGGCCGCCACGAAGTGACGTTCGCCGACGGATCGGACGTCACCACCGACCTCCTCGTCGGCGCTGATGGCGCCTGGTCGCGTGTCCGGCCGCTGCTCTCGGACGCCAAACCCGCCTACACCGGCATCTCGTTCGTGGAGACGGACCTGTACGAGGCCGACACCCAGCACCCGCGCAGCGCCGCGGTCGTCGGCGGCGGCTTCTTCATGGCGCTGGGGCACGAGAGGGGTTTCCTCGCGCACCGCGAGCCCGACGGCAGCCTGCACGTCTACACCGCGCTGAGGACGGACGAGGGCTGGATCGACACCGTCGACTTCAGTGACCACGCCGCCGCCAAGGCCGCCGTCCTCACCCGCTTCGACGGTTGGAACGAGGACCTGCGCGGCCTGGTCGCCGATGCGGACACGATCACCCCGCGCCGCATCCACGCCCTGCCCGTCGGCCACCGCTGGGACCGCGTCCCCGGCGTCACCCTGCTCGGCGACGCCGCCCACGTCATGTCTCCGTTCGCGGGCGAGGGCGCCAACCTCGCCATGTACGACGGCGCCGAACTCGCGCTCGCCCTCGCCGCCCACCCCGGCGACACCGAGACCGCCCTGACCTCCTACGAGGAAGCGCTCTTCCCGCGCAGCGAAGCCTCCGCCGCCGAGTCCGCCGCCAGCCTGGACACCATGTTCAGCCCCGACAGCCTGGAGCAGATGACCGAGTTCTTCACCGCCGGCCCCGCCCACCAGTGACAGCCCGACCCGTCTTCGCGACGCCCGCCGCATCCGGGAGAACCTCATGACCTCACCGCCCCCGCCCACCCGCCACATCGTCCAGGTCCGGGCCGGTCTCGACCTGCGACTGCACGAGGCCGGCCAGGGCAGCCCCGTCCTCGTCCTGCACGGCGGCCCCGGCCCCGGCAGCCTCAACCCCCTGGTCGACCACCTGGCGGCACGCCACCGGGTGCTGGCGCCCACCCATCCGGGCTGGGACGGCACCGCACGCTCCGACGATCTGGACAGCGTCCCGGCGCTCGCCGCCGTCTACTTGAATCTGCTCGACCACCTCGGGGTGGACGACGTGGCGGTGATCGGCACGTCCTTCGGCGGCTGGGTCGCCGCCCAGACGGTCCTGGACGACCGCGCAGGCCGCGTCTCCCGGCTCGTTCTGATGGACGCCATCGGCCCGGTCGTGCCCGGCCAGCAGGTCACCGCACCCACCGGACCACCGCCCCAGGATCCCGTCCCGGCCGGCGGACCCACCCCGCGCGGCGGACCGTCCCCGCAGTCGATGGCCGCCCTGCGTACCTACGCCGGGCCGGCCATGTCGGACGTCGACCTGCTGCCCCGCTTGTCCACCGTGGCCTGTCCGGTGCTGGTGATCTGGGGCGGCGACGACACGGTCGTCACGCCCGACTTCGGCCGCGCCTATGCGGCCGCCTTCCCCCATGTGCGATTCGAGCTCGTCGAGGGCGCCGGGCACCTGCCCCTGCGCGAGCAGCCGGAGGCGGTCTTCACCCTCCTCGATTCCTTCCTCACGCCCGGGGACGCGACCGCACGCCGCTGATCAACTCCCAGGAAAGCAGCGACTGCAACAGGAGGCAGCCATGGCAGCCGTCGATCACCACGGCCAGGCCACACTGATCACCGATGCCAGCGCCGTCACACAACTACGGACGGCAGGGCGTGGGGTACTGGTCAACCTGGCAAGCATGGCGGCGTACCGGCCCAACCCGCGCATCCATCACCCACCGGCATGCCCAACGCCTTTGTTAGGGCCCCTCAGGCGGCCAACCGCTCGTCGTCCTGGGAAACGCTCGTACGGTCGGTGTACCGCGCGAGCAGGGCGTTCGCCGCGATCAGGGCGTCCTCGGCGGTGCGGGATCCGGTCATCACGCAGAGCGTGTAGGTGGCGTCGTCGAGCGCCCTGCTGGTGTGGCCGGTGGGACATACGTCGTGCTCCATGCGCGCGTGGGCGAACCGAGCCAGTACCGCACGCAGTTCCTTCTCCGCCGGAAGGATCATCGTCTTACCTCTCCCCTGGTGAATCCCGCCTGCGCGACGGCCGACCGCCGCACCGCGAGGCGGTGTCTGTCTCCCTCTCCACGGTCCCCGCAACTCGGGCAGGGCCGCGTCAAACAGAACCCCGAATGCCCCGTGCCGAAAGGTCCAATCCGACCTCCTGGCCAGGACTGCGGGGCCTAGCAGGTGGCGGCTTCCTCCACTGTCGCCCGCACCTTGAGGAGCGTGTCGACCCCGGTGATGTCGAGAAGGCGGCGCAACTGCTGTGTCGGCGCGGCCACTCGGAGGTCGACGGATCGCTGGGTGAGGATCAGCAGGTTCAGGAGAGCCGAGTCGGCGAAGGCGATGCCGGAAGCATCCAGAACCACCTTCGAATGCTTTTTCGCCGCCGCGTCCAACGCCTCCGACAGCGGGGTGATCGAGTACAGATCGTACGGGCCACGCGCACCGACAACGCAGACACCGCAACACTCGTACTGCGCCACCGAGGCCTGGTCGAGCCCCTGCGGCCGGGCCACGTCAGCGTCCGTGCACCCCGTGGCCGCCTCATGCAAAGACACCTTCGGGTCCCTCCCGCACATACAGGCCCTGTCATCCATTACACGAAAAGTATGTCATGTACTTCGGTTCATACAAAGACGGTCCGCAGAAACGCCATGCAAGGTTCACGTGCCCGAGGTCATCCCGATTGGACCTCCGTCACCAGTCACGCCCCCGCGCTGGCGGCCGTCGACATCGCCGACCACTGCCGCCCCAAGGAACAAGCGATGTGGCAGAACCTCTTCACGGCCCCCGCCTACGGTCCCGAGGTCGGCGAGGACCTCGCGCATGGCGAAGCGCCGCTCCCCCGGCGTCCGCGACGGCGCCGCGATGGACGGGGCCGCATCCGGGCTGCCTGAGCATCGGAGCCGGTCCGCCACGGCGGACCGGCTACATTCCCGCCAGGATGATTAGTAGAATCAGTGCATGGCAGAGGCACCTCAAGCTCACTTCGGATGGACGTTCGTCACCAACCACGCGCGGGTGCTGGCGGCCATCGCCGACAACCCGAACATCCGGATCCGTGACATCGCCGCCCACTGTCGGCTCACCGAGCGCGCCGTCCAACGGATCATCTCCGACCTGGAGCAGGACGGCTACCTCTCCCACACCCGGGACGGGCGCACCAACACCTACCGCATCCAGCCGGACCAGGTCCTGCGCCACCCCGCCGAAGCGGGCCTGACCGTGGCCTCGCTTCTCTCCCTGCTCGTACAGGACGAAACCGACCGCGGACGATCGTCCGGCACCACGCTGTCGCCCTATGCTCACACGAGCGGTGCGCGATAGGGGCAGTGTCGCAGTCCGCCCACGACAGGGCGACTCGCTCCCGGCGCTTGTTGCACCGGCGCCGCATGCCCTGACAGCATGCCGTCATGGACGGTCCTCCGCGGCGCGACGGCCGGACGCAACACGACTCCCCCGAGCCCCGGAACCGGCCGCGGCCTGATGCCCTGCGCCACATCACGCTGGACGACGTGCCGACGTCCACCATCGTGTTGGACGACGACGGCGCCATCGTCGCAGCCAATGACGCGGCCCTCAGGATGCTGGGCAGAAGCCTCGTGGAGCTCGTCGGAGAGGACTTCCACGACCTGCTGCACCGGGACGACCATGGGCACACCATGCCCCGCACCAGCTGCCCACTGCGCAGAGCGCTGCTCGAAGGCAGCACCAGCCACGGCGACACCGGGCGGTTCGTCCTCGGGGACGGCTCCCTCGTCCCGCTGTCCTGGGTGGTCACACCCTACGCACTCGGCGCGAAGGCGCCGGGCGGACTCGTCCTCCTGTACAAACCGACCGCAGTGACACTCGCCAAGGGTGATGCAGGAGCCCCTGCTCCCCTGACGGAGCTGGAGCGCCTGGCCCTGCTGGCGGAGACGACCACGACGCTCACATCAACGCTGGACGTGGACGAGGCGCTGCACCGGCTGGTGGCCCTGACGGTGCCCCGGCTGGCGGACTGGGCGGTGTTCGACCTGCTCACCGAACGCGACGAGGTGACGCGCGCACTGGTGATGGAACACAAGGACGGCGTCCTGATCGAGCGGGAGGATCTGCAGGGGCCCATGCCACCGGTCCCCGAGGAGTCCCCGATGCCGCTGTCCAGGGCGCTGCGCGGCGTCGCCTCCTCACTCGCCGGCCCCTCCACCTACCAGGGCGAGCCCGACTCGGGCATCGCCGTCGAACAGCTCCGCCTCTTCACCACGACGGGCATGCACTCCGCGATCATCGCGCCCATCCGCGGTCTGCGGGACGTACTCGGCGCCCTGACCCTGGGTCGCTCGCAGCGCCCTGACGCCTTCACCGCCGCGGACCTGCCGCTGCTGGAGGATTTGACGCGCCGCACGGGTCTCGCTCTGGACAACGCCCGCTTGTACCAGCGCCAGCGCAAGGTCGCCGAAACCATGCAGCGCCATCTGCTGCCGCAGCTCCCCAGCGTGCCCGGCCTCGAGATGACGACGAGGTACCTGCCCGCACCGCACGCCTCCTCTGTGGGCGGAGACTGGTACGACGCTTTCGCCCTGTCCCCCGACGTGCACGCCCTGGCCATCGGTGACGTCGTCGGGCATGATCTCGACGCCGCGGCCGGCATGGCGCAAGTACGCAACATGCTGCGTGCCTTCGCCTGGTCCCAGCCAACGGCCGACCCCAGTGCCGTGGTCAAACAACTCGACGAGGCCGTGATGCACATCGCCGAGGTCCCCATGGTGACCATGATCCTCGGCAGGATCTGGCGCGGTGACGACGGTCTCTGGCACCTGCGGTGGACGAACGCCGGCCATCCGCCGCCCCTGCTCATCGCCCACGACGGCCAGGCCCGCTATCTGGACGACGCCCACGGCGTCCTCCTCGGCACCGGGGCCGACAGACCACGCCCCGACACCGTCACCGTGCTGCCGCCCCGCGCGACGCTGCTGCTGTACACCGATGGGCTGGTCGAGTCCCCGCACCATTCCATCGACCGGGGGCTGGACCGGCTGCGCCGGCACGCGGCGTCCCTCGCCCGCCGTCCACTCCCCCGGTTCTGCGACTCCCTGCTGCACGAGGTGCGACCGGACGACAACGACGACGACGTCGCCATGCTCGCCTTGCGCACGCCGGACCGATCCCAGGCATGATGCCCGCCGAACGGGGACGCCTGACGTCTTTCACATCGAAAGAACTCAACCGCCTCCCCGCTTTCCACCGCCACCACCGCTGAGAGAGCGGGGAGATGTCGCGCGCGGGTGTCAGCGGGATTGGCGCGCGCAGGCGCGCGAGGATCCGCCTGTGGGGTGCGATGGGTGTGGAGGGGCGATGTGGCAGTGGCCGACGCTGCCGACTGCGCGGGAAGAGGAGATCTGGTCCTGTTCCTGGTGCCACGCCGCCACCCATGCGGGTGGCGAGTGGTTCGAGGTCTCGCGGCCGCCGTACTTGCCTCTGGCGATGCGCTGGTCCGGTCGCAGATCAGGGTGCGCCTGGCGGCCTGGGACCGGTGGGCCGCACGGCCGGCCCTCCACCGCCGCCCGATACGCCGGTCCGCACGTCCCGGTCCGGTGTCACCGTCCGGCGAAGAGTTCGGGATGCGCCGTGAGTTCGACCCGGGTGCGACGGATGTGCCCCGTGAGATACCGCTCGCCGTCCTCGGCGTCACGGCGCCGCACGGCGTCCAGGATCAGCCGGTGTTCCGCGTTGACGACGGCGGCCCGCCCCGGGTCCGCCAGCTCCATGAACGCCCGGCGATAGTGCTGCGTCGAGTTCCACAGCCGCTCCGTCATGGCGAGCAGGTGGTCGCTGGGGCAGGCGGCGTAGGTCGTCATGTGGAAGTCCCGGTCCAGGAGCAGGAACCGCTTGACGTCTCTCTGGCTCTCGATCTCGCCCTGGATGCGTTCCAGGTCGGCCAGGTGGTCGGCGGTGAGACGGGGGAGGCTCTCCGTCAGGGTCAGGGGCTCGAGGCGTTCACGCATGCGGTAGTGGATGTACACGTCCTCAAGGCTGAGCACGGGTACGCGTGACCCTCGGTTGGGAAACGACTCCGTGAGTCCTTCCGACTCCAGGATCCGCAACGCCTCTCGGACCGGGATCCGGCTGGCACCGAGACGCGCCGCGAGTTCGTCCTGTCGCAGCCAGGTACCGGGGATCAGCTCTCCGGCCAGGATCTCTTCGCGCAGGATGTCGGCGATGTGCCGGCTCCTGACGCCTTCCGAGCCACCCGGACCACCGGCGCGTACAGGAGTCAAGAGCGGTCACCTCCAAGTAGTCCCGGTCCGCGATGGGCCCCGCTGCAAGGATAGGACACGGCCTCGTGCGGGCGAGGTCCCCGAGTGCCGCGCCCGGCCCCGTCGGCACACCGGCAGCCGGTACGGCCGGGCAGCGGGGCCGGCAGGCGCGGGTCGGGCCGCTCGGTGCCGTCGACGAAACCGAGCATGTCGCGTTCGTCGCCTGGCCGATCGGTTCGAGCGCTGCGCGGACACCGCACTGGCACGGAGGAATGCCTCCTCGGCCGTACCCGCACTGCGCCAGGCCGCCGACGTCGTCGACGATGCGCGCCGCCGAACCGGCCTCCTGGTCCGGGCCCGGCTCCTCGTGGTGTCCGACGGCGCCACCCACGGCCTCGCCGTGTCCCGCGGCCGGGTGGAGGACATGGTCACGGCGGCCGCGGACGCCTTCGGCGCCGGCACCGTGCCGATCGCGGAAGACCCACTGCGACGAGTGGGCCGCGGGGCGGCGCTAGTCCCGCCCCGGGCCGTCGTGCCTGGTCCCCGCCCTCCGGGAGGGCGGGGACCAGACACGACCGGCGACCCGCGGCCGGGGAGGTCATCGGCGCCGCTCACACCGTTTCGGTGGGCGGGAAGAACACGACCTGAGGCTCGGCGTTCTCGTCCAGGCGAAGGCTGTGGTACATCGTGAGCGTGTGGTTCACCCCGAGAGTCTCCACCCCGGCCAGCCGCCCGGACCACTTCTCGAGGAGCGGCTTCGACGCCTCCGCGGCGGCTGCCTCGTACATGGTCTTGAAGTAGACGTAGATGTGGTCCAACCCGACCGTGTCACGAGCCAGTTCGCGCTTCAGCGGCGTGATCTCCAGGGCGTGCCGGGCCGCGTCGCGGACGTCGTGCATGTACTCACGCTGGATCTCGATGTCCTCCCGGGTGCCGAGACGGGTGAGGTGTCCCGTGATCATCGTGTCGAAGTCGAACGAGAGCGCGTGGTCGTGGTGCGCCATGAAGCCCGGGATGTTCTTCGACTGGGCGATGTTCGTGAAGGGCACCCAGCCCGGGTAGATCACGTCGACCAGCATCAGGATCCGCTGCCGCGGCAGGTGGACAAAGCTGTTGCCCGGCGCGTGATTGCTCCCCTTGTAGTGCAGGTCGATCACCTGGCCGCCGACCTCCAGCCGGTACGAGTCCTTGAAGGTCACGTCGGGCAGTCGGCGCAGCGGATCGCTGTGCTCGCACAGCATCGAGTGCGTCTCCTGCTGCGCGACGCGGACGGCGTCGTCCGGGAACTGGTTCACGGAGCCGATGTGGTCACCGTGATAGTGCGTGTACACCACGTGCGTGATGGGTTTGTCGGTCACGTCCCGGATGGCCCGTGTGACGAGTCCGCCGAGCGAGGGCGGCGCGTCGACGGCGACGACTCCGTGATCGTGCACCACGAACGCGCACTGGTAGCCTCCGTCCGTCACCCAGTGGACGCCGCCGGTGATCTCCTCGACCAGGTACCCGCGCGCCGGCACCCTGGGGCCGATCGCGTTGCGGGGAACCGGCGGGATCTCGAATCCACGGGCTGTCTCGGTCATCGCTTCATCCTTCGGAACAGACGGTTCGCCGGGGCTCGGCCTGCTGGCGGTGGCCCCGGCACGGTGTGGGGACGCTCGCGTCGGCCGGCGATCCGGTCCTGCGGGCGGTTGAGGTGCGACTGCGGTCCGTGCACGTGCGGCGGCCGGCCACCGGCCGCGAGGGGACGCGGACCGGCGACCGGCAGTCGAGGAGCTCGGACGGTCCGGCGGGACCAGCAGCGGGGAGAGATCGGCTTCTCCCGCCGGATGGACGGGCCGACCGCGTGGCCCTACCGGAGCACGACGGGTACGCCGCCCCGTACCGGGAGCACGAGGCGGACCGACCCGTACGTCACCGGGTCTCTCCGGCCTCGGGCAGGCTCCGCCAGTCGTCGGGGAAGAAGAAGGCGTCCGAAGTGGGCGGCACCGGAGACTGGACTTCGATCCAACGGGCGGGCTCGTCACGCTCGTTGACGAATCCGTGCGTGCCGTCGGTGCTGACCCACACCAGGTCGCCGGTCTGGGTGACCTCCTCGTTGCCGTCGATCCAGCCGCGCATCCCGCCGCCGATGAAGTAGTAGATCTCCTCGAAGGGGTGGTAATGGACCTTCGCGGCCCGCCCCGGCCCGGAGCGTCCGGCGATGCTGGCGATGAAGGTCGTGTGGTGCTGCGCGCCGAGCAGTTGGTCGACCATCATGCGGATGCCGATGTTCTTGATGTTGGGCCCGTGATAGCCCGGCATGGACAGGTCACCGAAGGGGACCACGTCGGTCGATTCGCTGTAGTGGCCGACGAACCGGTGTCGCGGGTCGTTCTCCGACGGCCGTCCCAGGTACTCGCCGGACAGCGGCTCGGCCGAGATGTGGCTGCGCGCGCCGTCGAACGTCGGAGGCTTCGGCGCCCGGACCGAGAACCAGCTCAGGCCCTGGTCGCCGGCCGACAGCGAGTGCGGCATGCCGACGGGGGCCACCCCGTAGTCACCGGCACCGAGGTCGTACTCCAGGCCCGCGAGGGCCGCGCGGCCGTTGCCCCCCGTCACGAACCACGACTCCTCGAACGGGCAGCGGTTCCAGCCCAGGGTGGCGCCGGGTGCCAGTTCGTACAGGGAGATCTCCATGTGGTGCGACCCGTGGACCTCGCCGACCATCAGCGCCTGGCGCAGTCCGGGCACGTCCTTGACGTCGATCCATTCGCGTTCGGCGGCACGTGAAATGTGGTATGCCATGAGTTCCCTCCACGGTTGACGCGTAGTGGCGGGACCGAGTGTGGTCGCCGGGGTGTTAATCCCCCGGAAACCGTGCGCACCGTTCAGCGGCGCAGCCGGGAGACGAGGCGGCGCACCTCGGCGGACGGCGCGACGCCGAACTCGCGCATCACCGTGGTGTACCGCCGGTACAGCCCGAGCACCGAATCGTCGCTGCCGCTGGCGTGGGCCAGAGAGATGGCCAACTGCCATGCCTGCTCCCGGTGCGGGCTCGTCCTCAGCACCTCGTTCACGAGCCGCCGTGCCTCGCGGTACCTGCTGAGCCGGAACGCGAGTCGCGCCGCCTCGATCCGGCCACCGGTGACGCGTTCGTCGATCTCGGACCGGCGTTGCTCCACCCACAGGCTGGACACGGGCTCCAGGTAGGGCCCCCGGTCGGCGTGGGCCAGCGCCTCGGTCATGGTGCGCAGCCGGATCTCGCCGTCCTGGTGGTCCGCCTGCACAAGTGAGTCGAGCACGACCTGCGCGGTGCCGCTGACCAGGTCGGGGCAGGCGAGGGAGAACCGGTCGCCGTCCTGGTGCGGCACCAGTTCCTCCGGCAGCACCTCGCGCAGGCGGTAGAGCGTCTGCCGGAGGTAGCTGCGTCCGGCCGCGTTGTCACGGCCGTCGAACAGCGCGTCCAGCAGTTCCTGGCGCGGCACCTCGCGCCGGGCTCCGAGCAGGTAGCTGAGCAGTTCCATGCTCTTGCTCAGCCGCGGCGCGGTCTCCTGCCCGTCGACGGTCAGTACGGGCTCGCCGAACTCCTCCAGGGACAGCCGCGGTGCCCGCGCACTGACCCGCAGCGGGTCCTGGCTGGACAGCGTGGCGATCAGTTCGTGCCAGCGCGACATCCGAGTCGGTGAGGCGTCCGCCTCCCTCACCGCGACGGCGGGCACGTCCGTGAGCGCGGCCAGCAGCAGGTGCTGGGACCCCTGTGCCGCGGATTCGGTGAGGGCGAGTTCGGCGGCGGCGTCCGACGCCTCTTCCTCGCCCAGCCGCCAGTACGCCTCCGCCAGGTAGGCGGCGGCGGTGGCGAGTTCGAGCCGCCGGTCACCGCGGCGCATTCCGTCGACGCAGGTCTCCAGTTCGGTGCGTGCCTCGGTGTCACGGTTGCGGATGAGGAGGCTGAGTCCGCGCCACAGTTGGCCCAGTTCTCTGCTGAACGCGTGCTCGGAGGCGCCGCTCGCCTCCGCCTCGGCGAGCGCGCGGTCGGCCGCGTCGGTGTCGCGGTGCAGGCGCAGGCAGAGTTTCGCCTCGTTGAGCAGGCCGAAGACGTGGTAGAGGCGTGAACCCGTCTCGGCGATCAGCCGCCGGCCGCGTTTCAGCGCGGCCCACGCCTCGTCCGGCCGTCCGAGGTCGACCATCAGGTCCACGGCGTCGAAGGCGTGCAGCCAGGGCGGCTGCCACGAGTCACGGCGCACCTCGTACATCTCCATGGCCTCGTCCAGGCGGCCTGTCGCGCGCAGTCCGGCGATGATCCAGGGTGCGCCCAGCACCGACCTCCACGGGTCGAACGCCCCGGGCCGTTCGAGCCCGCCGAGCCGGCCGCGGAAGTAGGCGATCCGCATGAGCAGACCGTCCACGGTGCCCGAGGACCCCGAAACGGGTTCGGGGAAGGGCGGCGCGTCGCCACCGGACAGCGCCAGCAGGTTGTCGGCGCCCTCCCGTGCCCGGCCGGCGGGCAGCCGGTCGGCCACCGTACGCGCCTCGGCGAGTCGGCCGGAGTGCCACAGGCACCACGTCGTGAGCAGCAGCGCTTCCTCGAAGTGCGGTGAGTCGGGCCCCGGGAGCCAGTCGTAGCCGTGCCGGTCCAGTAACTCGTTGCCGCGGCCCCACTGTTCGAGGGCGAAGGACACGCGCAGGACCACGGTGCCGACCTCGGGGGTCGGCGTCCTGCGGGAGGCGTCCATCGCGTCCAGCCACCGGGCCGCCGAGGCGAAGTCCATGCGCGCCACCAGGTCGGGGAGGGCGACCGCGGCCTGCCGCCAGGCGTCCTCCGTGTCCCCCAGGCGCAGGAATATGTCCACGGCCTCCTCCAACGCGCCCTGCTGCACCAGCAGGTCGGCGTGGAGCCGGTGCAGTCGCCGCACCTTCTCCGGGTGCTCCGTCCGCTCGAGTTCCCCGGCCAGGAATTCCCGGAACTGGTGGTGCGGGGTCAGCCGGGTCCCGTCCCTCGACCAGAGCACCGGCAGCCGCTGGGACCGCAGGCGGGTCATCAGCCGGGCCGCGTCGCTCTGGCCGAGCGCCACCGCGTCGGCGACCGAGATCTCGGCCAGGGGGCTGGTGTGCAGCAGGAAGGTGCGTTCGTCGGCCGGGAGGGTGCGCAGGATGTTCGCGGAGAGGTAGTCGCGCAGGGCGTCGGACCTGTCGTCGGCCGCCTCGGCCGACCGCCATCCCTCGAACAGCACCCCCGCCACCCAGCCGCCCGTCATGTCGACGACGCTCTCGACGTCCGCGTCGGACTCGCCGACCAGCCGCAGGGCCTTCGCGGCCTCGTCGGCGTCGAAGGCCAGATCCTCCTCGCCCAGTTCGCCCACGCGGAAGACGTCGCCGATCGACCCGAAGTCGAGTCGAACTCGGGTGCGGGAGAGGAGGACCAGGCTGACGCCGGCGGGCAGGTACCGGGCCAGCGCAGACAGGATGGCGACGCATCCCTCGTCGGAGGCGATGCGTTCGACGTTGTCGCACACCAGTACCAGTCCACTGCCCTGGAGGCTCTCCGCGAGCAGGCCCGCGGCCTCGCCGGTCCGGATGCCGTCGTGCAGGGCGTCGGTGGCGACGTGGCCCGCCGCGGGGACGTGGCCCTCGACCGCAGCCTCCAGGTAGACCAGCAGCCGTCCCGGGGCCTGTTCCGTCCCGTCGAGTGACAGCCAGGCGATGGGACGGCCGAGGTCCCGCAGGGCCACGGCGACGGCCGTGGTCTTGCCTCCGCCGGCGGTGGCACACACCGTGACCACGGGGTGACGGTCGACGAGTGAGCGGATCCGCTCGGTCAGGCGGTCGCGCCGAACGATGTCGTCGCCCGGCTCGGGCGCGGTCAGCTTCCGCCGGATGACCATCCGCCGGCCGTTCGCGTGAAGCCCGTGCTCGTCGTGCAATGTGGCCCGCCCAACTCGAGGTCAGAACACCGTGTCGCCGGGGCGGCACCGGCCGCGGCAGGCCGGTGCCACGTGACGCCCGAACGACCCCACGGTGTCATGGTCGAAAACACCGTGGCGACGGTCAAGCCCGGTTTCCCCGGGATTAACAGAACGGACCGGGAGCGACACCGCCGCTGTCGGGCGGATCAGGCGAAGGCTTCCGGGGTGCGGAAGTACGCCTTGCCGTTCGGGTACGACACCAGTTCGCACTGGAGCCCCCACGGCGAGAGGAAGTACACCCACCGCTGTCCTTCGTGCGGACCCTTGCTGTCCGTGGGGTCCCCGAGCACGCGCAGACCGCGCCGCCGCAGATCGGCCACCGCCGCGTCGATGTCCTCGGCGTACAGGGCGAGGTGGTGTCCGCCGATGTCGCTGTTGCGCGGGGGTTCCAGCCGCTGGTCGGGAGACTGGTACTCGAAGACCTCCAGAACGGCGTGGCCGCCGATTCCGAAGAAGAAGATGCGCGGTGACACGGCCCTGTCGTGCACGTTGAGGTGCTCGCTCATCCAGTGGCCCTCGTCGTCGCGCAGCGGTCCGAGCCGGTACAGGTACGTGAAGCCGAGCACGTCTTCGAAGAACTCGCGCGCCTGGTCCAGATCGGGGACGGTGATTCCGAAATGATCGGCACGGGTGATTCCGGGTATGGGCATCGATGCCTCCGTGTGATGCGGTCTGCTTGCGGGTCCGGGCGGTTCACGGGAAGACGACGGTGCGCTTCCCGTCCAGCAGGACGCGGTTCTCCGTGTGCCAGCGCACCGCTCGGGACAGTGCCAGGCATTCGACGTCCCGGCCGAGGGTGGCGGCGTCGGCCGCGTTCATGGAGTGGTCGATGCGCGCCACCTCCTGCTCGATGATGGGGCCTTCGTCGAGGTCGGGGGTGACGTAGTGCGCGGTGGCCCCGACGAGCTTCACCCCTCGGGCATGGGCCTGGTGGTAGGGGCGTCCGCCCTTGAAACTGGGCAGCATCGAGTGGTGGATGTTGATGGCCCGCCCCTCCAGCCTCTTGCACAGTTCCGGGGAGAGGATCTGCATGTAGCGGGCCAGGACGACGAGGTCCACGCCGAGGTCCTCGACCAGGCCGACCAGTTCCTTCTCGGCGGCCGGCTTGGTCTCCGGCGTGACCGGGATGTGGTGGTAGTCGACGTCGTACGTCTCGGCCAGGTGCCGCAGGTCCGGGTGGTTCGACACCACGGCGGCGACCTCGGCGTTCAATCCGCCGTTGAAGGCCCGGAACAGCAGGTCGTTGAGGCAGTGGCCGAACCGGCTGACCATGATCAGGAGCCGTTGGGGCCTGGAGGCGTCGATCAGCCGCCATTCCATGGAGAACCGCTCCGGCACGCTCGTGAATCCGTCGCGCAGCGCGTCGATCGTGGTCAGGGGGTCGAGCGGCTCGAACTCGACCCGCATGAAGAAGGTGCCTGCACTGCGCTCGCTGAACTGCTGGCTCTCCACGATGGTGCACCCGTTGCCCAGCAGGAACGTCGAGACGGCGTGGACGATCCCCGGCCGGTCGGGGCAGTTCAGGGTGAGGACGTAGCGGGATGCGGTCATGAGGAATCACGTCCTCCACGATGAGGGGCAGCGCCCGGAGGGTCCTGGCGTGGCACGGTCACACCAGGGGCCGGGTGCGGAGCGTGGCGCGGATGTGGCGCTGGACGTGCGGTTCGACCGTGGGCTTGGCCGAACCGCCGTCCGGCTCACCGACCACGATCGTCACCTCGCGGCCGTCGACGGCCTCGTGCTCGTCCACCATGGCCAGCGAGGACCAGCCCCCGACGTTGACGGTGTATCCGGCGTTCGCGGAGATGCCCACGGGCCGGCCGTCGACGAGGATCCGGTCGTAGGACCCGGTGGCGTAGTTGGAGACCGGCATCTCCAGGTACTTCGCGTGCGGCCCCGAGCCGAACAGGCTGTCGGCGATCAGCTCGGCCGTGTCCCGGTCGTTCCAGCGCAGCCACACCTTCCGGCGGTGGGGCTTGGAGGCCATCCCCTCCAGTGCCTCGCGCCCGATGAAGTCGTGGTCGAACTTGATCACCCGGCCGTAGCCGAGATCCCACGGCGTGACGTAGTAGTCCTCGATGTTCTCCGACACGAAGCTGCCGCCGACGGACGCGTTCGCCTCGAAGCCGTCCGCGGACAGCCACTCCCGGAACGGCCTCATCGACTCCCCGGTGTAGATGGCCGGCACCGGCGCGGGGATCCAGCCGGACTCGATGGCGGTGGAGGGATAGGCGCGGGAACCGCCCAGGCGCAGACCGAACTCCTCGCCGGCCGCGAGGAGCGCCTCGCGGACCGTTTCGCCGTGCTCCGAGGGGCCGACCAGTTCCAGTCCGGTGAACTCCTCCCCGGGCGCCCCGATCATGGTGTGGTTGAGAGCGCGGACGGGGACTCCCGCGATCTCGAACTCGCCCATGGCGAAGAACCTGATCCGCGGGAGCGGCGCACCCACCGCCGTCTCGACGATCCGGTGGGTCGCCGGGCCGTTGAGCTGGAACCGGAAGGTGAGGCGCCTGCCGTTGTTGGCCACGGACCGCTCGTCGCGCGTCACCGTGACGCGGTAGTTGCCGTTCTCGGCGTGGAAGGCGGCCCAGTTGGGTGCGACCGGCCGTCCCACCAGGCTGAACTCGTCGTCCTCGAAGGCGAACAGGATGGCGTCCCCGACGAAGTATCCGTCGTGGTTGCACGCCACGAACTGCTTCGCCTTGTTCCTGCCGAAGTTCTTGAATCCATTGACGCCAAGGTCGGACATCAGCCGCAACGCGTCCGGGCCCTTGAAGTATATGTCCGTCATATGGTGCGACTGGTCGAAGAGCACCGCCGTCTCCCGCCACGCACGCTGTTCGTCCCGCCAGTTCGTGTACTCGGCGCGCATGGGGTACACGTAGGGACCCTGCGGAGCGTTGCGCAGCATCTCCACGACGTTTCCGGACTTCTGGATCTTCTCTTCCAGATTCATGAACACCCTCGTTCCTCTGTCCGCGGACTCGGTTGTGCCGGAATTGCCGTTCAGTGACATCAGCCGGCCTTCTCCACACCGCTCGCGCGGTACAACCAGTCGAGCGTGGTGTCGACCTGGTTGAAGGAGAAGAGATGCAGTCCTTCCACCGAGAGATCGGTGAAGGAGATTTCCTCTCGAACGGCCAGCAGCAGATCCAACGGCTCATAGGCGCGTCCGAGCAGCAGATTGCCGACCATTCCGTGCTGTTTGGACAAGAATCGCAGTGACTGACCAACCCCGATCTTGACCGAGAGTTCGATCAGTTTCCTGATCTGCAGCGGGGCCGCGACGCCCATGCGCAAGGGCAGGGTGACGCCGCGTTCGCGGGCCGACCGCAGCCAGCCGGCCAGTGCGGAGGCGTCGAAGCACAGTTGACTGACCATGTAGTCGGCGTGCTGCTGCTTGCGCAGCAGTGCCTCGAAGAGCACGTCGTCGGCGATCTTCGGATGCCCTTCCGGGTAGCAGCCGACGCCGATCCGGGACAGGCCGTGGTCGAACTCGACCAGTTCTTCCAGGATTTCCGCGGCCTCGCTGAACCGGCCGACGGGCTTCTCGCCGTCGCCGCCGATGACGAAGAGCTCCTCGACCCCGAGATCGGTCACCCCTCGCACGAAGTCGCGGAGCGCGGCCCGGTCCTCCACCATGCGTGCCGCCAGGTGCGGCACGACCCGGTGCCCGGAGCGGCACGCCGCGGCGACGTGATCGAGTGTGCGCGCAAGACCGAACCGGGGAGAACAGGTCACGCTGACGGTGGTGCCGACGGGTACGGCGTCCACCTTCTCCTGCGCGCCTTTCAGCGGGACTATCTCGATGCTCGAATTACGGACGAGCTCGTCGACCGAAAGTTCCGGGTCAGCAGAATGCGCCATTGCGGTTCTCCGCCTTCTTGAGCTGGGGCACATCGGGGTCCCTCATGCGGTGCACACCGGAGAGAATGCGAGTGACCTTAGGGCAGGGGACGTTAGCCACTTGTTAATCGAATCCACGCGGAGTTAGCGGATCCGTTAGCCGGTCTTGCCGCCCGAGCGCTCCGCGGAGACGCTCGCAGTGGCGGTGCCGAACCACCGCGCAAGCAATCCGCGAATGGAGACCTCAGCAATGACTCTTGGGATTCGACTGGACGGACGGACGGCACTGGTGACGGGAGGCGGCAGCGGTCTCGGCCTCGCCATGGCCGAGGCCCTGCACGCACAGGGCGCCGCGGTGGCCGTACTGGGGCGCACCAAGGCGAAGCTGGACGCCGCCGAGCGGCAGATCGCGGCGGTCGGCGACGGCCGCGTGCGTTCCGTGGTCGCCGACGTCAACGAGGACGACGCGGTGGCCGACGCGCTGCGCCAGGTGCAGGAGTGGCAGGGCCGGCTGGACATCGTGATCAACTGCGCGGCACCGCTGCTGGCCGTGAGCCCGCTGGCGGAAGCGGACGAGGCGGTCGTGAGCGAGGCGCTCAACGCCAAGACCGTCGGTTACCACCGGGTCGCCCGCGCCGCGCTGCCCCTCATCGAGAAGGGCGGCACGGGGCGCATCATCAACGTCGCGGGCATGGCGGCGCACGTGCTCGTTCCCAACATCGGTGTCGCCGCGGTGGTGAACGGTGCCGTCGTCGCCCTGACCAGCTACCTTGCCGCCGAGGCGGCCCCCCACGGTGTCCTCGTGAACGGCATCTCGCCGGGCATGACCCTGACCCAGGTCTGGCACGACCGGCACGCGGCCACCGCGAAGGCGAAGAACATCACGCCGGAGCAGGTGCGGGACGGGATGGTCGAGAACCTCGGTATCCGGCTGGGCCGCTGGGGCCGCCCCGAGGAGATCGCGGCCGCCGCCCTGTTCCTGGCCTCGGACCTCTCCTCGTACGTGACCGGCCAGACCCTCCAGGTCGACGGCGGGCTCGGCAAGTCCGTCATCTGACGGCCGGTAAGTGGCGAGTGAGGAGCTTCGTGTGACACACGTGTCGATTGCCGGTCTCGGCAACATGGGCCGCGGCATGGCCCGCCGCCTGCTCACGGAAGGGCATGGGGTGACGGTCTGGAACCGCTCGCCCGAGGCCGTCGACGAACTCGTGGCGCTGGGTGCCGAGCGCGCCGGCACCGTCGCCGAGTTGTTCGCCGCCGGGCCGGTGCTGTCGGTGCTGTCCGACGACACCGCCGTGGCCGAGGTGTTCGACGAGTCGGTGCTGGCCCAGGCGGGGCCGGACGCCGTCCATGTCGGGATGTCGACCATCTCGGTCGACGCCGGTCGCGCCCTGGCCGAGCGTCACATGGTGGCCGGGGTCCGCTATCTGGCGGTCCCGGTGCTGGGGCGGCCGTCGGTGGCGGAGGCGGGGCAGCTCAATCTCCTCGCCGCCGGGGACAGCGCTCTGATCGAGTCGCTGCGGCCTGTGTTCTCCTCGCTCGGCCGGCGCACCTGGCAGGTGGGCGACCGGCCGTGGCAGGCCAACGTCGTCAAGATCACCACGAACCTCCTGATCATCCACGCGCTGGAGGCGATGGCGGAGGGCTTCACTCTGGCGGAGCGGCACGGAGTCGACGCGCACGACCTGCACGAGCTGATCGTCGGGACCGTGTTCCCTGGTGCGGTGTACGAGGGCTACGGCAGGGCGATGGCGGACCGCGTGTACCTGCCCGCCGGCTTCCGCACCGCGCTCGGCAGCAAGGACCTGTCTCTGGCCGGGGCCGCGGCCGCGTCGGCCGGACTGGAGCTGCCCACGCTGTCCGCGCTGCGCGAGACCTTCGAAACGGCCGTCGGCCGGGGCATGGCCGACCACGACTGGGCGTCCATCGCCGAAGTGCTGCGCGGGGACTGACCCCCGCGGCTCCATCCACCACCCCCGTCCGACCCGTGCGCGCAGACCCGTGCGGGCCGGACCCCATCTGATACGAGGAGGGTGCTGACATGGCACTCGTACCGTTGGTTCCCAAGGCACGCGTGGACGCGGCCGATCTCCCCCTGATCGAGGCGGGCGAGGAGTCGTTCGGCACGCTGCTCAACACCTGGCTGGCCATCGCCAACTGTCCCGGGATGTTCTCGACGTACCTGCCCTTCATCCGCTCGGTGACCGGTCCCGGTGCGTTGGACGGGCGCGTCAAGGAACTCACCGCCGTCTACGTGTCGTTGCTGAACCACTGCCGGTACTCGGCGAGTCACCGCTGCTACTCCGCCCTGCGCAAGGGCATCACCGAGGCCGACCTGGAGCGGCTGGCGGCCGGGGACTTCGCCTCGTTCTCCGGCATCGAGCAGCTCGCCCTGCGGTTCACTCGTGCGCTGACGCTCGACATACCGGTGACCGGCAGGGACGCCGGTGTGACCGGCGTCGATCCCGAGTTGCTGGCACAGGTGCGGGACGCCTTCGAGCCTCCGGCTCTGGTGGAGTTCGTCATGTCCGTCAGCCTCTGGAACGCCCTCACCCGCTTCCACCGGGTGATGGACCTCGATCTCGACCTCGGCGAGCCGCCGGCCGCGGTGGACGCCGCCGTCTGAGCACGTGCGGACCCGTCTCCCGGCCGAGCGAGACGGCGGCGTACGCCGGACTGTCATCCGTGCGCCACGGTCGCGCCGTCGATGAGCCGACGGGCCGCGGCATCGGTCCGTGCGACGTCGTGGGTCACCAGACGGTCCTGGCACAGCCCACGCAGCCCGGAGACGAGCAGTGTGGCGCCGGCCCGTGCCTGCTCCGGCGGGTGACCCAGCCGGATGTAGGCGGCGGCGATCGGGGCGACCATCGTCTCGACGGTGTCGGCGGCGAGGTCGCCGTACTGCCGCGGATCCGTCGTGGCCAGGCTCAGCAGTTGCAGCAGCATGCGCACCGCGCCGGCCTGCTCCCCAGCGGTCATCGTCTCCCACAGGGCGTGTGCGGCCCGCCGGAGGCCGGCGTGGTCATGGACGTCCTCGAACATCGCGTGGGCGTCGGGACGGTTCGCGAGCAGTGCCTGCGCCAGCAGGTTCTCCCGGCTGCCGAAGTAGTACAGGAGCATGCGCTTGGTGGTGCCGACGGCCTCGGCGAGCGGGCTCAACGACATCTGCGCGACACCGTGCTGTTGCAGATGGGACACCACCTGCTGCAGCAGTTCGGTTCGTTTGGCGACATTGACGGGGCGGGGCATGGCTTTGACTGTACCGGTCGGTACGCGTAAGGTCCCCACGTATTAGTGATCCGATCGGTTCATTAATGGACCGACGCTACGGCGACGGCCGAGCGCGGAGTACGTGGAGGGGCGTCATGGAACTGGCCGCACTGCCGGGGACGATCACGGAGCGCGGGGCAGGAGGGCCCGCAGGCGCGATGCCGCGGAGATCCGGTCGCGGGCAGGTCGGCGGCATGCGGGTGGTGGGGCTGTGAAGCACCGGATGGAGGGCCCCCGGGGCGTATCGCGGGCCAAGCATCTGGCCGAGATGCTGATGTTCCCGACCGTGCTCTTCCTCGGCCTCCTGTTCTGCTTCTCGGCCGCCTTTCACGCCCCCCAGCCGCACCACACGAAGGTCGTCGTGGCCCAGCCGGCCCTGGAACGCCAGGTCGACACCGCGCTGCGGCACGAACATCCCGGCGGCTACGACGTCACCGCCGTGGCGGACGCCCGTGAGGCCCGACAGGCGGTGCTGGAACGAGACGCGGTGGCGGGTTACGCCGTCGAGGGGACACACAGCGTGCTCTACATGGCGCAGGCCAACGGCATGTCCCTGGAGCAGGCCCTGACCCAGGGGTTCACCCGGCTCTCGGCCCACGACCACCAGAAGCTCACGGTGGAGGACGTGGCGCCCACCGTGCGCGAGGACCGGAACGGCACGACTCTGGTCTATCTCGGAGTCGCGTGGAGCGTCCCCGGTTACATCCTCGCGACGACCCTGCTGCGGGCGGTGACCTTCAACCGCCGCAGGAAGCTGATCACGATCGCGGGTGTCTCGGCGCTGTTCGGCACCGTGGGGTACCTCGTCGGCGTCTGGCTGGACTACCTTCCGAACGAGCCCTCGGCCCTGGTGATCGGTTGTCTGCTCACCGCTGCCGTGGCCACGTTCTCCGCGGGGGTCGCGCCCTTCACCAAGCAGTTCTTCCCCCTGGTGGGCATGGGCCTGTTCATCGTGTTGAGCGTCCCCACCAGCGGCGTGGCGCCCATCCCCCTGCTGCCCACGTTCTTCCAGGACCTGCACCTCTTCATGCCGCTCGGCAACGCGGTGGACGCCCTGAAGGGTGTCCTGTACTTCGACGGCGCGGGCGTCCTGAGGCCGGTCCTCGTGCTGTGCGCATGGGTGGCGGCGGGTCTCGCCCTGCTGGGTCTCGACGCGTGGCGGCACCACCGCGAGGCGGCGCGCGGCGCGGCGGACGACGACGAGGAGGACGTTCCCGAGCCGCCTGTGGAGGACCCGTCCCTGGAGGCGCCCACGCCGACCGCGCTGCCGGTCCACCGCCACCACCACTTCGGCGAGGCGCTCCCGATGCTGGAGGGCAGCGTCCATGACGTCGACCACCGGCCCGTCCACCACGCCGCCGTGACCGTGATGGACACCCGGGGGCACCAACTGGTGCGGACCGCGACGAACGGCCAGGGCGAGTACGCCGTGACCGGCCTGCCCGAGGGATACATCACCGTGGTGGTCTCCTGCGCCGGCCGGAGCCCCGTCGTGCACCAGAAACTTCTGCAGTCGGGTGTGGCCGTCCGGGCCGACTTCCTCCTGGACACCCGCTCCCCCCGGCCGCCGTCCCCCTTGATGCCGCAGCACTGAAACGGACACCTCCTCCCGGCTTCCGGGCACAGCTGGGGCCGTCGCCCAGGTCGACGACGGCCGGGAGCGGGCGGCGGTCGACCGGGAGGCCAACGCCGACGTCCCCGCCGGCATGCGGGCACTGGCCGAACGGATCACCGACGCGGGACTCCGACGGCGGCGCTGGGCGCCCTCTCCTCCCGGCCCTCGCGGAGGGCACGGCGACACCCACGTGGTCGGCCCCGCCGGGCGGGCCGGCGCGACGCCCGTGCCGCCGTGGGCCGCGCCGCGATTTCCTGTGACTTAACACCCTGCCCACCACACTCGGGCCCGCCAACGGCAGACCGGGGCAGCACCTCACAGGAGTCTCAACTCAGCGCGCAGACAAGGAGCAGCGGACTCGGCCCTGACCACGACTCCGCCTGGTCACCGAACGGCCCCTCGTCACCGGGACCACCGGGACGGCCCTTTCGAGCCCGACCTCCAGGAGCACATGATGACGCAGTCGCCATCCTCAACCGAGTCGGCGGACACAGCGGCCCCGGAAGCGAGGTCTCCTCGTTGGTACCGCTCCCTCTCGCGGGAGCACCGGCCCGTGTTCTGGGCCGGGTTCGCGGGTTGGGGTCTGGACGCCTTCGACTTCAACACCCTTCCGCTGGCGTTGGGGGCCATCGCCACGGCCTTCTCCCTCAGCTCCACGGAGTCGGGCTGGATCATGACGGTGACCCTGCTGGCCTCGGCGGTCGGCGGGGCCCTGGCGGGACTGCTGTCGGACCGGCTGGGCCGGGTGCGGGTCCTGATGATCACCATCGCGACCTTCGCGGTGTTCACCGCGCTGTCCGGCCTGTCCCAGAACTACGAACAGATGCTGGTGTTCAAGGGCTTTCAGGGTCTCGGATTCGGCGGTGAGTTCGCGGCCGGTGCTGTACTGATCGCCGAGGTGGCCCCCGCCGAGCAGCGCGGCCGACTTCTGGGCTATGTCCACAGTTCCTGGGCGATCGGGTGGGGTTGTGCCGTTCTCGCCTACACCTTGATCTTCAGTTACGCCGGGCCGGATGCCTGGCGCTACCTGTTCTTCCTCGGGATCCTGCCGGCCTTCGCGCTGCTGTTCGTGCGGCGCAACGTGAAGGACTCCGACGCGTCGAAGGAGAACCGCCGGCGGGCCGCCGGGCGGACCACGTCACTCTGGAGCGGACTCGCCGCCCTGTTCCACCGCGACCTGCGGCGCACCACGCTGCTCGCGGTTCTGGTCGGGATCGGTGTGCAGGGCGGGTACTTCGCCGTGTTCACCTGGCTGCCGTCCTATCTGCACACGGAGCGCGGGCTGACGGTCGTCGGGACCGGTGGCTACCTCTCCGTCGTCATCGCCGGCTGCTTCCTCGGCTACGTCTGTGCCGGACACCTGCACGACTGGATCGGCCGCCGGCCCACGTTCATCCTGTTCTCGGTCAGCGGGGTGGTGTGCGTCGTGGCGTACACCTGGATACCGCAGGGGGCCAACAGTCTGCTGCTGGTGCTGGGCGTGCCATTGGGAGTGGCGGCGTGCGGGTCCCTGGCCGGGACGGGCGTGTTCTTCAGCGAGTTGTTCCCCAGCCGGGTGCGCGGCACGGGAGTCGGTGTCGTCCACAACTTCGGCCGCGGAGTCGCCGCGTTCTTCCCCTCCCTGGTCGGGGCGTTGTCCTCCACGTTCGGGCTGAAGGCGGCGATGGGGGTCGGGGCTCTCGGATACGTGCTGGTGATCATCGGGGTGCTGGGGCTCCCGGAGACCAAGGGCCGGCAGATCGCATAGCGCCTGTCCGTGGCGCGGTCCGCCTGCCGTCGCGACGGTCGGCGGACCGCGCCGCGAGCGTACCCCGGGGGCTCCTGGTCCCCGAAGGGAAGCACGTCCAGGTCCCCGGCGAACTCCCCGATGTCCGGGAACATCAGCCCGAGGGTGTCGAGGGATGCGTCGTCGCGCGCCTCCGCGCCATGAACATCCGGCTCGGACCAGATGCGCTTTCCCATGGCGGTGTAGTGGTGCCCTGGTGACCTGGCCCCCGGAGAGCGGGATGACGTCGTACCAGTCGCCCCTCGCACGCCCGTGCCCTGACCCGGGGTGGTAGCGGGCCGCCGCGGTGCGGGCCCCCGCGGTGCGGGCCGGGACGGTGGGCGGATCTCGCGGGGGCAGCGCTCGCTGAAGTTCGCGAGAACGGGTGTGATCGGCGTCGTAGAGCCCCGCTCGTTCCAGGGACCGGTCAATCAGTGCGCCGATGGTGGTCAGCAGGGTGCGTTCGTCCCCCCGCCGGCGGCCGTGTTGAGGTGGGACTGCGAGTCGCGCAGGGTCGGCAGCGCCCCACCCACGGCGTAGTACCTCTGCCCGGCGACGATGAGGTCCTCGGCGGGGAACTTCGTGATCACCTTGCAGCCGTCGGCGGTGACCACGACCTCCTCCTCGATACGTGCCGCACCCACACCGTCCGCCGCGGGCCAGTAGGTCTCCAGGGCGAACACCATGCCCTCCTGCAGCACTTCGGGGTGTTCGAGCGAGACCAGCCGGGAGAAGATCGGCTTCTCCCAGATGGACAGGCCGACGCCGTGGCCGTACTGGAGGGCGAACGCCGCCTCCTCGTCGGGGAAGCCGAACTCCTGCGCCGTGGGCCACACCGAGACGATGTCGGCAGTGGTGGCTCCGGGGCGTACCAGTGCGATCGCCCGGTCCATGTACTCCCGGGCCCGCTTGTAGGCGTCGTGCTGAGCCCGGCTCGCGGAGCCGACCGCGAAGGTGCGGTAGTAGCAGGTGCGGTAACCGTTGAAGCTGTGCAGGATGTCGAAGAAGGCCGGGTCGCCGGGGCGGATGAGCCGGTCGGAGAAGACGTGGGGATGGGGCGAGCACCGTTCACCGCTGATGGCGTTTACGCCTTCGACGTATTCGGAGCCGAGGTCGTAGAGCGTCTTGGCGACCAGGCCGACGCACTCGTTCTCCCGCACGCCCGGGCGGAGGAACCGGTAGAGCTCGTCGTAGGCGGCGTCGACCATGGAGGCGGCCTGGGTCAGCAGGGCGATCTCGTCGTGGCTCTTGATCCGCCGGGCCTCCATGAATATCTGCTGGCCGTCGACGACGTCGATGCCCTCGTCGCGCAGCGCGAAGAGGACGGGAAGCTCGATGACGTCCACGCCGAGCGGCTCGTTCGCCAGACCGTACTTCTCCAGCTCCCTCTTGATCTTGCGGGCCACCGAACGGGCGATCTCCGCGTCGGGACTGATGGCCCCGCGGAGGGTGGATATGCCGGCCCTGGCACCGGACTCGGCACGCGGCCGCGCCGCACCGTGGTGCGGCGCGTGCGGGTCCGCGTCGGCCTCGGCCGTGGTCTCCGACAGCCAGGGGTTGTACAGCTGGTGGTGCTTGGCGGCGGAGCCGAAGTCCCATGAGATCGGGTCGGTCCTCCGGGTGAGCAGACTGAAGCGGATGAGCTTGTCCATCGCCCACGTGCCGATGTGTGTGGCGGTCATGTACCGGATGTTGGAGAAGTCGAAGGCCAGTACGGCCCCGCAGTCCGAAGCGTCGAGCTGCGCCTTGAGCCGCGCCAGTCGGTCACCGCGCAGGCGCGTGTAGTCGATCCTCTCCTCCCAGTCGACCGCGTTGGTTCCCGTGCTGGCCACGCTGCTGATCATGTGGAACTCTCCTTGCTGACGGGTCCGTTCAACCACATTCACACTGTGTGTTGGTACTGAACATTACGAGGCGTGAAAACTCACCGCAAGACTGAGTCGCGATGCTTCTCCGGCGCCGCTCTGCACGGCAACGCAACACGTTATGACGGATGACATCGACGATTTCCTCGCCTGGGCCAACCTTGACAGCGAAGCTGACGGCACTGACTGTGTTATGCGCCACTGAACAAAGTAGGGGAGCGCACTACGGACCGGCGGGGGCCTGCCGAAGAAGGGCATCATGCGCTGTCTGAAACGTCATGTCGCCCGCGAGCCCTACCGCGGAGGTCACTCCACCCGACGCGCAACGGCCGCAACACCGCCCGGAGCGACCTCGACGATGGCCGGCGGGTCCGGGCCGCGGGTGCGGCCCGGACCGTCGAGTCACACCAGCAGCCGGTAGGGCCGGGCGACGGCGTCCACCAGGGCGTCGAGCCACCGCGCCGCGAGCGCACCGTCCACGGCACGGTGGTCGACGGAGAGCACGAGGGACAGGGACGAGGCGGCGACGACCTCGGCCTCGCGCACCACGGGCACGGATCGGATCGCGCCCACGGCGAGGATCATCGACTGCGGAGGGTTGATGATGGCGGAGAACTCGTCGACCCCGTGCATGCCGAGATTGGTGACGGTGATCGACCCGCCCTCCAGGTCCCGCTGCCGCAACGCCCCCTCCTCCGCCGCGCGGACGAACCGGCGCACCTCTGCGGAGACCAAACCGACCGACTTCTCTCCGACGCCGCGCAGCACCGGCGTCACCAGCCCGCGCTCGGAGGCGATCGCGACCGCGACGTCGGCCGACTCGTAGTGGAGCAGCGCGTCCTCGGTCCACACCACGTTGGCCTGCGGTACAGCGGTGTGCGCTGCGGCGACGGCCTTGACCAGCAGGTCGTTGACCGAGATCCGCACGTCCGCACCGGCATTGAGGTCCGCACGCAGCCGCAGCAACGCGTCCACCTCGACCGACCTCTTGAGGTAGAAGTGGGGCACCTCGCGCTTGCTCTGCGTGAGCCTGATCGCGATGGCGCGGCGCAGTCGGCTGTGCGGTGTGACCTGGGCCGGTTCACCGAACCCCAGGGGCAGTTGTGCACCTGTGTCACCGGCTGCCACCGCGGGCGTCGGTGGCGCGGGCGGTGCCGACGCCTGCGCCGCCCGTTGGACTGCCTCTTCGGCGTCGCGCCGGACGACGCGTCCGCCCGGCCCACTGCCGGTCACCGTGGCGATGTCGATGCCGGCGGTGCGCAGCAGTCGGCGTGCGAGCGGGCTGGCGAAACGACGGCCGCCGGAGAAGGCCGTGCCGGGCTCCTGCGGGCCCGCCGGTTCCGGCGCCTCAGCGGGTGACACGGACGAGACGTCCGCGGGCGGCGCGTCCTGGGCAGGAGGCGCCTCGGGGCCGGCCTCCTCGGGGGTGCCGACGGCTTCGACACCCAGCCCGGCCAGGACGGCGTCCAGGTCGGAGTCCCGTTCAGCGTGGGTGCCCAGCAGCGCCATCGGCGCGCCGACAGGGACCCGTGTGCCCGGTCGCACCAGGGTGCGCAGCAGCACCGTCTCCGTTTCCGCCTCCACCTCGACCTGCGCCTTGTCGGTCTCGACGACCGCGAGCGGGGCGCCCGCGGTGAGTTCCGCGCCCTCGGGCACCAGCCATTCACCCATGATCACGTCGGTGGCTCCGGCCGCGACCTCGGGAACACGCATGAGTTCAGCCATGATCTCCACCTCAGGCGTTCTTGACGGCTCGCAGAGCCGCTACCACTTCGTCGGTTCGGGCGACGGCGGCCCGTTCCAGGACCTTGCTGATGCTCGGGGCCGCCTCCCCTCCGGTGACCCGCTGCACGGGGGCGTCGAGCCAGTCGAACAGGCGCCGGGCGATCTCGTCGGCCAGCCAGGCTCCGTACGAGGTACCTCGCGCGCCCTGTTCGACGACGAGGACACGGTTCGTACGGCGCACGCTCTTCTCGATCGTCGTCCAGTCCAGGGAGGCGCGGTCGAGCCACCGCAGGTCGATGAGGTCGGCCTGCACGTCGGTGACGACGTCCAGCGCCTCCAGGCAGTGGCCGACCATGCTCAGGTAGGAGATGACGGTGACGTCGTCGCCGTGGCGCCGCACGGCCGCGCGGCCGACCGGCAGCGCGTAGTCCAGGTCGCCGGCCGGCACCCGGCACGAGGTCGGGTACAGGTCGACGTGCTCGAGGACCACGACCGGGTCGTCGCAGGCGAGCGCCGTGTTCATGAGGCCGATGTAGTCGGCCGGGTCCGAAGGCGCCACGATCCTCAGCCCGGGAGCGGTGGCGAGGATCCCGGCCGGGTCCATGGAGTGCTGCGAGCCGTACCCGGCCCCGGCGGCGAGCTTGCTGCGCAGTACGAAGGGCACGGCGGTGGTGCCGCCGAACATGTGCCGGGCCTTGGCGACCTGGTTGAACAGTTGGTCCGCCGCGACCCACATGAAGTCGGCGTACATGAACTCCACGACGGGCCGGTAGCGTCCGTCGATCGCCATCCCGGCCGCCAGGCCGGTGAACGCGTTCTCGCTGATCGGGGTGCCCAGCACCCGCTCGGGGAAGCGCTGCAGGGGCGTCTTGGTCGCCCCGTTGGTCCCGCCGTTGAGCCGGTGGACGTCCTCACCGAGGACCACGATGCGGTCGTCCTGTTCCATACGCCTGGCCAGTACGGCGGAGACGGCGTCGATGAAGCGCATCTCCTCCTTCTCCCCCGCCGGTTCGTCCGTGGCGTATCGGAGCCCCTGCAGCTCGGAGAGCTCTCCGCGTACGCCGACGTCGACGAAGGCGGTGTCCGGCCACAGGTCCCCGATGATGCGCCTCTCCCCGGGCTTGCCGCCGGACACGGATTCGAGGAAGGAGTCGCCGATCTCCGCCATGGTGTCGGCGGCCCGTGTCCGCAGCCCGCTCACCTCCTCCTCGGTGAGCAGTCCGGCCTCGATCGCGTGGGTCTGCAGCCGGGTGAGCGGGTCCCGGTCGCGCCACTCCTTCTCCTCGGCCTTGCTGCGGTACCCGAAGGCGCTGCCGGGGAAGGGGCCGTTCTGGTGGAAGTAGCGGTAGACCTCGGCCTCGACGACGGTCGGACCGTTGCCCGCCCGCATATGTGCGACGGCCTCCGCCATCGCCGCGCGTACGGCGAGGGGGTCCATGCCGTCCACCCGCCAGGACGGGATGCCGAAGCCCGGACCGCGGGCCGACAGCCGGGGCTCCGCGGTCACGTCCGCGACGTGGGTGGAGACGGCGTAGAGGTTGTTCTCCACGAAGAAGCACAGCGGCAGCTTCCAGGCCGCGGCGAGGTTGAACGTCTCCAGCACCGAGCCGATGTTCACGGCGCCGTCGCCGAAGTAGGTGACGGTGACCGCGTCGGTGCCTGCCTGGCGCTGGTTCCAGGCGAATCCCGCGGCCTGGGGCACCCCGCCGCCGACGATCGCGTTGGTTCCCATCGCGCCGGCCTGCCGCCACATCAGGTGCATCGAGCCACCGCGGCCCCGGCTCCAGCCCTGGTCCAGTCCGCAGATCTCCGCGAGGGTGCGCCGCAGCACGTCCACGACCTCGCCGGTCAGTTCGGGCAGGCCGGTCCCCGGTGCGACGACGTGGCCGAACGCCTTGGCGAGGAACTGGTGGTGGCCGCGGTGGGATCCGTTGACGAAGTCGTCGGAGCGCAGGTCCAGCAGGGAGCCGACGGCGCCGCCCTCCTGGCCGATGCTGGAGTGCGCGGGGCCGTGCACGAGGCCCTTGGCGGCGAGTTCCAGGACGTACTCCTCGAAGGTCCGCACCCACTGGGTGAAGGCCAGCATGCGAAGCACCACGTCCGGGTCGGCTTGTTTCCGGTCCGCTGCGGTGAGGCTCAGTTCAACCCACGGTTGCGCCGCGGAGAGCTTGGAATGTTTGGCCACGATCAGCCCCTCTCGTCTCAATGAATCCACTACGGGCGTCCCAGGGCTGAGGTTTCAGGGGTTCCCGATGGGTGGAGTTCGGCTAATGTAGGGGCACGATTGGATCCAATGCAACAGGTAAGCGTGAGCCGTCCTCTCCTCTGTCCGGGGTCCGCCGGTTCGAGGTCTTCGCCTACGAGGCCTCCGCAGCCGGTTCGGTGCCGCCGCTCAACAGCGCTGCCGGAGGCCACCGTCTGGCGTTCTCGTTCTACGGGTACGACCTCGACGAGGCGTCATCTGCCTGGGGACGCACGGGACCGACCTGGCGGGAGCGCCCACGGCCAAGATGGAGTCGTGTCATGATGGATCCAATCAAGCCAGGCCGCCGTGCATCAAGGAGAACCTCATGCCGATCGCCACTGTCAATCCGGCCACCGGTGAGCTGGTCCGGTCCTTCCCCTCAATGAGCCCGGAGGAGGTGGAGGAGCGGCTGGCGCTGAGCGTCGAAGCGGCTCGGGAGATGAGGAGGACCACCTTCGCCCAGCGGGCCGCGTGGATGCGTACCGCCGCCGATCTGGTGACGGACGAGTCACGGGACACCGCCGGCCTGCTGACCGAGGAGATGGGCAAGCCGATCACGCAGGCCCGCGCCGAGGTCCTCAAGAGTGGCCGCACGATGCGCTACTACGCCGACCACGCCGAGGAGATGCTCGCCGACCAGCCACTGGGCGATCCCGCGGCGGTCGGTGCTTCGGCCGCCTTCACACGCTACGAGCCGTTGGGAGCCGTCCTCGCGGTGATGCCGTGGAACTTCCCGATGTGGCAGGTGATCCGCTTTGCCGCACCCGCTCTGATGGCGGGCAACGTCGGACTGCTGAAGCACGCCTCCAACGTGCCGCAGACGGCCCTCTACCTGGACGATCTGTTCGCTCGTGCCGGCTTTCCGAGGGGCGCCTTCCAGGCCCTGCTGATCGGCTCGTCGGAGGTGGAGCGGATCGTCCGGGACCGGCGGGTGGCCGCCGTCACGCTCACCGGTTCCGAGCCGGCGGGGCGTGCCGTCGCAGCCGTGGCCGGATCCGAGGTGAAGAAGACCGTGCTGGAACTCGGCGGTTCCGACCCCTTCGTGGTGCTGCCCAGCGCGGACGTCCAGGCTGCTGCGCGCACCGCTGTCGCGGCGCGCACGGTGAACAACGGGCAGTCCTGCGTCGCCGCCAAGCGCTTCATCGTCCACACCGACGTCTACGACGCCTTCGTCCAGGCGTTCGTCGAGGGTACGAAGGCACTGGTGGTGGGCGCTCCGATGGAGGAAGCGACGGACGTCGGACCGCTCGCTACCGAGACGGGCCGCAGGGAACTGGTCGAGCTGGTGGAGGACGCCGTCTCGCTCGGAGCGCGGCTGCGGTGCGGTGGCGCTGCGACCGAGGGGCTGGGCTGGTTCTTCGAGCCCGCCGTGCTGGAGAACGTCACGCCCGAGATGCGGCTGTACCGGGAAGAGGCGTTCGGGCCGGTGGCGGTCGTCCTCCGAGTCGCTGATGTGGAGGAGGCCGTGTCGGTGGCCAATGACACGGCGTTCGGGCTGAGTTCCTCGGTGTGGACCACGGATCCGGAAGAGGAGCGTCTCCTCGTCGAACGCCTGGATGCCGGTGCGGTCTTCGTCAACGGGATGACCGTGTCCCACCCCGAACTGCCCTTCGGCGGCACCAAGAACTCCGGTATCGGCCGGGAACTGGCCACCGAAGGGCTGCGCGAGTTCTGCAACCTCAAGACCGTCTGGAGGGGCTGATGGCGACGATCGGCTTCGTCGGGCCGGGATCGACGGGGTCGGCGATCGCGGGCCGACTGGTCTCAGCGGGTCACGACGTCGTGGCGTGGAACCGGTCCGTCGAGCCGCTCACGGAGTCGGTGAAGCCGGGGCGCGTGCGGCCGCCTCGGTGACCGAGGCACTCGCGGCGCCGGTGCCGTTCTCGATAGTGCCGTGCGTCGGCCACTGTGGGCCGAACGGCGACGACACCCACCCGGTGCGTTCAGGTGCGCAGGGAGGGCAGGTGCGTGACGTCGGGTGCGGGGGCGGCTGCCGTGTGGGCCCGCTCGTCACTCCGTCCGCCGACGACGAACCACACGGCTTCGACGGGCGCGTCGGACTCGTTGCTCAGGCGGTGGGGCGTCATGGAGTCGAACGTGACCGAGTCTCCCTCGGTCAGGTCGTAGGTCTCGAAGCCGATCTGGACACGGATCCGGCCGGACAGGATCAACGCGTACTCGCGGCCGCCGTGCCGCATCATGTCGTCGGGGGCGCACGAGGCGCTACCGGGCTCGTAGCGCACGTGCAGGAAGTCCACCCATGGGTCCGCCGCCTGCGTCAGCCGCTCCCAGACCACTCCCGGGAACCGGATCCGTGCTCGGTCCCCGACGTGCAGCACCGGACCGTCCACTGCTCCGAACCGGCTCACCACGGCACTCGGACCGCCCGGGGCCGACGAGTCCGGTTCGGCTGCCGGCGGGGCGGGCCGAGCCGCTCCCGGCGAGCCGGGATCCGCCGACACGAGATGGTCCAGCGACAGGTCGAGGGCCTCCACCAGGGTGTAGAGGGTGCCCACGCTCGCATTGGTCTTGTTCCGTTCGAGCTGGGAGAGGAAGCTCGGGGAGACGCCGATCTGGCGCGCCAGCGCCCGCAGTGACATCCCGCGTGCTTCGCGTGCGGCCCGCACCGCGGGACCGATGCGCTGTCCTGCCGCTCTCGCCGACCGTACTCCGTCGGGGTCCGTTGTGCTGTTCACGCGATCTCCTTCACCCTGACGACCTCGTCGCGGAACGCTGCGTGCCGATCACGCGCCGTCCGGTCCGGCAGATGCGGTGCCCGCCGACAATGTTGAGTGTCACTGTACAGAGGAATACGGCTGGTGAACACCGTGCCCCCGCCGGAGGCCGGGTCCGGCCTTGTCTCTGCCGGAAGTGGCGATGAGGTGAGGTTGTTGCGATGAGTTCCACACGTTGGTGTGGGTTATGTGATGGGCCGTCACAGACTCTGATCCCGAACTGTCGTGGAGAGAGTAGGGACGGAGTGACCTCGTCACTTCGTCGATGACTTCGGTCGATGCTCTCCAAAGGACGCAACATGAATCAGATCAACGTCGCACGCCCGGACGCACCGTTAAGGGACGAAGCAGTTCCGTCGCGCTACGCGCTGAAGGTCGGCGACATCGATGTCACAGTGATCAGCGACGGGGTGCTGGCGATCAACCCCGTGACGCTGGCCACCAACGCCGACAAGGCCGAGCTGTCGGCCTGGCTCAGTGACAACTTCCTGCCGCCCGAGGTGATCGACTACCCGCTGAACGTGTCCGTGGTGCGGAGTGGGGACCGGACCATCCTCATCGACTCCGGGCTGGGTACGGAGTTCCCTGGCTTCCCCCGGGCGGGGCAGTTGGCCATGAGGCTGGACGCCGCAGGGATCGATCCCGCGTCCGTCACCGACGTGGTGCTCACCCACTTGCACATGGACCACATCGGGGGGCTGCTCGTCGAGGGCCTGAGGGGCCGACTGCGCAAGGACCTCCGGGTCCACCTGGCCGCCGCCGAAGCCGAGTTCTGGGAAGCACCCGACTTCTCCCGCACCGCCATGCCGGCGCCGGTGCCCGAGACGCTCGTCACGACCGCCTCGCGGTTCCTGGATGTGTACCGCGGCCAGTTGCGGCCGTTCGAGACCGAGTTCGAGGTGGCGCCGGGCGTGCTGATCGAGCGCACTGGCGGTCACACTCCCGGCCACAGCATCGTCCGCCTGGAGTCGGGCGGAGAGCGGCTGACGTTCGCCGGCGACGCCGTGTTCCAGTGCGGGTTCGACCAGCCCGGCTGGTACAACGGCTTCGAACACGACCCTGAGGAATCGGCTCGGGTCCGGATGCGTCTGCTGAGGGAGATGGCGGCGAGCGGTGAGCACCTGATGGCCAGCCACCTGCCGTTCCCGTCCGTCTGCCACGTGGCGACCGCCGGCAACGCCTTCCGTTTCGTGCCGACGGTCTGGGACTACTGAGCCTCGGCGTCGCTGCCGATTCGGTCAGCGTCGTCCCTGGACGGGGCGGATGCGGGCAGGCTGCGGCGAGCACCGCAGCCTGCCCGCGCCGCCCCGGGCCGCGCGTCCGCCGCGTGTGCAGCCGCCCGTCGGGCGGCCGGGGGCTCTCCCGGTCGACCGCTCGACGGTGCTCTGTGCGAGCGTCGGACACCGGGCGGTGGCCAACGACCGCTCAGGGGGCGGGCGGTGGTGTGGGAGCGCCGCGCGGTGGGGCGATCTTCGCGTACGTCGCCGTCCCCGCAGCCTGCGCGGGAATGACGGCGTCCGCTGCCGCGGGGGCGGCGGTGACGCCGCCGCCCGGGATCCAGCCACGGTCGACGACCTTGGTCTGCATGATCCAGGCACCGGCCAGGATGAGCAGACCGAAGATCAGCATGCCGATCAGACCCACGGTTCCGTCGAGCTTGCCGATGCTGCCGAGCACGGCACCGAACCAGCCGAAGTCGGCGTCGCCGAAGGTCGTGTTGGCCTCTCCGAACGAGCCGAGCGCCTTGAGCAGGATCGCCGGCAGGAACGTGATCAGCAGACCGTTGAGGAAGGAGCCCACCGCGGCGCCGCGGCGTCCGCCGGTGGCGTTGCCGTAGACACCGGCCGCGCCGCCGGTGAAGAAGTGCGGCACCAGGCCGGGCAGCACCAGGGCCAGTCCGAAGGCCGGGTTGAACACCCAGATGAGGGCCGCCAGGCCCGTCAGACCGCCCAGGAAGCTGAAGATGAACCCGATCAGTACGGCGTTCTGCGCGTACGGGAAGACGATCGGGGCGTCCAGGGCCGGCTTGGCACCGGGCACCACACGTCTGGCGATGCCCTGGAAGGCGGGCACCAGTTCACCGAGGATGGTGCGGACGCCGAAGAGGATGACCGCGACGCCGATACCGAACTGCAGGCCCTGCATCACCGACTGCATGATGTAGTTGCCCACGTTGGCCGCCGGGTCACCGCCACCGCCGGCGAACGCCTTGAACGCCGCGTCCTGGCCGACCTTGGCAAGGAACAGCACGGACATCACCAGGTAGATGAGGACCATCGACAGAGCGGTGGCGACCATGGAGTCACGCAGGAAGCGCAGCCCCTCGGGCAGCTTCATCTCCTCCGTGCTGCGGCTGTTCCTGCCCACGAGCTGCCCCGTGGCGCCGGACACGATGTAGCCGGCGGTGCCGAAGTGTCCGATGGCCAATGTGTCGTTGCCGGTGACCTTCTTCGTCCAGGGATGCGCGAAGGCCGGGAGGGCGACCAGCAGGATGCCCAGCAGCACGCCGCCGCCCAGCACCACCGCGACCGAGCCCTGCCCGGCGGTGGCCATGACGATGGTCAGCAGCGTCGCCATGAACAGCATGTGGTGGCCGGTGAGGAACACGTAGCGCAGCGGCGTGAACCGGGCCAGGGCCAGGCTGACCAGGAACCCGAGGATCATCAGCCAGGCCACCCGGGCACCGAACTCGCTCTGCGCGATGCCGACGATGGCCTCGTTGGTCGGAATCACGCCGTGGGTGCCCGTGGTGCCCTGGATCATCCGGCCCAGCGGATCCAGGGACGAGCTGACCAGCCCCGCGCCTGCCCCGACCAGCAGCAGGCCCAGGGTCGCCTTGATGGCGCCGCCGACCGTCTGCCCGACGGACTTCTTCAGAGCGGCCAGGCCCACCGCGGTGATGATGCCGATCAGGTAGGCGGGCTGGCTGAGTATCTCGTTGACGAGAAACTTCGCAATGTCTATGACCCAGTCCATGACAGGTTCTCTCTCGTCACACGTCGTAGGTGTCGCGCAGGACCGCGTCGACCTCGGTGGTGCTGCTGAAGTCGCGGACGACCTTCACGGGGATGCCGACGTCACCCAGCGTTCTGGCTATCTCCTGAGAGGTGAGGATGGCGACGGCTTCCGACGCCTTCCCCTTGGCGGAGATGGTGTCGGTGGCCTCCACCGACACCTGACGGGACCAGCCCCAGCGGTCGAGGACCTGCTCCAGGGTGTTCTTCAGGAACAGACTGGTTCCCACGCCGTTGCCGCAGACGGTGAGGATCTTCTGCTCCGACAGGGCCGGAGCGGCGTCCTTGGCCGAGGCGGCCGGTGAGCCGCCCTGGCCGTCGGCGCCGGTTGGCTCACCCTCCAGCGTCCGCAGCACTTCCTCGGGGCTCGTCGCCTGCTGAAGGGCGCGGACGTTGTCGCCGTCGGCGAGTACCTTCGCCAGCGCCGCCAGCGCCGCCGTGTGCGCTTTCGAGTCGACAGCGGCCAGCGCCACGACGAGTTGCACCGGATCATTGGTCTCGTGACCGAAGGCCACGGGGGAGGCCAGCCTCACCCAGGACATGCCGGTCTTCAGCACCGCCTCGAAGGGGCGGGTGTGGGCCAGAGCGAACCCCGGGGCGATGACGATGTACGGGCCGTTCTCCTCGACGTTCCGTACCATCGCCTCGGTGTACTCGGCCGTACTGATGCCCTCGTCGACCAGCACCTGCCCGGACGCGCGAACGGCGGACCTCCAGTCCTCCGCTTCTACATCGAGCCGGATGCCGTCGACCGACAGAAGGTCGGTGAGTGCGCTCATGACAGTGGAACCTCCTTCGTGGGCGTAGTCGGTCGGTTCCAGCTCATGGCTGTTCCGCCGTTACACCCCTACTTGACCATCCGTGACCTGATATGTGACGCCGGTAAGCTGTGAGGAGCGTCTCGCCGTCCGGAAATAGGGAAACGGCCGACGACCAGGAATGGACGCACCCGTCGAGATACCCAATGATCTCGAACTTTGATTCGATTATCATCTCACCCGTGCATGAGACCCCACCTGTTCGACGACGCGGCCGCTCTCGCCGGGAGCAGCGACGTCGTCGCAGGGCCAGGCGGCGCCGCATAAGGTGGACCGTGACGTCGGTCGTGATCCTTGTCGGCGGCGTCACCACGTATGCCATCACCGGGAGCGACTCCGGTGAGTCGTCCACGTCCGCCCAGGGGAAGGCTCCCTCCCCGTCGGCCGTCTCGGCCCGGGCGAAGGCAGGCGAGGCGCCTGCGGACGCACCAGAGCCGTCGCCGTCGCCCACCTCGACACAGAAGCCGTTCGATCTCCAACCAGCTCTGGCTCCCGTGACCGCGCTCTTCGGCGCCAACCGGATGTCCGTGGCGATGCTGGATGTCGAGAGCGGTGCCATGGCGACGTACGGGCACGACGCCTTCGACACCGCCAGCATCGTGAAGGTGGACATCCTCGCGACCCTGCTGCTTCAAGCGCAGGACGAGGGCCGGAGGTTGAGCACCGAGGAGCGCGCCCAGTCCGCTGCCATGATCCAGAAGAGCGACAACGACTCCACCAGTGCCCTGTGGACCCGCATAGGCAGCGCCTCGGGGCTCGACGCGGCCAACGAACGGCTCGGCCTGTCGCAGACACAGGGTGGTTCAGGGACCGTCTGGGGCATCACCCAAACCACAGCGGAGGATCAGATACGCCTGCTCCAGTCCGTCTTCGGCGACAAGTCGCCCCTGAGCGAGGCGTCGCGGGCCTACATCCAGGACCTGATGCGGCACGTCGTGGGAAGCCAGACCTGGGGCGTGTCCGCGGCAGCCGACTCGGGTACGACCGCATTGAAGAACGGGTGGCTCAAGCGGACTCAGACCAAGAAATGGGACGTCAACAGCATCGGTCGGATAGAGCATGAGGGCCGCGTCTATCTGATGGCGGTACTTCTCAACGGCTGCAGCACCCAGGAAGTCGGCATCAGCATCGTGGAGCAGGCGTCGCGTGCGTCGGCGACGGCGTTCTCCCGGAAGCTCGGGGAGAAGTCCCCTACCTGACGCCCCGGCCAGAACCCGGGACCGTGTCGACGCCTCGACGGGATCGGAGGCAGGCCGCTGCCGGGCTTGAGTCTCCCCCGGGAGAGGGCCCACGCCGGCGGACATGAACAGCAACGATCTCGTCCGGAGAGCGGCTGACCCGCGGCGGTCGGTGCCGTCCGCCGCCCGTCCGGCCGGCCGACCGGGGCCGCGGGTCAGCGGAAGGAGTGACCCGCGACGGGCCCGCACACGTAGTTGCCCGGCTCGGCGGGGTCGTCACTGATCCAGAACTGGATCCACAGCGTGGCGAACTCGGACCGGCCGAGGTGACCGTCGGCATCCTGGTCGAGACGGTCGAACACGTCACCGGTCGCGATCCCCCGCCCGTGCCACAGGTCGATCAGCCTCTGGTGCTCGTTCCTCGAGATGCGGCCGTCACCGTTCTCGTCCACCGCGTCGAAGACCGTGTCGGCGGTGGCGGCCACCGCGTCCCGCATGGTGGGCAGCCGGTCGACCATGGCGAGGAGGTCGTCCATGTCGATTCTGCCGTCGTTGTCCGTGTCGACGGCCTCCGCGAGGTGCTGCCACCATCCCAGCAGCACCTCCTCCACCCGCGCGGCCAGTTCGCCGTCCGCCCGCACGCGGGGCAGCCGGCTCCACCGGGTCGTCAGGGCCGCGAAGTCCGCCTCCTCCAGGCAGCCGTCGCCGTTTGCGTCGAAGGCATCGAACATGTCCTGCAGCTTGGTCCGCTGAAACTCACTGGCCATCACAAGCCTCTTCTCTCGCGGTGCTGAAAGGATGCTGTCCGCGCGCGCCGGTCTCCCAACAGCGTGTGAGAGCGCGAGGTGTCACAGCGGCGCCGCCGAGCGCTCTGCCCGTGCACCGAGCGCCGGTTTGAACGCGTGGCGCGCCCTCCGCCAGGCCACCGGACACCGACCGGTCAGGCAGTGTCGACGCCGGTCAGCACGAGCGGAAGCCGGTCGCTCGCTCCCTCGACGAGCCGGACCGGGATCTTCCAGTCCTTCTGGTGGACGTGGCATGCCGGGTACGGGACGTCCGGGTCGTCGTCGCAGGACGCGGCCGTCGCGGAGACGTGCAGCACGCCCTCGGGCACCGACGGGTCGAGATCGAGGGAGCGGGACAGGTCGGTGCCCGCGCCCTCGCCCGTGCGCAGTAGTTCGGGTGGGGTGGCGGAGACGAGGAGCCGTGTCGCGGGCCCGTAGCGCAGGTCCAGCTTCTGACCGGCGGGCGCCCGGAAGGCCACTTCCAGGCGCAGGGTGCCCGGCGCCGTCTCCGTCGTCTCCCGCCGTACGCTCTCGCCGGCCCCCGCGCCCAGGGCATCCTGCGGCAACCGTAGCCGGGTCAGCCGGTGCCGGGCCGACTCGACGACCAGGATGTCGTCGCCGTCGACCAGGGCGTCACTGGGCTCGCGCAGGTCGGTCGCCAGCGTGCTCACCTCACCGGTGGGCGGTGCGTAGCGGCGGAGGGCGTGGTTGTAGGTGTCGGCGACGACCACCGAGCCGTCCGGCAGGGCCGTGACGCCCAGCGGATGCTGGAGCAGTGCCCGGGCGGCGGGGCCGTCGCGGTGCCCGAAGTCGAAGAGTCCGGTGCCCACCGCCGTGCGGACCGTGCCGTCGAGCTCCACCCAGCGCAGGGCGGAGGTCTCGGAGTCGGCCACCCAGAGCCGGTCCTCCGTCGCGGACAGCCCCGACGGCTGCGCGAACCACGCCTCGGGGCCGGGCCCGTCGACCAGCCCCTCGTTGCCGGTCCCGGCGGTGACGGTGACACTCCCGTCCCGCGGATCGTAGGCCCAGAGCTGGTGCACCCCGGCCATGGCGATCCACACCCGGCCGTTCCACAGGGCGACGTCCCAGGGCGAGGAGAGGCTCACGGCACGGGCGGCTCCGCGGGCGGGCTCGCCCGGTCTCCCCTGCTTGCCGGTCCCGGCCAGGGTGGTGACCTCGCCGGTGACGGGCTCGTACCGGCGCAGGGCGTGGTTCACGGTGTCGGCGACGACGACCGAGCCGTCGCCGAGCAGGGCGAGTCCCTGCGGCTCGCTGAACTCGGCCCTTTCGGCCGGGCCGTCCGTGAAACCCCGTCTCCCGCTTCCGATCCGCCGCACGGGGCTTTCCCCGTCCTCGGCGAGCTCCACCAGCTGGTGCCGGGTGGTGTCACTGACCAGGAAGGTGCCGGAGGGCAGTCGCACGGCCTTGCCGGGGAAACGCAGGGTCGTCGGCTCCGGCTCCGGCGCCACGTACGGGGCGTCGCCGCGCCGCAGGGTGCCCTTGGCCGCGTGCTGGGCCTCCAGTTCCTCGACCAGCCGCAGGATGGCGCGTGCGTGTCCCTCGCCCGGGTACTGGGCGACGACGTAACCCTCGGGATCGATCACGGCGAGGGTGGGCCAGGCGCGTACCGCGTACTGCCCCCACGTGACCCGCTCCGGGTCGTCCAGGACGGGATGCTCGACGCCGTAGCGCTCGACGGCGTCCAGGACGGCCCGGTGTTCGGCCTCGTGCGTGAACTTGGGCGAGTGCACACCCACGATCACCACGGTGTCCCTGTGCCTCTCCTCCAACTCGCGCAGTTCGTCCAGGGCGTGCAGGCAGTTGACGCAGCAGAACGTCCAGAAGTCGAGGACCACGATCCGTCCGCGAAGCGCCGCGAGACTCAGCTCCCGGCCACCGGTGTTGATCCAACCGCCCCTGCCCACCAGTTCGGGGGCGCGGACCCGTGCACGCTTCACCATGGTTCGAGCCAATCACACCGGCCGGGAGTGTGCGACGCCTGCTCGTCCCGAACCAGGCGGGCGGACCAGGCGAAGGCGGTGACCGCCCCGCCGCAGTGCGACCATCCGGCGAGAGCCCCACAGGACGCGGAGATCGAGGTGTCCGGCGGGCCGGAGTCCGGGGACGATCTGCCCGCCCTCCCTGTGGACACGCCCGCGGCGGCAAGCACCCGAGTCACCATCGCCCCGCACGGCACAACACCGAGTGAACACTGTTGTGATCGCCCGGCCGCGCAGGGCCTGAAGACAGCATCACACCGTGTGCGTCATACGGCACTCGAACGCTAAGCTACGCTGCGACAGTCGGCTCATCATCTTTCCATGACCGCTCCGTGGTTTCCGAGTTCACAGGAGACTGAGTGCCTCCCCAACCCAAGCCGCAGGACCCCTCGCTCCTGGACGGGGCCTCCTCCCGCTTCGCCGATGCGTTCGTCCGGCGCACGACGAAGTCCTCACAAGGCACCAACCCACGCCCTCGGCCGTGGAAGTGGCTGGTCGCCGCCGGTGCCCTCACCGCGGTAGCGGTCCTGGTCGTCTTCGCCGTCGCCAACCTCCCGTCCGACTCGGCCGACAAGAAGAAGACCACAGCGTCCGACGTCCTCTCACCGGCCGCCTCGACTCCCGCATCGCACAACCCCGCGTCCACGCCGGGCAAGTCGGACGGTGGCAGGGCTGCCGCGCCCGGCACCGGCGGTTCGGGCGGCGGCGGCCCCTACGGCCTGCCGGTCACGAAGGAATCCGGTGGCACCGGTGGCGACGTCGCGGACCCGCCGGAAGCCGCGGCCCCGCCGTCGGCCCCGGCCGGCACCGGTCCCGCGTCCGGATCGGGTTCGGCCCCGGGCGGCTCCAACGGTGGTTCGTCCTCGGGCGATTCGACCGACACGAAACCGCAGAACAGCACCCAGCGGGATCAGTCGGACGTGGCGCCGGGCGTCTCCGTCTACAGTCACGACAGCGGTCGCTGCATCTCCGCGCCGGCCGCCAAGGACGGCACCCGCCTGCAGATCTGGGACTGCGACGGCAGCTCCTCCCAGAAGATCGACTTCCGTTCCGACGGCACGGCCCGGATGTACGGCCTCTGCATGGACCTGGCGGGCGCCTCCGACGGCAGCGGCACCCCCGTCCAGCTCGCCCGGTGCAACGGCGGCTGGGCCCAGAAGTTCAAGGTGAACAAGTCCCACGACCTGGTGAACACCGTGATCGGCAAGTGCGTCGACATCACCGACAAGCACACCGCCAACGGCACAAAACTCCAGCTCTGGACCTGCTACGGCACCGACAACCAGAAGTGGAGCAAGCGCTGACCCGGCGCCCCACCCCCTACCCGGCCCTCACACGATCGGAACGCAGACGTGAACCTCGACGGCGGCCCCGGCCTTCAGAGACTCCTCGACAACACCCGGCAGCTCCAGCAGGACCTGGCCCGTGCCCAGGAGGCGTTCAGTGCGCTGACCGTGCAGGGCACGGCAGGGGGCGGCGCGGTGAAGGCCACGGTCGACAGCAACGGCGTACTCACCGATCTGCGGATCACTCCGGCCGTGGCCGCCCCGGACAACGCCCAGGGCCTGGCCGACCTGGTCCTATCCGCCGTACGGGAGGCCCAGCGGGCGCTGGCGGTGCGGCATGAGGAGCACTTCGTGCCGCTGCTGAAGTCACTCGACTCCCAGCTCGGCAACTTCCCCGGCTGATCGGCCGCGGCCTCGCACGGCAGCGCGTCATCACGACGCCGGGGCCGCCCTGGACCTGCCACGGTCCGGGCGGCCCCGGCGTTTTCGCGCCGGGGGCCTTTCCTCAGACCACGTGCTTCAGGTTCCCGCCCAGCACCAGTTCGCAGAAGCGGGCCGCTCCGCCGCCTGCCTCGGCGGCCAGCAGCCGCGGGTCCGGTTTGATCACCCGCGCCTGCGGATCGAGGTCGATCGACATCACGATGCCCTGTGCGGTCTGCGGCGCCCGGGTCACCTGAGCCGTGGACTGCTCCAACCAGCGGATCTCACCCATGATGTTCATCGCCCACACCTGGTCGCCGGGGACCGCGCCCAGGACGAGCGAGCGGGCGCCGGGACCCGCCTCCAGCAGCAGTCGTTCCAGTCGTGCCACCTCCTCGGCCACCGGCCCCTGCCACGTCCGTTTGGCCAGCGCGATGCGTTCGCGGTAGCCGAGCGGTCCGGTGGACACCGTGCCCATGGGGTCGAGGGGCGCCTGTTCGGCCTGCCGCCGGTGCCGGGCGGCCCGGACCTCCGCCTGCTCGGCGAGTCGGCCGACGACCCGCCGGCGCGTCTCGTCCTTCGTGGTGGTCGCGTAGGCGCGGGCTCGGTCCGCCAGCCGATCGAGCGCCTGCGCGCGAAGGGCGTGGTCGTCGGCGTCGATCCGCCCGTACTCGTTCAGCAACCGGTCGAGATCCGCCACCCGCGACAGCGACCGGAGGCCGGACGCCGCCGGATGCGTGGTCTGCTGACGGAACCGCTCCGGGTCGAGAAGATCGGCCTGCTCGACGCTCTCCGCCTCCTCGGTGAGCGCCGCTGCCTCGGTGAGCGCCGCTGCCTCGGCGGGCTCGGCCCTGTCGTCGGTCACCGGCGCGTCGGTCGCCGTGTGTTCCTCGGCCAACGGCAGGGTGACCACGCGGCCCACGTGTCCGACGGGGACGAGATACACCCGTGCATCGTCCGCCGTCAGGCGGTACCGAACCGGATCGGCCGGCAGCGCCGCCCGCAGTTCGTCCCAGTTCAGTACCCGGCCGATCCAGCCGTGATCGCCCCGCAGTACGAACCCCTGCTCGTGCAGGAAGTCGTCTCCGAACCGCGTCCAGTCACCGGTGAGCACGGAACCGTCCGGCAGCACCAGCGTCCCTGCTGTGCCCACCTCGTACCGGTACGACCGCGAGGTGTGCGGATACGGACGGCTGAAGGAACGGAACTCCTCCACTGCCTTGCCGCCGGGTGCTTCCGGACCCGTGAGCACATGTTCCTGCTCCCGCTCCAGCAGCCCGAACCGCGGCGCCATGACCGTGATGCCACGCCCGGCCTCCCAGCCCTCGGCCCGCGGATCGAGGCCGTGCTCGCGAGAGCCGCCCTGGAGGGCGGTGGTCACGACGGGCGCGTGCTGCTCCACGGTCGACAGTGTGGCGAGGCCCGTCCGTTCGTGGTCCAGCAGCTCCACCAGGGTCCGGACCTCGGGCTCGGTGAGCCGCTCGGTCGCGCGCGACCGGAGCGACCTCACACCCCGCTCGATCTCCGCCGCGCTGGTGGACATGGTCCGTACGGCGGGAACCAGTTCGTCCAGCGCCTCGGCGACGCGCTCCGGCAACTCTCGTCCGGAGAGGATTCCGACGGCCCGGCCCACCTGTGCGGCCAGCATCGCCAGTTCCGCGGCCTTGGTGTCCATCTCCGCCAGGGCCGCTTCGACGCCCACGTCGGCGAGCCCGGCCGCACGGTCGGTCAGCGAGTAGGGAACTCCGAAGTTCGAGGCGACGTCCAACGTCTCGTGGAGCGTGTGGTACGCCAGCTTCTCCCGGTGGTCGTAGTGCAGGCGCCAGAACGCGAAGATGCCCCACGCCTCCGCGGCGATCTCGTGCCGGGACGCGCCTGCCCATCGGGCCAGCTTGAACATCCGCATGGCGGTGTTCGACTGTCCCGCCCACACGGGAATGCGCAGCGTGCGCGCCAGGATCGTGGACGGAGCGTGCTCGTCCCGCGTCGAGGGGTGCTTCGTGCCGTCCTTGAGAACGTTCTGCGCGCGGTGCGCCGAGGAATGGGTGCGCCGGCCGTCCGCGCCGACGAGGACCGTGGTCTGTTGGTCGTGCAGGGTGTCCTCGGGCAGCAGTCCGCTGCCGTACGTCTGCGGGTAGTGGGAACTCTCCTTGAAGTACTCCATGAGGTCGTGCAGGACCATCATCTTGTCGCGGAAGCCGAACCCCGCGGGGTCCCGCAGGACGCCCGCCATGCCACCCCGGTCCCCCACCGTCGTCGCCAGGTGCGCCGAGTCCTCCGGCAGGTTCCGCCTGTTGAAGTGCCTGAGATAGGCGCCCAGTGGCGTGCCGTCGGCGTGCGAGACGCCAGCTTCCATCTCGGCGAGCATCCGCTGCCCGTCGGGAAGGCCCCGGACGTGCGTGTGGATTCGGGTCAGCAACACGTCCAGGAGCGGCTCGACACGACCCTCGGACTCCACCCGGAGGGCGAGTTCCTTCTCCGCGTGCCGGTTCGGCTTAGCCGCGAGCCACCCCATCACACCGCGGGCCAGGTCGGAGTAGGTGTCGACCTTGATGTCCTGCCGCTTCGCACCGAAGTCCGGGTGCCTGCCGACGCTTCTGCTCAGCAGGTCGTGGTGGCCTCGGTGCCCGGTGGGCTCCACGATCAGGCGCGACAGCCTCTTGCGGATCCGGTCCCGGTCGGCTCGGAACGCCTGCCACTCCCGCTCGTCGAGGAGATCGCGGCGGTACTCCTTCTCCAGGCTTCGCTCGATGTGTCTGACGAGATCGGCAAGGTGTTTCCGCTGCTCGCGCAGCACATCTGCGGGGAGCGTGGCTATCTCGTCGCGGAGCTCCTCGATCTCCTCGGCCGGATCGACGATGGGTCCCGCGGGACGGGAGCGCATGCCGAACCAGCCCGAGACCCAGCTGCGGACCGACGGCGCCTGTGTGGGGGCGTTCGCCTGCTTGATCCGCAGGTCGAGCTGGGCACGCAGGTGCTCCAGGTTCCGTTCGAGGCCCTCCTCCAGATCCCTCGCCGTCTCCCGGAAGTCCCTGGTCAGGTCGTGGCCGCCGACGGTGACGGCACCGCCGGGGAGTTTCTCGCGGCTGGTGCCCAGCTGTTCGGAGAGATCTGCCGCGAGGGTGCGGGCCGATGCCTCGTCGCCCCGCAGCAGCTCGGCCGCGACGGTGGCGGTCGCCACGCGGTACGTGTCCGCCGCCTCGCGCACCACCCGCTCGGAACCGAACACCACGGCCGGCGATCCCAGCAGCTGCCCGGACCGCTCCATGAGGGCGAGGAACCGCGAGGCCGGCAGCTCGCTCAGCTGTGCCGGGAGCAAGGGGTCGTCCCGGCCGGAGAGGTCGCCCAGCCCCACCTCCTCCATGCGGCGCTCGGCCGCGTCGAACCGGGACAGGGCGCTGTCCAGCACCTGGGCGTGAGCGGCGGCGGAACGGGTGTCCGCCGACGCACCGGCACCGTGGATCCGCTCGCGGAGGGCGACCTCGCGGGTGAACGCCTCGGCCAGACCTTGCGCCGCCCCGGCGAACTCCTCCATGGCGTCCAGCCGTTCGGCCGGTGCACTGCGGGCGAGCGTGTCGCCCATGGCCGCGGCCCGCGCGAGGCGCACCTGCCGGAGCGTCGGCCGCCCGGCGCCGGGCTCCGGGACGGCGGTCCGGGCGGTGCGCGGGACCGCGGCGAGGTAGGCGTCGCCCCGCCGGTGGACGGTCACCTCGGGGAGGGTCGCGGAGGTGTCGTCGACGGCTCCCGGGTACGACGTGTGGGTGCCGTTCTCCTCGACGACGGTCAGGTTCACGGCCAGGGTCAGCGCGGTCGCCCGGGCGGCCGCGTTGGCCGTCTCCGCGTTCCAGCCTCGCGCCGTGCGCAGGTTCCGGCGGACCAGTCCCCGGGTCTCCTGCGAGGTCAGCCGGGAGCGCAGCGCCTGGGGCAGTCGCCCGCCGTCGGCCGACATCCGCTCGCGGATCCGCTCCCGCAGGCCCGGTTCGCCCCGGAAGGCCCGCTCCAGTGCCGCGGCCACTTCGCTGGTGTGGAAGACGGCCTGCGGGTCGAGGCCGAGACCGGCCGGGATGTGCGCACTGCGGGCGACCTGTGCGGCCAGGCGCGCAGGGTCGCCGGTCCGGCTTCCCCTGGCCGCGAGGACTGCCGCGTAGAACCCGTTGCCGTCGCCCTCGGGCCGGTGCAGGTCGAAGAGCTCGCGTCGGCCGTCGGGCTCGGTGACCGTGATGCTGCGATGATCGGACGCGGCGTCGAAGTACCGGTGTCGCACGGAGTCTTCGCTGCCCTGCCCTCGCTGCCAGGGTGCGTCGGAGTGCGCGGGCCGTGTCTCGCCTTCCTGTCCGGCGGCTGTCGCCACCGTGGACGGTTCCCCCTTCGGAGCCTCCCCCTTCACAGTCGCCGCGTTCGGGGGCTGCGCGTTCGGGTCCTGCGTCATGGCTGCCGGGGCCTTGCGGCTCGCCAGTTCGGGGGCGGCGGGTGACGTGAAGACCGCCTGGGACGGTGCCGGGGTGTCCTTGAGCCGACTCCGCCCCTGCGGGGTGCCGTTGAGCTGGTGCCAGTTCGTCAGGCGGTCGGTGGCCTCGCGTACCTCGGCGTAGGTGACCGCGAGAGCGTCGGCGTGGGCCCGGAGGGCCTCCAAGTCCTCCTTGACCTCGGTCAGCCGCTGCTCCGCCACCGCCCGCTCCACCTGCGCCCGGGCCAACTCGATCCGCCCGTCGCGCACCTCGGTCCAGCCCTCGTGGGAGGGTTCGGCGAACGGGTCCTCCCGCTCCAGGGCGTCGAGGGCCGCGCGGGCGTCCTCGACGGACAGCACGGGCAGCGGGTCGCCGCCGCGGAGTCCGGCCAGGGTGCGTTCGGCGGCGGCCAGCGCGGTCTCGCGCTCGAAGCCGTCACCGCGGCGCAGGTTCCAGTAGGTCTCGTCGGCGGTCGTCCAGGCCTTCTCCGCGTCGGCCACCGCATCCCAGGACGCGGACACCTCGGCCGGGAAGCGGGTGTCGTCGATCAGGCCGAGCTGCCGGGCGACGTCCTCGCGCACCCAGGCGAGCACCTCGGCCTCGGTCTCCACCGCCTGCGGCAGCCGCTGCGGATTGCCGAAGGCGCTGCGGACGAACCGGGCCGGGGTGCTGTCCTTGACGTGGTGCCGCACATGGGCGACGGACATCCACGTGGTGGGGATGGCGAACAGGAACGTCCGGGTCTTGTCCGGCTTGATGTTCACCGACGCGAGCTGCTCGCCGGTCTGGCCCGAGGCCGCCGAGTCGAGCCCCTGCGCCCCCGACCCGCTGCCGATCTGGTTGGTGCCGAGCGCCGGGGAGGTGGTCGTCGGACCGGCGTGCAGGACGTGCTCGGCCGCTCCCGCCCGGTCGGCGGACGCCCCCGCGCCGTGCGTGCTGCGGTGGGCGTGCTCGAACTTCGCGCCGTCCGTGACGGTCAGCAGCCGCGCCCCGGACAGGTGCGGCTTGGAGTACAGGGTGAGGCTGCCGTCCGCGCCGCCCCAGAAGCCGCGGTCGGTGAGCCCCGCGACCTGATAGCCGTCCGGCGTCAGCGTTTGCCCGTAGAACGCGGCCAGCGCACCGTTGGACGTGCCGTCCTCCAGGCTCTGGGCCGGTCCGGAGCCGGCCCGGGTCAGAGGCGTGTCCTGGGCCCGCGTCAGCAGGTCGGGACCGGGCGGACCGTGGGCGGGCAACGGCAGGGACGCGTCGTAGGCGGCGCCCAGCGCCAGCGTGTTGGCGGTGTGCAGCCCCTCCAGCCCGACGATGCCGCGTACGGCGAAGCCCTGCTCGGGCATCTCGAACGGCTTGGTCCGCGGGTCGCTGCCCGGGTGCGTGACTTCGTGCCAGCCGCCCGCGCCGAACGCCCGCGGCAGCTCGGCCCGGTGGGGCTGCGCGTGCTCGTCCAGCTCCGGCGGCGCCAGCGGATCGGGGCGGTCGGCCGTCGCCGCTCCGGCGGCCTGCCCGTCGGTCAGCTGCGGGTCGGGGCGCATCAGGCTCATCGGCAGGTGTTCGACGAGCCGTCCTACGTTCTGCTGGACGGAAACGCTGTGCTTGCGCCGCCCCGTCCACGTCCGCCACCAGTCGCCGGCCGCGTCAGGCACCCGCTCCGCGCCGCCGCGCCGCGCCGGTGCCGGGGTGACGGGTGCGGAGTCCGTGATCTCCAGGTCGAGCTTCAGCTCGTACTGTGTGGCGTACTCGCCGTGGGCCTGGGAGATCGCCACCGTCGAGATGTCGACGGTGCCCTCGCTCCGCGTCTGCGCCCGGGTCTGCGTCGAGGAGCCCGTCTGCGTGTACGAGGGTCCCGCCATCGGGACCGCGGTGTCACCGGTGTGGGCGCCCTCGGTCACGGCGATGCCGATCATCCGGCCCGTGCTGCGCCCCTCGGCGCGCTGGACGGACTCCACGGCGTGGCGGGCCTCTTCCAGCTCCACGCTGTGGCCCAGGCCGCCGAAGCCGTCCGGGGTGGCACGCACGGGTACGAGCTGGGCCCGCAGCCTCACTTGGCGGTGGCCGACCCAGGTCTCGGCCCACTCCGCCCCCCAGCGGCCGATGCGGGCGGGCACGGAGGCGCCGGTGCCGCCGCTCATCTCCTTGCCGACGGCCCGCATCACGCGCCCGGAGACGAGCCGGCGCAGTTGCTCCCGGTCCTGTGTGGTGAGCCCCAGGGGCGCCAGTTGCTCCTCGAACCGCTTCAGTGCCGCCGCCGTGTTGAGCGGGTTGACCGGCCAGCCGCCGAACGCGCCGCGCAGCCAGGGGAACGGCGACCACGAACGCCGCTTGTACAGGGGTACGTCGCCGAAGGCGTCCTTGAGGGCCCCGAGACGGTGGGCGTTCTTCTCCGGGACGTGTACCAGGAGGCCGTCGGGGACGACGACCCTGCTCCCTGCGGCCGAGGCCAGGGACGCCGGCATGTGGAGGACGCGGTGCGCCCAGGTGCCCAGCCGGTCGGAGGCGGCCGCGAACTCGTGCAGGAGCGAGGCGGCCACCAGTACGTGGCGCCCGCTGTCCCTGCGGGTGACCTCGGACACCGCGGAGCGCTGCACCGTGACCGACGTGGACAGGTCCCTCCGGTAGGGGCTGAGGACCAGGCCGTAATTGCCGGTGACGCCCGTTCCCGCGTCGTGGGTCCTGCGGAAGCCCATTTGGCCGCCGAAGAACAGGGTGTGGGTGCGGGCGCTGCGGCCGGACGCCTGAAGGGTGCCGCCGACCACGGAGTCGGAGTTGATCGTCTCCGCCCGGGTCAGTGCGGTCAGGCCCGGCAGGACGGTCGTGCGGTGGGCGAGCCACGTCGAACGGTTCAGGTACGGCGCCGCCGCCCACAGCTCCGGCGCCCGCCAGCCCATGGGGGTGGAGGCCTGGTCGTGGTTGGCCCGCAGCGTCTTGCTGTCGGTGAGCTGGATCGCCGCGTCGTGGACCGGGGCGCCCTTCCGGCCGGCCGTCCACGAACGCCCGGTGGCCTTGTCGAGCGTCGTCTCCAGTGCCCGCGTCATCTCGGGGCCGGACGTGACGGAGACCGTCTGGTGCGGATGCGACGCCAGCACGGAGGCCTCCCGGCCGGCCGCGTCCTCCAGCGCCCTGCCCGTCCCCAGGGCCAGGTCGAGGGCCTCCTGCCGGGTCATCTCCGGCGCCGTCCCAGGGACGTCCTGCGGCCGCGCGCCGGATTCGGTCCGTGCGGTGGTGGCGGACCCGGCGGCCGGGGCGTGCTCGACCGGGACGCTCAGCAGCACTCTGCCCAGTCCCGCCGACTCCTCCGTGCCCGGCCGGGGGGTGAACAGGGGGCTCTCCGGCTCGCCGAACACGAAGGGCTGGGTGCCCAGCACGTTGAGGAGCACCAGGCCCCGCATCCACCGGCGGGGGCGGGAGTAGCCGCCGCGCTTGGCGTCGAGGCGCAGGTCGTAGCTGTAGAGGTGGGAGCCGGCGGTGTTGTACGACATCTGCTCGTTGGCCGCGGACATGCCGTAGCCGCTCTCGGAGTCGGTGCGCCCACCCGCGCGGACGCCGGCCGAGAGGGTTCCGGTCTGGAGTACGCCGCCCAGGTCGCTGGGGGTCGTGTCGCTCAGCGAGAGCATGCCCTCCACCCCCACCTGGCCGCCGCGGGAACCGCTGCGCTGGCCGCCGACGACCTCGGTGCCGGGAGCGCTGAAGCGCACCCGTAGGTCCTGCTGGTCCCCCTCGTAGCGCCGTCCGGTCAGCTTGGCGTCGATCCACACGTAGCGGTGGCCGCGGGAGAGCGTGGCCGACTCCACAAGGTCGATGCGGAGCCCGGTGGTCATCATCGTCTCGACGTTCGTCGCCAGGCTGTGGTGGGCGAGCTGGTTGTAGATCTCCAGGGTGTTGTTCAGCACCGTCTTGAAGTGGTCGGCACCGCGCCAGCGGGGGTTGTCCGGGTTCAGCTCGCGCAGGGGGGCGACGAGGTCCGGATAGGCCCTGCCGACCTCCTTGAGCACGGCGTCGGCGAAGTGTTCGGGGAACGTCACCGTCCTGCCGTCGACGACCTTGCTGACGGTTCCGTCGGTGAAGGTGAACTCCTCGACCCGGCTCATGCCGAGCGTCGTCGGATCGTTCTCCGTCAGATAGCGCGGCGCCCGCGGTTCCGGCGTCGTCCGCTCGGGCGCCTTGTCCAGTCCCGCCAGTCGGCGGGCCTCGGTACGGGTGATCCGTTCGATGGCGTAGGTGTCGAAGACCCGGGTGGCCGGTTCCTCGCTCCAGTTCCGCGGCGCGTGCTTGCGCAGCCTGCCGGGACGGCCCCCCTCGCCCGGCCCGGGCCTGAGCGGCGCGGCCTGCTTGTTCGGCGGCGCGGTGACCGTGACCTTCTTGTGCACCAGGTACAGGCCGGTGTCGGTGGTCTTGGCCTGCCCGGCGATCTTCACCGCGGCGGTCCCGCCCGAGACGGTGCCGCGGTTGCGCGCGGCGGCGTAGCGGGCGGTCAGTCCGGCCTGCGCCCGCAGGTTGAGCGCGCCGCCGTCCAGGTCGAACAACTGGAAGGCGGGGCCCAGCACGGCGCCGACGTCGACGGTCCGCGCCTTGCCGACCTGCCGTTCGTTGCGCGAGGTGCTCTGCGCGATGTCGCGCAGCTCCGCCGCCTTCGTCTCGCTGATCAGCACCGCTTCGCCGGACTCGACCCGCACGGAGAACACGCCGAGCAGGTCGGCGCCGTGCGTGCCGCCGAGCAGCGGCGGGGTGAACACGGGACCGGAGTTCAGTACGCGGGACATCGCGTGGAAGCCGCTGGTGGAGAAGAACGCGCCGATCCGTTCCGCGGCCACGGTGTCCGGGCCCACACCGGCCTGCTCGACCACCCAGTCGTGGATGTGGCCCACGGGACCGAAGTCCTCGGTGCTCACCAGCCGGTAGCGGGCGTCGCCCGTCATGGTCATGCGTTCCGGCAGCTCGCCCGCGGGAGGTGCGCCGCTGGTCATCGAGTCGGGGATGCGCACCGTGAGGCCGTCGCGCACGGCGAAGCCGAACCCGGCCGCCTGCCGGATCGTGTCGCCGTCGGTGATCGCCTTGCCGTTCAGGTCGACGGGCCGGCCGCGCTGGTCGTGGACCGAGAACTCGTACCAGACGTCGTCGACATGAAGGTGCGAGGCGTCCGAGGCGCGGGACTCGGTCTGGTTGATCACCTGGCGCTGCTGGTTGTACTTCACCTGCTTGCCGAAGTTGACCTGCGCGTGCAGCCGGGCCCACGGTGACAGGAACGACTTGAGGGGGCCGAGGGGCACGCTCGGGGACAGACCGAAGGAGGTGCCGTTGGCCTTGACCTGTCCACCGGTCGTGGTCGACCGGCGCATGACGTCGTTCTTGACCGGGTTCGCGTAGCCGAAGGTGAACCGTTCCCATGTGCCGTAGGGCCGGGCGGTGACCCGCAGGACGCGGGCCCCGCCGTTCGCCGTCCGGTAGCCGAACGTCTTGCCGTCGCCGAAGAACCCCCGTGCGTCGTCGCGCAGGGCGCGGCTCACCTGCTCCAACAGGACGGGGGTGCCCTGCTTCTGTCCCTTGGGCAGCGCGGGACGGGTGCTCTCCCGGGTCGCCAGCTCCCGGCCCAGCTCGCCCACGACCTGGTCGATGCCACGCAGTTGGGGGTTGCTCTGGCCGAAGGCGAACGAGCGGCGTACGACGTCCGGCGGCAGTTCGGTGAGCCGGGTGCCGACGCCCTCGGCCATCTGAACGGGCAGCCGGGTGCCGTCGCTGAACTTCACCGGACCCGTGGTGATGGGCGCGGGCGGCAGCTCGCGGTCGAGCCGCGGCGGCCGGCGTTCTTCCAGGTCCACGCCGATCGTCGCGGGCCGGGTGGTGGCCGTGGGGGGCTCGGGGGCGGCGCCGGCCTTCTCCTCCAGCTCGGGGACGGTCTCCAAGGGGGTGGAGCCGAGCAGGCGTTCCGGGACCCCGGCCGGGGCGGTGACATCGGCGGCGGTGCCGTCGTGCAGGGGGTGACCGGGGACGCCCTCGGTGGTCGGCAGGAACGACACCGCCCGCTCGGGCGGGTGGACGGGGGTGCCCGACTGACCGTCCAGGAACACGACACCGTCGCGGTCGTGCAGCACGTTCACGACGTGGTCGATTCGGCCGCTCGCGCGCTCGACGACCGCCATGCCCCGTGCTCCGACGGGCGCGGCCGACATCGCCTCCACGATCTCCGTCACGTCGTGCACCGGATCCGGCACCCGGTCCAGGTAGTTCGCCAGGTAGTTGTGCAGGCCAGAGGTCTCGTCCTCGGGCTGCCGCACGCCGCCCGGCCGGGACGGAGCCGCCTGGTGCGTCGCGCCCTCCCGCAGCGACAGGTCCACGGCGATGGCGGTGAGGACGCAGTTCGTCCCGAACTCGGCGCCTCGTTCCCGGTACGGGTTGACGTCCTCCAGCCACGCGTACGCGGCCCGCAGTTCCTCGTGCGGCCGGACCGGATCCGAATCGCCCGAGGCACCCAACTGCCTCGAGGTGTAGGCGGTGACGAACTCGGCCACCGCGGTCCGCGTCTCGCGGACCAGCGCCGCGAGGATGTTCATTACCTCGGGGTCGGCCTTCTGAAGCCGCCCGAGCACCTCGAACGTGCTCTTGATCAGAGCACTCTCCGCGTCCCCACCGTCCCTCTGGACCTGTGCGACAGCGCTCTTGAAGATCTCCCCGTTCTTCGGATTGACCGGAACGTCCTTCAGGGCACCGCCCCCGTGGACACCGTGGAAGGCCACCGCCGCCAGGCCGTTCCCGGTGACCTCGACGGACGGGTGGTAGGTCGTGAGGTAGTGCTGGACCTGATCGGCCCACGTCCGCTTGTGCCCGTGACTCTGCGTCAACCGGTCCAGCGTCTGCACGGAGCCGTCGACGCCGTCACCGATGCGTTCGGAATCGGTCACCAAGGCCAGAGAGGAGTCGAAGACGACCTTCCTGCGGGTCTCTTCGGCCCCGAGTCGGCTCAATTGCCTGTTCCGCAGGACCGAATCGAAGAACCGGCGGCCCTCCACCGCTCCGTAGTCGAAGTTCGACCGATTCGAACCTTCACCGAAGTGAACACTGTTCTCCAGCCCGCTCCCGCTGATCTGGACGAACATGTTCGGTTCCGGGAAATACACGCTGCGCGGGTCGATTGTGGCCATCGCGTTCCGCACCGCCAGATCCATACGCCCGGCGGCGACGACGGCGTCGGATCCATTGACGCGATAGCCGCCGCTCACCACGTCCGGGAACATGTCGTCGGTCGCCTGGATCTTCTCCGCGAACGTGTCGAACAGCGGATGTCCGTCGACGTTCATCGACTGCACGTCGGCATCGCCGACATGCAGATAGACAGCCTCGTTGTGCCCCGCGAGATCGTCGATCAGCGCCGTCGAGAGCCGGTCACGGACCACGGCCTCGCGGATCGCACCGTAGGGAATCTCCTTCTGCGCCCCCTGAGCCCGCAGGCTCTCCTTCGGCTGAACCCAGGTGAAACCGATCACCGAGACCGGGAAGGTCCCCTTCCCCTCCCAGTACCGGCGGAACTCCTCGACCTTTGCCTGCACGGCGGCGGCGTCCGCCTCGCGCCCGTTGAGGCCGATCACCAGACCGAAACGCCCCAGCAGGGGACTGCCGTCCCGGAAACCCTCCGCGTACCTGTCCGCGAGGGCCACCAGGTCGACGCCCTTCGTCGCCGGGACCGTGGCCACGAAACCGAACGTCCCGTTCCCACGCTCCGCACCGGCGAACTTCGCCAGACCGTCGTACTCCGCGACCGGGGTCAGACCGTAGTAGTCCGCGACCGGGGCGAACTCCTTGGCTCCCTCGAATCGAGGCGCCAGGGAGGCGGGCCGGCCACCCGCCGCCGACGTCCCTGCCGGGGACTGCGCCGCCGCCGACATCTTGGCCTTCGCCGCCTTGCCGACGGGCGCCTTCTGCCCCGCCGCCGCACCGCGCCCGTTCGGCTTGGCACCGCCTGGCCTGAGGTCGCTCCCCAGTCCCGCCACGTGCCGCGCGGTCCTCTCCACCCGCGCCCGGAGGTCCAGGTGCGCGAAGGTGTCCCCGACCGATCCCAGCTCCCGGTATGCCTCGATCACCCGCTCGGCGTCGACGGGCTCGTGCCCGAGCCGCGTCAGCCGCCGGTTGACCCGCTGGGTCAGGTCCGCGTCCAGATCCAGCACGCGGGCGACGCCGGGGCCGGCGTACCACCGGCCGAGTCCGGCGTGCCGCTCTCCGGTGAGGGTCATGACGAACTGGGCGAAGGAGTCGGCGTTCATCAGCGAACGCCTGCCCAGGGCGTACCAGTTGTGCTGCTTCGCCGGGAGGACCGATTCGTCCGCCCCGGTGTAGGTCAACGGATCGCGGGCCTGCCGGTTCTCCAGCCTGGGGGCGCCGAGAGCGTCCTCGACCCGCTCCATCTCGTAGCTGCTGTACTGGTAGTCGTCCGTCCCGGCGTACCGGTGCGTGGCCTCGTGGACGAGGGTCCACGCCAGGTCCCAGTCCTTGTCGTTCGCCTTGGTGAGGTGGATGGGGCCCTTGCGTGCGAAAACTGGTGCGATCTCGTCGCGCTGCATCCGGTGGGGGTCCAGGAGACGGCCCGTCACGTCCCGGGCGACCGGATCGACCCAGCCCACCGCGCCGGCCTTCTCCGCCAGTGCCGCGGCCAGGTGGTACGAGGTCCTGCCCACCAGGGTGACGGCCGCCGTGCCGGAGTCGAGTCCGGCGCCCACCCGCTCCAGCACCTGGGCGAGGTGGGCGAGGAAGGGGGCGGCCTCCTGGGGTGTCGCCCGCTGGAACAGCGGGAAGCTGCTCGTCAGCGCGTCGAGCAGCGCCCCCTGCGGAGCACCGTCGACGGCGCGCAGCTCCCGCAGGGCCAGTTCGACCCGCCGCTTGGTGTCGGGCAGCACCCGGCGCACCGTGTTGGCCCAGCGGTCGGGCGCCGCGATCTCGCCGAGCGTCGAGATCTTGACGTTTCCGCTGCCGTAGGCGCGGTCCGTCACCTCGTCGAACTGGTCGCCGTGCTCCCGGTGGCCGGGCCCGAGCCCCAGTTGTTCCGAGGTGGCGGTACGGGACGGATTGCGGACGTCCCGCCACAGGCCACCGCCCTGCTGCCCGGTGTGGGTGTGCGGCAAGGCCGTACGGTCGTACCTCCACACGGTGACCGGGACGTGGACATCCTCGGTGACCGTCGGGTCGGCGGCCTGCGGGGGCTGCTGCGGCACCGGGGTCCGCCGCTCCGTGTCGACCCGGCGGCCGTCCCGGACCAGCCGGGCGGCCAGTTCCCGGGCGGCCCCGGGGCCGTTGCGGTGCAACTCCCAGCCGATGTCGGCCAGCTCCCGAAGTCGCTCCCGCTGCCGCATGCCGGGGACCCAGGATCCCTCGGACTGCCGGATGTGGAAGGCCTCGCGCGTCGCGTCCAGCGGCAGTCCGTGCAGCAGGGGCTCGTCCTCGTAGGCCTCCCGCAGGGCCTGGTCGAGGGTCACCTGTTCCCGCTCGGGCTCCAGTACGCGGCCCGAACTGGCCGAACCCTGGACGAACTCGGGTTCTTCTTCCATCTGGTCCTGTGCGACGCCCTTGCCCTTGCCGACGACCGTGGTGTCGTCCGCCCACGTCCGCGGGGGCTGCTGCTCGACGTCGTCGCGTACCCCTCCCGGACGAGCGGTGTGGGGCAGGCCCGCGAGACGGGTGGCGACCGCTTCCGCGCGAAAGACGCTGTTGCCCCGGGAGAAGGCCGTTCCACGCGAGGATTCCAGGCTCCGGTGGGCCTGGTGCACCCGCCAGGCCGACACCCTTTCCCGGCCCATGGCGGTGAGCAGGTCGTTCACCGAGTGGACGAAGAGATCGTCCACGTCGGGGTTCCGGGGCCCTCCGTAAAGGGTGTCGGCGATCCGGTTCGCCCGGTCGGCCGGCGGCCCGTTGCGTACGGCGTCGTCCAGTCCGTCGTAGGCGTCCCGGACCCGGAGGTCGAAGAACGCCTCCTCCCTGACGCCCCGGGGCAGCCGGTTCTGGATCTGCCTGCCCAGTTCCGTCTGCTCGTCGTGCGGCAGCCGTTGCCAGGCGCTGGCGCCGGTCACGGCGGCGGTCTCCTCACGCAAGCCCTTGATCCAGTCTTCCAGCCGGGGAGCGACCAGAGCGTCCAGGATGCTCCGGACCAGCGGGAGGAACCTCTCGACCTGCTTGCGGTCCTTCTCCAGGCGAGTCCTGGCGTGGTATTCCGCCTCTCCGGTGATGCGCAGGTCGCCGCGCTCCGCCGCGAACCGGTCGGCGAGACTCCGCAGGACGGTGAAGTCCTGAGCCCGGCCCAGCCGGTCGATCTCGCGCCCGATCTGCCCGCGCACCGAGGTCGCGAGGTCGGAGACGGTCTTCGCCACCGTGCCCTTCGGCTTGGCGCCCAGGGCGCGGTTGATCTCGATGTTCACGGTGGACAGGACGCTGTTCAGCTCTGTGCGCGCCTTGCGCTGGTACGACGCGGCAGTCGTCCGCGGGTTCTCCGGAGCCGATTCGCCGCGCAACTGTTCGATCCAGTCCTGGCCGGGCCGGTTGACGAACTGGTCGACCATCCGCTCGGCGTGGTCGCGCCGCGCCGTGACCGCCGCCTTGGTCTTCTCCGTGGTGGCCCACGAGGCGGCCTCGGCGGCGGCCCGCGCGACCTGCTCCTCCAGGTCGGTCTTCAGCGCGGCCCGCCCGTTCGAGAACGTGTCCGCGAGGCCGCGCAGTGCGTCGAACGTCGTGGGCGTGCCGAGCCGGTCGATCTCGCCCTGGATGTGCGCGGCGATCCGGTCGTGCAGTGCGCGCAGCATCCCGGTGTCCGGGCCCTGGGGCCGCACGCCCTCGATGTTGCGCAGCGCCTGCGGCAGGTCCCAGTCGTGCAGTTCGCTGTGGACCAGGCTCTGGTAGGCGGTCTTCGTGTACGTCAGCTCGTGGCCCGGTTCGGTGTGCACCGCGCGGCTGCGGACGCGGGCCAGGGTCGTCGTGGTGTCCGTCGCCCCCGTGTGGGTCTCCTGGCTGACGAACTCCCAGCCGTCCCTGCCGTACGCCATCACGTTGGCGACCTCGAAGAGCTGCCCTTGCGTGACGCCCCCGTAGTACTCGCCCGCGCCGTACCAGTCCGTCGGCCGCTGCTCCCTGCGGAACACCACCGGGGCCGGCATCTTGGTGTCCGGTGACTGGTAGTGCCACACCGTGATCCGGCCCTCCCGCGCCGAGGGCGTGACGGCGTAGGCGCAGCCGTTCATCGTCGGCGTCAGCACCAGGCGGGGGTCGGACAGGCCGGGATGTGCCGGCACGTCCGCGTGACCGACGTTGTCCGCGTAGTCCTCCGAGCCGCGCGTCAGGTAGGGCACGAAGACGGCGTTCACGTACTCGCCCTCGGGCCTTGGGGCGGGCAGGACCGTGTCCTCGCTGAAGGAGAAGCGGTCGGCGCCGTAGTGCCCGACGTACCACTCGACCGCCGGGGCCAGCGTGAACACGGCCTTGCCCGCGGTGTCCACGCCCTGCTGCGACAGGACGAAGCGGTGCTCCGACAGGTGCCCCGCGCGGCCCGGCGAAATCGACAGGGCACTGATGAAGTCGTCCAGGTCCTTCGGTGCCAGACCCGGGGCATGGGTCTCGAGACCGGTCTTCATGTCCAGGGACAGCACGTGCGTGGCGAGGAACGACTTGGGGTCGGCGCTCAGGTGCGCCTCCGGATGTGCGGAGTGCGCCGGCGCAGCGGTCTGCGTCGCGCCCGACGGATCTGCGGACCGACCGGCGGTCGAGGTGGCCGCCTGCTCGGAGCTGCCACCGAACAGGCCCGTTCGGTCGCCGTGTTCGGACAGCCGTCCGGCCAGGTCCCAGGCGGCTTCGGCACCGTGCAGGTGCAGCTCGCGGCCGATGCGGCCCAGCTGGTGCAGACGGGTGGGCCGCTCCGCGCCGGCGACGGCGGGATCGGTGTGCTCCTGGATACGGAAGGCGTCACGCAGTTCGCCCGGTGTCAGGTCGCGCAGCAGAGGATCCCGCGTCTGCAGCTCGCGAAGGGCCCGTTCCTGGTCGAAGCCGTCCTCCGGCCCCTCGGTGCCCTCCTGCACGCCGGAGTCCTGGCCGCGGTCCACGGTTTTGCCCTTGTCCACCGTGCGCGCTGCCGTGGTCTCGGGCCGGTCCTGCCGGGGCGCCCCCAGGATGTGGTCGGCGATGGCCTCCACCTGCGCGGGGACCGACAGGGACGTGAACGCCTCGCCGGTCTCCGACGCCAGCTGCCACGCCGCGTCGCCGACCTCCTCGTAGGACACGGGCCGGCCGGCCCTCGTACCCAGCTCGTCGTTGACCGCCTCGGTCAGACGCTCGCTCTCGGTCACGAAGTCCGCCACGACCGCGGCGCGTTCGGCGAGTGTCGACTGCGGGGTGAGGATGCCGACGTTCAGCAGGTCCTCGTGAGCCCGGTCGAGCCGGTCGGCCGGGAGATCCTCGATGCCGCGTTCCGCCAGGATGCCCCGGATGGTCTCCGCCGGCTCGGCCGGATCGACGGACGGGACCGGGCGGTGCGGGGCCGCCGTCGGCCTGCCGAAGTTCTCGTCCAGGGTCCGTGCGACGACGAGGTCCGCCCGCTGGGCGGGCGTGAGGTCCTGGAACTCGGTGCCGAACTGCTCGAACAGCTCCTGGTGCACCTGGTGGATCCGCTGGTTGTCGGGATAGCGGTCCGTGTACCGCAGCAGCGTTTGACTCGCGGCCTTCCGCATCTGCTCCTGGGAGCGCAGCATCTCGTCGGCGACCAGCGTCGCCAGCGTCTTCGCCGGGAGCTTCACGACGTCGGGACGCTGTTCCAGCAGGTGCTGGTGGGCATGCTCCGCCTGGGCCCGGGTGCCGGTGAACTCCGAGGACCGCCGGACGATGCGGCCCACCTCGGCGGGCAGGTCGAAAGGCTGTGCGTCGTCCTGGCGAAGTGCCTGCGCGGGCTGCCGCGTTCTCTGCTGTTGCTCCGAGGCGTGGGCACTCGCGTCGGGTGTGCGGCCGCTCCCGGGCGCGCCGGCCGCGTCCCGGTCCACGGTGACCTGCGTCTGCGCGGCCGTCTCCGTCCGCGTGGGCGTTTGTGTCCGCGGGCGAGAGGGAGCCGGTGCGTCGCCCGCGGCGTCGTGTGCGGGGGCGGGTGTCCGGTGCTCGGGGGCAGCGTTGCCGTCCGCGGAGGCGGGCCGGTCCGGGGTGTCCGGGCGGGCGGCCGGGCGGCCCTCGGCGGACGGGACCCGATCCGCGCGCCAGTCCCGGAAGGCCGGGTAGGACCAGCTCCGCAGCTCGGGCACGAAGTCGCCGTCGCGCAGGTCGTCGAGGCGGGCCTGGAAGCCGTCCTCGCCGCGCGACTCGTGCGACAGCCAGGCCGAGGTCCGGTGCCCCTCGGGGGCGAACAGTTCGTCGTACCGGGTGACGCGCTCCGTGCGGAAGTCGTTGCCGAGTCTGCTGAGGGTGTCCTCGTGCAGGGGGAGGGCCTCGGTGCTGCCGGGGTGGCCCGCGATCTCGTGGAAGGCGTGCGCGGCCTCGCCGACGACGGCCTGGAGGTCGCCCTCGTGCCGGATGCGGTCGGGCAGCGACGTACGCAGGTCGTCGCGGGCGCCGGACCACTCCGCGGCGGTCTCCCCGGCCTTCGCCGGGCTGTCCAGCCGCTCGTCGAAGTGCCGCTGGGCAGTGGCCCGTACGGCGTCGAGGTACTCGGCGACCACGCGCTCGCGGCCGCCCTCGCCGAAGCGGCCGAGGAAGTCCTCGCCCAGCTGGGACAGGTGGTTCTGCGCGAAGGCGGTCTCCTCGGCCACCCGGCCCCGGACGAAGTGCTCCTTGGCGATACGGCCGGGGAGTTCGTCGATCGCCCGGCTCGTCCTCAGGTCCCACAGCGCGCGGGGGCCGGCTCCGTCGCCGTGGCGGAAGACGAGGTCGTGGTCGGTGCGCAGGTCGTACTCGAAGTCCTGGCGCACCTTGGCCACGAAGTCCTCGGACAGCGCGTCGCGGCCCCGCGAGTTCCACCGGATGACGTCGTCGAACTGCTCGCCGGTCGCGGTGCGGATGTCCCGCTCCCGGGATGCGATGGCCCCGAGGTCGTCGGACACGCCCTCCAGGAGGGCGTCGATCCGGCGGCCGGTGCGGGCGGGCAGTCCCCCGCCGGTCTCCCCGTGGTGCGGGTACTGGTCGAGGATCCCGTCGAGCTGGGCCTCCTTGGTGAGGTAGTACTGCTCCAGCACGTTGTAGTCGTGCGACCGGTCACGGAAGGGGTCGGCGGGCGCGGTGGTGCCGTCGTCGGGGTGGCCGTACAGCTTGCTGTCGTCCTTGACGAATCGGTTGAGGTCCTTGTCGAAGACCGACTTGGTGGGCGCGTGCTGGAAGTCCGGCAGCAGTTCCCCGTCACCGAACCGGTTCGCCTTGTAGGAGTCGATCCGTTCCTTGACGACAGCGGCGAACCTCTCCTTCTGGTCGGCGCGCACGACGTACTTGTGGGCGCTCGCCCCGGCGTCGTGGACGATGCGGTCGAACGCCTCGGAGGAGACGCGTCCGGTGCTCTCGACCTCGGCCCGGAACTGCTGGGTGATGTCGTGGCGCCACTGCCAGTGGGCGTTGCGCATCTGGTGCCCGTCCCGGGCGATGCGCGTGCCGCCGAACACGTTGTTCTCGACGAACGTGTCGTACGCCTTGTTCCACGAGGCGGTGAGTTCCTCCCCGCGGAACTCCAGCCGGGCTTCGGCCTCGACGACGGGCAGGGTGCGCTCGTTCTGCTCCTGCCGGTAGGTGTGCCACTGCTGCTCGGGCGTCGCGCCGCCGTCGGGGGCGGGGGTGAGCGGGCCCTGGTGGCCGCGCGCGTCCGGTGCGGCACGGTCGGGTCGGGCGGGTACGGCGGCGGCCTCGTGGCCGGGCTCGACGGGACGCGCGCCGCGGTGCGCGGCTCCCTGGGGTCCGTCGTGGGCCGTGGTGCCCGATCCCGCTTCGTGGTGGGCGGCCGCTGGAGCCTCGGAGGCGGACGAGGACACGGAGTCCGGCCTGCGGACGGGGGCCGCGGGGGTTTCGACGCTCGCCGCCGGCCGCACCGGCGTGCCCTGCGCGGGAC
>NZ_MULI01000190.1 GCF_002939385.1 Streptomyces sp. MH60 | reverse complement strand
CCCGGCGCAGCCCCCGTCCGGCCGCCGCCGCGTCGCCCGCCGCCAGGTGGGCGTGCCCGAGCGCGGCCAGCGCCCGTGGCAGGTACACGGCGTCACCGTCCCCCTCCGCCCGCCGCACCGCCTCCCGCGCCAGCTCCAGGGCCCGGTCGGGATCGCCGCCCGCGGCCTCGGCGAGCGCGGCCTGCATCGCGCCCGCGCCCTCCCCGATGCCCGCGTCGCGCGCCAGGGTCAGGCTCTCCCGGGACAGTTCCAGGGCCCGGCCGCAGTGGCCGGAGTGCAGTTCGGTCTCCGCGAGGAACCGCAGGTAGTGGACCTCGCTTTCGGCCATGCCGCGTCGGCGCACCTCGCGCAGCAGCGCGGTGACGGTGGTCCGCGCCTCGGCCAGCCGGTCGCTCATCACCAGCCACCGGAACCGGGAGGAGCCCGCCCCGTTGTGGTGGCACGCCACCCGCGGGTCCTGCGGCTCCTGGAGCGCCCGCTGGATGGTCGCCGGGGCGTCCGGATGGCCCATCAGCGTCTCCGACTGCGCCTGGAAGGCGAGCGCGAGCAGCTCGGTGCGCCGGTCCCCGGCCCGCGCCGCCAGCCGGGCCGCGTGCGCGGCCTCCTGACGGCCCTGGGCGAAGTCGCCCTGCACCACCAGGGAGCGCCAGGCCAGCTGGTAGTGGACCAGGGCGAGCAGCCGCGGGTCGTCGCCCGCGTCGGCCAGGGCCTGCGGGAAGACGGCGTCGACCTCGCCGATGGCCTGCCCGGCCGCCTCGATCACCGCCATCCAGGCCCGTACCCGCTCGCCGGGCGCGGTGGCCCGGGTCAGCACCTCGCGGGCGACGTCCCGGGCGAGGTCCTGCTCGCCCGCGGTGATCGCGTCCTCGGCGGCCGTCAGCCGGCGCTCGTCCGGGCCCGGTGTGCCGTCCGCCGGCGTGTGCTGGGCGGCGAGCAGCCCCAGCGAGGCCGCCACCGACGGCGCCCCGCGGTCCCGGGCCAGCGCCGCGGCCTGGGCCAGCCGGGCCGCCACCCGGGGGTCGGTGCCGGTGGTGGCCAG
>NZ_MULI01000019.1 GCF_002939385.1 Streptomyces sp. MH60 | reverse complement strand
GACCCCGTCCCCGACGCCCCGCCCCGCCCCGCCGCCGGTCCGTCCCGCGGCGCCCGCGCCCGCTCCCCCGGCCACGCCCGAGCCCACACCCCGTCCGTCGCTCAGCCCGGTGCACTATCCGCGCCACCGCGCCGCCCGGGCGCCGCAGCGGTCCTCCCGCGGGACCACGTCGCCGCTCGTCTTCGTCCTGCTCATCACGGTGCCCGCGGTGGTCGCCGTCGCCGCGCTCCGTGCGCGCTGATCCCTGGAGGCCTCTCTTGCCGGAATGGCTTGTTCTCACCCTCGCGATGCTGGCCGCCTGTGTCGTGGTCGTCATCGTCACCCTCCTACGGCACCGCACCGCGTCCGACGACGAGGACATCACCGAGACCCCGGACGTCATCGAGTACATGACGATGTGGATCGGCGTGGTGTACGCCATCGTCCTGGGCCTGGCCATCGCCGGTGTCTGGGAGGCGCGCAGCGCGGCCCAGGCCGACGTGCAGACGGAGGCCGTCGCGCTGCACGAGATCTCGGAACGGGTCCGGGTCTACCCGCCCGACGTCCGTGACCGCATCCGGGCGGATGTCAACGCCTATGTCGGACACGTCGTCACCACCGAGTGGAAGGCCATGGCCGACCACGGCGAGGTGACCGACCGCGGCACCGAACTGCTCGACCGCGTCCGCGCGGACGTCACCGACTACGAGCCGAGGTCGGACTTCGAGGCGCAGGCGTACCAGCCCCTCGTCGACCAGGTGGCCCTCGCGGACCAGGCCCGGACCTCCCGCACCCAGTCGACCGGGGCGACCATGCCGGGGGTGGTGTGGTTCGGGCTGATCGCCGGGGCCGTCGTCACCATCGGGATGGTCTTCGCCCTGCAGATCCGGCGCACGACCCGCGAACTGATCCTCGCGGGACTGTTCTCCGCGCTGATCGCCTTCCTGCTCTTCCTGATCTGGGACTTCGACGCACCCTTCAGCCGGGGCGTCGCGGCGTCGACCGACCCGTTCCTGAGCCTCTTCCCCGGCGCCGGGGACTGACACGACAGCGGGGACGGTGGCGGCCGACACGCCGTCACCGTCGCCTGAGCGGCCCACACGCTTGCCCCATTCGCACGACTGCGATCGCGGCGACGTGCACGGCTTCCTAGCGTTTCGGGCATCGAGGTGCATTCCTGGCGCGAGCGGAACAGGTCCGCCGCTGCTCCTCGGGGACCCGGAGGGATTCACCATGCGCGCGATACCCGTCGCCTCGGTCGCACTGCTGGGCGGGGCCGCCCTCTCCGCCTGCGTACCGGCCGGGGCCGTGGGCTCGAACACGTTCGGCTTCACCGTCAGCCCCGCCACCGTGGCGCCCGGCGGCGAGGTCACGCTGGGGGTGGGCCGTACCGCCGCGGGCTGCCACGGGCGGGTCACGGTGACCTCGCCGGTGTTCGACACGGTCACCATCCCCCGGGACGAGTCGGCGGCGACGGCGCGGGTCGCCCGCGACGCCCGGCGCGGGGCGGTCTACCGGGTGACGTTCGCCTGCCGGGACAAGACCGGCACGGTGGACCTGACCATCGCGGGCGGCGGCTCGCACCACCCGTCCGACGAGCCCTGGCACTCCAAGGGCGTACACGCCGGGGAGGGCGGCAGCGTCGCCGGGTTCGACATGAAGCAGCTCGGGCTCGGGGCGGCGCTCGTCGCGGGAGCGGTGGGCACGGCGTACCACCTCTCGCGCCGCCGTTCCGGCGCGGACGGCGCCTGATCCCGCCCCACCGAGCGCAGGACTTCGCCCCGGATCCGACGAGGGTCCGGGGCGAAGCTCTGCGGTCGTGCTCCGGTCGCGGGCGCTCAGATACGCCGCTCGGACCGGCGGCGCATCCAGAACAGTCCGCCACCGGCGACGGCCGCGGCGACGAGCCCGCCGCCGATCGCGATGTCGGTCGAGGTCGCCCCGTCGGAGCTGCTGCCGCCGAGACCGCCGCGGACACCGCCGATGACGGTGAAGGCCGCCGGCCGGGTCAGCCGCCGGCCCGAGCAGTTGACGGTGATGTCGTACGAGCCCGGCCTGGCGTCCTGCCTGATGGTGGCGGTGCCCTTCGACGTCTCGTTGGCTCCCCTGACCGGGGTCAGGTGGGTGGTCCGGAAGGCGTCCGAGGTCATGGTGCCGCCCTGGGGGCAGCCGTCGACCGTGACGGTCATCTGACCGCCGCGGGCGATCACGCTGGGCAGCGCGACGATGTTGCTCGGCTGGTTGTGGTCACCTCCGGCGGTGGCCGCGGGGGCGGCCAGTCCGAGGACAGCGACGGCGGCGCCGGCTGCCGCGAGGGCACGAGTGGTGAGCATGTGATCCTCCGCGGAAGACGCCCCGGGTCCCGTCCCCGGTCGATCGGCGAGAAAGCGCCTCCCAGAAAGACCCTCAGTTGCCCTGCCCCCAGCCGCATTTCGGGAATGGTCCGTCCTGGTGAGCGGGTTGCCGGGCCGAAACCGCGCGAGTGGATATCGCCGCAGGTCACGCCCCGTCAGAAAATCTCCGCCGGTCACCTCCCGGATGGCGCACGGAGGGACGCGCGCACCACCCGTTCGCCGCTGCCCCGTCGCCGGTCCCCCGCACGGCGCTTAGCGTGCTCGTATGCGCGGATGATCCGGCGACGGCCGGGTCGAGAGGGGAAGGCGAATGTACGACTCCGAGTTGGCCGAAGAGGAGGAGCGGCGGAGGAAGCGCGCTCCCTGGGGCGTGATAGCGCTTGTTCTGCTGACCGGTCTCGCGCTCATCCGCAACGGCTCCGGGGAATTCGACGTGGGCCCCCCGCAGCCCGCGTCGGCCGCCGCCTCGGACACCCGTGCGGCCGCCGGTGACGGCGCCGCCGCCGGCGTCACACCGCTGCCGTACTCGGTGCCGGACCGGGTCTCCATCCCCGCCATCCAGGTGGACGCGCCGGTCATGGGGGTCGGTCTCGACGCGGACGGCTGGGTCGACGCGCCGCCGCCCGAGGACCCGAACCTGGCCGGCTGGTTCACCGGCGCGGTGTCCCCGGGGGAAAGGGGCACCGCGGTCGTGGTCGGCCATGTGGACAACCAGCAGGGCCCCGCCGTCTTCTACGGGCTCGGCGCCCTGAAAAAGGGAAACAAGGTGGAAGTGCACCGCCAGGACGGCAAGACGGCGGTCTTCGAGATCTACGGCATCGAGGTCTTCGAGAAGGACAATTTCCCCGGCGACCGGGTCTACGGCTCCAAGGGCGGCCCGGAACTGCGGGTCATCACCTGCGGCGGCGGTTTCACCAAGCAGAACGGCTACGACGGGAACGTCGTCGCCTTCGCCCGCCTGACCGAGGTCCGCTGAGCGTGCCCCGGCCCGGCGGGCGCGGCGGCGGCGGTCAGATCAGGCGCCGCCGGGGAACGGTGAGGTGGTAGCCGGAGTCGAGCAGTTCGGGCAGGTAGCGCCGCAGGGCGCGGACACTCTGGGAGCGGTCGCCCCCGGCGTCGTGCGAGAGCACCACGACGCCGGGGGCCGCGCCTTCCTCGACCCGGTCGACGATGGTGCCGGTGCCGGGTGTGGTCCAGTCCAGGGTGTCCACGGTCCAGGCGAGCGGCTCCATGCCGAGTTCCGCGCCGAGCTGGAAGGCGGCGCGGTTCCACGCGCCGTACGGGGCCCGGAACCAGCGGGGCGCCTCGCCGTAGGCCTGCTCGACCACCTCGCTGGTGCGCTCCATCTCGGAGCGGATGCGGCGCCGGGAGAGTTTCGTCAGCAGCGGGTGGGACCAGGTGTGGTTGCCGACCACATGCCCCTCGTCGGCCATCCGGGTCAGCAGGTCCCGGTTGTAGTCCGCCATCTCCCCGCAGACGAAGAACGTCGCGCGCACCTCGTACTTCGCGAGGGTGTCCAGGATCCGCGGGGTGTACTCGGGGTGGGGTCCGTCGTCGAAGGTGAGCATCATGGTCCGGCCCCGGCCCGTCATGCGCAGGATCGGCTCGCTGCGCACCGGGGGCCGGCCGGGCGCGGCCCGTGGGGCGCCGTACCCGGTCAGCGGCTGGAGGCGGTAGGCGGAGGGCTTGAGCGGGCTGCGCTGCGGGGGCCCGGGGGCGGGGACGGGGGCGGACGGCTTCGCCGGGCCGTTTCCCAGGCCCGCCGCGAGCGCGCCGCCGGCGCCGGCCGCGCCCAGGGCCGCGACGCCGGTGAGCAGGGTCCGGCGGGTGAGCAACTGGTCCTTCTTCATGACTCATCCCTCGCCCGGTCACGGTGCGCCGCACCCGAGCAACACCGGGGCGGCGGCATGATTCCACCCGCCCGGCTCAAGATCGCCGGGTCTCCGATAATCTCGCCGCGTGACGGAACAGCACTCCCATCAGTTCGAACGCGGCACGGACGGCCCTAAGGTCATCGTCGCCGGTGTCGACGGCTCCGACTCCTCGTTGCGGGCCGCCGCCTACGCCGGGGGGCTGGCCAGGCGGCAGGGTGCCCTGCTCGCCGTGGTGTACGTGCAGCCGGTGCTGGCGGGAGGCGCGGCGCTCGGGGCGTCGGTGGCGGAGACGACCGACGAGATCGCCGAGGAGCTGGTGGCCCAGATCCGGGATGCGACGGAGCGGGTGAAGGGGATATTCGACATCCGCTGGGAGTTCCACACGTTCCGCGGCGACCCGTACAGCGGTCTGGTGCAGACGGCCGACGAACTGAAGGCGGACGCGGTGGTGGTGGGCGCCTCCGAGCAGGCCGGTCACCGGTTCGTCGGCTCGGTCGCGGTGCGGCTGGTGAAGGCGGGACGCTGGCCGGTGACGGTGGTGCCGTAGCACCGGCCGGGCCGGTGCGGGTGTCTTGGGTCCTGCGTGCGTCGTGACTTCCGTCACGGACGCGTGTGCGTCATCATGATCCACCGTCAGCCGTTTGCCGTTCACGAAGAGGTGAGGCGCATGGCCCGGATCCGCATGGGTGAGGGTGTTCTCCGCCGCAAACCCATCGAACACATCGAGGAGGCGGAGAGCGGCGGGGGCCTGGTGCGCTCGCTGGGGCTGTGGCAGCTGACCGCGATCGGCGTCGGCGGCATCATCGGCGCCGGGATCTTCACGCTGGCCGGCACGGTCGCCAACGGCACGGCGGGTCCGGCGGTCCTGGTCTCCTTCCTCATCGCCGGTGTCGCGAGCGCGGCGGCCGCCCTGTCGTACGCCGAGTTCGCCGGGCTGATCCCGAAGGCGGGCTCCGCCTACACCTACGGGTACGCGGTCCTGGGCGAGCTGGTGGGCTGGTTCATCGGGTGGGACCTGCTCCTGGAGTACACGGCGATCGTGGCGGTGGTCGCGATCGGCATCTCGGGCTACTTCAGCTTCCTGGTCGGCGAGATGGGCGCGGACCTGCCGAACTGGATGCTGGGGGCGCCCGGCACCGGGGACGGGCACAAGGTCGACCTGTTCGCGGCCGTACTGTGCCTGCTGATCGCGTACCTGCTGACGCTGGGCATCAGGAACGCGGCCCGCTTCGAGATGGTCGTGGTCGTGCTGAAGGTGCTGGTGGTGCTGCTGGTGATCGGGGTCGGCGTCTTCCACATCAACAGCTCGAACTACCACCCGTTCTTCCCGTTCGGGGTCGGCGGGGCGTTCACCGGTGCGGCGACGGTGTTCTTCGCGGTCTTCGGCTACGACGCCATGTCGACGGCGGCCGAGGAGTCGAAGGACGCCCAGCGGCACATGCCGAAGGCGATCATCTACTCGCTGATCATCTCGATGGTGCTGTACGTGGCGGCCTGCCTGGTGCTGACCGGCATGCAGAACTACAAGGAGATCGACCCGGAGAGCGGCTTCTCGACGGCGTTCAAGTCGGTGGGGCTCAGCTCGCTGGCCGACATCATCGCGGTGGGCGCCATCATCGGCATCCTCACGGTGATGTTCACGTTCATGCTGGGCGTCACCCGTGTGTGGTTCTCGATGTCGCGCGACGGACTGCTGCCCAAGTGGTTCGCCAAGACGCACCCGACGCGGCACGTGCCGACGCGGGTCACCTGGATCGTCGGGGTCGCGTCGGCCGTGATCGCCGGGTTCCTGCCGATCGGCGAGGCGGCGGAGCTGACCAACATCGGCATCCTGCTGGCGTTCGTGGTGGTGTGCGCGGCGGTGATCGTGCTGCGCTACCGGCAGCCGGACCTGCCGCGCACCTTCCGTACGCCGTGGATGCCGTTCGTGCCGGCGCTGGGCATCGTCTTCTCGATCTGGCTGATCACGTTCCTGCAGTGGCAGACCTGGGTGCGGTTCGCCGTGTGGTTCGTGGTGGGCCTGGTGATCTACTTCGCGTACTCGTACCGGAAGTCGGAACTGGCACCGCGTTAGAGGGTGCCGAGGAATCCGGCGACGATGTCCGTGAAGGCCCCGGGCCGTTCCATGTTCGGGTAGTGCGCGACGCCTTCGACGACGGCGGAACGGCCGTCGCGCACCGTGCGGGCGAGCCGTTCCGCGTCGGCGATCAGGTCGGGCGCCTCCAGGGCGCCGTTGACGGTGAGGACCGGGACGTCGATCTTCGGGACGCGGGCCCAGGTGCCGGTCAGGGGCACGTGGTGGTTCTCCTCGTCCGGGGTGTGCTTGGCGAGGGTGCCGAGGGCCATCTCGCGCACGCGGCGCAGCACGTCGGGGTCGACGTCGTCGAGGGTGCGGTACTCCCCCGGCACGAAGCGCAGGAACGCCGTGAGCCAGCCCTCGACGTCCCCGGCGCCCAGTGCGGCGGCCTGCTCCGCCTGCACCTGTCGCACCCAGGGGTCGGTGTACTCGAACTCGCTGGTGGACGCCCCGCAGGCCACCACCGCACGGACCAGTTCCGGGTACTCGAGGACCGTGTCGGTGGCGATGGCCCCGCCCATGGACACGCCGACGAGCACCGCGGGTCCGGTGTCGAGGTGGCGGAGCAGGGCGGCGAGGTCGTCCGCCCAGCGGAACGGCCTCGTCGCGTTGGCGGAGGCGCCGTGGCCGCGGACGTCGGGAGCGATCACGCGGTACTCGCGGGACAGGGCGGGGATCTGGGTGTCGAACACGCGGTGGTCGGTGAAGCCGGAGTGCAGCAGGACGACCGGGTCGCCCGCGCCGGTGTCGCGGTAGGCGAGATCGCCGTCGTCGGAGGCGAAGAGACGGAGGTCCGAAGCGAAATTCATGACAACCAGGGTGTCATGTCGGCTCTCACTTTGGCAACCTGGGTGTCATGATGGTGGGGTGAACGACATCGACGCACCCCTCCCCCCGGACGTGCTCGCCCGGCGCCTCACCGAGGTCTACGACCTGGTCGGCCCCCTCTACCGGCGCGCTCAGCGCGGCGTCGAGCAGGGGCTGGCCGCCGACGGTCTGTCCGTGGGCGTCCGCGCCGTGCTGACGATGCTGCGGCGCGGCGGCCCGATGACCGTGCCGCAGATGGGCCGGGCCCAGGCGATCAGCCGTCAGTTCGTCCAGCGGATGGTCAACGAGGCCGCGGCCCTGGACCTGGTTGAGAGCATCCCGAACCCGGCGCACCGCCGGTCGTCGCTGATCCGGCTGACCGACCGGGGCCGGGCCGCGATCGACGGCGTCCTCGACCGGGAGCACCGCCTGCTGCGCGAGGTCGGCTCGGACCTCACGGACGCCGACGTCACCACCTGTCTGCGCGTGCTCGGGGCCATGCTGACGGCCCTGGACCACGTGGCGGACGCGTGACCGTGACCTACTCGCCCATCACCAGCCCGTCCTCGGCGGCGCCCCGGCCGAGCACCACGTCGCGGATGCGGTCGCGCACGGCGCCCAGGTCGGCGCCCTCGCCGATCGCCCGGTTGAGGTTCACCACCCGGCCGGCGTCGACGTCGAACAGTTGCGGTACGAACTCGGCCTTCGTCACCTTCCAGCGCTCACCGGCCCGTTCGGGCGGGGCGAAGGTGAAGCGGCCGATGGCCGACTGGTTGCCGCGCGGATCGCGGACGCCCTCGCTGTTGACCATCTCACCCGCGATCTGGTCTCCCATGCCGTAGACCACCCAGGTGCCGTTGACCTTCTCGTAGGCCTGCGGGACATGGGCGTGGGTGCCGAGGATCAGGTCGATGTCGGGGCGGTCGCCGGTGCGTGCGGCGGTCAGGCTGCGGGCCAGGGCCACCTGGTCCTGGTCGGGCTCGTCCTGCCACTCGGTGCCCCAGTGCAGCGACACGACGACGACGTCGGCGCCGGCCTTCCGGGCGGCCCGCGCGTCCTCGACGATGCTTGCCTCGTCGATCAGGCCGACCGCCCAGGGCTGGTCCGCGGGCAGCGGGTGGCCGTTGGTGTGGAGGGTGTAGGCGAGGTGGGCCACCTGGGCCCGGCCCGCGCGCAGTACCGTCGCGAGGTCCGCCTCGGCCTCGGTGCGCGCCGTCCCGGCGTGCCGTACGCCCGCGCGGTCGAGGGCGTCCAGAGTGCGGCGGATGCCGTCCGCGCCGTCGTCGACGCTGTGGTTGGAGGCGGTGGAGCAGCCGTCGTAGCCGGTGGCGGCCAGGGCCTTCGCCACCTCGGGCGGGGACTTGAAGAGCGGGTAGCCGCTGTAGTCGCCCCTCGCGCCGTAGATGGTCTCCATGTGGCACAGGGCGATGTCGGCCCGCGCGACGACGGGCCGGGCGCCGGCGAGCATGGGGCGGAAGTCGTAGCCGGTGCCGCCCGCGTCGAAGCGCGCCCGCTCGATGATCGAGTCGTGCGGGAGCACGTCCCCGGAGGCGACCAGGGTGAACCCGCCGGTGTCCGCGGCGGACGGGGCCGGCGCCGGCGGTTTCGGCGGTTCGTGGTCGCCGGCCTGGCAGGCCGCGCCCGCGGTGAGGAGGGCGGTCAGGGCCAGGGCCACCTGCCGACTGCGTGTGATCATCCGTTCACTCCGCTGGGTCGCACACACCGATGGAAAGTCACATTTACTTACAAACAGATAAAGAGCCACGGCTTGTCACCGGCGGTTCCGACACGCCCATTAGCCCGTCCGGCGTGCGCGAACGGGGTGCCCGGACCACCCGCCCGCCGCACGCCGGCCGCACGCCGACCGTTCGTCGAACCGTTCGTCGACGCGATCGACCGCCCGCCGCACACCCGTGCGCACGCCCTGTCCCCGCGCGGCCCCCTGCGGTGCCATACGGCCATGACGGCCGGAATCACCCTGACGGACACAGCGAACGGGACGACCGCCGAGCACGAGCTCGCCGCACTGCAACGCGAGCACGGCCGGCCGCTCTTCGCGCTGCTGCTGCGGCTCAGCGACGGCGACCGGCAGCGTGCTGAGGACCTGGTGCAGGAGACTCTGGTCCGCGCCTGGCAGCACCCCGAGGCCCTGCGCGCCGACGCCTTCGACTCCGTACGGCCGTGGCTGCTCACCGTGGCCCGGCGGCTCGCGATCGACGCGCGCCGCGCCCGCCAGGCGCGCCCCCCGGAGGTCGGCGACGCCGTACTGGAGAACGCCCGCGTCTGCTCCGACCACGCCGAACGGGCCGCCGCGGCCCTCGATGTGCGCGAGGCTGTGAAGACACTCACTCCGGAGCACCGTGAAGTCCTGGTGCTGGTGTATTTCCAGGGGGCGAGTGTGGCGGAAGCCGCGGCCGCCCTCGGCATCCCACCCGGTACCGTGAAGTCCCGCGCATACTACGCGCTGCGCGCCATGCGCAGGGTGCTACCGGGATACGCCGCCGACCTGCGGTGAAACCGGCCCTATGGTCAAACCTCCGTAAAGCGCCTTGCCCAGGACCCCGGTTGAGTAATCGGCTGTCCTCATCCGTGTTCCGGACGGGGGCCCATGACCCGGGTCGGGCGACGCGCACGCACCGGAGGAAGGCAGGAAGGGATGCTGCACAGAGGTCAAGAGAGCACGGACGGCACCGGTGGGGGCGAACTGAGCGTTCCCATGGCGTGGTTGTACGCCGAGTACATCGCCGACGAACTGCTGCGGACCGGCGACCTGATGCCGCCGACGTCCTTCGAGTTCCGCGCCGGCCGCGACGCGCTGGCGCTCACCGTCTTCCTGTCCGACACGGAGAACGAGCTGAGCGGCATCCGGGTCGTCACCCACCTGGAGACCTGGCTGTCCCTGACCGCCTACGACCAGCCCTGGCACGAGTGGGTGCACGGGCGGCTGGCCGAGGTCACGGCCGACGCGGTGGCCGCCGGACGCCACTCGCCGGACCTGGAGCTGGCCCGGGCCGCCTGGCGCTGGCTCCAGGACACCGAACTGCTCGCCCCGGACCTGAACGCGGTCCCCGGCGGGGCGGCGGTGACCGGGGAGGACGAGGGGCCGAAGGTGTGGACGCCCGCCTGGCAGCTCGGGCTGCCGCTGGGGCACCTCGCCATCCACCTGTTCTAGCCGCCCCGGACGGCCTCGCGAACTTTCCCGAAGGAGGGACCAATCCACGCCCCGGACCGCTCCGAACACCTCGGTCGCGATTCCGCCGTGGCTTGAGTGATTCGGCTGTCCGGTGCGTACGGGTGGGAGCAAGGAGTCACCCCACCCGCACCCGACGGTACGAGGATTCGGCATGAGGTCCCTGGAAAGGCATCGTGACGTCGGCGCCTACGCGCTCGGCGTGCTGGACGAGGCGGAGGCCTTCCGTTTCGAGGACCACCTCATGGAATGCCCCCGGTGCTCGGCCCAGGTGACCGAATTCGGCCCCGCCACCCGCCAGTTGATGCTCTACCGGGAGGCGACGCCCCGTATCGTCCACCCGCTGACCAGGCCGGGACCCCGGCTGCTCGACCGGCTGCTGTCCGCGGTGGCCACGCGCCGGCGGGCCGGCCGCAGGCGGGTGCTGTACGCCGTGGCCGCCGCCGTCGTGTGCGCCGTGGCCGGGCCCGGCGCCGTGCTGTACGCGAGCCAGGGCGACCCGGCGGCACCGGTCACCGCGACGGACGCCCGGTCCGGGGTGTGGGCGCGGATCACGGCCGAGGACGAGATCTGGGGCACGGACGTGCGACTCGAGGTCAAGGACGGGGCCGGCCCGCGTTCGTGCCGGCTCGTCGCCGTCGGCCGGGACGGGTCCGAACAGACGGTCACCAGCTGGATGGTCCCCCGGCACGACGCCCGGCCGCACACCATGCGCGGCGGGGCCGCGTTGCATCCCGGCCAGATCGACCGCTACGAGGTGCGCACGGCGGACGGCGAGCACCTGGTGACGCTGCCGGCCGGCTGACCGCCGCCCCGGCGGCCGCCGCTCACCGCCTCGGCGCCGTCACTTCAGCAGCCGGGACATCCTGCGGTCCGCCAGCGGTTTGCCGCCGGTCTGGCAGGTCGGGCAGTACTGGAGCGAGGAGTCGCTGAAGGAGACCTCGCGGACGGTGTCGCCGCACACCGGGCAGGGCTCCCCGGTGCGGCCGTGGACCCGCAGTCCGCTCTTCTTCTCGGCCTTGAGGCGTCCGGCGGCGATGCCCCGGGAGCGTTCCACTGCCTCGGTGAGCGTGTCGCGCAGCGCCGCGTACAGCCGGGCGGTCTCCTCGTCGGTGAGGGAGGCGGCCAGTTTGAACGGGGACATCCTGGCGGCGTGCAGGATCTCGTCGCTGTACGCGTTCCCCACGCCCGCGATCAGGCTCTGGTCGCGCAGGGCGCCCTTGAGCTGCCGCCGCTCACCGTCGAGGAGGGCGGCGAAGCGTGCCTGGTCGAAGTCGTCGGCGAGCGGGTCCGGTCCGAGCCGGGCCACGCCCGGCACCTGCCGCGGGTCGGCCACGACGTACACCGCGAGCCGCTTCTGCGTGCCCGCCTCCGTCAGGTCGAAGCCCGCGCCGGTCTCCAGGGCGACCCGCAGCGCGAGCGGGCCCTTGCCGGGTCTGGGCATGCCGCTGGGGAGGCTGTCCCTCCAGTGCAGCCAGCCCGCCCGGGCCAGGTGGGTCACCAGGTGCGGGCCGTCGGCCGTCTCGACGTCGAGGAACTTGCCGTGGCGGTGCACGGCCGCCACCTCGTGGCCCTCCAACGCCGTGAGCGGGGGGTCGTACGTCTTCAGGACGCTGATCGCCACGGGCAGGACCCGGACGATCTCGCGGCCGGTGAGGTGCTCGGTCAGGAAATCGCGGAGCGCCTCGACCTCGGGCAGTTCTGGCATACGTCCAGAGTGCCACCGGCGACCGACCGTGCCAGTGGGTTCAGCCCGCGCCGTGCGCCACCTCGAACTGGGCCCACACGACCTTGCCGCCGCCGCGTGCCTCCACGCCCCACTCGTCGGCGAGCGTGTCGACCAGGAGCAGGCCCCGCCCGGACACCCCGTCGTCCCCGGCCTCCCGACGGCGCGGCAGGGCGCTGGAGGAGTCCTCGACCTCGACCCGCAGCCGCCGCTCGGTTCCGGTGAGCAGCCGCAGGGTGACGATCGCGGAGCCCTCGGTGTGCATGAGGGCGTTGGTCATCAGCTCGTCGGCGACCAGTTCGATCTCGTCGCTCTGGGCCTTGGCGCCCCAGGAGCGGACGGCGGTGCGGATCATGTGCCGGGCCTCGGTGAGGCCCTCGGGGTCGCCCGGGGAGACGTGCTGCTGGACCCGGCCGAAGGTCCGGGGGGCGCCCAGGCCGTGGCGGCGCAGCACCAGCAGCGCGACGTCGTCGTCGCCGCGCCGTTCGTCGACCACGTCGATCAGCCGGTCGGCCAGGTCCCGCACGTCCTGCGGCCCGGAGGTGATCAGCGCCGTGAGGACGTCCATGCCCTCGTCGAGGTCGGCGCCGGGCTGCTCGACCAGGCCGTCGGTGCACAGCAGCAGGGTGTTGCCCGGGTCCAGCTCCAGGGTGGCGACCGGGTAGGCGAGGCGCCCGAACTCGGCGGACAGGCCGAGCGGCAGCCCGCCCTCGACGCGTACCAGGCGGCAGGTGCCGTCGCCGAAGCGCAGCAGCGGGTCGATGTGTCCGGCGCGGACCACCTGGACCACTCCGGTGCCCAGGTCGGCCTCGGCGTACAGGCAGGTCGCGAAGCGGTCGGTGTCCAGCTCGTGCAGGAAGACGGAGGCCCGTGCCATCACCGTGGCCGGGGGGTGGCCCTCGGCGGCGTAGGCGCGCAGCACGATGCGCAGCTGGCCCATGACGGCGGCGGCGTGCGTGTCGTGGCCCTGGACGTCGCCGATGACGGCGCCGACGCGCCCGCCGGGCAGCGGGATCAGGTCGTACCAGTCACCGCCGATGTCCCGGCCCAGGGCGCCCCCGATGGAGGCCGCGCGGTAGCGGACGGCGACGTCGCAGCCGGGCACGCTGGGGATGGTGCGCGGCAGCATGGCCTGCTGGAGGCCCTCGGCGAGGTCCATCTCCTGCTCGTAGAGCATGGCCCGCTGGAGGCTCTGCGCGATACCGCTGCCGAGCGCGACCAGGACGTTGCGGTCCTCCGGGGAGAAGCCGTGCCGGTCGCTGTAGAGCAGCCCGATGGCGCCGATGGGCCGGGCCTGGGCGATCAGGGGCAGGTAGGCGGCCGCGGTGATGCCGAGGTGGGTGATGTCCTGCCACAGCCGGGGGTAGCGCTCCGCGAACTCCTCCGGCGACTCGATGAAGCGGGGGCTGAGGGTCCGCACCGCCTCGCTCATCGGGTACGGCTCGTCGATCCGGGTGACCCGGGTCCCGGGGATGAAGCTGTTCTCGGGCCCGTCGGCGACCAGCCGGATGCGGCCGGCCTCGACCAGGCCCATCACCAGGCTGGTGGCGCCCAGCCGGGTGAGTCCGTGGGTGTCGCGCAGCACGTCGATGACGTCGTCCACCGTGCGGGCGTGCGCGAGGGCCGCCGTGGCGAGCTGAACGACGTTGGTGAGCCGGCGGCGTGCCTCGTCCTGCGCGGCCTGCTCCCGGTTGGCCGCGATGTCGGCCACCTCCTGGGTGGCGTCGCGGACGATGCCGATGATCCGGCGGGGGCGGCCGGTCTCGTCCCGGCGGATGTAGCCCTGGGTGTGGGTCCAGCGCAGGGTGCCGTCGCGGCGGCGCAGCCGGAAGTAGGTGCCGTAGTTCTCGCTGCCGTCCTTCATGGCCCGGGCGACGATGGTGTCCATGCGGCGGCTCTCCGCCGTGGGCACGCGCAGCGCCAGCGACTCGGGGCGCCCGTCGTACTCCTCCGGGCGCAGGTCGAACACCTCGTGGGCCTGGGCGTCCATGTGGAACAGTCCGGCGTCCAGGTCCCAGTCGAAGCTGCCCATGCGGTTGAGCGCCAGGATCGGGTCCGGGTGGGCGGGCCAGTCGTCCGGGAGTGACGGGGCGCTCGCTCCCCGATCAGACATGGACCCCACCTTGCCAGGATTTGTCGGAATCTTCGACTCCTGGTTCACCGGGCGGTGCCGGAGGGGCTCCGGTGGGGGGGCCCGGTGACCGGGCGGGGTACACGGAGCGGGTACGAGAGGAGCCGGCCTTGGAGTGGTTCACCGCACCCGACTACTGGCTGGCCCGGCTGGTCTTCCAGCGGGCCCTGGCCGTCGTGTACCTGGTCGCGTTCCTGACGGCGGCCCTGCAGTTCCGGGCGCTGCTGGGCGAGCGCGGTCTGACGCCCGTGCCCCGCTTCGTCGAGCGGGTGCCGTTCCGGCGGGCGCCCAGCCTGTTCCAGTGGCGCTACTCGGACCGGCTCTTCGCGGGCTGCGCCTGGGCGGGCTGCGCGGTGTCGGCGGCGCTGGTGGCCGGGCTGGACTCGCTGCTGCCGCTGTGGGGGGCGATGCTGCTGTGGCTGGTGCCATGGGCGCTGTACCTCTCGATCGTCAACGTCGGACAGACCTGGTACTCGTTCGGCTGGGAGTCGCTGCTCCTGGAGACCGGCTTCGTCGCCGTGTTCCTGGGCAATGACGAGGTGGCACCGCCGGTGGTGGTGCTGTTCCTGCTGCGCTGGCTGCTGTTCCGGGTGGAGTTCGGGGCGGGTCTGATCAAGATGCGCGGCGACGAGTGCTGGCGGAAGCTGACCTGTCTGGACCACCACCACGAGACCCAGCCCATGCCCGGCCCGCTGAGCTGGTTCTTCCACCACCTCCCCCGGCCGCTGCACCGCGTCGAGGTCGCCGCGAACCATGTCACGCAGCTGGTGGTGCCGTTCCTCCTGTTCGCCCCGCACCCCGTGTCGACGGCCGCCGCCGCGCTGATGATCGCGACCCAGCTGTGGCTGGTGCTCTCGGGCAACTTCTCCTGGCTCAACTGGATCACCATCGTGCTGGCCCTCTCGGTGATCCGCTTCCCGGCCGGTCCGCCGTCCACCGCCGCCGCCCCGCTCTGGTACGAGGTCGTGGTCCTGGCGGTGGCGGCGCTGCTGGTGTTCCTGAGCCACCGGCCGGTGCGCAACATGATCTCCCGCCGCCAGGTGATGAACCGCTCCTTCGACTCGCTGCACCTGGTCAACACCTACGGCGCCTTCGGCTCGGTCGGCCGGGTCCGGTACGAGGTGGTGGTCGAGGGCACCGCCGACGAGGTGGCCAGGAAGGACGGCGACTGGCGCGCGTACGAGTTCAAGGGCAAGCCGGGTGATCCGCACCGCTGGCCGCGCCAGTTCGCGCCGTACCACCTGCGACTGGACTGGCTGATGTGGTTCGCCGCGCTGTCGCCCTCCTACGCCGGATCGTGGTTCGGCACCTTCGTGGAACGGCTGCTGGAGAACGACCGCGCCACGCTGCGGCTGCTGCGCAGCTCCCCGTTCCCGCCCGACGCGCCGCCGCGCTTCGTGCGCGCCCGGCTGTTCCGGTACCGGTACACGACCTGGCGGGAGCTGCGGGAGACGGGCGCGTGCTGGGAGCGGACGTATGTGCGGGAGTACCTGCCGCCGACCCGGCTCACCTCTTCCCGGTGAGCCGGGCCCGTCGGAGGCGGAGGCGCTAGGCGCGCTTGAGCCGCAGGGTCATCAGCTGGAACGGACGCAGCCCCACGGTGATCCGGTCGCCGTCCGCCCGGGGGGCCTCCGCGTCCGTCAGCGGGCGTTCCAGCAGGTCGGTCACCTGCACGTCGGTGACCGCGAACCCCGTGGTGAGGGTGGCGCGGGCCCGGCCGCCGTGGGCCTCGTGGAAGCGGACCACGACGTCGCCGCTGCCGTCGTCGGCGAGCTTGACGGCCGTGACGACGACCGCGTCCCGGTCCACCGCGACGAGCGGCGCGACCTCCCCGGCGCCGCCCGCGAGGTGCCGCTCGGGCAGGTTGATCCGCCAGCCCTCGCGCACCGCGTCGCCGATGCCCGCGCCGGGCACCAGTGCGTGCCGGAAGCGGTGCACGCCCTGGTCGGTCTCGGGGTCGGGGAAGCGCGGGGCGCGCAGGAGGGAGACCCGCACGGTGGTGGTCGTACCGGCGTCGCCGTCGGTGCGGACGGTGCGGGTGACGTCGTGGCCGTACGTCGAGTCGTTGACGACGGCGACGCCCCAGCCGGGCTCCTCCAGGTGCACGAAGCGGTGGTTGCAGGCCTCGAACTTGGCGGCCTCCCAGCTGGTGTTGGTGTGGGTGGGCCGGTGGAAGTGCCCGAACTGGGTCTCCGACGCGTACCGTTCGGCGTGCACGTCGAGCGGGAAGGCGAGCTTGAGGAACTTCTCCGTCTCGTGCCAGTCGACCTCGGTGTCCACCTCCAGCCGCCGTTCCCCCGGCGCAAGGGTCAGCACCTGGGTCACGCGGGAGGAGCCGAAGGAGCGGACGATCCGCACCGAGGCGCCGTCGTCGCCGGGGGCGACCTCGTCGGCGTCGGTGAGGTCGGTGACGGTGTTGCGGTAGAACTCGTCGACGTCCCAGGCGTCCCACATGTTCGGGAAGTCCGGGTGGAGCTGGAGCAGGTTGCCCGCCCCGCCCGGCGCGATGGTCTCGCGGTCGGCGGCGAGGTCGTAGGCCGACACGACCAGTCCCCGGTCGTCGATCCCGACGCGCAGCAGTCCGTTGTCCAGGACGTGGCCGCCGCCGGGGCGGGGGGTCAGGCCGGTCCGGCCCTCGGCGGCGGGGGACGCGGCGGCGCCCGCCGGGACCCCGGCCCGCGCGTGCGGGGCGGAGTTGAAGACCAGCGGGGTGTCGCCCTCACCGGCCAGGGCGCGCTGGGCGGCGTCGATGATGCCGTTCAGTTCGGCGGCGACCCGGTCGTAGGTGGCGCGGGCCTCGCGGTGCACCCAGGCGATGGAGGAGCCGGGCAGGATGTCGTGGAACTGGTGCAGCAGGACCGTCTTCCAGATGCGGTCCAGGTCGTCGTACGGGTAGGGGAACCCGGCGCGCACGGCCGCCGTGGCCGCCCACAGCTCGGCCTCGCGCAGCAGGTGTTCGCTGCGGCGGTTGCCCTGCTTGGTCCTGGCCTGGCTGGTGAGGGTGGCGCGGTGCAGTTCGAGGTACAGCTCGCCGACCCAGACGGGCGGCGCGGGGTTCTCGGCCTCGGCCTTCTCGAAGAAGGCGTGCGGGGTCTCCCACTCGACCGTCGCCGAGCCTTCGAGGTTCCGCAGCCTGGCCGCCTTGGCGACCATCTCGCGGGTGGCGCCGCCGCCTCCGTCGCCCCAGCCGGTGGGGGCGAGGGAGTGCCGGGCGACGCCCTTGTCCTTGAAGTTCTTCGCCGCGTGGGCGATCTCGCTGCCCTTCATGGAGCAGTTGTAGGTGTCGACGGGCGGGAAGTGGGTGAAGATCCGGGTGCCGTCGATGCCCTCCCAGCGGAAGGTGTGGTGCGGGAACTTGTTCGTCTGGGACCAGGAGATCTTCTGCGTCAGCAGGTACTTGGCGCCGGCCGCCTTGATGATCTGCGGGAGGCCCGCCGCGAAGCCGAAGGTGTCCGGCAGCCACGCCTCGTCGTTCTCGACGCCGAACTCGTCGAGGAAGAAGCGCTTGCCGTGCACGAACTGCCGGGCCATGGCCTCCGAGCCGGGCATGTTGGTGTCCGACTCCACCCACATGCCGCCGGCCGGCACGAAGCGCCCGTCGGCCACGGCCTTCTTGACCCGCGCCCACACCTCGGGCCGGTGGTCGCGCACCCACGCCCACTGCTGGGCCTGGGACATGGCGAAGACGAAGTCCGGCTCGTCCTCCAGCAGGGCGGTCATGTTGGAGGTGGTGCGGGCCACCTTGCGCACGGTCTCGCGCAGCGGCCACAGCCAGGCCGAGTCGATGTGCGCGTGCCCGACGGCGCTGATGCGGTGCGCGGAGGGCACGGCGGGGGCCGACAGCACCTCGGTCAGGCGGGAACGCGCCTGCTCCGCCGTGCCGCCCACGTCCTGGAGGTCGATGGCGTCCAGTGCCTTGTCGACGGCGCGCAGGATCTCCCAGCGGCGCGGCGACTCCACGGGCAGCTCGGCCATCAGCTCGCCGAGCACCTCCAGGTCGAGCACCAGGTTCCACACCGTCTCGTCCAGGACGGCGAGGTCCATGCGGGCCAGGGTGTACTGCGGCTCACTGCCCGCGGTGTCCTTGTCGCCCAGCTGGGTCGGCACGAAGGGGTGGTAGTCGAGGATGACGGGGTTGGAGGCCGCCTCGACGTGCAGGCGGACCTCCTCGCCGCCCTCGACGGGGGCGCCGATCCGCACCCACTGGTTGCGCGGGTTGAGGCCCTTCACGGGGGTGCCGTCGGGGCGGTAGACCAGGCCCTCGCACTGGAAGCCGGGCATGTTCTCGTCGAAGCCGAGGTCGAGGATCGCCTCGACGGTCCTGCCGGCCCACTCCTCGGGCACGGTGCCGGTGACGCGGAACCAGCTGGTGCCCCAGGGCGCGCCCCAGCGGGCGCCGACCTCGATGGGACGCGGTTCGGCGGCGAGTCCCTCCTCGACCGGGACGGGCTCGCCGGGCGCGTTCCAGACCGCGACGTCCAGCGGTACGGACTCGGGGTAGAGGGCGGGGCGGACACGCTCGTCGAGGACGCGCTTGAGGCGGGCTTCGACCAGGTTGCGGTCGTCATGCATGCGGGTGCTCCGGGGTCGGGGGCGAGTGGTTGCCAGGGTGGGTCGCGAGGGCGGGGGCCGACGTCAGGTACAGCTCCCCAGCGGCACGCGCTTCGAATCGTGCGGCGCGCTCGTTGTGCCGGGCGCGGCCGGGGTCACCGGACGGGCACCTGGTCGGGGACGACGACCTCGGTGATGCCGCGGGCCGCGAGGTGCCCGCTGTCGGCGGCGCGCGTGTCGAGGACGGTGGTGGGGCGGGCACCGTCGGCGACCAGCCGGAAGAAGGCGTCGAAGACGGCACCGCCGGGTGCGCAGGCCGAGCGCGCGGCCGGGTCGGCCGGCACGGCGAGGGCCGTGGTGCGCGGGGCCGGGGTGGGGCGGGACCCCGCGCGGACCGCGCGCGCCGCGCTCGCCAGGACCCGCGCCGTGTCCTTGGGGCGCCGGTCGTTGGTGAGGAGCCCGAGCCCGTACTCCAGCTCCGGGAAGTCGGCCAGCGCCCGGGACACGTCGTGGGAGCACCACCAGGTGACGCCCCACAGGTCCGGGCAGTCCAGGGCGTTCTCGACGGTCGCCTCGGTGAAGGCGGCGGCGTGCTCGGCGGGGACCAGGGGTGCGGGGGCGCCGACCTCCTGGAGCCAGACCGGGCGGCTCGGGTCGTCGGCCCAGGCCTTGCTCAGCTCGATCAGGTAGGCGGCGTGGTGCTCGCTGGGCACGGAGGCGCGGCCGTGGCGCTGGGCGGTGCCGTTGAAGACCCAGGAGTGCACCGCGGTGACGGCGCCCCGCCGGGCGGCCTGGGCCGGGGTGAACGGCTGGTCGTCCTGGTACCAGGTGGCGTCGTACTCGGCGTGCAGGTGCGTGCGGCCCGGGGCGCCCTCCTCGCAGGCGGACAGCATCCGCTCCAGCCAGGCGTCGATCTGGTCGCTGGTGGCGCGGTCCGGGTCGGGGTGGGGCCCGGCGGAGAACTGGTTGACCTCGTTGCCGAGGGTCATGCCGAGGAAGTTGGACCGTCCGGCCAGCGCCGCGGCGAGGGTGCGCAGATAGGCGGCCTGGCCCTCGACGACGTCGGGGTCGGTGAACAGGTTGCGCCGGTGCCAGGTGCGGGTCCAGGCCGGCACGTAGTCGAAGCTGCTCAGATGGCCCTGGAGACCGTCCACGTTGACGTCGAGGCCGCGTTCGCCGGCCGCGTCGACCAGCGCCACCAGGTCCTCGACCGCGCGCCCGCGGATCAGGGCGCGGTTGGGCTGGAAGTAGGGCCAGAGCGGGAAGACGCGGACGTGGTCCACGTCCAGGGCGGCGATGGAATCCAGGTCGGCGCGTACGGAGTCGAGGTCGAAGTCAAGCCAGTGGTGGAACCACCCCTCGCTCGGGGTGTAGTTGACGCCGAAGCGCACGGCAGAAGGCATGCGGTGTCCTTGGGAGGGGGAAAGCGGGGGGTTCAGCCCTTGACGGCGCCCTCGCCCACGCCGCGGAAGAAGTACCGCTGGAGGCAGGCGAAGAGGACGATGAGCGGCGCCACGGCGATGATCGTGCCCGCGGCGACCAGGCGTTCGTCGTTGGCGAAGGTGCCGTGCAGGTAGTTCAGGCCGATGGTCAGGGTGAACTTGGACGGGTCGCTCAGCACGATCAGGGGCCACAGGAAGTCGTCCCAGGCGCCCATGAAGGCGAAGATCGCGACGACGGCGAGGGTGCCCTTCACCGCGGGCAGCGCGATCCGGGAGAACCGCTGCCAGACGTTGGCGCCGTCGACGAAGGCGGCCTCCTCGATCTCGTAGGGGAGGTTGAGGAAGGCGTTGCGCATCAGCAGCACGTTCAGGGCGCTGACGCAGCCCGGCAGCACCACGCCGACCAGGGTGTTGTTGAGGCCCAGCTCCCGCATGGTGGTGAACTGGGCGATGATGATGCCCTCCACCGGCACCAGCATGGCCAGGATGAACACCAGCGTGGCGACGCGCCGGCCCCGGTAGCGCAGCCGGGCCAGGGCGTACCCGGCGAGGGCGGCGCCGACGCAGTTGGTGACGACGTTGGCCGCGGCGACCTTCAGCGAGTTCAGGGCGTAGTCCCACACCGGGATGGTGTCGGCGACCCGCTCGTAGTTGTGCAGGGTGGGATCGGAGGGCAGGAACTTCGGCGGGGAGCTGAAGATGTCCTCCGTGGGGCCCTTGAGCGAGGTCGACAGCTGCCACAGGAACGGGCCGATGGTCAGGGCCAGGACGCCGAGCAGCAGCAGGTAGCGCAGGACCAGTTCCCACCCGCGTACCCGGCGGCCGTGCTCGTCGGTGATCCGGGGTTCGCGTTCCCGGGTCCCGGAGGCGGCCCGGGGCTTGCCGGCGGGCCGGGTCTTCTCGGCGACGCTCACGACTCCTCCTTCCGGTCGGCGCGCAGGACGAGCAGCATCAGGACGACGGTGACGACGAAGACGACGACGGAGATGGCGGAGGCGTAGCCGACCCGGCCGGTCAGGCCGGTGCCGGTGCGCTGGACCAGCATCACCAGGGTGGTGTCCTCGCCGGCCGGGCCGCCGCTGGGGCCTGCCATCAGGTACACCTCGGAGAAGACCTTGAAGGCGGCGACCGAGGAGAGCGCCGCGACCAGGACCATGGTGGAGCGGACCGCGGGCACCGTGACGGTGAGGAAGCGGCGGACCGCGCCCGCGCCGTCCACGGCGGCGGCCTCGTGCAGCTCGCGGGGCACGTTGGCCAGCGCCGCCAGATAAATGATCATGTAGTAGCCGAGGCCCTTCCAGACCGTCACGCCCATCGCGCTGAGCAGGATCAGCCACTGGTCGCTCAGGAAGCCGACCGGACTGGCGCCGAGCGTCTCCAGCAGGGAGTTGACCAGGCCGCGCTCGTCGAGGAGCCAGACCCAGATCAGTCCGACGACGACGATCGAGGCGACGACCGGGGTGTAGAAGGCCGAGCGGAAGAAGGTGATGCCGGGGATGTTCTTCTGCACCAGCAGCGCGAGCAGCAGCGGCAGCAGGACCAGCGCGGGGACGACCCCGAGGACGTACAGGGAGCTGTTGCGCAGGCCGATCCAGAACATGTCGTCGTGGAGCAGCTCGCGGAAGTTGGCGAGGCCGACGAACTCGCCCGGCACCAGCGTGCGGCGGTCGGTGAAGGAGTTGACGAGGGTGGAGACGAACGGGTACAGGATGAACGCGCCGGTGATCAGCAGACCGGGTGCGGCGAACAGCCAGGGGCTGGCGGGCAGTTGGCGCCGCACGCGCCGGACGCCGCCCGTGCGGGCGTCCGGTGTGCCGGTGGTGAGGGTGGGACTCGCCATGACGTCTCAGCCCTGCTGCTGAAGGAGCCGGTCGCACGCCTTGACAGCGTTGTCGAGGGCTTCCTTCGGGCTCTGCTTGCCCTGGAGCGCCTTGGCGACCTCGTTGCGCAGCTCGGTCTTCATCTGCTCGCTGAACAGCACGGGCGTGTAGTTGACGGCCGTCTTCAGCGACTTGGCGGCGGCGATCCGCACCCGGGTCTCATCGGTGCCGTCCTCCTTGGTGAAGTACGGGTCGTCCAGCGAACCGGCGGTGCTCGGGAAGATGGCGACCTGCTTGGCGAAGGACATCTGGTGGGCCGCGTCGGTGACGTAGTGCGCGAAGGCGACCGCGGCGGGCTTGCGCTGGCTCTGCGCGTTGACCATCAGGCCCATCACGTACATGTTGACGTGGCCGGTGCTGGTGATCTGGTCGGTGATGCCGATGTTCTTGTACAGGTTCGGCGCCTGCTTCTTGAAGTTGGCGAGGTCGAGCGCGCTGCCCGGGTTCATCGCGACGGCACCGGTGAGGAACTTCTTCCCGGAGGACTCGGGGGTGGCGGTCAGCGCCTGCGGGTCGAGGGCCTTGGCGTCGTACAGCTCCTTGTAGCGGGTGAGGAGCTGGACGCCCTTGGCGTCGTTGAACGCGAAGGCGGTCCCCTCCTTGTCCATGAGCGGTACGCCGTAGCGGCCGAAGTCCTCGATGGTGGGCACGTTGGCGAGCGTCGCGACCTCGCCGTCGGTCTTGTCGGCGATCTTCAGGGCGGCGTCGAAGACCTCGTCGTACGTCTTCGGCGGCTGCTCGGGGTCGAGTCCGGCCTTCTCGAAGAGGGACTTGTTGTAGAAGAGCGGGCCGGTGTTGAGGTACCAGGGGAAGGCGTACGTGCCGTCCATGCCCGGTATCCGGTGGCTGGCCCAGGCCCCTGCCAGGTACTCCTTCTCGTACTGGCCGGCGGCCTTGTCCAGGTCGAGGGCGAGGCCCGCCTTGGCGAGCGGGGCGACGAGGTCCGGGGAGACGTTGACGACGTCGGGCAGGGTGCCGCCGGCGGCGTCGGCGCTGATCTTGTCGGCGTAGCCCTCGCCGGGCTGGTCGACCCACTTGACGTGGGTGTCGGGGTACTTCTTCTCGAAGTCGGCGATCAGGCCCTCGAAGTAGTCCTTGAAGTTGGCCCGCAGGTTCCAGGTCTGGAAGGTGATGTCGCCCTCGACCTTGCCGGAGGCGTCGGTCGAGCCACCGCCGTCGCCCCCGGAACCGCAGGCGCTGAGCGGCAGGACGAGGGCGGCGACGGCTGCGGCGGCGAATGTTCTGCGCGAGGTGGGCACGGTGACACGTCTCCCTGAAGGACGTCGGCGGTGGGATGCCAGCGACCATGCACGGCGAATCCGCGGAAAGTCAATGGATTCACGCCAACTAAAGTCGTCGGCACGGCATTAGTGCAGGTCACACCGCTACGACAGAGCACTTGCCAGGAATCACTAATGCGCTTTAGGATCTTTGCACTCAAGCGCTTTAGCTCTCACCGCCCGCACTGAGGAAAGGAGCGCGCATGCCGGCCAAGCGGCCCGCCGCGCGCCGGCCGACGATGAAGGACATCGCGCGCCGGGCCGGGGTCTCCGAGAGCGCGGTGTCGTTCGCGCTGAACGACCGGCCGGGGGTCTCCGAGATCACCCGGGACCGGGTGCGCCGGGTGGCCGAGCAGCTCGGCTGGCGGCCCAGTACGGCGGCGCGCGCGCTGTCCGGGGAGGGCGCGGCGACGGTCGGGTTCGTGCTGGCGCGGCCCGCGCACACCCTCGGCGTCGACTCCTTCTTCCTGCAACTGGTCTCGGGCATCCAGGAGGTGCTGGCGGGGCGGCACCTGGGGCTGCTGTTCCAGGTGGCGCGGGACGTCGAGGACGAGTGCGCGGTCTACCGGCGCTGGTGGGCCGAACACCGCGTGGACGGCGTCCTGGTGGTGGACCCGCGCACCGACGATCCGCGCCCGGACCTGCTCGACGAGCTGGGCCTGCCCGGCGTGGTGATCGGCGGGGCGCCGGACGAGCGCCACCCGGGACTGTCGACGGTGTGGGCGGACGACGCGGGGGCGATGGCCGCGCTGGTGGACGGGCTGCACGCGCTCGGGCACCGGCGGATCGTGCACATCGCCGGGCTGCCCGACCTCGCCCACACCGAGCGCCGTGTCCGCGCCCTGCGCGTCGAGGCCGGGCGGCGCGGTCTCGGCGAGGTCGAGTCGGTGACCACCGACTACTCGGACGCCGAGGGCGCGGCCGTCACCCGCCGCGTCCTGGAGGCACCCGCTCCCCCGACCGCGCTGATCTACGACAACGACGTGATGGCCGTCGCCGGGGTCGCCGCCGCCGCCGAACTCGGCTTCTCGGTACCGGCGGACGTGTCCGTGGTGGCCTGGGAGGACTCGGCGCTGTGCCGCATGGTCAAGCCGTGGCTGTCCGCCCTGTCCCGGGACAGCGTGGAGTTCGGCCGCACGGCGGCGACGGAGCTGACCGCCCTGCTCGACGGCGGCCCGGCCCGCACGGTGCGGGTACCGGTGCCGCGGCTGATCGAGCGGGACAGCACGGGAGTGGTGCGGCCCTCGGTCTGAAGGCCGGGGCGGGACGGCGCCGGACCCCGGCCGACAGGGCCCGGCATCGCCCGCGGTGCCGCTCCGGCACCGAAGGGCGCCTGCGGGACCTCCGACCGCACAAGCGGCATGCCCGTCCGGGTCGGCCATCGCCACCGCGCACGCCCCGCGCGGTGGGCACGGGCGGCCGCGGTTCACCGGTGGGCGGCCGGCCCGGCGCCCCTTCCGACGGGCCCGCGCTCTCGACGTGCGCGCCCGGGGCGGGCAGAGTGCCGTCCCGCGTACTCGCCAGTAATCCGCATCCCCGTTCCCGCACCCCGCGCCGGGGCCGCGCTCGCCGAGGCGGAGGAGGTGTGGGCGCCCGGGCGACCTGGGGGAACTGCCGCTGGCCGGCGTGCCGGTGGCGGTCAAGGACGACCTCGCGGTGCGCGGGGAGTCCACGCCTCGGCTCGGCCGCCACGCCGCACACCCCGCGGACGCCGACCATGTCACCGTGGCCCGGCTGCGGGCGGCCGGCGCCGCTCGGCTGAGCGGGCTACAGGGCGCGGTGCATGATGTGCAGGCCGACCCGCCCGTGCCGCGGGTGGTCGAAGGCGTCCGGCACCGTGCCCAGGATCGTGAAGCCGAGGGAGGTCCACAGCCGCACGGCGGGGTTGGTCTCGACGACGGCGTTGAAGACCATGCCCCGGTATCCGTCGGCCTTGGCCGCGTCCAGCACGTACTCGGCGAGGGCCCGGCCGGTGCCGCGTCCGGCCCGGCCGGGGTCGACCATGAAGCCGGCGTTGGCGATGCGGGCGGCGGGGCCGCCGTAGTTGGGGGTGACGTAGGCCGAGGCGACGACCGTGCCGGTGCCGTCCTCGGCGACGTAGACGCGTTTGGCGGGGTGCATCCACAGGGCCCGGGCGTCCTCCTCGGAGGTGCCCGGGTCCCAGGCGTAGGTCTCACCGGCGGCGACGATGCGGTGCCAGAAGGGCCAGATGTGCGGCCAGTCACCGGCCGTGGCTTCCCTGATCAGCATGGGCGTGAGTGTGGCACGCCCCTGCGCTCGGCGACCCCGGTGGGCGGGTCAGTCCACGCTCGGCAGGATGTGCGGTTCGGCGAGGTCCTCCTCGTAGCCCGCGAGGCGGATGGGGGCGGAGCGCGCCCACACGTCGAGGCTGCCGATCTCGCCGGGCCGGCGGCGGGCGCGCCCGCCGCGTTCCTCGGTGCGTTGTTCTGGCTTGGTCGTCGTTTCCGGTGTCACCGCGCACTCCTTATGTGTCGGGTCACCCTCGGGGCCTGTCGGCGCCGGTCTCCTGTCCGGCGCCCGGCGCCCGCCCGGGTGTGAGTCGAAGCAGTTCGGACGCGGTGGCGCCGGTAACTCGTGCGGAGGCGAACCGCTGTGAACCGGCTCGCCCGATGACGGACCCCGGGTGTGGGTAGTGCCCTGTGCCGCCGTCCGTCCGATCCAGACTAACCAAATGAGCGGGGGTGCGCTCTATGGGGCTCAAAAGATGGGACAACCATTGCCCTTCACTCCGTGCGCAGTTGGCCCAAGTCTGCCCCGGTTCCGCCGCTTTCGCACCGTGCGCAACTCACCCGTTCGGCCTACACCGGCGTCCACACCTTCGAATGTCGGCGGTGACGGCCACGCAGTTCAGTTGCCGTTGGCTGCGCCGCAAGCTCGCCATGGTGTGCTGCTCGTCGGCAACGGCTGTCTCGTGGGAGGACCGAGGCATGGAACTGCGCAGCGTCGAGGAGCTGATGGATCTGCTGTACGCCTGCCGGGGCGAGCGGCCCGCGGCCGGACCCGGCCGCGGGCCCGGGGATCCGTACAGCCACGCGCTGCGCACGGCCGCGCTGCTGCGCCGGCGCCGCCCCGCCGACAAGGAGCTCCAGGTCGCGGGGCTGGTGGCGCCGGTGGGCCGGCTGCTGTGGCCCGGCAGTCCGGCCGCCAGGACCGCCGAGGCGGTACGGCCGCTGCTCGGCGCGCGCGTCGCCCGCCTGGTGCGCCGTCGGACCGACCCGGAGGCCTGGGCCCACGACGACGACCTGGCCAGCCTGTGCCAGGCCGACGAGGAGGCCCGCACCGCCGACTTCGACGCCGGGGTCCTGGAGGACTGGCGCACGGTGCTGGAGCTGACGGCGGCACGGAACTCACGGCTGGGCCTCGTGGACTGAGACCCCGTCACCACTTGCCGGGTGCGTAGTCCTTGAGGAAGACGCCGTACAGGTCCTCGCCCGCCTCGCCGCGCACGACGGGGTCGTAGACGCGGGCGGCGCCGTCGATCAGGTCGAGCGGGGCGTGGAAGCCCTCCTCCGCGAGGCGCAGCTTGTCGAAGTGGGGACGCTCGTCGGTGATCCAGCCGGTGTCGACGGAGGTCATCAGGATCCGGTCGGTGTCGAACATCTCCTGGGCGCTGGTCCGGGTCACCATGTTCATGGCGGCCTTGGCCGCGTTGGTGTTCGGGTGGCCCGCGCCCTTGTAGCCGCGGGCGAACACGCCCTCCATCGCGGAGACGTTGACGACGTAGGCGCGTCCCGACGGCGCCTTGCGGGCGGCCTCGGCCATCGACGCGCGCAGCGCGCTGATGAGGATGAACGGCGACGTGTAGTTGCACAGCTGGGTCTCCAGCAGTTCCACCGGCGAGATCTGCTCGATGGTCTGCACCCAGGTGTTGGAGTCGACGACGTCCGGGACCAGGCCGCCCGCGTCGATGGCGGTCCCCTCGCGGTGCCGGACCACGCTGGCGTTGCCGGCGACCAGGGCCAGGTCGGCCACCTTCTGTGCGTCCAGCCCCGAGGTGCCCAGCGGCAGCGCGGCCAGGCCGTCCACCGCACCGGAGTTGAAGGCGCCGATGACGTGGTGGGCGGGCAGCTCCCCGGCGGGCAGCGGGGCGCTCTCGCCCTCGACCAGCGCGGCGTACGCGGAGGGCAGGCGCCGCACCGTCTGGGTGGCGTTGTTGATCAGGATGTCGAGCGGGCCCTGCTCGGTGACCTGCTCGGCGAGGGCCACGGTCTGGGCGGGGTCGCGCAGGTCGATGCCGACGACCTCCAGGCGGTGCAGCCAGTCGGCGGAGTCGTCCATCGCCTTGAAGCGGCGGATGGCGTCCTTGGGGAAGCGGGTGGTGATCGTGGTGTGCGCTCCGTCGCGCAGCAGGCGCAGCGCGATGTACATGCCGATCTTGGCCCGGCCGCCGGTGAGCAGCGCGCGCTTGCCGGTGAGGTCGGCGCGGGCGTCGCGGCGGGTCCGGTTCTCGGCGGCGCAGTCCTGGCAGAGCTGGTGGTAGAAGTAGTCGACCTCGACGTAGCGCTGCTTGCAGATGTAGCAGGAGCGGGGGCGCTGGAGTATCCCCGCGATCGCACCCTGCTCGGTGCGCGAGGAGGGCAGCAGGCCCTCGGTCTCGTCGTCGATGCGCTCGGCGGAGCCGGTGGCGGTGGCCTCGGTGACCGCCTTGTCGTGGGCGGTCTTGGCGGCGCGGCGCTCCTGGCGGCGGCGCTGCTTGACCATGCGGTAGATGTGCGAGGTGGCCCGGCGGACCCGGATCGCGTCCGGGTGGTCGACGTCGAGGGTGTCCAGTTCCTCCAGCACGCTCAGGCAGAGGGCCAGCCGCTCGGGGTCGATGCCGGGGCCGTACCCGGGGGCGTTCGCCTCATCGGCGGCCGCCTCCTGTGCGGGCGCCTGGGCCGCGGGCGCCTCGTCCCTGGTCGCCGAGCCGTCCTGTGTCACCGTCATCGCCGCTGCCGTTTCCTGGTCACCGTTGCGGCGCTCCGGGAGGCGACCGCTGTCGAACAGCGGATTTTATTCAGCGCGCGGCCCGGATCCAAACCCGCCGGGGTCAGGGACCGCACGCCGTGAGCAACGTCTCCACCTCCTCGGCCACCGCCCGGGCGAACCGGTCGAGGTCCGGCACCGCCTTCGCGTCGGCGACCAGGCCGAAGTGGACCCGTCCGCGGTACGTCGAGACGGCCACCGCCAGGGAGTGGCCGCGGGCCAGCGGCGCCAGCGGATAGACCTCGGTGAGCGGGTGGCCGCCGAGCCGCAGCCCGAGGCTGGGCAGGGGCACGCTGGTGACCAGGATGTCGAACCAGAGCCGCGCGGCCCCCGAGACCAGCGGCCCGCCGAGCCGGTGGCCGAGCGCCGGCACGTGGTCGGCGAGCAGGGCGACGGCTCCGGCGCCGCGGCCGGGCCCGGCGTCCTTGTTGCGGTCCATGGCGGTGCGGACCGTGGCCAGGCGGGAGAGCGGGTCGGGGTCGCCGACCGGGAGCCTCATCAGGTACCCGGAGAGCCGGTTGCCCTGGGGGTGGGCGCTGCGCGGGCGGCGCTTGGAGACGGGGATCAGGGCCCGGGGCGCGACGCCCTCGCTGCCGTCGCCGCGCTCGTCCAGCCAGCGCCGCAGGGCGCCCGCGACGACCGCGATCAGTACGTCGTTGACGGTGCCGCCGGTGGTCTTGCGGACGTGGTGCACGTCGTCGAGGTCGACGGCCACGCCCGCGGTCCGGCGGGTGCCGGAGGACGCCGCGGCGAGCGCGGGCGAGGAACGGACGTCGAGGGTGGACAGCGCCGCGGCGGCACCGATGTCCAGGGCGCGCCCCGCGTCCGACAGGGCGCCGCGCAGCCGGTCCGGCAGGGCGCGCACGTCCGGCAGGAGTCCGCGCGGCGGCTGCTCGGGGCGGGGCCGGGGGGCCGGCAGGTCCATCGGGTCGAGGACGCCTGCGGCGAGGGTCAGGGCGCGCAGACCGTCGGCCAGGGCGTGGTGGAACTTGAACAGCACGGCGAAGGGGCCGCCGTCCGCGCCCGGCAGCACATGCGCCTCCCACGGCGGCCGCCCGCGCTCCAGGGGGCGTTCCATGAGGCGTCCGGCCCGCGCGTGGAAGTCGGTGGTGGGGGCGTGCAGCCGCACGTGGTCGAGCGGGTCGAAGCGGGGGTCGGACTCGCGGGTCGCGCCGCCGAACGCGAACGGACGGCGCAGGGCCAGGGGCGGCTGCCAGGTGTCCCTGATCCTCATCCGCAGTCCGGGCACCGCGGGGGCGCGGGCCGCGAGCAGGTCCGCCGCGTGGGCGCCCGCGGTGGGCGAGTCGGCCTCGAAGACGCCGAGTGCGCCCAGGTGCATGGGGTGCTCGGCGGACTCGATGTTCCAGAACGCCAGGTCGAGGGGAGCGAGCGGATCGGGAGTCAAGGGCTTGCCTCGCAAGGCCGACGCAGGGGCGGCGAATGGACAACGGGTGGACAAGCAGTCAATCGCTCTCCGCCGATTACGGTCAAGTACGATCAAGCTACGCACAGTTAACAGAAGATTAAAGTCCCGCCCCTTTCGGCAGGGGCGGGACTGCTGTGACTCATGGGACGTCTGCGCTGACCTCAGCTCACGTCAGCGGCGGCGGCACCGCCTCCGCCGAGGTTCCCCACCCGGACGGCTGCGGGCCGACCGTGAACGCGAGCGACCGGACGGAGCGCAGGGCGTCGGTCGTCAGCCAGGTGCGGGCGTAGGCCGAGCCGTCGGTGCGGGCCGACTGGACGTACCGGTCGGTGTCCGAGGTGCCGGGCGCGGTGATCGTCAGGGCGCCGCGCGGGTAGTAGCGGCGGTCGAGGGTGAGGTCGACGCGGTCGAAGACCGGGGTGGACAGGCCCCAGGTGTCGTAGCCGGGCTGGATCGGGAAGATCCCGATCGAGGACAGCACGTTCCACGCGGACATGGTCCCGAGGTCGTCGTTTCCGGTCATGCCGGTCGGCGTGTCCGTGAACAGGGTGAGCGCCGCGTGCACCACGTCGGTCGTCTTCCAGGGCTGCCCGGTCGACAGGTAGGTGTACGGGGCGATGAGGTCGGGCTCGTTCTGCGGGTTGTACTTGTCGGCGTTGTAGTAGTCGTACGGCCCGTTGACCCACACCTCGCGGGCGGTCTTCGCCGGGTCCTTCAGGAGCTGGTCGTAGGCGAAGAAGGAGTCGAGCCGCTGGTTCGCCGCCTCCGTGCCGCCGATGAGGTCGATCATGCCGGGCAGGTCCTGCGGCACCAGCCACTGGTACTGCCAGGACGTGCCCTCGTGGAAGCCCTCGCTCTGCGCCGGGTCGGCCGGGCCGGTGAAGGCGCCCTCGGCGTCACGGGCGCGGAAGAAGCCGGTCGAGGGGTCGAAGACGTTCCGGTAGCTCTGGGCACGCTCGGCGTACCGCTTCGCGTCGGCGTCGTGGCCCAGGTCGCGGGCCATGCGGGAGAGCATGGCGTCGGACAGGGCGTACTCCAGGGTGGCGGAGGCGCCGTGGTCGTAGTCGGAGTCGCCGGGCTTGGCGTGCGGGCGGCCCTTGACGTAGGGGGCGAAGCCGTCGGCGAGGTACTCGCGGTTGGCCTCCCGGCCGACGGCCGGCGAGTCGGTGGGCGGAACGCCGTCGGCGTTCTTCCTCAGCGCCCGGTAGGCCTTCTCCTCCCAGCCGTGCAGCAGGCCCTGCTGGTAGGCGTTGGTGAGGAAGGGGGTCACCGGGTCACCCGTCATGATGTTGGTCTCGACGGTGCCGTAGCCCCACTTGGGCAGCCAGCCGCTCTCCTCGTCGATCTTGATGACGGAGATCGCCATGTCGCGCGCCTCGCGGGGCGCGAGCAGGGCGAGGAGCTGGGACTGGGTGCGGTAGGTGTCCCACAGGGACCAGTTCTGGTAGTACGTGAAGCCCTTGGCGCGGTGGATCTCCTGGTCCCAGCCGGTGTAGCGGCCGTCGACGTCGCTGCCGACGTTGGGCGCCAGGAAGGACCGGTACAGGGACGAGTAGAAGGTGCGGCGCAGGGTGTCGTCGCCGCCCCGGACCCGGACGTCGTCCAGCCGCTTCTCCCAGGTGCGCTCGGCACCGCGGCGCACGGAGTCGAAGGAGTGCCCGCCCTCGGCGCGCAGGTTGAGCGCGGCGCCGCGCGCGTCCACGTAGGACAGGGCGGTGGTGGCCTCGACGGTGCGGTCCTTCGTGGTGTCGAAGCGGACGTAGGCGCCGTCCCCGCCGCTCTTCGCACCCGCGGTCACCGCGCCGTCGTCCCAGGTGCCGTAGGAGGCGAAGGGGCGGTCGAAGCGGGTGATCGTGTAGACGGTGTACGGCTTCGTGTCCTGGCAGAAGCCGCTGCCGGTGATCGCGGTGCGCACGGTGCGGCTGTCCAGGACCTCGACCTCGGTGCTGACGTTCTTGTGCAGCGACTGGCCGGCGTTGAGCAGCACGTTGGCCTTGTCGGTGGCCGGGAAGGTGTAGCGCTGCACTCCGGTGCGCTCGGTGGCGGTCAGCTCCGCGTCGACGCCGGAGTCGAGGCCGACCCGGTAGTAGCCGGGGCTGGCCTCCTCGTCGTCGTGGCTGAAGGAGGCGGCGTACTTCGCGTAGTCCGTCTCGGTGACGTCACCGGTGGTCGGCAGCACCGGCAGGTCGCCGCCGAGTCCGCAGCCGACGCCGGAGAGGTGGACCAGGGAGAAGCCGCGGATGTGGGTGTCGGAGTGGTCGTAGCCGGTGTTGTGGCCGGTGTCCGGCGAGAACTGCACCATGCCGAAGGGCACGGCGGCGCCGGGGTAGGTGTTGCCCTCGTTCTCGGTCCCGATGAAGGGGTTCACGAGGTCGGTCAGGTGCGGGGCGGCCATCGGGGCGGCCTGCGCCGCCGGGGCGGTGAGCAGCGCGGACGCTGCCACCACCCCGGCCACGCACAGCCGCAGACGCCGGGTGCCTCTCATGTGCGGTGACCTCCGGAAGGTCTGCTCTGTCGTGCGGTTCTCGTTCGGGCGAGGGTGGTCAGGCGGTGCAGCCCGCCGGGGTGGGCTGGGACGCGTCGTGGATGAGTGCCTCCTGGGCGGCCTTCACCCGCTCGACGTCCGGCTTGAGCACCTTGCGGTCGTACGTCGTCAGGCCGTTCAGCTCGCCCTCGACGTCCGAGATCTGGGTGTACACGGCGCCGTTGCTGCCCCGGCAGACCAGGGCGCGCACCTCGTCGAGCTTGGTGAGGTAGTCGTCCGTGTACGTCTGCGGGTCGACGTCGACGTACGACTGCTGCACGGACCAGGCGTGACCGGGCACCGCCAGGCCGAGGCCGCCGTACTCGCCGGTGACCAGGGCGCGTTCGCCGTCCGGGGACGGCGGCAGGGCCGGGCTCGGATAGCCGTGCTCGTCCATGATGTCGCCGGCGCCGCCGTCGGCCCCGAGGTTCAGGCCCGACTGGTTGTTGACGAGCCGGGTCGGGTCCCAGGACTTGGCCTGCGCGGCGACGCGGCCGATGTCGTACTGGCCCCAGCCCTCGTTGAAGGTGACCCACATGATGATCGACGGGTGGCTGACGTGCTCGTCGATCATCTCCTTCATCTCCCGCTCGTACTCGGCGCGGGCGGCCGTGGACGGGTTCTTCCCGGCGGTCATCGCGGGCATGTCCTGCCACACCATCAGGCCCAGCCTGTCGGCCCAGTAGAACCAGCGGTCGGGCTCGACCTTGATGTGCTTGCGCACCGAGTTGAAGCCGAGCTGCTTGTGCAGCTTGAGGTCGTACGCGAGGGCCTCGTCGGTGGGCGCCGTGTGCAGGCCGTCCGGCCAGAAGCCCTGGTCGAGGGTGGCCATCAGGAAGGTGGGCTTCCCGTTGAGCATGGTGCGCGGAACGCCGTTGACCTTCTCGACGGCGATGGAGCGCATCCCGAAGTAGCTCTCGACGTGGTCGCGTCCGACGGTGACCTTCAGGTCGTACAGGAACGGGTCGTCGGGCGACCACAGCCGCGGGTCGCGGATCTTCAGGGTCAGCGGCTCGCCGGTGCGGCCGCTGACCGTGGCGACCTTGCGGTGCCCGGCGTACGCCGTGGCCCTGACGCGTACGCCGTCGCGCACGCCCTTGGGCTCGACGGTGAGGGTGCTCGCCGCGCCGTCGACGTGCGGGGTGAGCTCCAGGGAGTCCACGTGGTCCCGGGCGACCGGCTCCATCCAGACGGTCTGCCAGATGCCGGAGCTGGGCGTGTACCAGATGCCGCTCGGGTCCAGGCGCTGCTTGCCGAGCGGCGGGTTCTCGCCGTTCGCCGCGTCGGTCGGGTCGTAGACGCCGACGATCAGCTCCTGGGTGCGGCCGGGCTTGAGGGCGTCGGTGACGTCGGCGCTGAACTTGTCGTAGCCGCCCTTGTGGTCGGCGACCTTGGTGCCGTTGACGTACACCTCGGACTGCCAGTCGACGGCGCCGAAGTTCAGCTTCAGCCGCTGGGCGGAGCCGATGTGCCAGTCGCGGGGCACGGTGAAGGTGCGGCGGTACCACATGCGGTCCTCGTGCCGCTGGACGCCGGAGAGCTGCGACTCCACCGGGTACGGGACGAGGATGCGCTCCTTCAGGTTCTTGCCGACCGGCGGCTGCTCGCCCGCCTCGGCGGCGGCGAACTGCCAGCGGCCGTTGAGGTTCTGCCACTCGTCGCGCGTCAGCTGCGGGCGCGGGTACTCCGGGAGGGCGTTGTCCGGCCCGACCTCGTCGGCCCAGTCGGTGCGCAGCTCATAGGTGGACTGGTTGCCGCCGCTGCTCCAGAAGGCGTTGACAACGTTGCCTTCGGCGTCGGTGAGCCCGCCTTCGCCGTCGTAGCGGACGTCGGCGGTGCCGGGGGCGTCGCCGTTCTTGTTGCCGACGACGGGCTGGTCGAGGGCGACGAGCAGGGCGCTCGGGTCGGCGGGGTCCAGCTTCGTCTCGCCGAGCGGCCAGGTGGCGCCGCCGATCACCGCTTCGAGGTGGTCGGTGAGACCGGCCGGGGGCGCGGCGAGCGGGCTCGCGAAGTCGAGCTTGAGGGTGCGGCCCGTGGACTGGACGGTGGTCGCCGTCGCACCGTTGTAGTCGAAGCCGTCGGGCAGGCGGAACGCCGACTGCGGGATCGCCTCCTTGCTGCCGCCGGGCTCGGTCCAGCGCAGGTGGAGGTTGGAGCCGCCGTAGTGCTCGAAGTACTCCAGCTTGATGTCGTAGGACTGGCCGGCCGTCAGCTCGATGGGCTGGGCGGTCTGTTCGCGGTCCCAGTCGTCGACCCAGTGGTCGATGGCGAGCTGTCCGCCGACCCAGAGGCGGAAGCCGTTGTCGCCGATGATCGAGAAGGTGTGGGCGCCGGTCTTCTCCGGGACGAGCTTGCCGGTCCAGCGGACGTTCACGTCGTCCGACTGCCCGGTGGCGAAGGCGAGTCGCGGCTCCAGGGTGTTGAAGTCGACCTGCGGGTCGAAGCCGGTGGCCTTCAGCTCGTGGAAGTCGAAGGCGCCGGGGGCGGACTGGGTGTAGTACTCGCCCTTCAGGCCGTGGACCTCCGCGGCGGAGTCGTCGGCCGCGTTGGCGGCCGGTACGGCGGCGAGTCCGGCGACGCCGAGCGCGGCGGCCAGCAACAGGGCGAGTTTGTCTCTGAGTCGTTTGGTGCGCACGGACCCTCTCCTCGAGAACGGGTGGTGGCTGATGGCTCAGGACATCGATGTCATACATCGATGTAACGGCAGCGGTGCAGAGGCATGACAACATGGATTCCGCTTGACGTCCAGGGACATGACAACGGTCCCGGAGTCAACGCGCGTATCGCGCGCGCCCGGAGCCGTCGCCCGTCCGGCCGCCGGTGCGTCACGGCACCCGCTGCCCCTTGCCCAGCGCGATCACGCCGCCCTTGGAGACGGTGTACAACTCGCCGTCCCGCTGCGGGTTGACGCCGATCGTCGCGCCCGGCGGCACCTGAACGTTCTTGTCCAGCACCGCCCCGCGCACCACCGCGCCCCGGCCGATGTGCACGTTGTCGTGCAGCACCGAGCCCTGCACGACCGCCCCCGGGTCGACCACCACGCCCGGGGACAGCACGGACCGGGTGACCTGCCCCCGGATCAGGCATCCCGCGCTGATGATCGACTCGCTGGCGATGCCGCCGGCGTTGAAGCGGGCGGGCGAGAGCTGGGTCGAGTGGGTGTAGACCGGCCAGTCCCGGTTGTAGAGGTTGAACGCGGGCCGCTCGGCGATCAGGTCCATGTGGGCGTCGTAGTAGGCGTCCAGCGTGCCCACGTCCCGCCAGTACCCCTGGTCCCGCGAGGTCTCCCCCGGGACGTGGTTGGCGCTGAAGTCGTACAGCGCGGCCTCGCCCCGGTCGGTGAGCTGGGGCAGGATCGAACCGCCCATGTCGTGCACGGAGTTCTCGTCCTCGGCGTCCCGCTGGAGGGCCTCGACGAGGGCCTTGGTGGTGAAGACGTAGTTGCCCATCGAGGCGAAGACGCACCCGGGGTCGTCGGCGAGACCGGGCGGGTCGGCCGGCTTCTCCAGGAAACCGGTGACGGTCTGCCCGTCGGAGCCCGGCGTGATCACGCCGAAGGACGGCGACTCGGCGCGCGGGACCCGTATCCCGGCGACGGTGACGCCCGCGCCGGACTCGATGTGCTCGGCGAGCATCTGGCGCGGGTCCATCCGGTACACGTGGTCGGCGCCGAACACCGCCACGTACTCGGGCTGTTCGTCGTACACCAGGTTCAGGGACTGCAGGATCGCGTCGGCGCTGCCGAGGAACCAGCGGGGGCCGAGGCGCTGCTGGGCGGGTACCGGGGTGACGTAGTTGCCGAGCAGGCTGGACATCCGCCAGGTGGTGGTGATGTGCCGGTCCAGGGAGTGCGACTTGTACTGGGTGAGGACGCAGATCCGCAGGATGTCGCCGTTGACCAGGTTGGACAGGACGAAGTCGACGAGCCGGTAGGTGCCGCCGAAGGTGACCGCGGGTTTGGCGCGGTCCGCGGTCAGGGGCATCAGGCGTTTGCCCTCTCCGCCCGCCAGCACGATGCCGAGCACCGAAGGACCTCCACGACGCATGGCCGCTCCCCTCACCCTCGTTCCCCCGGCTGCCCCGGGCGGGGCGGCCTAAGCCTGCTTGAGGATCTCCTCGTACAGCCGGACCGTGCGGCGCGCGACCGCGTCCCAGCCGAACTCCTCCACCGCGCGCGCCCGTCCCGCCTCGCCCATCCGGCGGGCGCCCGCCGGATCGCCGAGGACGGAGTCCAGTGCGCGCGCGAGACCCGCCTCGAAGTCCTCGTCCGCCGCCGCGTCCCCGTCACTCTCCTTGGTCACGAGTACCCCCGTTTCGCCGTCGGCCACGACCTCGGGGATCCCGCCCACCCGGGAGGCGACCACGGGGGTGGCGCAGGCCATCGCCTCCAGGTTGACGATGCCGAGGGGCTCGTACACGGAGGGGCAGACGAAGACGGCGGCGTGGGTCAGGAGCTGGATCACCTCGGGGCGCGGCAGCATGCGCGGGATCCACTGCACGCCCTCACGGGCGCGGCTCAGCCCGGCGAAGAGGTCGCGGAACTCCTGGTCGATCTCGGGGGTGTCCGGGGCGCCCGCGCACAGGACGACCTGTGCGGCCGGGTCGATGTCCCGTACCGCGCGCAGCAGGTGGGGCACGCCCTTCTGACGGGTGATGCGGCCGACGAACAGGACGTAGGGGCGGGAGCGGTCCAGACCGATCCGGTCCAGCACGTCGGTGCCGTGGTCGGGCCGGTAGAGCCGGGTGTCGATGCCGTTGTGCACGACGTGGACCGTGGCGGGGTCCAGGGCCGGGTAGCAGCCGAGGATGTCCTCGCGCATCGCTCCGGAGACGGCGATCACCGCGTCGGCCGCCTCGATCGCGGTGCGCTCGGCCCAGCCGGACAGGGTGTAACCGCCGCCGAGCTGCTCGGCCTTCCAGGGGCGCAGGGGCTCCAGGGAATGGGCGGTCATCACGTGCGGGACGCCGTGCAGGAGCTTGGCGAGGTGGCCGCCGAGGTTGGCGTACCAGGTGTGGGAGTGCACCAGTTCGCGCCCTTCGAGGGCGGCGGTCATGGCGAGGTCCACCGAGAAGGTGCGCAACGCGTCGTTGGCGCCGTCGAGCGCGGACCAGGGGCGGTGGCGCACTACGCCGTCGCTGCGGCCCTCGCCCCAGCTGTGCACGTCCAGGTCGACCAGGCGGGCCAGCTCCCGGGCGAGGAACTCGACGTGGACTCCGGCACCGCCGTACACGTCCGGCGGGAACTCACGGCTCAGCAGTCCCACGCGCACCCGGAACCTCCCGCCTCGGCGACTGGTTCCCTCATGGTCACCCAGAGCGGGCGCCTGGGGAAGAGCGCGGAGGGCGGGCGCTGTCCGGCGGGCGCGGGGAACGGGCGGGCCCCGGCGGACTCGGGAAGCAGCAGTCGCCGCAGACGCCCCCGCCCGGCACCCGGTAGTACAGGCAGCAGCTGCGGCGCCGGAAGGAGGTACCGGTCAGCGTCCCGGTGCCGGCGAGCAGGGGGTGGGCCAGCAGGCCGGCGGTGAGCGACCGGGCGCGGGCGGCGGCGTCCGTACGGTGGTGGCGGCGGGCCCAGCGGTCCAGTTCGCGTCCGGCGCCGGTCAGGGCGGAGGCCGCGTTCCCGCGCAGCAGTCCCCTCGCGACGCCGTAGCGGGCGTGCACGGTCTCGGTGAGGGGCGTGAGGTGGGTGGTGAGGACGACGTCCGCGACGGTGGCGGCGTCCCCCGGCAGGGAGTGCACCTCGGTGAGCCACAGGTCGTCGGGGGCGGTGGCCTCGGGGTCCCAGTGCAGCAGGCGCGGATCGAGGTCCGGGACGTGTCCGTACAGGACGGCGCAGGCCAGGGCCACCGACCACAGGCGGGCCGCGAGCCCCTGCTGGGCCACGGAGGCGGCGACCCGCGTCTCGGGGGTGCCGAGCGCGACGGCGACCTTGCCGACCCGGCGGGCCAGCGGGTCGGTGTTCACATGTCCCGGTGCGTAGGCGTCCGTGAGGGGCGCGACGGTGGCGGTCCGCCGCGACGGCACCGGACGCGCGGCGTGCAGGACGGAGAACCCGCCGAGCGGGCGGAGGGCGGAGAGGGCGGGGTCGAGGTCCACGGAGAGCAGTAATATCAGGGCCCTTAGGGGGCTGGGCCAGGGGTCCGGGCCGGAGATCGCCCACCCTGGGGAGGACGGCGGCGCCGTCGTACTCCATCGGTAGTAGGACCCAAAGAATGCTCAGGGACGACGACGGGAAGACCCTGAGACGGCATCGTGTTGTCCATGGATGACGACCGATCGCCGCGGTGGGCCCAGCGCCCCCGCCTCACGCAGAGGAGCAGCCGATGAGCGCCCTCGCGTTGTCCGTGCTGCTGTCGCTCGTCTCCGCCGTGGCGTACGCGGGCGGAGCGATCGTGCAGGAGCAGGTCGCGGCGTCGTCCCCGGATGCCCAGTACGCCCCCTTGCGCCGGCCCGCCTGGTGGGCGGCGGTGTCGCTCAACGGCCTGGGCGGTCTGCTGCACGTGGTCGCCCTCGCGCTCGGTCCGCTGAGTCTGGTGCAGCCGCTGGGAGCGCTCACCATCGTGTTCGCGCTGCCCATGGCGGCGCTCTTCGTGGGTCGCAGGGCCGGTGCGACGGCCTGGCGGGGCGCGCTGATGGCCACGGTGGGTCTCGCCGGTCTGCTGTCCCTGGTCGGCGCCTCCGACGCGCAGTCGCTGGACACGGCGCAGCGGGTCGGGGCGGCCCTGGTCACCGGTGGCGCGGTCGTGGCGCTGATGATCGCGGGCCGGGCCGCGCACCGGCACCCGGCGGTCCGCAGCATCCTGCTGGCGACCGCCTCCGGCATAGCCTTCGGGATGTCCTCGGTCTTCACCAAGACGGTCGCGGTCGACTGGACCGGCGGGGTGACCGCCGGCGACCTGCCGTCCCTGGCCGTGATCGGCGTACTCGCCACGGCCGGCATGGTGCTGTCCCAGGCGTCCTACCGGGGCGCCGGTCTCGCGGCCCCGCTGGCCACGCTGACGGTCGTGAACCCGGTGGTGGCCGCCGTCGTCGGGATCACGATGTTCGGCGAGACGTTCCGGCACGGCACGGCCGGCACCGTGCTGGCCCTGGGCTGCGGCGTGGTGGCGGCCGGTGGGCTGATCATGCTGACGACGGAGCGGATCGCGCGGGAGGGCGCCGACACGGGTGAGGCGGCCCTGACCCCGGCCGAGGACACCGTGGCGCTTCCGGAGGCCGGGGCGGCGCCCGGACCGGTGCCGGTGGCCGTAGCGGTGCCGGTGGCCGTGCCGGTCCCGGAGCCCCCGGTCCGTGAGCCGGTGGCCGCGGCGGTTCCCGTCGCTCCGGTGGCTCGGCTCTCCGACAAGGTCGTCGTGCCGTCCCCGCCGGCGCCGCCGGTCCCCGACACCGCCCCCGCCGAGGAGGCGTACGGAACCCGGGCACCGGTGGAGAGCGACGACACGCTCTCCTACGGCCCCTTCTACGGCGGTCCGTTCGTCCCGCCGCCTGTGCTCGGCCGCCGACGGGTCCGGATCAGATCCTGACGCCGCCGGCCCGCAGGTACGCCAGCGGGTCGACGTCCGAACCGAAACCGGGCCCCGTCCGCACCTCGAAGTGCAGATGCGGGCCCGTGACGTTGCCCGTGGAGCCGGAACGTCCCAGCCGCTGGCCGACGCCCACCGACTGACCGTTCTTCACGGAGATCGCCGAGAGGTGCGCGTACTGGGAGTAGCGGCCGTCGGCGTGCCGGACCACCACCTGGTAGCCGTACGAACCGCCCCACCCCGCGCTGACCACCCGGCCCGCCGCGACCGACTTGACGGAGGTTCCGGTGGGGACGGGGAAGTCGACGCCGGTGTGGTAGCCCTTGGACCAGGAGGAACCCGCCTGGTGGTAGGGCGTGCCGGTGGCGGCGTCGACGGGGGCCACGACGGCGCGGTGGGTGGTGGCCTTGCCGGCCTTGGCCTTGCCGCTGTCGGAGGAGGACTTCTGCGGCGCCTTCCGCTGTTCCTGCCGCTTCTGTTCCTGCCGCTTCTGTTCCTTCGGCTCGGACTTCGGCTCCGTCTTCTGCCGCGTCGGCTGCTGCGTCTTCTGCTGTTTCTGGGTCTTCTGCTGCTTGTCCTGTTTTCTCGTCTCGGCGCCGGAGGGCGCCGCGGTGGCCCCCTCGCCGCGCAGGGACAGGCGCTGGCCGGGCAGGATCAGGTCGGGGTCGGAGCCGATGGCGCCGCGGTTGGCCTCGTACAGGCGCTGCCAGCCGCCCCGGACCTCGTGGGTGTCGGCGATGCCGGAGAGGGTGTCGCCGGTGACCACCGTGTACATCCGGGCCTTGCCCGCCCGGGACTGCGGGGTGGTCTGCGGCTGGACGTCCTTCGTCGAACCCGCCTGCTTCGCGGGCACCGCTCCCCCGGCCGGCCGGATGTCGGGCGTGTCGCCGCCCCGGGTCAGTCCGGCCCGCTCGGAGCACACCGGCCAGGCGCCGGGGCCCTGGGCGTCGAGCACCTTCTCGGCGACGGCGATCTGCTCTGCCTTGGTGGCCAGGTCGGCGCGCGGGGCGTACCGCGTGCCGCCGAAGGCCTCCCAGGTGGACTGGGTGAACTGCAACCCGCCGTAGTAGCCGTTGCCGGTGTTGATGTCCCAGTCGGCGGTGGACTCGCAGGCGGCGACCTGGTCCCAGGTCTCCACGTCGGCCGCGTGGGCCGTGCCGGTACCGACGAGGGGGAGGGCCAGTCCGGCACCCCCGGCGGTGACGGTCAGCGAGGCGCGGTTGATCCTGTTCGGCTGATACCGGCGGTGCCGGCCGCGTACGGCCATGGAGGTCCCCCTCGACATTGCGTCAGGAGGGGCAAAAGTAAGCGCCACGAACAGGCCATGACAAGACGGCAACCGGCCGGTTGGTCAGCCCGAGTGGCCGGGACCGGGCGGCCGTTGGCCGGTTGAGGCGTCCGCCCGCTGAGGCACTGGGCCCCTCCCCGCCGTACTGGAGCCCTGGAAGCACGAAGTGCGGCCGGCGTACCGGCACGTCAGCATGGCCGAGCGGCCGAATTCGCGATACTGGCGGACACGGGCACCACTAGACACCAAGGTCATTAGGAGCCAACGCAATGAGCACTACAGCGCAGATCGGCGTCACGGGTCTCGCGGTCATGGGCCGTAACCTCGCCCGCAACTTCGCGCGCAACGGCTATACGGTCGCCGTGCACAACCGGACCGCGTCGCGCACGCACGCGCTGGTCGAGGAGTTCGGCAGTGAGGGCGACTTCGTCGCGACCGAGACCGCCAAGGAGTTCGTGGCCGCCCTTGAGCGGCCGCGGCGCCTGGTGATCATGGTGAAGGCCGGTGACCCGACCGACGCGGTGATCCGGGAGTTCGCCCCGCTCCTCGAACCCGGGGACATGATCATCGACGGCGGCAACGCGCACTTCGCCGACACCCGTCGCCGGGAGCGCGAACTGCGCGAGCAGGGCATCCACTTCGTGGGCACCGGCATCTCCGGCGGTGAGGAGGGCGCGCTGCACGGGCCGAGCATCATGCCGGGCGGCTCGAAGGAGTCGTACGCGTCACTGGGCCCGATGCTGGAGAAGATCTCGGCGAAGGCCGCGGACGGGGCGCCCTGCGTGACGCACGTCGGTCCCGACGGCGCCGGGCACTTCGTGAAGATGGTGCACAACGGCATCGAGTACGCCGACATGCAGCTGATCGGCGAGGCGTACCAGCTGCTGCGGGACGTCGCCGGGTACTCCCCCGCGCAGATCGCGGAGATCTTCCGCACCTGGAACACCGGCCGCCTGGACTCGTACCTGATCGAGATCACGGCGGAGGTGCTGTCGCACGTGGACGCGGCGACGGGCAAGCCGTTCGTGGACGTCGTGGTCGACCAGGCGGAACAGAAGGGGACGGGCCGCTGGACCGTGCAGATCGCTCTGGACCTGGGGGTGCCGGTGTCCGGCATCGCGGAGGCGGTCTTCGCCCGCTCCCTCTCCGGGCACGCGGCTCTGCGCGAGGCGTCGCGCGGCCTGGCGGGCCCGAAGGCGTCGCCGCTCGGCGAGTCGGAGGCGGCCGCCTTCGCCGACCGTGTCGAGCAGGCGCTGTACGCGTCGAAGATCGTGTCGTACACACAGGGCTTCCACGAGATCGCGGCGGGCAGCGAGGAGTACGGCTGGGACATCGACCTCGGCGCGGTCTCCGCGATCTGGCGCGGCGGCTGCATCATCCGGGCGGCCTTCCTGGACCGGATCCGGGCGGCCTACGACGCCCGGCCCGACCTGCCGAGTCTGCTGTCGGACGAGACCTTCGCGCGGGAGATCGCCGCCGCGCAGGACGACTGGCGCGAGGTCCTGGTGGCGGCGACCCGGCAGGGCGTGCCGACGCCGGGGTTCGCCGCCGCCCTCGCCTACTACGACGCCCTGCGCGCCGAGCGGCTGCCCGCCGCGCTGACCCAGGGGCAGCGGGACTTCTTCGGGGCGCACACCTACCGCAGGACGGACCGGGACGGCGCGTTCCACACGCTGTGGGGCGGGGACCGGTCGGAGGTCACCGCGTAGCGCGTGTCCCAGGGCCGCCCGCGCCCCGTGTCGTCCGTTCGCTCAGGTGAGCGGTGGCCCCGGCTCGGGGTTGGGCACGGGCTCGGGTCCCGGCGGGATCGGCGACGGCGCGGGCCCGGGCGGAGCGGGAGGCTCCGGAGGCTGGGGCGTCGGCTGCGGGCCGGGGCCCGGCGGCTGAGGTGTGGGTTCCGGGCCGGGGCCCGGGGGCGGAGGCGGAGGGGTCGGCTCCGGACCCGGGCCCGGGGCCGGTGGTGAGACCGGGTCCGGGTGCGGATGCGGTGGCTCCGGGTCCGGTCCGGGGGTGGGTCCCGGGGTGGGCCCGGGCGGGACGGGATCCGGAAACGGGTTCGTCATGGCGCTGTCCTCCGGCCAATCGGTCGACGTCGGCTCTGGACTTGTCCCCCGCCTACCCGACCGCCGCCTCCCCACTCACCCAGCCGTATGAACCGCCGGCCCCGAGTGGCCCAGCCGTGCGGCCGCCGCCCCGGCCGCCAGTCCCGGCGCCGGGCTGGCCAGCACGGGGACACGGACGCTGGTCGACTCCCTGGCCGGTGCCATGGACGCCTGGGCCAGGACGATCACGTCGGCGCCGGACACGGAGTCGGCCGCCTCGGCGACCCGGCGCAGGTAACCCTCGCCGTCACCGGCCTCGAACCGCGACCAGGCACCCTCCACCAGCCGGGTCCGCACCTCCACGGGACGGTCCGCGCGCCGCGCCTCCTCCTCGATCAGGGCCGCCGTCGGAGCGAGCGTGCTCTCGAGGGCGGCGAGGACGAGGACCCGCGGACCCACGGCCACCGCCGCGGCGGCCATGGGCCGGTCCACGCGCAGCACCGGTACGCCGACCCCGGCGGCCGCCGCCTCGGCGACACCCCCGATGGTCGAGCAGGTGCACAGCACGGCGCGCGCCCCGTCCGCCACGGCCCGCGTCAGGGCCGCCGCGACGGACGCGGCGACCGCCTCGGGCCCGTCCCGCCGCGCCCGCTCCAGCAGTCCGGCGTCGACGTGGTGCCGCAGTTCCAGCCCGGGGTGCGCCGCGTCACGCAGCGCGTCGAAGACCGGCACGTGCACGGGCGAGGTGTGCAGGAGCGCCAGCACGGTCAGAACCGCTCGGGATGCGCCACGAGCCACTCCTTCGCGGCGCGCAGCAGCTCCGGATCGGCGGCGGGTGCCTCGTCCGGGTGACGCTCCGCCCACTTCACGACGTACGGGCACAGCGGGGCGACCGGGACGCCCTCCCGGCGCGCGAGCCCGTACAGCTCACGCGCCAGGGAACCGGCGATGCCCTGGCCCTCGTGGGCCGGTTCGACGATCGTGTGGACGGGGACGACGGCCCGCTCGGGAGCGTCGAGGACGAAGTACTCGATACGCCCGACGACCTCTCCGGCCGCGACCGCCTCCAGCCGTCCGGCGTCCCGGTCGTCACGGATCTCGATGTCACTCACGGCCACGCTCCTCGTCCCCGCGGGATCGGTAGGTCAGGCCGACACGGCCTGCGGGCTGCGTTCCTGGTCCGAGCCCGGTACCGGCTCGGACGCGTCGGCACCCAGGGCGACGATACGGTTGTCGCCGTCCACGTGCACGACCCGGGGCCGCAGCGACCGCGCCTCGGCGTCGGTGACCTGGGCGTAGCTGATGAGGATCACCAGGTCACCGGGGTGCACGAGGTGCGCCGCGGCCCCGTTGATCCCGATCACCCCGGACCCCCGCTCGCCCTCGATGACGTAGGTCTCGAGCCGGGCCCCGTTGGTGATGTCCACGATGTGCACGAGCTCACCGGGCAGCAGATCGGCGGCGTCCAGCAGATCGACGTCGATGGTCACCGAACCGACGTAGTGCAGGTCGGCCTGGGTGACGGTGGCGCGGTGGATCTTGGACTTGATCAAAGTTCGCAGCACTTTGGACTCCTAGAAGACAGCTCCCCGCCAGCTTTCTGCAGGTCAGGGGCGTTGTTCACTGTACACCGACACTCCTCACACTCGAAGATGCTCAGGAACATCGATCCCTCTTGGGCAAGAAGGTTCCCCACCTGCACTTCCGCGTAGAATCCGGCTGTTGTGCCATCGCCGTCCAAGGACTCGCTCGAGCACCTGCCTCGGAGTATGCGAGGACTCATGCTGACCAGATGCTGACTTACCTGACGATGCGCCAGGTAAGCACTTCGTTGAGCACGGAGCCATCCTCTGCATCGACCTGGGTCGTTCAACGAACCCGGCAGCCTGGGGCTTCATCCGGCCTCAAAGCATTAGGCGGTCGAGTGGACCCGCCACTGGCTGCCCCACCGTCGCCTATGGAGCACTCGATCCGGGCAGCCTCGTGGTCAAACCAAACCAGGCTCCCGACTGTGACCGATCGATCGCGATCGCTACCACCTGGTGGGCAGCTGCGTTCCGGCCGCCTGCCCAGACTGCTACTCCAAGCCGCAAGGCAACGACAAGGAGAAGGCAGTGGAAGAACCCGAGTCGCAGAACGTCCCGTTGCACGTCTCGACAACAACCGGCGCACCTGCGAGTGATGACAACAGGATGTTCGTCGAGGTGCAGCGCGCGGATACGAAAGCAACAGCACTGAGTGGAGTAACCGGTGCCCTACTTGCGATCACGGCAGGGATGGCGCTGTCCTCACCGGTGAACTCGTCGCGCATGCTCAGCGTGGCTGTGGCGCTGGTGGGCGCACTGATCGGGGCAGCCCTGGTATCGGCACTGATGGCCCTGCGCCCCATCTTCCCGAAGGACGACGGGCTCGTTTGGCGTGAGGAGTTCGTCGGCGGAGGCAGCGGAAGCAGGCACTCGTCGGCAGCCCTACCGCCACGTCCGGTGAACTGCACCGAGTTACCGGAACGTGAGGCCGCCCTGACCACCCTCGCGCGCCGAAAGTTCCGGGCGGTCAAGGTGGCTGTCGATCTCACCGTGGCCGCAATCAGTGTGGCCGGATTGGTCCTGTTGCTCACCTTCCTCGCCTCCTGAAAATCTCACCCTCTATGGGTTGGTCCCTACGTTTGGGGGGGATATGTATCAGTCGCACATGGCAGTGATCGGCGAGAGTCTGTGGTCGCAGTTGCGTGCCCTCGCCCCCATGCGGGTGCGCCCGGCCCGCAGCGTCCTCCTGCGGCAGGGGGATCCCGGTACCCATGTGGTCTTGCTGGCTTCGGGGTCGACCCTCGTGACGTTGACGGGGCCGAACGGGGAACGGGCCTTGCTCGCGATACGCGGCCCTGGTGAGCTGCTCGGCGAGCTGGCCGTCCTGGATGCGCAGCCCCGTTCGGCTTCTGTGATCGCCGCGGAATCCTGCCACGTGCACCTCATTCCGGCCCCCGATTTCCTTTCATTTGTCGAGAGCAACGACCTACTCAACCCGTTGCTACGCCATGCGATCGCGCGGGTCAGGGAGTCCGAAGCCGTCAGGCTCGAACTCGCCACCGCGTGTGTTCCCGTACGCCTGGCCGGTGCCCTTCGCCGGCTCGTGGATGCAGCTGCGACGAATCAGCCAGCGGTCAGTGTCCGACTGACTCAGGAAGAGCTCTCCCAGATGATCGGTGCGTCCCGCAACGCCGTCGGTACGGCGATCAAGCCGTGGCGGGAAGAGGGCTGGCTGGAGACGGATCCGGGCGGCGGACTGCTGATCTACGACATCACATCGATCACGGCCCACGCCCGCAGCACGCTGTGACCGGGCGCACCCGGGCGGTGCCCAGTAGTGGGCACCAGAGCGTGCCCGGGCCGATCAGCATGGGGCACTCGATTCCTCCGTCGTGACCGAAAGGTCGGTGACAGCGTGCCCCTTGCCTCACCTTCGTCCGTCGACGTGCCACCGGAGCAGGCACTCCTGGCCGTGGATATGCAGGGCTACAGCCAGATTCCGGAAGCGAAGATGGCGCCCGTCCGTTCGGATCTGGATGACGTCCTCACCAATGTGCTGGCCCACGTTGGACTGCAGGATCCACGAGACCGGCCCGGTGCATTCAAGGACACCGGAGATGGAGCCATCTTCGTCATGCCGGCCAAGGACATCGCACGGCTGGTCGACCCGCTGCTGGAACACCTGCACATAGCGCTCGTCCGGTACGACCGTGAACGGCTCGCCAACGCACCAGCGATCCGACTGCGTGCCGCTGTGCACGTCGGCCCGCTCGCCCTGCCCGACCATCGTGGCGATGCCATCAACGAGGTGTGCCGACTGCTCGACAGCCAGGTCGTGCGCGCGGGCCTCACCGTGGCCCGGGAACACCAAGGCGGCTTTCTGGCCGCCGTCGTCTCAGAGGCGGCGTTCCGGCGGACCGTCCGCGCGGGACGCACGCCGGACCTCGACGAGGAACACTTCCTCCGCGCCACGGCGCGGGTGCACGGCAAGACATTCGAGGAGCCGTGCTGGCTGTTCGTACCCCAGATGACACCGCAAGCCCTCGCACCGCTCATCAGCCCGGGGTCCCTCGGAGGCGGGGGCGGAACAGTTGCGCCGCCGTCGCCAGCCGGCTCGAACAGCCCGGCTGGCGCCGTCTTCCAGTTCACCGGCGAAATGACCGACACCACCGTGATCAACACGGTCGGAACGATGCACATCGACCGGCGCCGAATCTGACCGTGCCCGTGCCCTCGCGCCGAGCCGCATCGAAAGGAACCAGAGAGCGCATGTCCGATGACCGTTCCCCTTTTCCACGCCACTCTTCCGACGAGCTCGAGTCTCCGTCGACGGGAGCGGATGGCATGGCTCCGCGTCCACCGGACCCAAGCAGTAGCGCCCCTGAAGGCACGGGGACCGTTAGCGCCGGCCGGGCCGCCCCGGCAGCGTTCGTCGTGCCCCCCGTACCGGACACTGGGCCGGCACCGATCACGGTGAACCGTCCGGAGTTTTTCGTCAACCATGCCGACAAGATCATCAACGAGACCCGCAAACCGGGCATCCTCGAAGGCTCGACGCTTTCTCGTCACCGGATCAAGCAGGAGCCGATCGCCCGCGAGGGCCAATGGGCAGAGACGTGGCAGCAGGCTCTGGATCCGGCGGGGTTACACCCGCGGAAGCACGTACTGATCATCGTCGCCCCGCGGTCGTACGGATCGACCACCCTGGCCCTGCACCTCCTCGCCGAGCACACGGGCGAGGAGACCGACATCGTGAAATTGGACGCGGACTGGAAGACACCCAAAGTGGGCTGGCTTCCCGCCGAGGAGCGCCACGCCTACCAGGTCGACCTCAAGGACCCTGAGCACGACCGGATCGCGGCCGATTTCCTCACCATGCTGGAAGAGCATGCCGGAGTTCTGGAAAAGCTGGGCTCCTACCTCGTCCTGAATGTGGCCAAGGACCTCTGGACTGACCACTACGTCCCGGTCCAGTCGGGCATTCACGTCGTCCACCTCAACGAGCCGCCTCCGGCCCAGAGTGTCGTGGAGGCCCGGCTGAGGGCTCGCAAGGCCCCCGGCCTGGTTGCATACCTTCACTCCGTCGACAAGACCAAGGCTTCGCTAAACCGTCTCGACGCCGTGGAAGCGGCCCGCACGGCGGACTCGATCATGTTGGCGTGGCGGGAGCACGAACGGCTGACTGACACGTCGCTCCCCATGGACGTCCCGTCATCGTGGTCCGCGCTCGATGCCGGACTGGCCGAACGGATCACGTCCGCCCTGTCCGACTGGCGGGACAAACTCGACATCCTGTTCGGGGAGACGGTCTCCGTGCATGGAGGCAAGGACACGTCGCTGCCACTGGAGGACCGCTGCCTTCTCCTGGCCCTCGCCGTGCGCCAATCCGCTCCGATGCCCGAAGTGTCCAAGGCCGCCCGGGACCTGCAGCAAATCATCAGCGTCGACGCCGTCGGCGGGAGCGGCTTCGCCTCGACGGCAAGTGCAGCATTCGCCGGCCGTGGGTTGCGCCGCCGTGTCGTCGATGCCGGCGCCGGAGTTGGCAGCCACGACGAAGTCGTCTTCGACCAACCCGGCTACGGTAGGGCCGTCCTGACCTATGTCTGGGACAACTACGAGGTCATGCGCGAGCCCTTGCTGAAGTGGCTCACGTCCGGGGGCGGCAGCGAGGCGAATGAGCACGTCGTGGATGCCATCGCCGCTCTGACCCTGCGGCACGGGAACATCGGCCATCTCGTCCAACTCGGATCCCCGACCTACCCGGTGAAGAAGGAACTCCTCAGCGCACTCCTAGTCCAGGCCGTCCAGGACGAGCACGTCGGCCGCCAGGTGTGGAGCATTCTGTATGGCTGGGCATCGGTCAAGGAACGCGCGACCACCGTGGTGGCCACCTGCCGACAGGTCTTGAGCACCCCAGATGTCACCTCTTCTCAGGCCAGGATGGCCATGGTCCGCCTACGGCGAGCCGCCAACAGCGGGCAGGAATCAGCCTGGTCTGAGGCCCTCAAAGCCTTCGCCGAGCAGGCTCAGCACCCCGCCGGGATGGCGCGGCTCATCACCGAAGTACGCACATGGCAGCAGTCAGGTCGGTCCCGCGGGGCCGGCACCGCGGCCTTCCTGGCCCTGATGTCCGTACCGGGCACCACCCCATGGCTGCTGTCCGATGAAGTCCCTTCCGAAGTAGACGTGAAGCGGGCACTGCAGGACCTGTTGGGAGACATCGCCACGGCGCCGGACGCCATCAACCGTCTCACCACATGGGTCAGGCAGTCGGCAACCGATCCCGACGCCTACGCCCGCGTCCGCGACGGGTTGCTCCCCGTCCTGCGCGGCCAAAAGATCTTCAAGGCTTCCGTGAGCCTGATGCAGGCACTGGAGCACGTATCGGTCGACGGGGAGACGAACGCGGCGAACGACTTCTGGGACCGCCTCGTAGACCCACGCGTCCGCACGGTGTTTCAGCTCAACAGGGATTCGGCGTGAGGTGGTTCTGGCAGCGCCGGGCCCGTACGATCCACTGCACCCAGCCACGGATGCTCCGCTGCGCGACCCCCGGTATCCACTTCGAGGCCACGTTCACGATCGAGTGGCGCCCCGCGTTGCGGGCCCGGCTCAATCTCGAAGACCTCGTACTCAGCCAGACCCTAGCGCGGGCCAGCGAGGTTGCGCAGCTCTTCCCAGCCGTCGAGGTGCGCACCGCGCAGGACACCATCAACGCCGAGCTCGGCGCCCCAGAACACACCCGCGCCACCGGGTACCGGTGCCTGGCTGCCCGTGTGGAACTGGCGCTCTCGGAGAACGCACAGGAAGACCTTGCTCAACAGCAGGCAGACGAGGCACGGGTACGGCGGCTGCGCTTCCTCCGCACGAACCTGTACGAGCAGCCCGACCTCTTCGTGCTGGACCGGATCGAAAAGCAAGGTGATTGGCCGGGCGCTCAGCAGGTTGCCGAATGGCAGCGCCTGGCACGGTGGATGGTCGCGGCTGGCGAATGGTGGCAGCCCATGCTCGACCAGTGGGAAAGGGTCGGCCAAGGCTTCAACGACATTGAGCTACAGAACCGGGCCATGCTCGCGCTCTGCGACGCGCTCCAGAAGCTGAAGGGCGATGACTCGCCGGACGACTCCTCCGTCGCTTCTAGTGCTGCGGAAGGGCGGCGCAAGGAATGAGCCCCGCGCTGTGGCGGATCGTCCTGGACCCCCTCTCTTCCTGGCGTGCACTTCGTCTGCGACGCGAAGCGGACAGCCAATTGTCATTCGATGCAGCCTGGCGGCAGGCACGGATGCTGGCTGCGCCAGACGAAATGGTCTACCGGCTGCACGGCCACCAGTTCCCCATCGAGGACGAGGGAGGCCCTGCACAACCGGACGCAAAGGCGTACCGCCTTCCGTAAGCACCTGTTCATCAATGGGCAGGATCTCTGCTTGGCCAGGCACAACGAGCACGACAGGTAGCGGATCCGGCCGTGAGAAGGAGCGCAGAAGGCATCGCTCACCGACAGCGGAGTCTCCGTGTGGGGTGCGGATGTAATGCCCACACCTCACCGACGGCCTCACCCACGCCCCAACGCAGGAGAGGCCGAGGAGCCTCGACAGGGCTACCGGTTCATGTAGTTGTCAGTGGACTCCAATGCGGGACGGCGGCCAATCACCTCACACCGCGCTGCCACTCCCATCCCTCGCACGCGTCTCAAGTGCTACTTCAATGGCCGATACCGCTTCGGTCAGACTTCGGAATACCTGGGCGCTTCGCTCAAGCCGCTTGGCCCCACACGCCAGCGGTTCACGCATCTGCCGCTCGCATACGACGAAGTCCGAGTAGCCTGCGGCACAGGAGAGATAGACCATATCGATCACATCGTTGGGTTTCCATGTAGTGCCACGGTTGAGGTGGCGCTCATGGAGCATTTCTCGGAAGAGACCCAAGGCCGGAAGCGAGCTCATTTTTTGAACGGGCTGAGAGCCCGTGCCCCATGCCTTCAGCTGCTCCGGCGTCATCCCTATGGCAAAGGATTCCTCCGCCACCTTTTTCTGCAGGTCACTGAGAAGCCATGCGTCGATCGCCTTGCGCTTCTGCTGAGCATCGCCGCCGTGAGAGTCCAGCCAGTCACTGAACTTCTGGTTCACCTCTATCCAACCGACCTCAGGACCACGTTCCCCTCCTCCAGAGTCCAGCATCGTGTCGATCAGACTCAAGGCGGAAACAAGCGCCTCGTGTTGGAATGCTGCCTGAGGTGGAAAGTCTGCCGGAGCCGGAGGCGCGACAACGCCTCTCGAGGCGGAATGGAGTGTATTCGGCTCCAGCGTGACGACCGGCGCCACGATCTCGGATTGTCCGATCTCAGCACGGAACATCAGACGGAGTTCGTCCCTCCACACCTGCAGGGGGTCTCGCAGCTGCCACCCCCTGCTGAACTGTAGTATGGACAAGCCAAGTCGGTAGCGCCCCTCCGCATTCGACCATTTGGTTGTCTCGTAATAGTGACCCGATGAAGCAGGAAGGATGATCTTTCGTTCTGCCGACCACTGCACAAGTTGAAGAGCCGCGGCTCGGTCATCAGATGTACCGCTCTGCTGCCCACTCATCGCGTCACTCACAAGGCGCCATTTGTTCTGATCCAGATAGATGACCAGCCGACCGGCCAGCTCGTCGCTGCGGCCAAAACAGGGAAGATCGAACACAATACTGTCCCCCTTGAGTGTCTCCACAACCAAGCCTTCAAAGCTCGGCGGATAGGAGACCCGCCTCAGCAGACTTGTAGGTTCAAATAGGGGGCTACGCAGCGGCAAACGCGCCTCCTTTCCATCAGATCGAACCAGTACGAAGGTGTCGGAACCCCGGTCGATTGTGATCAGCACAACGGAAAGATCGACTTCGTTCTCCATCAGACCATGATGCACATCACACCGACTCTGACGAAGTGCCGGCCCGGTGAGAGGCCCTGACACCTCACTCACGCAAAGGCCACCCCTGTCCAAAGGCCGACCGCCAGGCTGCCGCCCAGGTTGGGCAGCTCAATGTCCGGTCCCAGCTACCTGCGGTCACCCCGGAAGGCAACCGCCAGCAGAATGCCCAACTTGCTCTTGGTGATGACGGAGTCGTTGCGATCCTCGATCGCCCCGCAGGGCGACCGCCACCCTTGGTGACGGACAGTCGGGCGAGGAGCTACGTCCAGTTGCGGTCCTCGGCAGCCCTGGGGGGCGATCGCCATCCTGGGCCGTGGGTGAGGTCATCACCGCGGCCAGGATGTTGCGATCCTCAGTCGACCCGAAGGAAGACTGCGATCCGAGTGGAAAGCCGGCGAGGGACTCGGTATCGCCGTTGCGATCCTCGGTCGTCCCGGCGGGGCGACCGCCATCCACGACCGATGCGAAGGGAGCCGACCGGGTACATGAGGTTACAATCCTCGGCCGTCCCGAAGGACGACCGCCGAGCTGAGCTGGTCCACGATGGGGCCGGCCACCACATGGTTGCGATCCTCGGCCGCCCCAATCAGGAGCCATCGTCGTGCGGTACGCGGCCATCAGCTCGGGCACATTGAAATTACGATGCTCGGCCACCCCAACGGATAAGCGCCGTTAGTACGCCTCCGCTAGGAGGAGCACCGGGTTCTCTTGGTTGTGATCTTGGGCCGCTCCGAGCGGCCGCCAGCGCACGCCGCCTCACTACCTGATCGGTGCCGTGGTGTTGCGACCCTCGGTCACCCTAGGGGATGCCCACTGTCAGCAGACCGCGTACTTGTGGCCCTTTTGGTTGCGATCCTCGGCTACCTCGCGGGCCTACCGCCATCCGGACCGTTTCTGTTCGACACGATCACGACCACGCTGTTGCGATCCTCGGCCGCCCGGAGGGCGGTCCGCCAGGCCGAAGACTACTGGGTTACCAGTCGTGATCTCGATGTTTCGATCCTCGGTTGCCGTAGAAGGCAACCACCAGGGGCCAGTACGCGTACTGGACCAGACCGGAGCCGTCGTTGCGACCCTCGGTCGCCCCGAAGGACGACCCCAAGCTCTGGTGAACGATGCGGTAGAGACGCTGGCTACAAAGTTGCGATCCTCGGCCATTTTGCGGGGTGGCCGCATATTACTGCTGTGCCGCCAGAGTTGGCGTATCAGTGATCGTTGTGGTCCTTGACCGCCCAGAGGACGACTGCCGCGCCTGGTTCGACTTCCAAACGTTTGGACTCTCGTTTCTGCAAGGTAACCACCACCGCGGCAATCAGCTGGCGGTTTCGGCTCGGCCAGTGTAGCGGAGAGCCGTTGTTTGGTGGCCTCAATGCTCATACATGAGGTTCGATGCCTCGTCGGGGGTGGTAGGGGCCGACCCACTGGTGCAGGTCACCGGCGATTTTGATGGCATGGCCGGCGTTGATCGCCAGTTCCAGTTCGCGCTCGGGGATCGATGCCATGTGTTCCTGCAGGGCACGGTAGGTCACGGGCGTCGGCAGGCCGCGGCGGAGCTGGTCGACTGCCTTCTGGGCGGCCTGTCGGGTTTCTTCTTCAAGCCGGGGGCGGATGACGACCACGGCCACGGAGTATTCGTTGTCGACGATCCGCATTCTGCGCGCGACCTCTGGATAGTGCAGCTTTGCTCGCAGCGCTTCGACGACTTCTCCGGTGGCTCCGTTGGGGTCCTTGGAATGTTGTCCTGCCTGGAGGCGGTAGCGGTGCTGGTAGTACGAGCGGAGGACGTCCAGATCGTCGGGATCGGCCAGCCCGTCGCCGAAACGGCGGGACGCTGCCGCGATAGCGCACGTGTTGTAGATCACCTCCGGGTTGAGGCCGTCCTGGGGATCGAAGATGGTCATGACGCTGTCCTTCGCGGGGCGTTTGCCCTCGCGGTTGACCCGTCCGGCAGCCTGCTGTTCGGACTCTGGTGTTGATCTGGCGCGATATCCGCGGGGGAAGTCGAGGTTGACGCCGGCTTCGATGAGCGAGGTCGACACGAGGAGGGTGTTCAGGCCCTTCTCTAGGCGTTGCTTCGTCGCTTGGATGGTTTCTCGGCGGTGCCCGCCGGTCATGCGGGTCGACAGGTGCAGGACGCCTGGGTCATCGTCGTGGTTCGTGCTGAGCCAGATGCGATGCACCTGACTGGCGTCCTTGGTCCCGTTGACCACGACGAGGGCCTGGTCATGCTCGGCCGCCTCGGCGGCGATGCTTGCGAGGGTCACCTCCGGGTCGGTCCGCCACTCGTATCTGACGCGACGCAGCTGCTTGAAGAGGGGTGCGGGGTCGGCGACGACGTCACGTTGCGAGAGGCCGGAGCGCCAGGGGTTCAGTGCGGCGAGTTCCGGCTGGGTCGCCGATGAGAGTACGAGGGTCACGCCGTAGTGCTCCACGAGTTTCCGTAGGCCCGAGAGGATCGGGGTCAGGAGCCTGTCGGGGAGAGCCTGGACCTCGTCGAGGACGATCACGGAGTTGGCGAGCCGGTGGAGTCGGCGGGTGGCCCAGGGGGTGCTTCCGAAGATCGTTTCGATCAGGCGGACGGTGGTGGTGACAATGAAGGGGGCGTCCCAGTTCTCGGTGGCCAGTTTCGCCCACCGGTTGGGCTGACCCCCTTTCTGACCGTGGCGCACGTTCGTCGAGGGGCCGGCGGACTGCGGCGCGCGTTGCTGCGGAGCTTCGACGTTCACGGCTGAGTGGTGTTCCAGAACCACCGGCGGTCCTTGCTCCGGGTCCAGGAGGCTTCGGTACTCCGCTGCGTTCTGCTCGGTGATCGAGATGAACGGGACCGCGACAATGACGCGCCGCAGTCCGTGCAGGGAGGCGTGGCGGAGGGCGAAGCCTCCACCGGTGAACGTCTTTCCGGCGCCGGTCGGAAGGTGCAGCCGGTACACGCCCGGCTTGCCGGCGGCGGCTTCGAGTGCCTCCTGGTAGACATTCTCACGGAGCTTGTCCAGCCAGGAGGCGCCCTTGGAACGCTGACGTCCGGCGAGGGCCTCCTGACGGCGGGCCTCGTACCTCTCCCACAGTTCTGGCATCCCGACGTGCGGCCGGATGTGCGTGCCGGGTCTGAAGTGGGCGGCGGTGTCGAGCCGGTCAGCGTCGACGACGGCCGAGTAGGTCATGCGGACCAACATCTCCACAGCGATCTTGTCACGTGGGTCAAGCCAGCCCGGGGCGGCCGGGCATGACCCGTCCAAAACTTCCGGCATGACCGCGGCGACTCGGTGGATGGCTTCGTCCACCTCGCTGGAGTCGGCCATCAGGGCCTTCAGCCGGAGCCGGACTTCCGACCACGCGGACAGACCGGTGTGGTGTCCCTCGATCACACCGGCGCAGGGCAGCAGAGCGGGGAATGGTTCGGCCGCCCGGGCGAACAGGAGGGCTCCGGCGTCGCTGTGCGAGGGCCGTCTGGTCTTGCGGCCGGTGGTGGCCTCCTCGATCAGCCCCTTCTGCCACGCGCAGGCTCCTTTGCCCGTGTCGTGGTCGCGTCCGAGCCGGTAGGCGAGGTCACCGCCTCCCCATGGCTCTGCGAACCGACGGGCCAGCTCGCCCGTACCGCGGGCGTGGTCTTCGTACCAGTGCCAGGCCCCTTGGTGACCCGGCGAGTGGGCCACGAGTCTGCCTTCCGGGACTGACATTGACCCGCCTACTGGATCAACTGCCCTACTCGCAAATCGATTTGACACTTCATCATTTATGCGCCGAGAATCCATCAGACCACCACATTTCGTTACCAGTCCCCCTGGGACACGTGAGTCGCGGATCGGCCAGCTGCCGTCCCGGGGCCACAGCGACGTTTGGGTGGCCGCAGGAAATCCGGGTCGATCACCAGTGTCGTGACGGTAACGGGCAGCACTGACAACCGGCCGATCCGCACATGGAGGGGGAGGTTTGTATGACCAGAGAGCAGACCCGGCGGCGCGGTGAGCGCGTGGACCGGCCGCTCCACGTGGAGGTGGAGGCGTGGGGGCCGTTGGCCTGCTTCACGCGTCCGGAGCTCAAGGTCGAGCGGGTCTCGTATCCGACCATGACCCCCTCCGCGGCGAGGGGACTGCTGGAAGCCATCTTCTGGAAACCGGAGATGACCTACCGGGTCGAACGGATCGAACAGCTCAAGCCGGTGAGGTGGACCCGCTTCCGGCGCAACGAGGTCAACAACTCGATCATCACCAAGAACGCCTACGAGAGCCTGCGGGCCAACAACTGCTACCGCTACGACGTCGCCGAAGACCGCGGCCAGCGGGTCACCGTCGCCCTGAGCGACGTCGCCTACCGCATCCACGCGACCATCCACGCCACCGACCGGTGCACCGCGCCCCTGCCGAAGTACCGCGACCAGTTCGACCGCCGGCTCGCACGCGGTGCCTGCTACGAGCAACCCCATTTCGGCTGCCGGGAGTTCGCATCCTTCTTCGGGCCTCGCGGGTCGGCGGAGGAGGCCGGCGTGGTCACCGCCGCCGACCAGGCAGGCATTCCGCCCATCGACGAGCTCGGGCTGATGCTCCACCACATCGAGTACCTCCCGAAGGGCAAGGAGCGCTACCACTGGTTCCGGGCCAGCCTCGAACACGGCGTTCTCCACGTGCCTGACCGCCCGCTCGCCCCCGCCGAGGTCAGTGGCATGCCCGGAGCCGAAGGACGAGCCTCCGCGGAGGAGGTGGTCTGACGTGCTGCTGCAGAGCCTTGTCCAGCAAGCCGACAGCCGCCAGGGCGACACCCCCGAGTACTACCTCGCGCGCCGGGTCATGTGGCAGATCGATCTCTCCAGCACGGGTGTAGGGAACGCCGAACCGCTGGTCATCGATCTCCGTCAGGAACAGCGGAAGATCACCGCCCCGTACACCGGACGCTCCGGGTCCAAGCCAGCACCGATCCTGTTTGCTGACACCGCACAGTTCGCGCTCGCCCACCCCGGCCTGGTGAAAGGGCCGGACGGAGAGAAAGTCCTCTCGACCAACTCTGCCGACGTCACCAAGGCCAGGACCCGGCACGCCGCCTACCGTGACCTGGTCACTTCCTGGTGCAACGACCACCCCCACCTTCCCCAGGCGCAGGCGGTAGCCGCATGGCTGAACAACCCGGCGCCAACCGTGTGGCCGCTGGAGATGGACAAGGACCACCTCGTCGCCATCAGCGTGGACGGCGAGTGGGTCCACGACCTGCCGGAAGCCAAGTGCTGGTGGGCCGACAAGGTCAAGAAGGCGAAGAGCGCGAAGACGGGCAAGGCGAACCGGGGACTCTGCCTCGTGTGCGGACACGTCATGCCCTTGCTGTCCACGCTCCCGGTTCCCATCAAGGGCATCCCCAACTCCGGGATGAACACCCAGCTGGTCTGCCTCAACCAACCCGCCCACTTCCGGGCCGGCACCAAGCAGCTCGGTGCCACCCCCATCTGCGTCGACTGCGGCACCAAGTCCGCCACCGCCCTGAACACCCTGCTCGCCGACCCCGAACATCGCGCCTCCGCCGACGACTCCGCCATCGTCTGGTGGACCCGTGACCCCGACACCGACACCGACACAGCCATGTGGACCCTGCACGACCCCCAGCCCGAGGAGGTGGCCCAGCTCATTGCCGGAGTCCGCCACCCCCGGCGGGGACGAGACGCACTGGCAGTCCTCGACGAGGAGGCCTTCCACTCCCTCACCCTGCGGGTGAACACCAACAGGGTCATCGTCGCCGACTGGATCACCATCCCCGTCCCCGAACTGAAACGCAGACTCGGGACCTGGTTCGCCGACCAGCAGACCTGGGACGGCTGGAACAACACCTACACCTACTGGTCGGTCTGGCGACTTGCCCTCTCCTGCGCCCGCTGGGACAAGCGCAAGAACAAGTACGTCGACACCACCGTCCCCAAACACCTGCAGGCCGACCTCACCAAAGCCGCACTCCACGGCGCCGCGCCACCGGCCCACCTTCTGCCGGTCCTCCTGCAGCGCATCCGCGCCGACCACCACCTCGACCGGCCCCGCCTCGCCCTGCTGCGCCTCGCCCTGATCCGTACGACCACTCGCCACAAGGAGCTTTGTGTGCCCCAGCTGAACCCCCAGTCGACCGAGCCCGGCTACGTATGCGGCCGGATCATGGCCATGCTCGAAGCGATCCAGCGCAAGGCCATGCCCAAGGTCAACACCACCATCACCGACAAGTACCTGAGCACCGCGGTCGTCTCCCCCCGAGCCGTGCTCACCCGCCTGCGTATCGGAGCACGACCGCACCTGCGCACCATCGCCCGCACCAGTGGACCCGCGGCCAAGGCCATGGACGGTCGGCTGCGGGACGCCTTCGACCTGCTCGATACCATCCCCGCCCACCTGAGCACCGAACAGCAGGCACTGTTCATCCTCGGCTACGACCACCAGCGAGCCCACTCTGCACGCGCTGCGGCAGAAGCCATCAAGGCACGGGAAGCCGGCAAGGAACTCGCAGCCGGACAGCAAGCGGACGCCCTTCCCGAAGCCTCTGCCGAGGACGCCGACTCCTCGGACAACACCCTCTGGTAACGCCCCGCCGCCAGCTCACCACGACGCCACAGCCCCGGAAGGACACCGAGCAACCATGACCAACGCGCACCTGGACCCCACCCGCAAGCACGACTACGTCTTCCTCATCGACGTCAAGGACGGCAACCCCAACGGTGACCCCGACGCCGGCGGCATGCCCCGGACCGACCCCATCACCGGCCAGGGCCTCATCACCGACGTCGCCCTCAAACGCAAGATCCGCAACACCATCACTCTCGTCCACCAGGGCCAGCCCGGCTTCGAGATGTACGTCGAACAGGGCGTCGCCCTCAACCCGCAGATCCAGCGCGCCTACATCGAAGGGGGCGCCAAGGAAGGCGAGACCGCCACCGCGCAGGAGTGGATGATCCGCAACTTCTGGGACGTGCGCCTGTTCGGAGCCGTCATGTCCGTGGGCGATCAAAAGAAGCACGCCGGAAGGGCCCGCGGGCCCATGCAGCTCACCTTCTCCCGCTCCATCGACCCCGTCACCCCGCTCGAGGCCGGCATCACCCGTGTCACCCCGAACAAGCCCGAGGACCTGGCCAAGGGCAAGGTCACCGAGATGGGCAACAAGCACTACGTCCCCTACGGGCTCTACCGCGGCCACGGCTTCTACTCCGGCGCCCTCGGCGCCAAGGCTAAAGTCACCCCGGAAGACCTCGCCGCCTACTGGCGGGCCCTGACCATGATGTTCGACCACGACCGGGCATCCTCCCGCGGCGAAATGGCCATCCGCGGTCTGTACGTCTTCTCCCACGACGACGCCTACGGACGGGCCCCAGCCCACAAGCTCTTCGACCTCATCCGTATCAAGCCACTGGGCAACAGCGAGGCACGCTCCTGGGACGACTACGCCGACCACATCTCCATCGACGAAGACCGTATGCCCGAGGGAGTCACCCTCACCCGCCTCATCGACTGAGCCGACCCAGGGACACGGAACCCGGCGCAGGGCTACGCACCGTCTCGTAACGGCCGCCCTCCGGGACGACCGAGGATCGCAACCAAATCCAGCGCTGGATCGTCATTCCGCAGGGTCAGACTGGCGTTGGCGGTCGCCCTCCGGGCGACCGAGGATCGTAACGGCACCAAAGCTGAAGAAATGGGAGACGCGTTGTTCGCGCTGGCGGTTGCTGATGCGGGCGGCCGAGGATCGCAACAATCTTGATCCCAAGCAGGTCACCATTGCAGCCTTGTAGCGGTCGCGCCTGGGCGACCGAGGATCGCAACATCGAGACCACACAGGTCTTCCAAGACAACGCGACCTGGCGGTCGTCCTTCGGGGCGAGCAAGAATCGCAACGTGGATGGCGTTTACATGATGAAGGACGAGAACAGCCTGGCGGTCGCCCTCCGCAGCGACCGAGGATCGCAACGTTAACAAGTACGGCGCGCGGTTCCCATTCTGCTGGAAGTTGCGGGTCGCCCTCCAAGGCGGCCGGGGGTCGCAACTCCTTCGTCTCCTTGCGGATCGCGAAGTAGAGGTCGGGGTGGCGGTCGCCCTTCCAGAGCGCTAGAGGATTGCAACTCCACACGCCTGTCGGCGTAAGCGATGGCGGCAGCCGGTTACGGTCGCCCTCCAAGGTGGCCGAGGATCGCAACCCCACCGGTGCGTACCTGGTCCTGAATCGGCCGGTCTGGCGGTCGTCCCCCCGGTCGGCCGAGGACCACCACGTCTACAACGGGGCCCGAAGGCGTCCGGGATCTACACTGGCGGTCGCCCTCCGGGGCGGCCGAGGATTGTAACCAGACGCTTGACGCCCACCTCGAGCCGAGGGTCGCAACGACTTGGATCTCGGCCAGACGGCCAACGCGGTCAACTGGGGATAGCCCCTTGAGGGCTGAGGATCGCAAGATTCCCGAAATTTGGAATGCTCAGCTTCTCGCCGGGCTTGGCGGTTGCCCTCCGAGCGCCCGAGGATTGCAACGACGAGTTGGCGATCAATCTATGCGAAGAGGCCATGTGACGGTCACCCTCTTGGACAATCGAGGATCACAATAACCCGGGCGACTGCACGATGGGGCGGGTGTTCGTTGACCTGGCGGTCGTCCTTCGAAAAGATCGAGCATCACAAGTAAGCCGGTTACCAGATGCTCTGCACGATGGCCCTGCTGGCGGTTGCTCTCTGGAGCGACCGCGGATCGCAACAACCGCAAGGGCGCCACCCGCATCTACTTCCTGCCACTGCGCTCGCCCTCCGGGGCGGCCGAAATTGCGATCTCTTCGAGTCACGACTGTCGGTCGAGCCCTGTACCTATGGCAGCCGCCCTCTAGGATGATCGAGGACCGCAACAAGATGAAGGGGGCTGTGCTCAACACGGCCGGCTTGACGCGGCGGCTGCCCTGGGGCAGCAGAGGATCGCAACTGGGACGACGTTTGGAAGGGCAACGGCAACATTGTCCTGGCGGTAGCCCTCCGGGCCGGCCAAGGGTCACAACAACACGGCTTCTGACATGACCTTGCCGTTCTCGCCCTCCGGCGGTTTCCCTCCAGAGCAGCCGGGGATTGCAACATCATGAACGCACAGATAGTCATGACGTGCTGACTAATGGCGGTCGCCCTTCGGGGCGGTCGAGAATCGCAACATGCCGTGGGGCTACACAGCTCCAATCCGCATCACCTGCTGGTCGCTTTCCGGAGCGGCCAAGGGTCGCAACGGCACCAAAGCTGAAGAACTGGGAGGAGCGCTTTTTGTGCTGGCGGGTGCCGATGCGGGTGACCGAGGATCACAACGTCACTGTCGACCCGTTCCGCCGCCTCGTTTGTCACCCGGCAGTCACCCTTCGGGGCGGCCGAGGATCGCAACCCCGAGGACCCGCTCGGCACGCGGGTCGAATTCCAGATCTGGCGGTCGCCCTTCGGGGAGGCCGAGAATCGCAACGTCACCGGCACTCGGACCCTAGAATCCGAGGTTCTGATGGCGGCCGCCCTTCGGAGCGGCCGAGGATCGCAACTCGTTGGTGCCGCCGCCCTGCTCGCCCGGCGTCATGTCATGGTCACCCTTCGAGGCGATCAAGGATCGAAACCTCTGCGCGTTGATCGTTGTCCCGGTCCCACCGACCCTGGAGGTCGCCTTCCGGTAGGACCGCCAGGGTCGCAACTCCTCCACCCGCTTAACCAGACCCGTCTCCGTGGTCAGTTGGCGGTCGCCTCTGGGGCGGCCGAGGATCGCAACCACCCAGACTCGCGGGTAGTCAGCGTGTTGAGACCGGCTAGCGTCGCCCTCGGGGATGACCGAGAATCACAACCACACGATGCCATTCGGGTTACCATCCAGGTGGCGCACTGGCAGTCGCCCTTCGGGGCGGCCGAGGGCCGCAACATCGAGCAGGACTTCCACACCGGCCACAAGCCCGATGGCGGTCGCCCTGCTGGGCGACCGAGGATCGCAACATCAACACCCGGCTGGTCGAAGGCGTCAAGTACGCGGTGGCGGCTGCCCTGCGGGGCAGCCGAGCATCGCAACAACGAGTACTCTACGAAGTTCCGGCAGCTGGGTACGGTTGTGCTCCGGGGCAACCGAGGATCGTAACGTCGAGACCGTGACAGATAAGGAAATCGTCAAAGCCTGCGGTGGCTCCTCTTTCGGGCGGCCGAGGATCGCAACGCCCCAGTCGACGAGCAGGCTGACAACATGTACGGAGCGGCGGTCGTTCTTCGGGGTGTATGTTCGGAGTGAGCTCTTTCCAACTTGCAGCAGTAGCGAGCCGGTTGGGCTGACAACATGCTGAAGCCACTCGTAGATGGGTTTTCGACCAAGAGAACCGTCTCCACCAGAGGCTTCGCGTGCTTGTCCACCCTTCCCCAAGCTCTCGGCTTCACTCGAGCAGGGGAGACCTCCTCGCATCGACTTGTCCAGCTCTGCCCTGCGCTTCCTGTCCGCCCGCCTGCGGCAGCACCGTTGCGCGATCGGCTCCCGCTGGAGGCGATGAAGAAGGAGACAAATTTCTTCGCATCAATGTCGAATCAGGCTGCTTCCCACAAACTGGCGTCCAGAATGCGGGCCGCCTTGGTGATGCTCCCAGGCATCAGATGCCGGTAGGTACGGCACGTCTCCTCAATGGACTTGTGCCCCATCCATTCCGCCACGTCGGTGATCGGTATCCTGTTCCCGAGGGCGTTCGAGGCGAAGTAGTGCCGGAAGCTAACATCCCCACACCGTCCGCTGCGGGGAGCTCCTTGAAGAGCTTCCGGACGCGCCTGCGTTCCATCGGCTCCGTGTAGTAGCCGCTCGGGCCGCGCAGCAGGTACCCATCCTTCGTGGTGCCGTGCTTCTCCAGGTACCGCTCCATCGCTTCCCGCACCGAGCGCGGTAGAGGGACCTCCCGGAACTCACCCCGCCCTACGGTGCTTGAGCTTCGCCAGCTTGTCCGTGTTGGAGTGGATCTGCTCATGCACTCGGTAGACGTCATCCGCCACAACGTTGTTAATGTTCACTGCCCTGGCTTCCCCGTTTCGCAAGCCGCAGCCCACCATCATGACGATCTCAAGCGCAAGGAGCTCGTCAACGGCAGTCAGTGCCTACTTCACATAGGCGAGGGGCGGGATGACCACCTTCTGGCGGACGTACTCCGGCTCCTGGACCCCCTTCACAGGATCGTCCGCCATGGCCCCCTTGCCATAGGCGTCCCGCAAGATCGCCTTCAGAGTGCGGAAGATGTTCACCTGGTTTCCGCGGCCCACCCCATCGGCCTCCAACAGGAAACGCTCGACCACGATCGGCGTGACAGAGTTCAGCTTCCTTGATCCGAGACGGGGGACGATGTGCACGTTGATGGAGCTGTCGACGTGCCAGCCCATGGAGTACTCCGTCATCCTCCGCTGCCGCGGCCGCCACTGCTTCGCGTACTCCGCGACCGTCTGCTGACCGAGTTCCCGGCGGGCTTCGGCAACGGACGGCGCCGTCTTCTTTTTCTCCGCATAGATCTGCGTAAGGCGGCTCGACCGAGTCGTCCTGCGTGCCGAAACCAGCCTCTTCACGCTGCTTGCCGAGAGCGTCCCGAAACCGAATCGTGTACGGGTGCGGGCAGCGGGTCGGCCTGGAACAACCGCACTCCTTGAAGAAGGACCCCATCCCACGAGCGAGCTGTCGAGCCACGTATCAAGCCTGCCGAGCAGGGCGCCGGGCGGCGCAGCAAGCCCCTGCCGTAGGCGCAGGTCAGCAAGCCGGACACCGTCCGGCCCGATGCTGACCTTTTGCTGACCTGGAGGCGGCGATCAGGGCTCTGACCTGCGAAAACACCCAAATGCTAGATCTTGGACTTGAACATGGTGCGTAGCATGTCGGACTCCCGAAAGACGGCTCCCTGCCTGCTTTGTGCAGGTCAAGGGCGGTCTCGACTGTACACCGGGACACGCCGGTCGAGGATTGTGAGGAACGTCGCTCCGCTCGGGCGAGACGGCTGAGGACGCCCGTTCCCTGACGGATCCGGCCCTGGTACGGGACCCCGTTTCGTCGGAGTTTCGTCGGAGTTCCGTCGGACACACTGGGCAGGTGTCGAGCTTCCTGCCCAAAAGATCGCGGCCCGCATGCTGCAGTTCGACCGGATCGTCGCGGTCCGCGCGGCCGGGTCGCGCGTCACCGTCTGGGCCCGGGACCACCGCCCGGCCGCGAAGGCCGGTCCTCGGTCCGGACCGAGCGCGTCGGGCCGCGCGGGGCACGACCCGACGCGCTCGGCGTGCTTCACCCGCTGCAGCAGGCGTGCCGGGCCTCTTCGACGTACTCGGGCCCGTGCCACCAGAACCCGTCGTTGGCCGGGTGGGCGGGTACGGGAGGCAGCACGGTGCTGCTCCCGTCCGGGTTCCGGGTTCCGGACGCCGGGGGTTCGGTGAAGGGCCGCAGCAGGGAGTCGACGGTGTGGGCGATGCCCGAGACGAGCACCTGCCCGACGTTCGCGGCGTCCTTGATGTCGGTGAGTGGATCACCGTCGACGACGGCGAGGTCGGCGTACATGCCGGGTGCGATCCGGCCGAGGTCCTCGTGCAGGGTCTCGCCCGCCAGGCTCGTCGCGGTCGTCAGTGCCTCGTACGGGGTGAACCCGTAGGCGACCATGGCCCGCAGGTTCATGTGCAGGCTGACTGCCGCGTGGTCGATCGGGGCGTCGGTGCCCGCGACGATCCGGCCTCCTCTGCGGTAGATGCCGAGGGCCTGGCGGACCTGCGCCCGGAGGTTCGCGCGCCGCGCGGTCTGGTCGGTCCGGCTCGCCGCGTCGGCGCTCTCCCGGAGGGCGGCCATCCGCCACGGCGGATTGAGTGTCCGCACCCGGTGGTCCTCGACCAGGGACCTGTCCTCCCGGTACAGGGTGGTCGAACCGAAGAGGGTGGGTGTGCGGGCCATGTCCGAGGCCACGAAGAGATCGGTGACGTCGGAGTAGCCCGTCCCGAGCGGTGTCACGGTGCGCGAGTAGCCGAACCGGTTCGTCGCCCCCGTGTGCTCCATCGCGTCACCGCCGAACGCCATGGCCGGGTAGTGGTAGTGCGAGGTGGCGGGGATTCCGACGCCGTGCGCGAAGGCGATCACGCGCTTGTGCCACCCGGCCGGGAGGCGGACGTAGCACTTCATGAGGTCGTACTCCAGGCTCTTCGCGCGCTCCAGTTCCAGCTTCAGCTGGGCGTCGGTGAACGTGGGGCGCATGAAGTTGTAGTAGATGCGCGGCCCGTCGACCGCCTCGCCCGTGGCGAAGTACCTGGGTGCGATCCGGGCGCCGGAGCGGGTGGCCTCGCGCTCCTCGACCATGTGGTAGGCGGGGCTCCCCGGGGACCTCGTGGTGGTCACGCCCAGGGAGAGCCAGAGCCGTCCCTGCCGGTCGCCGTAGGCGAAGCCCTGCATCTCCCGGTGGTGGTGCATGTCGATGAGTCCGGGCATCACCAGCCGGTCGCGCGCGTCGATGTGCTTGCCCGTCCGGCCCTCGGCGTGGGGCTCCACGGACCTGATCCGGTGCCCTTCGACGACGATGTCGACATCGCGCCGGATCTCCCGGCGCACGCCGTCCCACATCCGGCCCGCGTGGACCACGGTGCGCGCCGGCGGCCGGACGGCGGTCCAGGTCAGCGGCACGGCGACGGTGCGCGGACGCCCGCCGTCCGCCGGTACGAGGCGGAGCCTGCCGTTGTTGAGGTACAGGAGGTGCTTCGAGTCGCCGCTCCATGACGGCGCGTCGGTCACTTCGCGGGTGATCTGCCGGGGTTCACCGACCGGCGTCCCGTCCGTGGCGACGTCCACGGTGTACAGGACGCTGGCGACCGCGAACGCCATGCGCCTGCCGTCGGGGGACCAGACGGGTCCGTCGTCCCCCCGGGTCTGGATCGAGCGGCCTGCCACGGCCTCGACGTATCGGCCCTGCCCGGTGGTCCGGTCGACGAGCAGGATCTGGCTCAGCCCCTCCCGGAATCTGGCCGAGTACGGTTTCACGGCCGCCAGGGCGATGGTTTCGCCGTCGGGTGACCAGGTGGGTCTGCCGGGCTCGAACGTCGCGGTGAAGACGCGGCGCACGTCGCCGCTCGCCACGTCGGCGGTCCACAGGGCGCCGTCCTGGTCCAGGAAGGCGATCTCCTTGCCGCTGGGCGACCACGCCGCCGACACCGCGGCCCTGGTGCCGAGGTCGGTCAGTTGCCGGTCCCGGCCCGTGCCGAGGTCCCTGATCCAGAGGTCGAGCGTCCCGCCCCGGTCCGTCGAGTACGCCAGCCGCTTCCCGTCGGGCGACCAGGCGGGGTCGCACTTCCACCAGTGGTCGCGGGTCAACGGCCGCGGCGCACGCCCGATCCTCATGACGTAGATGTCGTTGAGCGCGCGGAAGGCGATGTGCTCTCCGTCGGGGGCCAGCACCGGGCTTCCGATCCCGCGCACGGGTCGCGGACCGGTGCTCTCGAAGTCGCAGCGGCGCCTGGTGTACCTCGGCCTGCGGGTGGTGACCGCGGCGGAGAAGCCGATGGTCCGGGTGGCCGAACCGTGGAGCGACCGTACGTGGATCCGGCCGTCCGCGGTGTAGACGAAGCGTTCGCGGTCGAGCCAGGACACCCGGAACGGGAAGGTCTCCTGGTCGTCCACCAGGGGTGTGTCGCCGGTCATCAGCCGGCAGCGCCCGTCGTGGGTGAGGTGGTGGATCAGGCCGGTGCCGTCCGGAGTCCATTCCGGTTGGTGGATCACCTGGCCGGCGGGCACGGTGACGTGAGTGCTTCGTCGGCCGGTGGTGCGGTCCACGACCTCGATCCGGGTGTTGTCCACCACGAAGGCCACCCGGTCGCCGTCCGGCGACCAGGCCGGCTCGTACTCCTCACCGGGGCCGTCGGCGAGTACGCGGACCCGTCCGCCGTCGACGTCGTAGGTCTGGATCGCGTAACTGCCCGACGCGTCGCCCGAGAAGACGATCGTGCGCCCGTCCGGCGACCAGCGGGGCTCCCGGTGGTCGAAGCGGCCCTCGGTCAACCGCCGCAGTCCACTGCCGTCGGGCCGTACGGTCCAGAGGTGGAAGACGCCGTCACGGTAGGACTGGAAGACCAACCGGCCGCTGTCCGGGGACCAGTCGGGCTGAGCGATGTCGAACAGGTCGCTGGTCAGCCGCCGCGCGTGCCCGCCCGACGCCGGCATCACCCACAGGACGCCCAGCAGGTCGAGGGCGATCCACCGGCCGTCGGGCGAGACCCGCGCCCCGAACGTGGTGCCCGCGCTCAGTCGCAGGGTGTTGGCGCCGTCGGTCCGTCGGTCGGCCGCGCGGGCACCCGGCCCGGTCAGCGACGGCAGCGCCATCGCGGCGCCGGCGGCCGCCAGGAGCCCGCGGCGGGAGACCGGCGACGTCCTCGCCCGCCGGTCGGCCTCGGCCTCGTCCGGTGAGCTCGCGCAATCCGCTTCGTTCACAGCACATCCCTTCAGCCGTACGAGACGCCTGCCACCGGGCGCCTCCTCCATGGAGTGCTATGCCCGGTCGAGGGGGTGAGTCAGGCACCGTCGTGGCGCCGGACCACGCTCGGTCCGGCCTCCGCCGCGGTCCGCGATCTCCAGGACGCCGTCCTCGCCGAGGGATGTCGCGCCCCCGCCGAGCACCTGGTCGAAGGCACGCCGAAGGGCCGCTTGAAGGGGGCTGCGCCGGGCCCCTCAGGAGGGTTGCCCCGGGGACCGGCCGGCCCGCCGGGTGAAACGGCGCAGGCCGCGCCGGGTGGGCTTGAGGGGCTTGTCCTCGGGGGCGACGGGCGCCGGGGCCGAGCCGGGGCCCGCGCTCAGGGCCGCCGCCGCGGGCGCGGACCCCTGCGGTACGGAACGGCCGCCTTGGTCGAGCCGGCTCCGCACGGCCTGGGCCATGGCATGGTGGGACGGCTCTTGCAGCAGGCCCGCCGCGGACAACCGCTCCCACATGCGCAGCAGTTCCTGTCCGCGGGTGGCCACCTGGCCCTCGTCCCACAGCCGCTGCCAGGCCGCGGTGGCGCGGGCCACGTCGGGGGCGGCCCGGTTCAGGTCGGTGCGGCAGCGGATGCGGGCGACGGTCAGCGCGAGGACGGTGGAGAGCATGTAGTCGCCGCGCAGATACGCCAGGTACGCCTCGATCGCCCGTGCCTCCAGGGACAGTTCGTCCTCGGCGCCCCGGCGCAGTGTGAGGTGCTCCCGCAGCGCGCTGGCGAGGACGAACGCGGCGTGCAGTTCCTCGCGCTGCGCGTGCTGAATGATCCGCTCGACGCGGGCGAGCGGCGGGAACGCCTCCTCCTCGGCGGCGGTGCGCTCGCGCCCGGGCGGCAGGTCCTCCTCCTCGCCGATGGTCCGGCTGGAGCCGTCGGGGTGCACCCGCAGCCGCGCCACCTGCTGCGCGGTGCGGTCGATGACGGTGGCCGCGACCGGCGCCCCGAGGGTGCGGGCGAACATGGCGACGGCGTCGAGGATGGCCTCGTTGGGCGGCCGTGTGCCGCCCATGTCCAGCAGGTGGCCGTTGACCACCGTCGACCCGTCCTCGGCCACGTAGGCGTCCAGACGGATCAGCGGCGGGGCGCCGAGTGCGGGCAGGTTCCCCTTGTCACGGGGGGTCAGCGAGTGGGTCATCCGCTCAGGCTCCGGGGCGTACGACGCCGAGGACGGGCATGGAGGCGGCCGGCGCGGTCGTGATGTTGCGGCCGGGCCGTGGTGCGTGGACGATCTGTCCGCCTCCGATGTACATGCCCACGTGGGTGGCGTCGTTGTAGTAGATGATCAGGTCTCCGGGACGGGCCGAGGACAGGCTGACGCGGGTCAGGCCGCGCCACTGCGCCTGCGAGGTGCGGGGTATCGGGTGCCCGGCCGCCGCCCAGGCCGCGGAGGTGAGTCCGGAGCAGTCGTACGACGACGGTCCCACGGCGCCCCACACGTACGGTTTGCCGATCTGCGCCATCGCGAAGCCGACGGCCTTCGCGGCCGCTCCGCTCGCCTGCGTCCCGCCGCCCGGCGCCGATCCGTTGCCCTTCCTCTTCCCCTTCCCGGAGCCCGCGGGGGAACCGCCGGGGCCGGTCCAGCGGGCCTCGGCCTGCCGGGCACGCTCCCGTTCCAGCGCGGCCAGCCTGCGGGTCTGCTCCTCTTCGAGGCCCGCCTCGATCCGCTCGGCCGTGGCGATCTTCTTCTCGATCTTCTGCTTCGCCGCGGCCTTGTCCGCGCGGCTGCTCTTCAGCTCCCGCAGTTCCTTCGTGGCGGCCTCGGTCTGCTCGCTCAGCTCCTCGCGGGCGGTCTTCTGGTTCTCGGAGACGTTGACCAGGCCGCGCATGGCCTGGCGGGCCTGGGACGCCTCGTCGAGGGCCTGGTCCGGGTGGTCGCCGAGCAGCAGCTGGATGCCGGTGGCGGCGAGGTCGCCCCCGCGGTACTGGGTGCGGGCGGCCGCGCCGGCGAGCTCGCGCAGATCCTTCACCCGCTGCTCGGCACGGGTCAGGTCCTTGCGGAGGGTCGTCAGCCGCTTCTCCTGTTTGGCCGCCTTCTCGTTGGCGGCGTTGTACGCCTCGGTGGCCACCTCCGCCTCGCGGTAGAGGCCGTCCAGTTCGGCGCGGATGCCCTCGATCGACTTGCCGGCGTGCGGGTCGGGTTCGCGCGGCGCCGCGTGACCGGGGCCGGGCGACAGGAGGATCGCGCAGACGAGGGCTGTGGTGGCGCCCCGGCTCAGTAACCGTCTGCCGCCGGTCGACACGTTCATGAGCTCCACTTTCAGAGGTCGCGTGCGGGCGGCTCAGACGGACGGCTGCCGCCGCGGTCCGCCACCGCGGGTCACGCGGTGGGCCGTTCGAGCCTTGAACACACTACCTTCCCCCGAACGGCCCACCACGGTCTCCCCACACGTGTCAGCTTGCTCACACGCCCCTGTTCATCGAGCGGTACTCAGTTGCGCCAGGTGTCGTTCAGGCTGGTCTTCGTGGTGTTCACCGTCGCGGTGCGGTTGGCGCCGCTCTCCCAGGTCACGTTGCCCGCCGCGTCCTTGCGGAGGTACTTGTACGCGAAGCTCGTGCCCGCCGGGAGTTCCACGTCCCGCTTCCACAACGGGTAGGCGGCCGGGTCGAGTTCGAGGGCGCTGTCCGGGTTCCAGTTGCCGAGTTCGGGCCGGTTGCCGGTCACGTAGATGTGCTGGCCCCAGCTGGTGGTGGCGTCGACCGCGAAGGAGGCGCCGGAGGTGACCGGGTCGGGGTCGCCGGGTTGGCTTCCGCCGTCACAGGTGCGGGCGCCCGTGTGCAGGGCCACGGCCGTGTCGGCGGCCAGGGTGGCGGTGAACCGGCCTGCCCCGTCGACCGTGACGCCCTTGCCCGACTGGACATCGCAGTAGGCACCGGCGGGCAGCGACGTCTGGAACGTACGGGTCAGCGAGGAGCCCTCGTGGTTGATGGCGACGTACGCCTTGGAGCCGCGGCCGAAGGCGATCCGGTCGCCGCCGTTGTCCCACCAGTCGGTCACGGCCTGGCCGCGGGCGGCGTTGCGGAGGCCGACCATCGAGGAGATCTCGCGCCAGGCGTGCTGGCACTTCCAGCCGTCGCTGTAGCAGGCGTTCACCTGCCCGCCGTTCGGCGGTCCCGCGTCGTGGTCGGTGAACTCGTAGCCGGAGTGGACGTCGGGGCTGCCGTACGGCCAGGCCAGCATGAACACGTGCGCCAGCGTGTAGGCGGCGCCGTCCTTGTAGGTGAGCGTCTCGCCGTTGCGCTCGGTGTCGTGGTTGGTGACGAAGACGGCTGCCTTGTCCGAGGGCAGGTAACCCCAGGACTCGCCGAAGTCCTTGAGGTACGCGAGGTTCTCGCCGTTGAAGACCCGCTTGAGGTCGCGGGCGTAGCGGAACTCCTGTACGTCGCCGCTGCCGAGGTACTCGGTCGGGGAGACCGCCTCGCCGGCGCCGTAGATCGCCTCGTGCTTCCAGTACACGTCGGGGTTGGTCAGCCGGGACTTGATGTTGGCGAGGTCGGCGGCGGCCATGTGCTTGGCCGCGTCGATGCGGAAGCCGTCGACGCCGAGGGACAGCAGGTCGTTGAGGTAACCGGCGATCCTGCCCCGTACGTAGTCCTCGCCGGTGTCCAGGTCGGCGAGGCCGACCAGCTCGCACTCCTGGACGTTGAAGCGGTCGCCGTAGTTGCTGATCTGCGAGGTGCAGTTGTCGAGGTCGTTCGAGGAGTAGACGCCGGGATAGCCGTACTTGGTGTACGACGAGCCGCCGGTGCCCGTGCCGCTGCCGGCCGACATGTGGTTGACGACCGAGTCGGCGACGACCTTCACCCCGGCCGCGTGGCAGGTGTCGACCATGCTCTTGAACTGGGCGCGGTCACCGAGCCGGCCCGCGATCCGGTAGCTCACCGGCTGGTACGAGGTCCACCACTGTCCGCCCTGGATGTGCTCCTGGGGCGGCGAGACCTGGACGAAGCCGTAGCCGGCCGGTCCGAGGGTGTCGGTGCACGCCCGGGCGACGGAGGCGAACTTCCACTCGAACATCACCGCGGTGACGTCCTTGTCCCCGGGCGGGGCCGCCTGGGCCGGTGCCGCGGTGGCGAGGAGGCTGCCCGCCACGCCCGCGGTGAGGGCGAGGGCCGTGGCGGTGACTCTTCGCGCTGTGCTGGTGTTCCCGTGCATGGAGCCTCCCGTGTGAGGATGCGGGTGTCCCGAAGCGCGGTGCCGGGGGTGCCTGGGGAGTCGGCACACGCTTGCAATGCGTTGCAGCAAGAAGACTGCAAGAGGTTGCGGTCGTGACCGTAAGGGCGGCGTTCAACTACGGTCAACCCCTTGGACATGCCGCTTCGAACCCTTGACGGCACCGCTGCGCACGGGTAAGTCCGCGTGGCCGTAAGAGCTTTCTGCAACTTTCCGTTCGCCTTCCGGAGTGAGGGCCTTCGCACGAGGACGAGGAGACGGGGCGCGATGACCGACTGGGCCGCCTGGACGCGCGGGCGGGGACGGGTGCTTGCCGGGGTGGCGGTGGTCACCGCGCTGCTGCTCTCCTTCCACGGGGCCGTACCCAACCGCGCCGGGAGGCTGGGGAGTCTGCTGGAGTCCTTCCTGCCGTGGCTCGGCGTGGTGGTCGTGGTACTGCTCGTCCTGGCGCTGGTGCGCCGTTCGGCGCTCGCCCTGTCGGCCCTGCTCCTGCCGGTGGCCGCCTGGACGTACCTCTTCGGCGGGCTGCTCCTGCCCGCGCCGGAGCCCGGCCCCGACGACCTGGTCGTGGTGCAGCACAACGTCAGCGACGAGAACACCGATCCCGCCGGCACGGCGCGCGCCCTGGCCCGTGCCGAGCCCGACCTGGTCGCACTGGAGGAACTGGTGCCGCCCGCCCTGGAGGTGTACGCGAAGACCCTGGCCGCCGACTATCCCCACCGGGCGGTCCGGGGCACCGTCGGACTCTGGTCGAGGTATCCGCTCACCGGCTCCCGTTCCCTCGACATCAAGCCGCGGGGCATCGAGGAGACGTGGGAGCGGGGGCTGCGGACGGTGGCGCACACCCCGCGCGGTGACGTGGCCGTCTACGTCGCGCACCTGCCGTCGGTCCGGGCGGGGGCGAGCGGCCTCGCGTCGTCCCGGCGGGACGAGAGCGCCGGTCTGCTGGGCGACGCCCTCGCCGGGGAGGAGCTGCGCAGGGTGGTCCTGCTGGGCGACCTGAACGGCACGGTCGAGGACCGGGCGCTGCGTCCCTTGACCGACGCGCTGAACGTGGCCGAGCGGGGCCTCGCCTTCAGCTTCCCGGCAGGATTCCCGCTGGCCCGGATCGATCAGGTGATGGCCCGCGCCGGGACCGTCGGCGCCGTCCGGACCCTGCCCGCCACCGGCAGCGATCACCTTCCGGTCGCCGCCCGGGTCATCTGGGACTGAAGCAAACCGCTTGCGGTGTTTGCGTTAGCCTTTCGGGCGTGACGCGACGACTTGCTCAGGTGGCGAAGAAGGTTGGGGTCAGCGAGGCCACGGTCAGCCGGGTCCTCAACGGCAAGCCGGGGGTGTCGGAGACGACCCGGCAGTCCGTGCTGAGCGCCCTGGACGTCCTGGGCTACGAGCGGCCCACCCAGCTGCGCGGTGAGCGCGCCCGGCTGGTCGGCCTGGTCCTGCCCGAGCTGCAGAACCCGATCTTCCCCGCGTTCGCCGAGGTCATCGGCGGCGCGCTCGCCCAGCAGGGGCTGACTCCGGTGCTGTGCACGCAGACCAAGGGCGGCGTCTCGGAGGCCGACTACGTCGAACTGCTGCTGCAACAGCAGGTCTCCGGTGTGGTGTTCGCGGGCGGTCTGTTCGCGCAGGCGAACGCCCCGCACGACCACTACCGGCTGCTCGCCGAGCGCAACATCCCCGTGGTGCTGATCAACGCGTCGATCGAGAACCTCGATTTCCCGTGCATCGCCTGCGACGACGCCGTCGCCGTCGAGCAGTCCTGGCGGCACCTGGCATCGCTCGGCCACGAGCGCATCGGCCTGGTGCTCGGCCCCTCCGACCACATCCCCTCGCGCCGGAAGCTGGCCGCCGCCCGAGAGGCGGCCCGGGCCGCCGGCTCGGAACTGCCCGAGGAGTTCGTCGAGCGGGCCATGTTCTCCCTGGAGGGCGGCCAGGCAGCCGCCACCCGCCTCCTGGAACGCGGCATCACCGGCATCATCTGCGCCAGCGACCCCCTCGCCCTCGGCGCCGTCCGCGCCGCCCGCCGCCATGGACACCACGTCCCCCACGACGTCTCCGTCGTCGGCTACGACGACTCCGCCTTCATGACCTGCACCGAACCACCCCTCACCACCGTCCGCCAACCCATCGAAGCCATGGGACGCGCCGCCGTCGACCTCCTCTGCGCCCAGATCCAAGGCACCGAAGTCCCCCACGGCGAACTGCTCTTCGAACCGGAACTCGTCGTCCGCGGCTCCACCGCGCAGCCGGCCGCCGGCTAGCGGCACTCATCCCCTCCGCACCGCAAGTTCCTTGCGGGAAATGACAGTGACTTGCGGCTGCCCGACGTAGCCCGTGAAAGTCGCTGATCCGGGGCATGCCCCGACGACTGCCCGGTTCTCACCGACCTCGTCGGGCGCTGCCGCGCGCCGACTTTCCGCTGCTCACCCTGTGGACGCCTCAACATTTCTCTGCAACTCTGCGAGCGCTCAGCGTAAATGTCAGCGAACATTGAGTGTCTACCTGATGTGGGGACAGATGAGAAACCGGCACTGGAGATCACGTGCCCTGTGCACCGTGGTCGCGACCAGTCTCCTGGCGTTGGGAGGACCGCTGCTGTCGGCCACGGCAGCCGGTGGACCCAACATCGCCGTGGGGGACGCCACGGCGGCGAGCAGCTCGCACGGCGAGTACGGCGCCGCCAACATCACCGACGGCAACCAGGGCACCTACTGGCAGAGCGGCGGCAGCAGTCTGCCGCAGTGGGTGCAGACCGACCTCGGTGCCACCGAGCGGATCGACGAGGTGGTCCTGAAGCTGCCCGCCGGCTGGGAGCGCCGCGATCAGACGCTCTCCGTCCAGGGCAGCGCCGACGGCACCGGCTTCAGCACGCTGAAGACGTCCGCCACCTACGCCTTCGCTCCCGGTTCGGGCAACACGGTCACCGTGTCCTTCCCCGCCGCCCAGACACGGTTCGTGCGGGTGGACATCACGGCGAACACCGGATGGCAGGCGGCTCAGCTCTCCGAGCTGGAGGTGCACGCGGCCGGCGAGTCGTCCGTGAACCTCGCCGCCGGCCGGCGGCTGACGGCGAGCAGTTCCACGGGTGCCTACACCCCCGGCAACGGCAACGACGGCAACAAGGCCACCTACTGGGAGAGCGCCAACAACCAGCTGCCGCAGTGGCTCCAGGCGGACCTCGGCTCCTCGCGCCGGGTCGACCGCGTCGTCCTGCGGCTGCCGGACGGCTGGCCGACCCGCAGCCAGACCCTGAAGATCCAGGCCAGTGACAACGGCTCGGACTTCACCGACCTGACCGCCGACAAGGCGTACACCTTCGACGCGGCGGGCGGCCAGTCGGCCACGATCACCTTCGACGCGGCCACCGCACGCTACCTGCGGGTCCGGGTGACGGCCAACACCGGCCAGCCCGCCGCCCAGGTCGCCGAGCTGGAGGTCTACGGTCCCGAGACGGGTGACACCCAGGCACCCACGGCCCCGGCGAACCTCGCGTTCACCGAACCGGCCACCGGGCAGATCAGGCTGACCTGGAACAGGTCCTCGGACGACACGGCCGTCACGGGATACGACATCTACGCCAACGGCGATCTGCTGACCTCGGTCGCCGGTGACGTCACCACCTACACCGATACCAGGCCGGCCGGCACGACGGTCACCTACTACGTGCGCGCCAAGGACGCGGCCGGAAACCAGTCGGGCAACAGCAACCCGGTCACCCGCCGCGCCGACACCGGCGACACCCAGGCGCCCACCGCGCCCGCGAACCTCGTCCTCACCGAACCGGCCGCCGGGCAGATCAAGCTGACCTGGACCGCCTCCACCGACGACAAGGGCGTCGCCGGCTACGACGTCTACGCCAACAACCAGCTGCGCGAGAGCGTCGCCGGTGACGTCACCACCTACACCGACACCCAGCCGGCGTCGGCGAACGTGACCTACTTCGTGCGGGCGAAGGACGCGGCCGGCAACCAGTCGGGCGACAGCAACTCCGTGACCCGCACCGGCAGCGGCGGCGACGGCTCGAACCTGGCCGTAGGCAAGCCGATCAGCGCCTCGTCCGTCATCCACACGTATGCCGCCGAGAACGCCAACGACAACAGCACCTCCACCTACTGGGAGGGGGCGGCGGGCAGCTACCCGAACACCCTGACCCTGAAGCTGGGCGCGAACGCGGACGTCGACCGCGTCGTCCTCAAGCTCAACCCCGACACCAGCTGGTCGAGGCGCACCCAGAACATCCAGGTGCTCGGCCGCGCCCAGGACGCGTCCGGCCTCACCTCGCTGGTGGCCGCGAAGGACTACGTGTTCGACCCGGCGAGCGGCGGCAACAGCGTGACGATCCCCGTCGGCGAACGGGCCGCGGACGTCCAGCTGAAGTTCACCTCCAACACCGGTGCGACCGCCGGGCAGCTCGCCGAGTTCCAGGTCATCGGCACCCCGGCGCCCAACCCGGACCTGGAGGTCACGAAGCTGACCACGTCGCCCGACTCCCCCGTCGAGTCCGACGAGATCACGGTGTCCGCCACCGTCCGCAACGGCGGCGCCGCGGACGCTCCGGCCGGCAAGGTCGCTCTCCGGCTGGGCGGCACCAAGGTCGCCGCCGCCGACGTGCCCGCCCTCAAGGCGGGTGCGCAGAGCACGGTCAGCGCGTCCGTCGGGGCACGTGAGGCCGGTTCGTACGAACTGAGCGCGGTCGCCGACGAGGCGAACGAGATCATCGAGCAGAACGAGACCAACAACACCTACACGCGGCCCGATCCGCTGGTCGTCAAGCCGGTGCAGAGCTCCGACCTGGTCGCCGCCGCCGTCACCACCTCACCGTCCAGTCCGGCCGCCGGTGACGACGTGACCTTCAAGGTCGCCCTGAAGAACCAGGGCACCCGGGACTCCGCGGGCGGCAGCCACGCGGTGACCGTCGCCCTGCTCGACGCCAAGGGTGTCACCGTCAAGACCCTGACCGGCGCGCACTCCGGTGTCATCGCGGCCGGATCCACGGCCCCGGCCGTGAGCCTCGGCACCTGGAAGGCGGCCAACGGCTCCTACTCCCTGAAGGTCACCGTCGCCGACGACGCGAACGAACTGCCGGTCAAGCGGGAGAACAACACCTCCACGCAGCCGCTGTTCGTCGGGCGCGGCGCGAACATGCCGTACGACATGTACGAGGCGGAGGACGGTACGGTCGGCGGCGGTGCCGCCGTGGTCGGCCCCAACCGCACCATCGGCGACATCGCGGGTGAGGCGTCCGGCCGCAAGGCCGTCCACCTCGACAAGACCGGCGAGTACGTCGAGTTCACCACGAAGGCGGACACCAACACCCTGGTGACCCGCTTCTCGATCCCGGACGCGCCGGGCGGCGGCGGCATCGACGCCACGCTCGACGTCTACGTCGACGGTGTCATGACGAAGGCGCTGCCGCTGACGTCGAAGTACGCCTGGCTGTACGGTGCCGAGGCCTCGCCGGGCAACTCCCCCGGTGCGGGCGCCCCGCGGCACATCTACGACGAGGCGCACCTCATGCTGGGCGAGACCGTCCCGGCGGGCAGCAGGATCCGGCTGCAGAAGGACGCGGCCAACACGTCTGACTACGCGATCGACTTCGTCAACCTGGAGCAGGTCTCCGCGCTGCCCAACCCCGACCCGGCGGCGTACGCCGTGCCGGCCGGGTTCACGCACCAGGACGTGCAGAACGCGCTGGACAAGGTCCGCATGGACACCTCGGGCAAGCTGGTGGGTGTGTACCTGCCGCCCGGCGACTACCAGACGTCGAGCAAGTTCCAGGTGTACGGCAAGGCGGTGCAGGTGATCGGCGCCGGTCCCTGGTTCACGAAGTTCCACGCGCCCGCCACGCAGGACAACACCGACATCGGCTTCCGTGCCGAGGCGACCGCGAAGGGTTCGACGTTCGCGAACTTCGCCTACTTCGGGAACTACACGAGCCGCATCGACGGACCGGGCAAGGTGTTCGACTTCTCCAACACCTCGGACATCGTGATCGACAACATCTGGAACGAGCACATGGTGTGCCTGTACTGGGGCGCCAACACCGACCGGATGACGATCAAGAACTCCCGGATCCGGAACATGTTCGCCGACGGCATCAACATGACCAACGGCTCCACCGACAACCTGGTGTCCAACAACGACGCCCGGGCGACCGGTGACGACAGCTTCGCGCTCTTCTCGGCGATCGACGCGGGCGGCGCGGACATGAAGAACAACCTGTACGAGAACCTCACGACGACGCTGACCTGGCGTGCCGCGGGTCTGGCCGTCTACGGCGGATACAACAACACCTTCCGGAACATCCACATCGCGGACACGCTGGTCTACTCGGGCATCACGATCAGCTCGCTGGACTTCGGCTACCCGATGAACGGCTTCGGCACCGATCCGACGACCTTCGAGAACGTGTCGATCGTCCGGGCCGGCGGGCACTTCTGGAACGGGCAGACCTTCCCCGGCATCTGGGTGTTCTCGGCGTCCAAGGTGTTCCAGGGCATCAGGGTCGACAACGTCGACATCGTCGATCCGACCTACAGCGGCATCATGTTCCAGACGAACTACGCGAGCGGCCAGCCGCAGTACCCGATCAAGGACACCGTCTTCACCGACGTCTCCGTCACGGGCGCGCACAAGAGCGGTGACGCGTTCGACGCCAAGTCCGGTTTCGGCCTGTGGGCCAACGAGATGCCCGAGGGCGGGCAGGGACCGGCGGTCGGTGAGGTCACCTTCAACGGACTGAAGCTCAGCGACAACGCCGTGGACATCCGCAACACGACGTCCACCTTCAAGATCATCCGTAATCCGTAGAGCCCGGTCCGCAACGGGGTCCGACAACGATTGATGTCGGACAGGCCACTGACTGGCGCAAGTCTCTTGCGAGACTTGCGCTAGTCTTGCGTTCGTGACACGACGACTTGCTCAGGTGGCGAAGAAGGTTGGGGTCAGCGAGGCCACGGTCAGCCGGGTCCTCAACGGCAAGCCGGGGGTGTCGGAGACGACCCGGCAGTCCGTGCTGAGCGCCCTGGACGTCCTGGGCTACGAGCGGCCCACCCAGCTGCGCGGTGAGCGCGCCCGGCTGGTCGGCCTGGTCCTGCCCGAGCTGCAGAACCCGATCTTCCCCGCGTTCGCCGAGGTCATCGGCGGCGCGCTCGCCCAACAGGGGCTGACTCCGGTGCTGTGCACACAGACCAAGGGCGGCGTCTCGGAGGCCGACTACGTCGAACTACTGCTGCAACAGCAGGTCTCCGGGGTCGTCTTCGCCGGCGGCGGGCTGTTCGCCCAGGCGGACGCCCCGCACGACCACTACCGGCTGCTCGCCGAGCGCAACATCCCCGTGGTGCTCGTCAACGCCTCCATCCCCGATCTGGGCTTCCCCTGCGTCGCCTGCGACGACGCCGTCGCCGTGGGCCAGTCCTGGCGGCACCTGACATCGCTCGGCCACGAGCGCATCGGCCTGGTGCTCGGCCCCTCCGACCACATCCCCTCCCGCCGCAAACTGGCCGCCGCACGGCAGGCCGCCGAGGCGGCGAACGGCGTCCTGCCCGACGCCCACGTGGAACGGGCCATGTTCTCCCTGGAGGGCGGCCAGGCAGCCGCCACCCGCCTCCTGGAACGCGGCGTCACCGGCATCATCTGCGCCAGCGACCCCCTCGCCCTCGGCGCCGTCCGCGCCGCCCGCCGCCACGGACACCACGTCCCCCACGACGTCTCCGTCGTCGGCTACGACGACTCCGCCTTCATGACCTGCACCGAACCACCCCTCACCACCGTCCGCCAACCCATCGAAGCCATGGGACGCGCCGCCGTCGACCTCCTCTGCGCCCAGATCCAAGGCACCGAAGTCCCCCACAGGGAACTGCTCTTCGAACCGGAACTCGTCGTCCGCGGCTCCACCGCACAGGTCTCCGGCCGGTAGCGGGTTCCCCGACCTGCGAGACACTGTCAAACATTTACGAAATCAGCGCGAGATATTGCGTTCACTTGTTCACGGTGGTTGAGTGTGCGGCGCCCCACAACGCATCGGCGGTGGGGCGCCTTCCACGTTCATGCCCGAAGGGGACCACCCATGAGAAGTGCTCGGTTCCGCCGTACTCGCCGTGCCGGCGCCATCACGCTCGTCTCCGCTCTCACCCTGACCGCTCTCGCCGCCTGCGGCACGAGCAGCAGTGACGACGGCGGCGGTTCCGAAGGCGGCAGCGGGTCCTCCGACCCGGCCGCTCCACTGGACCCGAAGACCAAGGTGACGCTCACCATCGACTGCATGCCGCCGAAGGCGAAGGCGGCCGAGCTGAAGGAGTGGCAGGAGGACGTCGAGGAGTTCAACAAGACCTACCCCAACGTCACCATCGAGGGCCGCTCCACCCCCGGCCAGTGCCTGGAGCCGCCGCGCTTCACGGCGATGCTCAAGGCCAAGTCCCAGCCCGACGTCTTCTACACCTACTTCACCGACCTGCCCCAGGTGCTCGACAACGACGGCGCCGAGGACATCACGGCCTACGTCAACGACAAGACCGTCCCGGCGCTGAAGGACATCGACCCGAACGTCCTCGGGTCGCTCAAGCACGAGAACAAGCTCTACGGCCTGCCCACGAGCAACTACACGATGGGCCTGCTGGTCAACCGCAAGCTCTTCGAGCAGGCCGGTCTCGACCCGGACACCCCGCCGCGCACCTGGGACGAGGTCCGCACCGCGGCCAAGAAGATCTCCGGCCTGGGCGACGGCATCGCCGGCTTCGGCGAGTACAGCGCGGGCAACACCGGCGGCTGGCACTTCACCGCCCAGATGTACAGCCGCGGCGCCGCGGTCGTGGACGAGAGCGGCAAGAAGGCGGCGTTCAACAACGAGGTGGGCAAGGAGGTCGCCGAGAACCTCCACGCCATGCGCTGGGAGGACGAGAGCATGGGCAAGACCCAGCTGCTCAAGTGGGGCGACCTGCAGAAGCAGATCGCCACGGACAAGCTGGGCATGTTCCTCGCCGCGCCGGACGACATCACGTACATGGTCCAGCAACTCGGCGCCGACTACGAGAACTTCGGCATGGGCCCGATCCCGGGCGAGAAGAACACCCTGGCCGGCGGCAACAGCTACATGATCAAGAAGGGGATCTCCTCCGACAAGATCAAGGCGGCCGTCGCCTGGCTGAACTTCGAGAACCTGACGGTCGGCAAGGGGCAGTTCGACTGGGCCCGCAAGAAGACCGACAAGCTGCCGGTGGGCCTGCCGCAGCCCAACTTCTGGCTGAACGAGTCGAAGAAGAAGGACGACGCCGCCCGCGTGGAGCACGCCACCATGCCGGTCGAGAACTTCAAGTCGTTCATGGACAACCCGGTCCCGGGCCTGGCCGAGCCGCCGAAGGCCCAGGAGGTCTACAAGGTCCTGGACAACGTGATGTCCGGCCTCCTCACCAACGAGGACGCCGACGTCGACAAGCTGCTCTCCAGCGCGGAGCAGCAGGTCGACCAGGTTCTGGCCACGCAGTGACCGGCTCCCTCGGGGGGCGGGCCGCACCGCCCCCCGGGGCCCACGAGATCAGTCCCAAGGAGCGACGATGTCGGCCCCCAGCCTGACCCCGAGCAAGGCGGCGAGCGCCCGCCACGCCCAGCCGCCGGTGGACGGCCCGCCCCAGCGCGGCGGGTCGTTCGGCAGGAGCCTGAAGCGCAACCTCACCGCGCACGGCTTCCTGATCGGAGCGGTTCTCTGCTTCGCGTTCTTCTCCTGGTACCCGATGGTCCGGGAGTTCTTCCTCGCCTTCCAGAAGACGGAACAGGGCGAGGTCTCCTGGGTCGGCCTGGAGAACCTGGAGACGGTCTTCAACGACCCGGCCTTCTGGCAGGCCTGGCGCAACACCCTGCTGTTCACCGTGCTGGCCCTGGTGCTCGGCTTCGCCGTGCCGTTCGTCGTCGCCCTCGTCATCAACGAACTGCGGCACGGGAAGGGCTACCTCCGGCTGCTCGTCTACCTGCCGGTGATGCTGCCCCCGGTCGCCTCCGTGCTGCTGTTCAAGTACCTGTACGACCCCGGTTACGGCCTGCTCAACGAGGTGTTCGGGCTCTTCGGACTGCCCGAGCAGCAGTGGCTGCAGGACCCCGACCTCTCCATGCTCTCCGTGGTGATCGCGTCGACCTGGATGAACATGGGCGGCGCGGCGCTCATCTACCTGGCCGCGCTCCAGGGCATCCCCGGCGAGCTGTACGAGGCGGCCGAACTGGACGGGGCCGGGCTGCTGCGCAAGATCTGGCACGTCACGATCCCGCAGACGCGGCTCATCCTCTCGCTGATGCTGCTGATGCAGGTGATCGCCACCATGCAGGTCTTCGTGGAGCCCTTCCTGCTCACCGGCGGCGCCGGCCCCGAGGGTTCGACGACCACGGTCGTGTACCTCATCTACCAGTACGCCTTCAACTTCAACAACTACGGCGCCGCGGCGGCCCTCGGCCTGCTGCTCCTCGTACTGCTGGCCGGGTTCTCGGCGGCGTACGTGAAGCTCAGCCGCGCCGAGGACGAGTAGAGCCGGGGGAATCCACCGATGTCCACACGCACACTCATCTCACCGGCCCAGCTCGCCCGCCCCCGCGGGAAGGCGCTCTACTGGGTGGTGTTCGGCCTCGTCGTCGCGCTCTTCACCGTGGTCTTCCTCGGCCCGATGTACTGGATGGTCTCCAGCGGCTTCAAGGACACCCAGGAGGTCGTACAGACCCCGCCCACCTTGGTGCCCGAGTCCTTCGAGCCCGACAACTACGCGCAGGCCTGGAACGTCATGGACCTGGCGAGTCTGCTGGGGAACACGCTGTTCTACGCGTTCGGCGCGCTCGCCTTCCAGCTGGTGTTCGACGTGGCGGCGGCCTACTCGCTGTCCAAGCTCCGGCCGGTCCTCGGCAAGGCCATCCTCGGCCTGATGCTGGCGACGCTGATGATCCCGGCGACCGTGCTGGTCGTGCCGCAGTACCTGACGGTGCTCGACGTGCCGATCTTCGAGCGCAACCTGCTGAACACGCCGTGGGCCATCTGGCTGCCCTCGGTGACCAACGCCTTCAACATCTTCCTGCTGAAGCGGTTCTTCGACTCGATCCCCCGGGAACTGCTCGACGCCGCCTCCATGGACGGTGCCTCGCCGATGCGCACGCTGTGGTCGATCGTGCTGCCGATCTCGCGGCCGATCCTCGGCGTGGTCTCCATCTTCGCGATCGTGGGCGTCTGGAAGGACTTCCTCTGGCCCATGCTGACGCTGCCCGACCCGGCCAAGCAGACCCTGAACGTCGGGATCTACTCCCTGTCCAACGGGGTGCCCGTGAACGTGCTGATCGCCGCGCTCACCATGGCCTCGTTGCCGACGCTCCTCATCTTCCTGGTCTTCCAGCGCAACATCATGAGCGGACTCACCGCCGGAGGGCTCAAGGGCTGAGGGCTCCAGGGCCGGGCGCCTGCCGCCCGCCCTGCCTCTTCCTCCCGTCCCTCCCGCCTCGTCCCGTCAACCTTCGCCGCCGGCCTGTCCGACGCCCCGCTCTGTCCGGGCCGGCGGCGAAGATCCACCCTGCCCGAAAGGACCGTCACGTGGCAGCCCCCAACTCGCACCGCACCGACAACTGGTGGCGCGACGCCGTCATCTACCAGGTGTACCCCCGCAGTTTCGCCGACGGCGACGGCGACGGCACCGGTGACCTCGCGGGCGTGAGGGCGAGACTGCCCTACCTCGCCGAACTCGGTGTGGACGCCGTCTGGTTCACCCCCTGGTACGTGTCACCGCTCGTCGACGGCGGTTACGACGTCGCCGACTACCGCACCATCGACCCCGCCTTCGGCACCCTCGGCGAGGCCGAGAAGCTGATCGCCGAGGCGCGGGAGCTGGGCATCCGCACCATCGTCGACATCGTCCCCAACCACGTCTCCGACCAGCACGCCTGGTTCCGGGCGGCACTGGAGGCGGGCCCGGGCAGCGCGGAGCGGGAGCGGTTCCACTTCCGCCCCGGCCGCGGCGCGCACGGCGAGCTGCCGCCCAACGACTGGCCCTCCCAGTTCTCCGGCCGCACCTGGACCCGGGTCCCGGACGGCGAGTGGTACCTGCACCTGTTCACCCCGGAGCAGCCCGACCTCAACTGGGCCCATCCCGAGGTGCGCCGGGAGCACGAGGACGTGCTGCGGTTCTGGTTCGAGCGGGGCGTGGCGGGCGTACGCATCGACTCCGCCGCACTGCTGGCGAAGGATCCCGCGCTCGCGGACTTCGAGGAGGGCGTCGACCCGCACCCGTACATCGACCAGGACGAGCTGCACGACATCTACCGCTCCTGGCGCAAGGTCGCCGACGAGTACGGGGGTGTCTTCGTCGGTGAGGTGTGGCTGCCGGACGCCGAGCGCTTCGCGCGCTATCTGCGGCCCGACGAACTGCACACCGCCTTCAACTTCAACTTCCTGTCCTGCCCCTGGGAGGCGGACCGGCTGCGCCGCACCATCGACGACACGCTGGCCGAGCACGCGCCGGTGGGCGCCCCGGCCACCTGGGTGCTCTGCAACCACGACGTGACCCGCACGGTCACCCGGTACGGCCGTGAGGACACCGGCTTCGACTTCGCGAAGAAGGCCTTCGGCACCCCGACCGACCTGGCCCTGGGCACCCGGCGCGCCCGGGCCGCCGCGCTGCTGACGCTGGCCCTGCCCGGGTCCGTCTACGTGTACCAGGGGGAGGAACTCGGGCTGCCCGAGGCCGACATCCCGCGCGACCGGATCCAGGACCCGATGCACTTCCGCTCCGGGGGCGTCGACCCGGGCCGGGACGGCTGCCGCGTGCCGCTGCCGTGGGCCGCGGACGCGCCGTACTGCGGGTTCGGCTCGGAGACCGAGCCCTGGCTGCCGCAGCCGGAGGGCTGGTCGGCGTACGCGGCGGACCGCCAGGGCGCGGACCCGGGCTCGATGCTCTCGCTCTACCGCGAGGCGCTGGGCCTGCGGCGGTCCACGCCGGGGTTCGGCGACGGCGGTCTGGAGTGGCTGCCCGCGCCGGACGGCGTCCTCGCGTTCCGGCGGACGGGCGGCCCGGTGTGCGTCGTCAACCTGTCCGCCGCGCCGGTGGCGCTGCCCGCGCACAGCGCCGTGCTGCTCGTCAGCGGGCCCCTGGACGAGGCCGGCCGGCTGCCGGGCGACACGGCGGTGTGGCTGCGCGCCTGAGGAACTCCCGGCCACCCCCGCCGGCGCGGATGCCGGCGGGGGGTCCGCCATCGCCGGTCGTCCCGCGGCAGGGCAGAATCGGGTCAGGAGGCCGTGGGAGGAGGCGACGCGTGCGGGAACGAGCGTGGCTGGGCGGGCTGCGCCGCCCTCCGAATCCCCTGGTGAGCGGGCACCGGGCGGCGCGGGGCGCGTTGCGGTCGGTGTCGGAGGCGCTGGGCTCACGACGGCGGCTGGCCTGGTTGAACGCGGCGGACCTGAGCATCGGCACCACGCTCGACGTGCGGCGGACGGCGGAGGAGCTGGCCGGCTTCACCGTGCCGGAGCTGGCCGACGGCGCCGCGGTGGACCTGCTGGACTCGGTGCTGCGGTTCCAGGACGGCGACCGGGGCACGGGAGGGGAGGCGTCGCGGCTCAGGGCCATGGCGGTGTCGGAGGTCGAGGGGCTGAACCTCGCGCCCGATCCCGTGGGCGAGCTGTCGGTGCACACCGCCGACCGGCTGGGGCAGCGGTGTCTCACCACCCGCCGACCGGTGCTGGTGTCCCGGATGACGCGCGCGGACTTCGCCGTGATCGCCCCCTCGCGGGAGTCGTCGGACATCATGCGCCGGGCGGGCGTCCACTCCTACCTGGCGGTGCCGCTGATCGCCCGCGGGGTGCTGCTGGGGCTGGCCGACTTCGTCCGGGCCGGCCACCGGGCGCCGTTCAACCGGACCGACGTGGCGCTGGCCATGGAGCTGGCCTCCAAGGCCGCCGTGTACATCGACAACGCCCGGCTCTACGGGCGCGAGCGCGACCAGGTGGTCACCCTGCAGCGGGCGCTGCTCCCCCGGTCCAGCCCGAGCACCCCGGGCCTGGACGTGTCCTCGTGCTACGACCCGGCCGCCGATCCGGCCGCCGTGGGCGGCGACTGGTTCGACGTGGTCGCGCTGCCCAGCGGCCGTACGGCGCTGATGGTGGGCGACGTGATGGGGCGCGGCCTGGCCGCCGCCGCGACCATGGGGCGGCTGCGCACGGTGGCCCGGACCCTGATGGCGCTGGACATCGCGCCCGAGCGGTTGCTGGCCCGGCTCGACCTGGCCGCCCGCGATCTGGAGGAGGACCAGGTCGCCACCTGTCTGTGCGCGGTCTACGACCCGTACGGCGGCACCTTCCGCATCGCCAGCGCCGGGCACCCGCCACCGCTGCTGACCGGGCCCGACGGCACCGTCTCGTTCCTGGAGGTGCCCGCGGGGGCTCCGCTGGGGACGGGCGTGATCCCGTACGACCCGGTCGAGCGGCCGGTGCCCGAGCGGAGCCGGCTGACGCTGTACACGGACGGGCTGGTCCGGTCCCGCACGGCCGACCTGGGCACCCAGCTGGAGCGGCTGCGCGAGGCGCTCCGCGACGGCCTGCCCGAGGACGCCGCCGCGTGCCGGACGGTCGCCGAGCGGATCGGCGACGACCGGTCGGACGACGCGATCGTGCTGGCGGCCCTCGCCCGGCCGCTCGATCCGGAGTGCGACGTGTACGTGCGGACGCTGCCGCCGGACGGCAAGGCGGCCGGGCAGGCCCGTACGGCGGTGCGTGAGCAGTTGGGGCGGTGGGGGCTTCAGGAGCTGGTCGACACCACGGAGCTGGTGGTCAGCGAGCTGGTGGGCAATGCCCTGCGGTACGGGAACGCCCCCGGCGAGCTGCGGTTGCTGCGCCACGAGCGGCTGTCCGTGGAGGTCTCCGACTCCGGCCCCGACCTGCCGCAGATCCAGCACGCGGACGTGAGCGACGAGAGCGGGCGCGGTCTCCAGCTGATCAACATGCTGTGCCGGCGCTGGGGCTCGTGCCGCACGCCCGGCGGGAAGGTCGTCTGGGCCGAGCAGGACCTGCCCCTGCGGGCCGGGACGCCCGGCCCGCCGTAGCGGCCGCGCCGTCCGCCCTACGCGGCCTTGTCCAGGGCCGGGCGCTCGAACTGGGTGCGGTGCAGTTGGGCGTAGCGGCCGTCGGCCGCGAGGAGTTCCTCGTGGGTGCCGCTCTCCACGATGCGGCCGGCCTCCACCACCAGGATGCGGTCGGCCGCCCGGACGGTGGACAGCCGGTGCGCGATCACCACGGCCGTCCTGCCCTGGAGGGCTTCGGTGAGGGCTTCCTGGACGGCCGCCTCGGAGGTGTTGTCGAGGTGGGCGGTGGCCTCGTCGAGGATGACGACGCGCTGGCGGGCGAGGAGCAGCCGGGCGATGGTCATGCGCTGGCGTTCGCCGCCGGAGAGCCGGTAGCCGCGCTCACCGACCACGGTGTCGAGCCCGTCCGGCAGCGACCGTACGAGGTCGGCCAGGCGGGCGCGGCGCAGCGCCGTCCACAGCTCGTCGTCGGTGGCGCCGGGCCGGGCGAGGAGCAGGTTGGCCCGGACGGTCTCGTGGAAGAGGTGGCCGTCCTGGGTGACCATGCCGACGGTGTCGCGCAGCGACCGCGCGCTCAGGTCGCGGACGTCGACGCCGCCGACGCGGACGGTGCCGGCGTCGGTGTCGTACAGGCGGGGCAGCAGTTGGGCGATGGTGGACTTGCCGGCGCCGGACGATCCGACCAGTGCGATGGTCTGGCCCGGTTCCGCGCGGAAGGAGAGGCCGTGCAGGACCTCTTCGCCGCCGCGGGTGTCCAGGGTGGCGACCTCTTCGAGGGAGGCGAGGGAGACCTTGTCGGCGGACGGGTAGCCGAAGCGGACGTCGTCGAACTCGACGGCTACGGGGCCGTCGGGGACCGGGCGGGCGTCGGGCTTCTCGTCGATGAGCGGGGCCAGGTCCAGCACCTCGAAGACCCGCTCGAAGCTGACGAGGGCGCTCATGACCTCCACACGGGCCCCGGCGAGCGCGGTGAGCGGCGCGTACAGGCGGGTCAGCAGCAGGGCCAGCGCCACGACGGCGCCCGGGTCCAGGGTGCCGCGCAGGGCGAAGAAGCCGCCGAGGCCGTAGACGAGGGCGAGGGCGAGCGCCGAGACGAGGGTGAGCGCGGTGATGAAGGCGGCCTGGGCGGTGGCGGTGCGCACGCCGATGTCGGCGACGCGGCGGGCCCGTTCGGCGAACTCGGCGGACTCCTCCTCCGGGCGGCCGAACAGTTTGATCAGGGTGGCGCCGGGTGCCGAGAAGCGCTCGGTCATGCGGGTGCCCATGGCGGCGTTGAGGGCGGCGGCCTCGCGCTGCATCCGGGCCATGCGGCGGCCCATCCGCCGGGCGGGGAGCACGAACACCGGGAGCAGCACGAGGGCGAGCAGGGTGATCTGCCAGGACAGGGTCAGCATGACGGCGAGGGTGAGCAGCAGGGTGACCACGTTGCTGACCACGCCGGACAGGGTGTTGCTGAAGGCGCGTTGGGCGCCGATGACGTCGTTGTTGAGTCGGGAGACGAGCGCTCCCGTACGAGTACGTGTGAAGAACGCGACCGGCATGCGCTGCACATGATCGAACACGGCCGTCCGCAGATCGAGGATGAGTCCCTCCCCGAGCGTCGCCGAGAGTCTGCGGGAGGCGATGCCGAGTACCGCCTCGGCGAGGGCGATGAGCGCGATGAGCAGGGCGAGGCGCACCACCGTGCCCTCGTCGCCGTCCGACACGATCGCGTCGACGACCTTTCCGGCGAGGACGGGGGTGGCGACGGCGAGCAGTGCGGTCGCCACCCCGAGCAGCAGGAACCGGACGATGCGGCGGCGGTGCGGGCGGGCGTACGCGCCGATCCGGCGCAGTGTGGCGCGGGCGAAGGGGCGGCGCTCGTCTTTGGCGTTCATGACGCTGTACAGCTGCGTCCACGCCGTGGTCTCCATACTCATGCCGATGACCGTAGAACCTCGACCAACCTTGAGGTCAAGGCGGCGCGGCCCGCGGTCCGTAAGCCGGTGTCCGCGCGTCGGCCACCCGTAGTTGGCGCGTGTGGGGGAATGTCTTGTGCTGTGACGACAGCGGTTCGAGTCCCCGAGAAGCCACTCCTGCACCGCGTCCCGGTCCGCCGGGTCCTGTGCGTGCTTCCGCTGCTCCTGGTGGGCGTGGTCGCGGTCCGGCACCGGTCCGTGCTCGCGGAGGGCTTCGGCCATCTCGCCACGGCCCGCTGGCCCTGGCTGCTGGCCGCGGCCGGCGCGACCTGTCTGACCTGGGTCGCCGCCGCCTGCACCCGGCAGGGCGCGGTGGTCGAGCGGCTGCCCCGACGGCGGTTGGTGGCCACGCAGTTCGCGGCCGGCGCGGCCAACCACCTGCTGCCGACGGGTCTGGGCGCGAGCGCGGTGAACCTGCGGTTCATGACGGTGTGCGGGCTGCCGCTCGCCCGTTCCTCGGCGGCGCTCGCGCTGTACCTGCTGGCGGAGAGCGTCGGCCGCCTCGCGCTGCTGGGCGCCCTGCTGATCGCGTTCCCCGGCGCGCTGCGGCTCGGCACGCTGCTGCCCGAAGGCGCCGTGGGGCCGCTGCTGGTGGCCGCCGGCGCGGTCCCGGTGGTGGCGGCGGGAACGCTGGCGCTGTTGCCGCGGCTGCGTGGTGCGCTGGTCTCCTTCCTGCGGACGGCACTGGGCGAGGCCCGCTCGGTGCACGCCCGGCCGGCTCGCGCGCTGGCGCTGTGGGGCGGCGCGCTGGCCTTCCCCGCGTTGCAGGCCTCGGCGCTGGTCCTGGTGGGCCGCTCGCTGGGACTGGCGCTGCCCGTCGGGCACATGGCGGTGGCGTACCTGGCGGCGACGGTGGCGGTGGCGCTGGTGCCGACGCCGGGCGGCATCGGCTCGGTCGAGGCGGCGCTGGTCGTGGCGCTGGTGGCGGCGGGCGGGCCGGCGGCGGTGGCCACGGCGGTGGTGCTGGCGTTCAGGCTGCTGACGGTGTGGCTGCCGCTGCTGCCGGGGGCGCTGACGTTGGCCGCGCTGGTGCGGATGCGGGTGATCTGAGGGCATGCGGCCGGAAGGTCAGGCGACGGTGACGCGCACCGGTCCGCCGTCGGGATCGACCCGGTGCGTCCAGCGTGCCGTCAGGGTCAGCGGGCGGTGCGGGACGGCCGGGGTGAGCCGGAACCGCTCGCGGTGCAGGGGGCGGCCGTCCTGGGTGACGTACAGGACGGGGCGGGGCAGCGGGACCGCCGTGCGCAGGAGGTAGGGGAAGCGGTCGGCCGGAGTGACGCGGTTCGGGGCGATGCGCAGCAGGGGCGGTTCGGCGACCAGGGGGACGCCGCCGGGCCAGGCCGGCTCCGTCCGGTCCGACGGGTCCGGGCCCGCGCCGTCCGTCAGCCAGTCGCGTACGGCGTTCGCCGCGTGCGCGCCCTCGCGGGCGGCCGTGGCCGCGCTCTCGACGGCGTGCAGCACGCTGCCGACCGCGAAGACGCCGGGCCGTGAGGTGCGCAGGGCGCCGTCCACGGCGGGACCGCGGGTTCCCTCGTCCAGGGCCAGCCCGCCGCGCCGGGCGAGTTCGTGGTCGGCGACGAAGTCGCCGGTGAACACGACGGTGTCGCAGGGCAGGATGGCCGTGCGGCCGTCGCGGTGCCGTACGCGCACGCCCGACAGGCGTCCGCGGCCGAGGAGTTCGGTGACGGTGGTGCCGGTGAGGACGGGGGTGCGGTGCCGCAGGCGTGCCGTCAGCGTCCGCGCGGGGGCGGCGGGGGCCCTGGGCAGCTCCGTGACCAGCGCGACGACCTCGGCTCCGGCCGCCCGTACGGTGCCGGCGGCGGCGTGGGAGACGTCCTCCGCGCCGACGATCACCGCGCGGGTGCCGATGTGCTGCCCGTACAGGTGGACCGCCTGCTGGAGTTCGCCGGTGGTGTAGACGCCGGCCGGCCGGGTGCCGGGGACGAGGCGGGCGGCGCGGGGGCGTTCGCGGGCGCCGGTGGCCAGGACGACCGCGCGGGCGGCGAGTGTCCGTACGCCCCGGGGTCCGACGGTGGTGAGGGCGCGCGGGCCCGCCCAGTCGAGGGCGGTGACGCCGGTGCGCAGGACGGCTCCGGCGTGGACGGCCGCGTCGGCGAGGAGGCGGGCGTAGGCCGGGCCGGTCAGCGTGCGCGGCCGGTTCCCGAAGCCCCGGTGGGCGCAGTGCCTCGGCACTCCCCCGGGTGCCTGCTCGCGCTCCAGTACCTCGACGCGGGCGCCGGCCGTCGCGAGCAGGGACGCGGCGGCGAGTCCGGCGGGGCCGGCGCCCACCACCAGGACATCGACGTGTCGACTTGTCACTCCTGCGCCTCCTCGAACAACGCCCTGACCGCCGCCCCGCAGTAGAAGCCCTGGCAGCGGCCCGCCCGGGCCCGGGTGCGGCGGCGCAGTCCGTCCAGGGAGCGGGGCGGGACCGGTCCGGCGAGGGCGTCGCGGATCTCACCGCGGGAGACGCGTTCGCAGTGGCAGACCAGGGTGCCGTACTCCGGGTCGGCGGCGACGAGGTCGGGCCGCTGGTGGGGGCGTGGGGCGGCCTCGCCGAGGTGGGGCATGCGGACCGGTTCGAGCGGGCGCCGGGGGCCGAGGTCGAGGCCGGTGCCGGCGAGCAGGCCGGTGACGTGCTCGGCGATGGCGAGGGAGGCGGTGAGGCCGGTGGAGCGGATGCCGCCGACGGTGACGTAGCCCTGGTGGGGGTGGGCGGCGATCCGGTAGTCGTCGTGCTCGGTGGCGGCGCGCAGGCCCGCGTAGACGGCGGTGACCTCCTCCTCCAGCAGGGCGGGGAGGATGCGGCGGCCCTGTTCGCGCAGGCGGCGCAGTCCCTCGGCGGTGGAGCCGGTGTCGCGCTTGTCGTCCAGGTCCTCGGCGGTGGGGCCGAGCAGCACGTTGCCGTAGACGGTGGGGGCGACGAGGACGCCCTTGCCGAGGGCGGTGGGGACGGGCAGGAGGATGTGGCGGACCAGGGCGCGGGCGAACGTGTCGTGGACGAGGAGCTGGCCCCGGCGCGGGGTGACCGTGAAGTCGTCGTGGCCGAGGCTCCGGTCGAGGGTGTCGGCGTGCAGTCCGGCGGCGTTGACGAGCCGTCGGGCGTGCAGCGGGCCGCGCGGGGTGTCGAGTCGGTGCACGCCGTCCGTGCGACCGGCGTGCGTGACGGGTGATTCGAGGTGCAGGTCGACTCCGGCGCGGACCGCCTGGGTGGCGTACGCGAGGGTGGTCGTCCACGGGCAGATGATGCTCTCGCCGGGTACGTGCAGGGCGCCGAGCGCGCCGGGGCCGAGGTGGGGTTCGCGGGCGTAGAGGTCGGCGGGGGCGAGGATGCGGGCGTCGTGGTACTCGTTGCGCCCGGCCTTCTCGGCGAGGCGGGGCAGCGCCGCGAGCTGCTCCGCGTCCCAGGCGACGAGCAGGGCGCCGACGTTTTCGAGGGGGATGCCCGACTCGGCGGCGTACGCGGCGAGTTCGCGGGCGCCCTCCCGCACGAGCCGGGCCTCCAGCGAGCCGGGCACGGCGTCGAACCCGGTGTGCAGGATGGCGGTGTTCGCCTTGGAGGTGCCCTGCCCCACGTCGTCCTGCGCCTCGACGAGGGCGACGCGCAGCTCCGGGTGGTGCGCGAGCCGCCTCGCGATCGCACATCCGACGACCCCGGCCCCGACGATCGCCACGTCGTACGGCTCGCCGGGCAGGGCCCCGGACACGGTGACGGTCATCCGGGGCTCCCTTCGGGCGGCGCCCCGTCCGGGACACGGAGCGTCTCCGCCCCGGGCGGCCGACCCACCGGCCGACCGGCACCCGGCCACCCGGTGGCACCCCGCCCGACCACACCCCCGGCGCCCGGGGCCGCCTCGCCAGTCCGCCGTCCGGGCCGGTCTCCTGGACCGCGCGGTACGGGGGCCGGGGACGACACGACAGGTCGCCGCGGGGCGAGTCGGGACGGCCGCTCCGCGTTTCCGCGCCAGGACACGGCGTCCGGCGGGTCCGAACCCGGTGGGGCAGGCGTGTGCAGGGCCGTACCGGGGCGGCCGTCGCCGGGGTGCCGGCCGTGCGCCACGCCGGGCCCCCGGCGAGCAGCGTGGTGGCCGCCGGTCATGCCGGGCCTCCGGAAAGCGGCCTGGCGACCGCCGGGTCCCCGGCAAACGGTGTCGTGGCCGTCCGTCACGTCGCTCCCCCGGCGAGCAGTGCGGCGACCGCCGTGCGGAAGCGGGTGCGGCGCTCGGTGGCCTCGTCGGCGGTGATGCGGGGCTCGTACAGCGTGGTGGGCCCCACGTCGGGGAGCGCCTCGGCGAGGGTGCGGGACGGGTTCGCGCCGAGCCGGGCCAGGGCGCCGACGCCGAGCGCGGTGGCGTCCGGCAGGGCGGACACCTCGACCGGGCGCTGCAGCAGGTCGGCCTGGGTCTGCATGAGGAGCGCGGAGCGGGTGAGGCCGCCGTCGACGCGCAGTACGGTCAGCGGCGCACCGAGGTCGGCCGCCGCGGCGTCGGCGAGTTCGGCGACCTGGGCGGCGAGGCCCTCGCACAGGGCGCGCACCAGATGCCCGGGGGTGGTGTCCAGGCCGAGACCGGTGAGCGAGCCGCGCAGGTCGCCGCGCCACCAGGGAGCGGCGAGCCCGGCCAGCGCCGGGACGAAGGTGACGCCGCCGGCGTCCGGCACGGCGGCGCCCACGGGGTCGAGGTCGGCGGCGCCGGTGATGACGCCGAGGTCGGTGAGCCAGCGTACGGCGGAGGCGGCCGTGTACACCTGGCCGTCCAGGCAGTGGTCGGTGCGTCCGCCGAGCCGCCAGGCGACGCAGGCGGCCAGGCCCGAGGCGCCCCGCCGCGGTGTGCCGCCGGTGTGGGCGAGGAGGAACGCGCCGGTGCCGTAGGTGCACTTGGCGGTGCCGGGCTCGGTGACGCGCTGGGCGAGCAGCGCGGCCTGCTGGTCGACGGCGAGGCCGGTGAGCGGGAGTTCGGGGCCGAAGGCCCTGGTCGTGCCGACGCGGGCGGCGTTGTCCACGATGTCCGGCAGCCGTTCGCCGGTCAGCCCGTACAGCTCCACGGCGCGTGGCGACCACTCGGCGCGTTCCAGGTCGAGGAGCCCGGTGCGCGAGGCGGTCGCGGCGTCCGTGACGTGGGCGCCGGTGAGGCGGTGGACGAGCCAGGTGTCGGAGGTGGTGACATGGCCCGCGCGGGTGAGGTGCCGTCGTATCCAGGCCATTTTCGGCGCCGCGAAGTACGGGTCCAGGGGCAGGCCGGTCAGGTGGCGCAATTCGTCCGCGTGGTCGACCAGTTCGGCGCAGAGGGGTTCCGCGCGGCGGTCCTGCCAGACCAGCGCGTCGGTGAGCGGACGGCCGGTGTCCGGGTCCCAGGCGAGCACCGTCTCGCCCTGGTTGGCCAGGCCCAGCGCGGTGACCGGCTCGCCCGCGTCGGCGAGCGCCCGGCGCCCGGCGTCGACCACCGAGCCGTACAGCTCCTCCGGGTCCACCTCCACCAGGCCGCCGGGCAGGTGGCGGGGCCGGACCTCCGCGAAACCGGTGCCGACCACACCGCGCTCGGGGCAGATCACCAGCGCCTTGGTGCCGGACGTGCCCTGGTCGACGGCGAGTACCGAGTCCGGCACCTGCACCTCCCGGCTCCCCGCTCCGGCGCCGACGGTCTCGGCGATCACTGCGCGCCAGCCTGCCCTCGTGGACACACGGCGTCAAGGGTGGCTGACGTCCAGTCAGTTCGCCCTGGTGGCCGTGGTTTTGCGCCGGTGCCGTGAAAGCGAACAGAGGCGGAATCTCCGCCTCTATAGTGTGCGCCGACCGCTCGACCACCGCACCACCGCCCCCGGGGAGGGCTGTTTGTCACGCCATGCCGCCGTACGGTCCGTTCCGCTCCCTGCCGCGGGCGTGTGATGGCCAGGGACGGTGCACAGCCCGCCTACGACCCCGCCGGGCACGACACCGCGCTGCGCTCCGCCCTCCAGGAGGTGCGGGCCGGGCGCTGGATGTCGATGCGCATCCTGCTGGAGCAGACCGGCTCCTGGGCGCAGTGGACGCGGCGCACCCAGGTGCTCGCGGCCTCGGCGGCCGGTACGGACGTGGTGCGGGCCTGGCTCGCGGAGGAGCCGCACAGCCTGGCGGCCGCGGTGATGCATGCCCGGGTGGTCGTGGAGCGCACGCTGCGGGCGCATCGCGAGGGCCATTCCCGCACCCGCGAACTGTGGCAGCAGGCCTGGCACGCCTGCGACGCGGCGACGCGGGCCGCGCCCCACGACCCGGTGCCGTGGGTGTGTCTGCTGGCGCTGGCCCGGCTGGACGAGGGGCAGCGCTGGGAGGAGCACCGGATGGCGCCGCCGGAGCCGATGCTGCCGCCGGGCCCGTGGGGCCTGCTCGCCGAGGCCGGCAAGCGCGACCCGTACAACCGGGAGGCCCACCACCGGATGCTGCAGTTCCTGTATCCGCGGGGTGACTCCGAACGCCTCGCCCGGGCGGCCGGGTTCGCGCACTGGGCGGCGGGTTCGGCGCCGCCCGGCTCGGCGCTGCACGTGCTGCCGCTGTACGTGCGGGTGGAGCGCTACCGCCGCTCGGGTGCGCGGGAGGCGGCGCTGGATCTGCACTGGGTGGCGGAGGACGCCACCCGTGAGGCACGGCAGGCGTTCGACTCCTGGTTCGCGCTCTCCCCGCGCGACGAGCGGTCCCTGCCGGACCTGAACCACCTGGCCCACGCGCTGTGGGGCGCCCTGCGGTTCCGGGAGGCGAACCAGGTGTTCGACGCGCTCGGCCCCTACTGGACGCCGCTGCCCTGGGCCTGCCGGGCCCCGGGCGACGGTTCGGCCGGGCGGGCGGTGGAGGTGTTCCTCCAGGCCCGCACGCGCAGCCGTTCGGCCGCCCGCGCCCGCGGCCACGGCCGACGGCGCCCCTGACCCCCCACCCTTCCGTCCCGGAGGTCTTTCATGTCCCGCCCCTCTGAACCGTCCGTCAGCGAGGAACAGCGTCTGCGTGAACTCGGCTACCGGCCGGTGCTGGCCCGCCGCATGGGCGGCTTCGGCAACTTCGCGATCAGTTTCTCGGTGATCTCGATCCTCTCCGGCTGCATGACCCTGTACGGCTTCGGCCTGGGCACCGGCGGCCCCGCCGTGATGCTGTGGGGCTGGGCGGGCGTCGGCCTGTTCGTGCTGTGCGTCGGGATGGCGCTGGCCGAGGTCACCAGCGCGTATCCGACGTCCGGCGCGCTGTACTACATGGCCGACCGGCTCGGCGGCCGCCGCTGGGGCTGGTACACCGGCTGGCTGAACCTGCTGGGGCTGCTCGGCGCGATCGCCGGGATCGACTACGGGGCGGCGCTGTTCACGGGAGCGTTCCTGAACCTCCAGTGGGGCTTCGAGCCGACGCCGGAGAAGACGATGCTGATCTTCCTCGTGATCCTGCTGCTGCACGCCACCCTCAACCTCTTCGGCGTGCGGCTGGTCAGCGTGCTCAACTCGGTCAGCGTGTGGTGGCACCTGGCCGGTGTGGCGCTGATCGTCGGCGCGCTGGTGATCGTCCCCGACCACCACCAGTCGCCGTCCTTCGTCTTCACCGAGTTCGTCAACGACACCGGCTGGGAGAACCCGCTGTACGTGGCCGCGATCGGGCTGCTGCTCGCGCAGTACACCTTCTCCGGCTACGACGCCTCCGCCCATCTGTCCGAGGAGACCTCCAACGCCTCGGTGTCGGCGGCGCGCGGCATCGTGCGGTCCATCTGGGTGTCGTGGCTGGCGGGCTTCGTGCTGCTGGCCGGGCTGACCTTCGCCATCCAGGACTACGACGCGACGCGCGACACCGCGACCGGGGTGCCGCCCGCGCAGATCCTCCTCGACGGGCTGGGCACGGACGGCGCGAGCGCGCTGCTCCTGGTGGTGATCGTGGCGCAGTTGTTCTGCGGCAACGCAGAGGTGGCCGCCGCCAGCCGGATGGTGTTCGCGTTCAGCCGGGACGGCGCCCTGCCCGGCTCGTCGCTGTGGCGCAAGGTCTCCGCCCGCACCCAGACCCCGGTCGCCGCGGTGTGGCTGTCGGTGGCGGTGGCCGCTCTGCTGGCGCTGCCGTCCCTGTACTCGGCGACGGCGTACGGCGCGGTGACCGCCATCAACGTCATCGGCATCACCCCGGCGTACGCCATCCCGGTGCTGCTGCGGCTGCGGGCCGGCGACCGGTTCACCCCGGGGCCCTGGAACCTGGGCCGGTGGAGCAGGCCGGTCGGGTGGGTCGCGGTGGTGTGGGTGGCGTTGGTCACCGTGCTGTTCTGCCTGCCCCAGTCGTCCCCGGTGACGGTCGACACGATGAACTACGCCGTCGTCGCCCTGGTCGTCGTCCTGGTATTGGCCACGGTGTGGTGGTTCGTCGCCCGCCGTTCGTACGGCACTCCGACGACCGCGGCGTACGGCGACGACCGCGAGCAGGCGGAACTCGCCGAGGGCATCGTCTGAAACGCCCCGTTCCGCCCCTCGCCACGGTACGGACCACACCTCGGGATGCGGCAGGATGAGCCCTCGCGCCGGTCGAACTGCCTTGCGGTCGCGCCGGATCGCGCATCCCCGACATCCCGTGGGTTTGGAGACTGCCGGTGACCGAGGACCTGACCATGGACCACCTGCTGCCCGCCGGCATCGCGCTGGGCGCGGGCCTGCTGGGAGCGTTCCTGCTGCGGCTGCTGCTGCGCTGGCTGGCGGGCCATGCCGGGCGCACCCGCTGGGGCGGCGACGACGTGATCGTGGCCGCGCTGCGCACGGTGGCGCCGTGGGCGGCGGTCGCGGCCGGGGTGGCCGGTGCGGCGGCGGCGCTGCCGCTGACGCGGACGGTGCAGCACGGTGTCAACCAGGTGCTGACGGTGCTGCTGATCTTCGTGGCGACGGTGACGGCGGCCCGGGTGATCGCGGGTCTGGTGCGGACGGTGACGAACTCGCGCTCCGGGGTCGCCGGGTCGGCCACGATCTTCGTCAACATCACCCGGATCCTGGTGCTGGCCATCGGCTTCCTGGTGATGCTGCAGACGCTGGGCGTCTCCATCGCGCCGATGCTGACCGCCCTGGGCGTGGGCGGTCTGGCGGTGGCGCTGGCCCTCCAGGACACGCTGGCCAACCTCTTCGCGGGCATTCACATCCTCGCCTCCAAGACCGTGCAGCCGGGTGACTACATCCAGCTCAGCAGCGGCGAGGAGGGGTACGTCGAGGACATCAACTGGCGCCAGACCACCGTGCGCGAGCTGTCCAACAACCTGGTGGTGATCCCCAACGGACAGCTCGCGAAGTCGAACATGACCAACTTCATGCGGCCCGAGCAGCAGCTGACCGTGCTGGTCCAGGTCGGTGTCTCCTACGACAGTGACCTGGACCACGTGGAGCGGGTGACGGACGAGGTGATCGCCGAGGTGATGACCGAGGTCAGCGGCGCGGTGCCGGACCACGAGCCGGCGATCCGCTTCCACACCTTCGGCGACTCGCGGATCGGCTTCACCGTGATCCTGGGCGTGGGCGAGTTCAGCGACCAGTACCGGATCAAGCACGAGTTCATCAAGCGGCTGCACCGGCGCTACCGCGCGGAGGGCATCCGGATCCCGTCGCCCGCCCGGACGGTCGCGCTGCAGCAGGGGGCCGTGGTCCTCCCGCAGCAGCGGGCGGGCGAGGACGTCGTCCCGTTCGGCTGAGCGCGGCGTGGCCGGAATCTCCCCGCGACCCCTGTCGAGCCGGGGTCGATCACGAGATATCTTGATGTCGAGCAATGTTGCAGACGTGGAGCGGAGCACCCGGTGACTGACTCGACCATCATCTATACACACACTGACGAGGCCCCGGCCCTGGCGACGTATTCGTTCCTGCCGGTGGTCCGGGCGTACGCCTCGCAGGCGGGTGTCGCGGTCGAGACCCGCGACATCTCGCTGGCCGGCCGCATCATCGCCCTGTTCCCGGAGTACCTGACCGAGGACCAGCGCATCCCGGACGCCCTCGCGGAGCTGGGCGAGCTGGCCAAGACGCCCGCCGCCAACATCATCAAGCTGCCGAACATCTCGGCGTCCATCCCGCAGCTCAAGGCCGCCATCGCCGAGCTCCAGGGCCAGGGCTACGCGCTGCCGGCCTACCCGGACGACCCGAAGACCGACGAGGAGCGCGACGTCCGCGCCCGCTACGACAAGGTCAAGGGCTCCGCGGTCAACCCGGTCCTGCGCGAGGGCAACTCCGACCGCCGTGCCCCGGCCTCGGTGAAGAACTACGCCAAGACCCACCCGCACCGCATGGGCGCCTGGACCGCCGAGTCCAAGACCAACGTGGCGACCATGGGCGAGAACGACTTCCGTTCCACCGAGAAGTCCACGGTGATCGCCGAGGACGGCACCCTGCGGATCGAGCTGGTCGGCGACGACGGCACCACCACGGTGCTGCGCGAGTCGGTGCCGGTGAAGAAGGACGAGGTCGTCGACGCCTCCGTGATGCGCGTCGCCGCGCTGCGCGAGTTCCTCACCGCGCAGGTCGCCCGCGCCAAGGCCGAGGGCATCCTGTACTCGGTGCACCTGAAGGCCACGATGATGAAGGTCTCCGACCCGATCATCTTCGGCCACGTGCTCCGCGCCTTCTTCCCGAAGACCTTCGCCCAGTACGGCGAGACGCTCGCCAAGGCCGGTCTCACCCCGAACGACGGCCTGGGCGGCATCTACAAGGGCCTGGAGTCCCTGCCCGAGGGTGCCGAGATCAAGGCGTCCTTCGACGCCGAGCTGGCCGAGGGCCCGGAGCTGGCCATGGTCGACTCCGACAAGGGCATCACCAACCTGCACGTGCCCTCGGACGTCATCATCGACGCTTCCATGCCGGCCATGATCCGTACCTCCGGTCACATGTGGGGCGCGGACGGCCAGGAGCACGACGCCCTCGCCGTGATCCCGGACTCCTCCTACGCCGGTGTGTACCAGGCCGTCATCGAGGACTGCCGCGCCAACGGCGCCTACGACCCCTCCACCATGGGTTCGGTCCCGAACGTCGGCCTCATGGCGCAGAAGGCCGAGGAGTACGGCAGCCACGACAAGACCTTCGAGATCCCCACCACCGGCACGGTCCGCCTGGTCGACGCCGCCGGCAACGCTGTGCTGGAGCAGACGGTCTCCGCCGGTGACATCTTCCGCGCCTGCCAGACCAAGGACGCGCCGATCCGCGACTGGGTGAAGCTGGCCGTCACCCGCGCCCGCGCCACCGGCGACCCGGCCGTCTTCTGGCTGGACGAGGGCCGCGCCCACGACGCCAACCTGATCGCCAAGGTCAAGCGGTACCTGGCGGAGCACGACACCGAGGGCCTGGACATCCGGATCCTCGACCCGGTGGAGGCGACCAAGCTGTCGGTGGAGCGCATCCGCCGCGGCGAGAACACCATCTCGGTCACCGGCAACGTCCTGCGCGACTACCTGACCGACCTGTTCCCGATCCTGGAGCTGGGCACCAGTGCCAAGATGCTGTCGGTCGTCCCGCTGATGGCGGGCGGCGGCCTCTTCGAGACCGGTGCCGGCGGCTCGGCCCCGAAGCACGTGCAGCAGCTGGTCAAGGAGGACTACCTGCGCTGGGACTCCCTCGGTGAGTTCTTCGCCCTGGTGCCGTCCCTGGAGCAGTACGCCGAGGCCACGGGCAACGGCAAGGCCAAGGTCCTCGCCGACACCCTCGACCGCGCCACGGCGACGTTCCTCAACGAGGACAAGTCCCCGACCCGCCGCGTCGGCGGCATCGACAACCGCGGCAGCCACTTCTACCTGTCCCTGTACTGGGCCCAGGAGCTGGCGAAGCAGACCGACGACGCGGACCTGGCCAAGGCCTTCGCCCCGCTCGCCGAGACGCTCGCCGCGAGCGAGCAGAAGATCGTCGAGGAGCTGAACGCCGTCCAGGGCAAGCCGGCCGAGATCGGCGGCTACTACCAGCCCGACCCGGCCAAGGCCGCCAAGATCATGCGCCCGTCGGCCACCTGGAACGAGGCGCTGGCGTCCCTCGCCTGATCCTCCCAGGACCGCAGGACCCCCCGGCGCCCCGTCTCCGTCCCCTCGGAGGCGGGGCGCCGCCGCTTCACCACTCCCGTGGGGCGATCAGCTCCTCCGGGTCCGCGTCCGCGAAGCCGTAGGCCCGGGCCACGAACCAGAAGGCCTCGCCGATCTCCTCCCGGGCCGTGGTCTCGATCTCGCTGCCCGCCTCCTCGAAGGCCGCCTCCAGCTCGTTGAACTCCTCGGTGGCCGCGTGGGTCAGCGCGTAGAGCGCCGTCAGGTCGCCCGGCCGGTCCGCCTCCACGCGGGCGCACAGCCGGAGCAGGATCGCGCGGCCCCGGTCCACCACTTGGTGCGGGAAGTAGTCGTCCTCGTAGAGCCCCTCCAGAAACCGATGTGCGGCCACTTCCCGGTTGGTGATCGGCACGCCGCCCCCTCTGTCCTCGCTGCCCGGTACCGTCCCCGCGATCCTCCCGCACCCCACTGACAACGCCCTCGGAGCCGCCCCGTGACCGACACCCCGCCCGCCTTCGAACTGCTGCCGGGTGCTCCGCACTCCCCCGTGCTGCTGCACGTGCCGCACTCCTCCCGCGAGATCCCGGCCGACGTGCGTCCCGGCATCGCCTTGTCCGACGCGGAGCTGGAGCGGGAGCTGGACCACATGACCGACTCCCACACCGCGGAGATCGCCGGGCGGGCCGCCGAGCTGGCCGGTCTCACGCCCTGGCGGTTCGTGAACCGGGCGTCGCGGCTGGTCGTGGACCCGGAGCGGTTCCCGGACGAGCGCGAGGAGATGACCGCAGTGGGGATGGGAGCCGTGTACACGCGGACGTCGCACCGCGAGGTGCTGCGCCCCGGGGGCACGGACCCCGCGCCGCTGATCGAGCGGTATTTCCGGCCGTACGCGCGGGCGATGACCGACGCCGTCGCCGACCGGCTCGCGGCCACCGGCCGGGCCGTGGTCATCGACGTGCACTCCTACCCGACCGAGCCGCTCCCCTACGAACTGCACGGTGCGGGTCCGCGCCCGCCCGTCTGCCTGGGTACCGACGCCTTCCACACGCCGCCCGGGCTGCTCGCCGCGGCCCGGGCGGCGTTCGCCCCGTGCGGGGAGACCGGGCTGGACAGCCCCTTCGGCGGCACGTACGTGCCGCTGGACTTCTACGGGACGCGGGCCGAGGTCGGCGCGCTGATGGTGGAGATCCGCCGGGACACCTACATGACGGAACCGGGCGGCCCGGCCGGGCCGGGGCTGTCCCGGCTCGCCGAGTCGCTGGCGGCGCTCGTGGCCTCCGTGACCGCCTGACCGCCTGACCGCCTGACCACCGACCCGCCGGACCGCCGACCACCGGCTGGAGCACCCCCGCGCGACAGCCTGGCGGGTGCGCGGCGAGGGTGGGGGGATGACGCAGGAGACCACCACGCTCACCGGCCAGTCGCCGCCCCCGGTGCGGGACTGGCCCGCCCTCGACCTGGACGGCCCGGAGTTCGACCCGGTCCTCGCCGAGCTGATGCGCGAGGGGCCGCTGACCCGCGTCCGGCTTCCGCACGGCGAGGGCTGGGCCTGGCTGGCGACGCGGTACGACGACGTGAAGGCGATCACGAACGATCCGCGCTTCGGACGGGCCGAGGTGACCAAGCGTCAGATCACGCGTCTCGCCCCGCACTTCAAGCCGCGCCCCGGCTCGCTGGCCTTCGCCGACCAGCCCGACCACAACCGGCTGCGGCGCGCGGTCGCGGGCGCGTTCACCGTGGGTGCGACGAAGCGGCTGCGGCCCCGGGCGCAGGAGATCCTCGACGGTCTGGTGGACGGGGTCCTCTCCGAGGGACCGCCGGCCGACCTGGTCGAGCGGGTCCTGGAGCCGTTCCCGATCGCCGTCGTCAGCGAGGTGATGGGCGTGCCGGCCGCGGACCGGGAGCGCGTGCACTCCTGGACCCGGCAGATCATCTCCACCTCCGGCGGCGCCGAGGCCGCCGAGCGGGCGAAACAGGGCCTGTACGGGTGGATCACCGAGACCGTCCGCGCGCGGGCCGGTAGCGACGGCACCGACGTGTACTCGATGCTCGGCGCCGCCGTGGGCCGCGGCGAGGTCGGCGAGACGGAGGCCGTCGGGCTCGCGGGGCCGTTGCAGATCGGCGGCGAGGCCGTCACGCACAACGTCGGCCAGATGCTGTACCTGCTGCTCACCCGCCCCGAGCTGATGGCGCGGATGCGCGAGCGGCCCGAGGCGCGCGGCACGGCGCTGGACGAGCTGCTGCGCTGGATCTCGCACCGCACCTCGGTGGGCCTGGCCCGCATCGCCCTGGAGGACGTCGAGGTGCGCGGGACGCGCATCGCCGCCGGTGACCCCGTGTACGTCTCGTACCTGGCCGCCAACCGCGATCCGGACGTCTTCCCCGACCCGGACCGCATCGACCTGGACCGCGACCCCAACCCGCACCTGGCGTACGGCAACGGGCACCACTTCTGCACGGGCGCCGTGCTCGCCCGGATGCAGACCGAGCTGCTGGTCGACACGCTCCTCGGCCGGCTGCCGGGGCTGCGGCTCGCGGTCCCGGCCGACCAGGTGGCCTGGCGCCGCAAGACCATGATCAGGGGGCCGCGCACACTGCCCTGCACCTGGTAGCCCCGCGCACCCCGCGCCTGGCGTCCGGCACGCGTCAGGCCCGCAGCCACTCCGTGACGACCACCTCCCGGCCGGTCCGCAGCCGCAGCGCGAACGGGCCGGCGGGCGGGGCCTCGCCGGTGAACCGGCCCATGTCGTCGGCCGTCAGCCGGGCATGCGCCCGCGGGCCGCTCAGCACCTCGATCCCGGCCGGGCCCGGCGGCAGCAGCTGGCCGATCAGGCCCTGGGCGGTCACCTCGACGTCGACGGTCACACCGTCCGACTGGAAGGTCAGCATCCGCGGCGGGTCCGTCTCCCCCCTGACGGGAATGCCGTCCACCAGCGAGTCGAAGGTCAGCTCGGCGACGCGGACGTCCAGGTCGCGCAGGGCGAAGGCGTCGACGGCGACCCGCCGCAGCTCGGCCGGGACCGGGTCCAGGATCGCGGCGGCCTGGCGCAGCTCCTCCTCCAGGAGACCGTCGTACAGCTCCCCGTCGCCCTCGTCGTACTCGTCGCGCCCGTCGTACTCGTCGCGCCCGTCGCGCCCGTCGTTCAGATCGCTCATTTCGTCCCCCGTGCCTCCAGCCGGGCCCGCAGCCGGCGCAGACAGCGCTGGCGCATCGGCCCGATGCTGCCCACCGCGATACCGAGCGCGGCGGACACCTCCTGATAACTGGGCGGTGGCGAGGAGATCAGCACCCGCAGCAACTGGCGGCACCGCTCGCCCAGTTCCTCGAACTCCTGCCACAGCAGCCGTACGCGCTCGGTCTGCGCGGCGGCCTCCTCGGAGTCGAGCACCGACTCCTCCGGCGTGCGGTCCTCGCTCGGCCGGTCGAGCAGCTGCGGGTCGTCGGTCGGCGTCCACCGCCTGGAGGCCTTGAGCAGCTTCAGGCACTCGTGCCGTGCCGTGCTCGCCAGCCAGGAGCCGGACTTCTCCGGTTCCCGGATCCGGCCCAGATGCTGGGCGAAGCGGAACCAGGCGGTCTGGTACACCTCGTGCGCGTCGGCGTCGGACAGCCCGTGCGACCTGGCCACGGACCAGACCAGCGGGCCGAGTCCGTCCACCAGTGACTTCCAGGCCGCCGCGTCCCCGTCGGCCGCCGACTGGACGAGCGCCCCGACATCTGCACGGTCCACGGTCCCACCCCTCGTGTACGACCTGCCATCGTACGCCGTGGAGCGGAGGGTTCCGACCGGCAGCAGGCCGTTCACGACCCGCCCGCCGACGGGTCGACGGAGACCGGGCGCCAGGTGGGCGGCAGCAGCGCGGGCACATGCGCCCCGCGCACCTCCGCGTACTCGGTGTTGGCCGCGAGCAGTCGCCGGCTCGCCGCGCGTGGGTCGGTCTCCTGGTGCGCCGTCATGTGAGAGGCGACCAGCCCCGCGACCACGGGGGTGGCGAAGGAGGTGCCGCTCCACTGGGCGTGCCCCTCGAACATCACCTGGTCCGGCTTGGCGGGCGCCTCGCCCGGCTCGCTCAGCACGCCGTTGTGCCGGGGGTACTGGCAGGTGCAGGCGTAGCCGAAACCGAACCGGCAGGCGTCGTAGGTGGAGTGCTGGTAGACGTACGGCACGGGTGTCCCGAAGCCGGTGAGGGCGCTGGTGAGGCGCTCGCCGGGGGCGTAGGCCCGCACCCAGCCGCCGTGATTGCTGAAGCAGGCGCCGAACTCGCCGTCGGAGCGCAGCGCCCCGATCGACAGCACCGAGTCCTCCCAGCCGGGCAGGGTGGCGTAGGCGGCGGGCCAGAAGGGCGTGGCGCTGGCGTTGTTGCCTGCGGCGGCGACCAGCAGGGTGCGCTGGTCGCGGAGTTCTTCCATGAAGGCGTGCACGCCGAGCAGGCCGTCGGTGCGGCCGTTGGAGGTGCCGGCGGAGAGGCTGAGGACCTCGGGCCAGCCGCTGCGGTCGACGGCTTCGAAGAGCTTCTGGCCCAGCTCGGACTCCAGGATCGCGCCCGCGTCGTTGAGGGTGTTGCGGACGGTCACCTCGGTGTTGGGCGCGACGGCGGCGACCAGCCCGGCGATGAACGTGCCGTGCCCGACGTACTGGCACAGGACGCCGTCGTCGTCGCACTCCCTGATCTGGGCGTCGCCCTCGGTGTGGGCCAGCAGCGGGTAGGACCGGTAGTCGTGCATGAGGCCGGTGTCGATGACGAGGACGCCGACGGCGGTCGCGGCGTCGTACGGTGTGGTGTCGGCGGCCGGGTTGGGCGGCTCGCTCAGCGGGACGGGCACGGGCTCGTCGCCGGGGCAGGCGTTGACGGCGATGGAGACGACGTGGTTGCGGCTGATCAGCCGGCGGCCCGCGCGGCCCTCCACCGTCCTGAGGGAGCGCAGGGCGTGGGCGACGGTGGGGTCGCCGCCGCCGTCGCCCTGGCCGGGGTCGGCGACCTGGATGCGGGTGATGCCGGTGCGGTTGGTCTCGGGGCTCGCCCGGCGCACGTGGTCCGGTGTCAGCCCGGCCATGGCGGTGAAGTGGTCGCGCACGGTGTCCTCGACGAGGCGTGCCTCCTCGCCGTCGCGGGCGAGGACGACGCCCTTCTCGTAGAGGAACTCGGCGGAGTCGTCCGGTCCCATCGCCAGCGGGACGTCCGGCATCGAGCGCTGGATCTGGTCGAACTGCTCGCGGAATCGCTGTGGTGCCATGGCATGCCCTCCACTGAGGCGGCGGCGGCGGTGACGACGGTCGGGGCGGGGCGGTGACTGCGGACGTGACCACAGTGGTGACGGCGGTCGTCAATCAGAGTCCCCGGGCCGCCGATTGATACAGACTCGAACCTGTGTGGCGTGGTTCCGGAGCACTACCATCCGTGGGGTGACAGCGCGAAACGACCCGGTTCTGGAACTGCTGCCGATGGTGTTCGCCGCCCCGGGCGAAGCGCTGACGCGGGCTCAGGAGGTGCTGGGCGCCGATCCCTCGCCGCTGCACGCATCGGTCGCCCATCAGGTGATCGGCATCTGGCAGCGGGACTTCGGCGACACCCGGCGGGCGCTGGCCCATCTGCGGCGCGCCCGCGACCTCGCCGCCCGCGCGGAGTCGGCCGAGCGGGAGGCGGACGTCCTGGCCACGCTCGGGGTCGCGCTGGTGCACGCCGGACGCACCCGGGCGGGGCTGGCCGCGTTCGAGCGGGGGGTGGCGCGCGGGAGCGGTCACACGCGCGCGCGGGTGCTGTACCGACGGGCGTACGTGTGGTGGGTGCTCGGCCGGCACGGCGAGGCGCTGGAGGACGTACGGCGGGCGATCCCGGTGCTGCGGCAGGCCGACGACGTGATCTGGACGGCGCGGGCGCTGACGCTGCGGGCGACCGTGCACCTGGCGCAGGGCTCGGTGGAGCGGGCCAACGCCGACTTCACGGCTGCGGAGGCGCTGTGGGACACCACGGGCCAGGAGCACGACAAGGCCGACGCGGTGGAGAGCCGGGGGCTCGCGGCGTTCCGCGCCGGTGACGTGCCCGCGGCGCTGCGGTTGCTGGACGAGGCGGAGGAGCGGTACGCCAAGCTGGGCACGCCGACGTTCATGCTGACCATCCGGCGCTGCGAGGTGCTGATGGCGGCGGGGCTGGCCACCGAGGCGCTGGCGGAGGCGGACGGGGCGATCGCGGCGCTGGACGGGATCGGCGGGCAGTCCACCCGCAAGGCGGAGTTGCTGCTGGTGGCCGCGCGGGCGGCCCGGCTGGCGGACGAGCCGCAGACCGCGCTCGCGCGCGCGGCCGTCGCGGTGCGGCTGTTCGCCGGGCAGCGGCGTACCTGGTACGAGACGCATGCCCGGCTGGTGCTGATCGAGGCGCGGGTCGCCACGGGGCGCGGGTCGGGCCGGCTGGTCGCGGACGCGGCGGCGGTGGCGGAGCGGCTGGCGGCCTTCGGTGCGCCCGCCGCGCCGGAGGCTTCGCTGCTCGCGGGCCGGATCGCGCTGGACCTCGGCTGGACGGCGGACGCGGAACGGCATCTGGCGGTG
>NZ_MULI01000189.1 GCF_002939385.1 Streptomyces sp. MH60 | reverse complement strand
GGCGAGGCCCCAGGCCAGGCGGACGCCGCGGCGGCCGGACCGCAGGCCGGACAGCGGCCCCCGGGAGGGCGTGGCGCGGGTCCGTCCGTGCAGCAGCCGGTCCAGGTGGCGTGCGCCGCGGTGGTCGAGCGGCCCGTCGGCGAAGGGCGGGGCGTCGGCCGGCACCGGGTTGGCGCGGCGCAGGAGGTCGAGTTCGTCAGCCATGGCCGTGTTCCTTCGCGGGGGTGGCGTCGACGGCGGTCGCCGGATGCGGTCGGTGCGGGGCCGGGGCGGATGCCGGGCCCATGCGGTCGATCTCCGTTCTCAGCCGGGCGCGGGCGCGGTGCAGCCGCATCGACGCGGCCCGGCTGCCGCAGCCGAGGGCGACGGCCAGCTCGTCCACGCCCAGCTCCTCCCAGGCCGTCAGCCGCAGCACCTCCTGATCCTTGGCGGAGAGTCTGCCGAGGGCCTCGTGCACCCAGCCGCCGGGCGGCTCCGCGTCGGGCCCCGAGGCGATGTGCCGTCCGTGGGCGGCGTCGTCGTTGCCCAGCCGGGCGAGGAGCCGGCGGCGGCGTCCCTGGCCGCGTACCGCGTTGGCCAGGCAGTTGCGTGCCACCCCGTACAGCCAGGGCAGCGGGGTGTGCGGCAGTTCCGCACGGCGGCGCCAGGCCACCGTGAAGACCTCCGCCACCACTTCCTCGACCTCGCCCGTGCGCCCGTCCAGCCGGCGCGCCACGTAGCGGCTGACCGCCCAGTAGTGCTCCCGGTAGGCAGCGGCGAAGATCTCGTCGTTGCTCATGCTCCGTATCTGTCCGGCACCCTCGTGATCGTCACGGGTGTTTTCGTGACGCTCGTCTCGTCCGTCGAGTGTGACGTGCGGGCTCGGCGCGGACACAGGCGGGGCGTGAGGAACCTCAAGAGCATCAAGTGGCTGACGACCACGGACCACAAGACGATCGGCACGCTGTATCTGGTGACGTCGTTCGCCTTCTTCTGCGTCGGCGGCGTGATGGCGCTGTTCATGCGCGCCGAACTCGCCCGGCCTGGTCTGCAGATCATGTCGAACGAGCAGTTC
>NZ_MULI01000188.1 GCF_002939385.1 Streptomyces sp. MH60 | reverse complement strand
ATCTTCCTGGCGTTGGCGATCGCGTTCGTGATGATCTGGATCGCGTACAAGCCTCAGGTCCGCACGAGTGCGACGGAACAGACGGAGCAGGCCGGTGCGGCCCTCGCGCCCAGTCCGAGCGCGAGTCCGGAGTCGCTGCCCAGCAGCGCCGAGTCCGCGCCCGAGGCGGAGCCCGGGCAGCCGGCCTCCGAGAAGCCGGAGAACGACGGCGCCGGTGGCGGTGACGGCGGCGGCGGAGGCGGGGGCGGACCGTCCAAGAAGCCCGCGACGAAGCCGGACGTGGTCCCCGCCATGAACGTCATGCTGCGCAACGCCACCACCCACATGTGCGCCGACATCCCCGGACGGGAGAAGGGCAAGATCAACGGGGTCGTCCAGCAGGCCAACTGCCACGAAGAGGGCGACAACGAGTACTGGAACCTTGAGGTCAAGTACGAGCACGGCGGTCCCAACGGGGTCAAGCTCTTCCAGATCCGGAACGTCACGGACCAGCTGTGCATGGACCTGGGCGAATACGGCGCTCGCCCGGAGGGGACCGGGGTCGCCGAGTTCCACTGCGACGGCACCACGGCGGACAACCAGCTGTGGTGGATCGACAAGCAGGCGAGCGGGAACTACTGGATCCGCAACTTCGCCAGCGCCCACCGGTGCCTGAACGTGAAGGGCCAGAACGGCGGCACCGAGACTCCGCTGAACATCGCCACCTGCACCAACACCGACGACCAGGAGTGGCAGATCGTCCGCCCGTCCAAGGACTGACGGCGGGTCCGAAAAGTCGTACGATCAGGCACCTTGGGGCAGCGAGTGCTGCCCCGAGTGCCGCTGACGCACGGGGAGTTGGCCCGTAGCGTCGGCGTGTGAGCCTGTGGACTTCCCTGGAGCCCGCGTCCGCGACTGTGGACCCCGGCAGTAGTACGCGTGTGCGCCTGAGGGTGCGTAATACCGGTGACGTCGTGGACGAGTACCGGTTCGAACCGGTCGGGGACGTGGCTCCCTGGACGACCGTGGAGCCGCAGACCTTGCGCCTCTATCCGGGGACGACCGGCACCGTGGAGCTGACGTTCGCTCCGCCCCGGACGCCCGACGCGGTGGCGGGGCCGAATCCGTATGCGGTGCGGATTGTGCCGACGGAGCATCCGGACGCGGTGACGGTTCCGGAGGG
>NZ_MULI01000187.1 GCF_002939385.1 Streptomyces sp. MH60 | reverse complement strand
GCGCCGGATGGTGTTGAGGCGGGTGATGAGGGGGGCGATGGTGGTGCCCTCGCGGGCGGCGGTGGCCCAGTCACGGGGTTTGAGCTGGTATTTCTCGCTGTCGAGGTATTCCTCGCTGCCTTCGCGCAGGGGGGTGTTCTCGCAGAGTTCGTAGCCGCTGTAGATGCCCCAGGTGGGGGAGAGGGTGGCGGCGAGGACGGCGCGGACCTCGAAGGCGGGGCGGTGGCCGTGCTGGAGGTAGGCGTGCAGGATGTCGGGGGTGTTGGTGAAGAGGTTGGGCCGCATGTAGGCGGCGGCCTCGCCCGACAGTTCGGTGAGGTACTCGGTGAGTTCCTGCTTGGTGTTGCGCCAGGTGAAGTAGGTGTAGGACTGCTGGAAGCCGATCTGGGCGAGGGTGTGCATCATCGCGGGGCGGGTGAAGGCCTCGGCCAGGAAGATGACGTCGGGGTCGGTGCCGTTGATGTCGGCGATGACGCGTTCCCAGAAGGCGACGGGTTTGGTGTGGGGGTTGTCGACGCGGAAGATCCGCACGCCGTGGTCCATCCAGAAGTGCAGGATGCGCACGGTTTCGGTGACGAGGCCGTCGGGGTCGGCGTCGAAGGCGATGGGGTAGATGTCCTGGTACTTCTTGGGCGGGTTCTCGGCGTGGGCGATCGAGCCGTCGGGGCGGTGGTGGAACCAGTCGGGGTGTTTGTGGACCCAGGGGTGGTCGGGGGAGCACTGGAGGGCGAAGTCGAGGGCGATCTCCAGGCCGAGTGCGGTGGCTTCGGTGACGAAGTGGTCGAAGTCGTCGAGGGTGCCCAGGGCGGGGTGGACGGTGTCGTGGCCGCCTTCGGGGGAGCCGATGGCCCAGGGGACGCCGACGTCGTCGGCGGTGGCGGTGAGGGTGTTGTTGCGGCCCTTGCGGTGGGTGGTGCCGATGGGGTGGACCGGGGGGAGGTAGACGACGTCGAAGCCCATGGCGGCGATCGCGGCCAGGCGGCGGGCGGCGGTGCGGAAGGTGCCGTGGGGCTGGGTGGGGGTGCCCTCGGAGCGGGGGAAGAACTCGTACCAGGCGCCGTAGAGGGCGCGTTCGCGTTCCACGAGCAGGGGCAGCGGGTCGGAGGAGGTGACCAGGTCCCGCAGGGGGTGGCGGGCCAGGACCGCGTCCACCCGGGGCGTCAACGCCGCCGCCAGCCGGG
>NZ_MULI01000186.1 GCF_002939385.1 Streptomyces sp. MH60 | reverse complement strand
GGACTGGCGGGCCGGACCCCGGGCCCACCTCGCGCTGCGGCCGGCCGCCACGGACGAGGTACGCGCGGCGGGCGGTACGGAGCGCGTGGCGCGGCGGGTGGCGGCGGCACTGGCCGAGCACCCGGACGTACTGCTCGCCTACTGGGACACCGGCCTCGCCAGACTCGTGGTGACCGCGACCGAGGACACGCTCACCGACCGCGTCGTGGACCACGCCACCGAACTCGCCGAACGCCACGGACTCACCCGGGCGGACCAAGCCGCGCCCGCCGCCCCGGACGACCCGGTGGACGAGACGGACCACCCCGGCGACCCGGCCCCGGTACGGGTCGCGGCGACCGCGCTCGGTGCCGACGTGCTGGGGATCGCCGCCGCGGTGACCGGCGCGCGGCTGCGGCTGCCGCCCACGCCCCGCCTGGTCACCGCCGTGGCGACGCTGCTGCGCGAGAACCCGGCCTTCCGCGCCTGGCTGGGCGAGCGGCTGGGCGAGCACCGCATGGACGTGGCGCTGGCCGCCGCCAACGCCCTGCGTCCGGCGCCGCGCACCTCACCGGCCCAGGACTACGCCGCCCACGCCTCGGCGGGCAGCGTGGCGGGCGCCGCCGCGACCCTGCTGGTCAAGCACGACGTGGCCGAGGCGGCGGAGGCGGTGCTCGCCGGTTCGCCCAAGGCCGCGCGCTACGGGCCCGCCGCCTTCCACGCCGTACTGAGCGCCGCGCTGTCCCGCACCGGCGTGCTCGTGCGCGATCCCGGGCGGCTGCGGCAGCTGGAGATGGTCCGCACGGTCGTGCTGCACCCCAGCGCGCTGCGGGTGCCGGACGCGGGCGCCGACCCGTGGACCGAGGACGTGCTGGACGCGGCGCGGCGCGCGGGACTGCGTGTGGTCATGGTCGAGGACCCGGCGCTGGCCGACTTCACCGGTCTCGCCGACCAGGTCGTCGCCGCCCGGCGCCCGCTCGCGGACGTCGTGGCCGAACTGCGCGCCGAGGGCGGTGTCCTCACCGTCGTACGGCCGCTGCCCGGCGACGACGACTCCGTGCCGGCCGGGCTGCTCGCCGGGGACGTGGCCGTCGCGCTCGCCGACGCGGACTGCCCGGTGGCCTGGGGCGCGGACGTGCTCGCACCGCAGGGGCTCGCCGACGTGTGGCGGGTGCTGCGGGCGGTGCCGGTCGCGCGTGCGGTCGGGCGCCGGTCGCAGAC
>NZ_MULI01000185.1 GCF_002939385.1 Streptomyces sp. MH60 | reverse complement strand
GCCGTGCGGCGCGCGGGATGCCGGTGCCGGGGATCGGGGCCGACCTGTCCGGCGGGCCGGCCTCGGGCACGCTGGCGCTGCTGGCGGCCGGGCTGCCGGGGATGCCGGGGACCGTGCTCGGACACGGCACCGGGGCGGGGGAGCGGCTGCTGGCCGTCACCTTCAACGACCTCGCCGTCGGCGGGCAGGAGCCCGAGCTGGCGCGGGCGGGCGCGCTGGCGGCCAACCCGCGGCTGCACCACGTGGTGGTCACCGGCGGCGAGGACATGCTGCCGTTCACCGCGCTCGACGGGCCGCTGACCGACGAACCGGGCTCCTTCCTGGTCGCCGCCGCGCGGCACCGGGCGCGGCTGGCCGCGGGGAGCGCGGACCACTTCACCGGGTACGGGGCGCGGCAGGTCCTCGACGCGCATCCGGCGCGCCTCGCCGACCTGCTCATGGACCGCAAGCGGCGGCACCTGGTCCGGCCGGTCGCCGCGCTCGCCAAGGCCGACGGGTCGGTCCTGGTCCCCGCGCGCGTGTACGCGGCGGCGCGGCGGCTGGCGCGCACGCCGTACCGGAGCGGCCTGGAGGTGCTCGCCGAGCGGTTGCTGCGCAGACGCTTCGACACGCCGGGCGACGGGGCGATGGACGCCTCGCTGGCCGCGCTGACCTGGGCCGGGGCGGGGCCGGCGGCGCGGTGGCTGACCGGAGAGGCGTTGGCTGAAGTATCGGTTCGCCTCCAGACGTCCTCGCAGCGGTCGGGGGTGGGTCCGGGGCAGCGGCCGGGGGACTTCCGGGCGCGGTCGGCGCTGGCGCGGCAGGCGGCGGAGGTGCGGGTCCTGGAGCAGGCCGCGGAGATCCGCTTCCAGCGGCTGCACACGCCGTTCCTCGACAACCAGGTTGTCCGGGCCTGCCGTGCCCTGCCGGAGGCGCTGCGGGTGCAGCCGGGGGCGCGGGCGGCGATCCTGCGGACGGTGCTGGAGGGGGCGGGGGTGAGCGAGCTGCCCAGCGGGTGGGGAGCGCCCACCCAGGGGCAGGCGGCCTCCGCCGCGCGGACGGGGCTGCGGGTCGCCGCGGACTCGCTGCTGGGGCTGTTCGACACGCCGCTGCTCGCGGAGGCGGGGCTCGTGGAGGCGCGGGTCGTGCGCAAGGCGGTGCGGGCGGCGGCCGCGGGTGAGCCGCTGCCGCTGGACGGGCTGGCCGACCTCGTCTCGCTGGAGCTGTGGCTCGGCCGTCTCCTCGCCCGCCGCGGCACCTGCTGGACCGGCACCCCGGCCCGCCAACGCGCGGTACCCGCGGGCATCGCGCCGCAGCGGGGGGC
>NZ_MULI01000184.1 GCF_002939385.1 Streptomyces sp. MH60 | reverse complement strand
CTGCTCCAGGAACTGGCCGCCGCCACCGATGTGTTCGGGCTGCGCGACGCGATGTTCCGCGGTGAGCGCATCAACATCACCGAGGACCGGGCGGTGCTGCACACCGCGCTGCGGGCCCCGCGGGACGCGGTGATCGAGGTCGACGGCGAGAACGTCGTCCCCCAGGTGCACGCCGTGCTCGACAGGATGGCCGGCTTCGCCGACCGGGTCCGGGGCGGCGAGTGGACCGGTCACACCGGCAGGCGCATTCGCAACGTCGTCAACATCGGCATCGGCGGCTCGGACCTGGGTCCGGCGATGGCCTACGAGGCGCTGCGGGCCTTCACCGACCGCGCGCTCACCTTCCGCTTCGTGTCCAACGTGGACGGCGCCGACCTGCACGAGGCGGTCCGGGACCTGGACCCGGCCGAGACGCTGTTCGTCATCGCCTCCAAGACCTTCACCACCATCGAGACGATCACCAACGCCACCTCGGCGCGGTCCTGGCTGCTGGCCGCGTTCGACGGCGACGAGAAGGCGGTCGCCAAGCACTTCGTGGCGCTGTCGACCAACGCCGAGAAGGTCACCGGGTTCGGCATCGACACGGCCAACATGTTCGAGTTCTGGGACTGGGTCGGCGGCCGGTACTCCTTCGACTCGGCGATCGGGCTCTCCCTGATGATCGCCATCGGGCCCGACCGCTTCCGGGAGATGCTCGACGGTTTCCGCATCGTCGACGAGCACTTCCGCACCGCCCCCGCCGAGTCCAACGTGCCTTTGCTGCTGGGCCTGTTGGGCGTCTGGTACGGCGACTTCCTGGGCGCGCAGTCGCACGCGGTCCTGCCGTACAGCCACTACCTGTCGAAGTTCACCGCGTATCTCCAGCAGCTGGACATGGAGTCCAACGGCAAGTCCGTCGACCGCGACGGCAACCCCGTGGAGTGGCAGACCGGGCCGGTGGTCTGGGGCACGCCGGGCACCAACGGGCAGCACGCGTACTACCAGCTGATCCACCAGGGCACCAAGCTGATCCCGGCGGACTTCATCGGCTTCGCGCGGCCGGTGGCCGAGCTGAGCGACGAACTCAAGGCCCAGCACGACCTGCTGATGGCCAACTTCTTCGCGCAGACCCAGGCCCTCGCCTTCGGCAAGACCCCGGACGAGGTACGCGCCGAGGGAGTGCCCGAGGAACTGGTCCCGCACAAGACCTTCCACGGCAACCACCCCACCACGACCGTCCTGGCCGCCGAGCTGACCCCCTCCGTCCTCGGCCAGCTCATCGCGCTGTACGAGCACAAGGTGTTCGTGCAGGGCGCGATCTGGAACATCGACTCCTTCGACCAGTGGGG
>NZ_MULI01000183.1 GCF_002939385.1 Streptomyces sp. MH60 | reverse complement strand
GCGGCCACGGCCGGCTCGGCGAGCGCCGGGTCGGTCAGCAGGCAGGCCGCCCAGCTGGCGACGACCTCGTCCACCCAGGTCCGCCAGGCGTCCGCGTCCGGGTCGGCGGACGTGGCGCCGTCGGCGCCGGTGATCCAGTCGAGCCGGGCGGAGCCGCCGGGGCCCGCCACGCCCAGCAGCGCCACGTCCATCGGGGTCGGGTAGCGCAGCCGGGCCGCGACCGTCACGGCCTGCCGGGCCTGCACCTCGCACAGCGCGTCGGCCAGGGCGCCGCCGGACGCCGGGTAGGCGCGGGTGAGCCACTGTGCGGTCGCCGCGATGACGGGGGAGAGATCTGTGTGCACTGCCGGGCCGTCCGAACTGCTCGTGGGGGAACTCGGGGTCCGTGGAAACGGTAGCCCGCGGCGCACCGCGCGGAACATGGCCCGGCTCTCGCCCACGGCGTGGCCTCGGCCACACCACGTCGTCCCGCGGATCTCGTCCCCGCCCAGGGGTGCGACCCTGTATCCCGTTCGCCGATCACCGGGTTCCCGCCCGGCCCACCGGTGTGGAGGAGTCCTGAGCACCACCGTCCTCTCCGAGGCCGTGCCCGTCGTCCTGCTGCTGGGCGTGCTGGCCTTCGCGGTGCTGCGCCCGCGCGGGCTGCCGGAGGCGGTGGCCGCCGTGCCGGCCGCCGTGCTGGTGGTGGCGCTCGGCATGGTGTCCCCGCACCGGGCGTGGGAGCAGACCCGTACGCTGCTGCCGGTCGTCGTCTTCCTCGCGCTGGTGCTGATGCTGGCGTACCTGTGCGCCAAGGAGGGCCTGTTCGAGGCCGTCGGCGCGGCCGTGGCCCGCCGGTGCGGGGGCAGCCCGCGGCGGCTGCTGGCCGGGGTGTTCGCGGTGGCCTGCGGGGTGACGGCGGTGCTCAGTCTGGACGCCACCGCGGTGCTGCTCACCCCCGTGGTCCTGGCCACCGCGTCCCGGGCCGGTGCGCGGGCCCGCCCGCACGTGTACGCGACGGCGCACCTGTCGAACTCCGCCTCGTTGCTCCTGCCGGTCTCCAATCTGACCAACCTGCTGGCGTTCGCGGCCAGTGGGCTGACCTTCACCCGGTTCGCCGCGCTGATGGCGCTGCCCTGGCTGGCCGCGATCGCCGTCGAGTACGCCGTGTTCCGCCGTTTCTTCCGCGCGGACCTGGCCGAGCCGGTGTCCGTGGCGCCCGAGCGCGTCGGCCCGGTACCCGTCGCTCCCGGCCCTGACGGGCCCGCCGGGTCCGCCGGGACCGCCGGGACCGCCAGGTCCAGCGGGTCCAGCGAGTCCGGCGGGCCCGCGGTCGCGAAGACGCCGGGCGGCGCGGCCGCCGGTGACGGGCCGGGCACGGC
>NZ_MULI01000182.1 GCF_002939385.1 Streptomyces sp. MH60 | reverse complement strand
GGCAGCGGTCGCGGCGGCACCGGCGGCGGCGCGCAGCAGGCGGCGCCGGGACGCCGCCCGGCGGATCGCCTCGTAGCGGCCCGGCGGCGGCCCCAGGAAGTCGGCGTCCGGACGCAGGACGACCAGCAGCGGATCGTCGCCGTCGCGTGCGAAGCCGGGCTCGTCCATCTCGTCCTCAAGGCGTGTGGTCAAGGCTCCTCCTCAGATGGACGCGGAGCAGTTCGCGGGCCGCGTGCAGGTCGGCCTTGACGGTTCCCTCCTTGCGTCCGGTGAGCACGGACACCTCCCGGATCGGCATGTCGGCGTAGTAGTGGAGCAGGATCGGCACGCGCAGTCGCTCCGGCAGGGACTGTACGAGCAACCGCACCGAGGGGTCGGCCTGTTCGGGGTGCGGACGCACCGCGACCTCCGCGGTGACCCGGCGCACCGCCCGGCGCTCGCGCTCCAGCTTGCGCCAGTGGTCGCGGACGAGGTTGGCGGCGGTGACGTAGAGGAAGCCGCGGGGCTCCTCCACGGACGTCCAGCGGGCCCAGAGCCGGGTGAACGCCTCCGAGGCGATCTCGTGGGCCGTCTCGTCGTCGTCGACGAGCCGGCGGCACCAGCCGGCGAGGCGCGGATACAGGGCGGCGAACAGCTCGGACGCCGCCCTGTCACGGGACCGTTTCAACGCTCTCCATGGTCGTGAGGGTATGCGGTGCCTACTGGGGCCTGTGCCGGGTGCCCTTGGTGGCGCTCAGTCCGGCGAAGACGATCACGTTGTCCCGGTACTCCTCGCCGTCGAGCGGGCCGCCGCAGGTGATCAGCCGCAGCTCCGGTCCTGCCACGTCCCCGTAGACGTCCTCCGTCGGGAAGTCCGCCTTCGCCACCGTCCGTACGGCCGTGACCGTGAACTCGGCGGCGGTGCCGTTCTCCAGGCGCGTCTCGATCCGGTCGCCGCGGTGCAGCCGCGCCAGGTGACGGAAGACCCCGTCGCCGTACGTGCCCACCGTGACGTGGCCGAGGAGGACCGACGGCCCGACCTGGCCCGGGGTCGGCGAGTGCCGGTACCAGCCGGCGCGGTCGTCGTCCGTGACGGGCGGGACCTCCACCGTGCCGTCCGCGGCCAGCCCGAGGCCCATCACCGGGGTGTCGACCCCGAGGGCGGGGATGCGCAGCCCCACGGGCACCGAACGCGCCAGGGGCCGCACCGGCTTCGCGGGGGCCTGCGCGGGCGGTGCCGCCGTGCCCGTCGTGGGCGCCGGGCGGCCGGGGGCGGTGTCGGCGTCCCCCTGGCCGCCGCCGCAGCCCACGAGCAGCGCGGCCAGTGCGGCGGTCGCGAGGGCGCGGCCGGGGCGCGGGATCATGCGCCGGTCGCCGCCGCCCGTCGGC
>NZ_MULI01000181.1 GCF_002939385.1 Streptomyces sp. MH60 | reverse complement strand
CCCGTGACTGGGCCACCGCCGCCCGCGAGGGCACCACCATCGCCCCCCTCATCACCCGCCTCAACACCATCCGGCGCGAGAACCCGGCTCTCCGCCAGCTGCGCGATCTGCACTTCCACCCCACGGACAAGGAGGAGGTGATCGCCTACTCGAAGCGGCAGGGATCGAACACGGTTCTGGTGGTCGTGAACCTCGACCCCCGCCACACCCAGGAGGCCACGGTCTCGTTGGACATGCCGCAACTCGGCCTGGACTGGCACGAGTCGGTGCCGGTGCGCGACGAGCTGACCGGCGAGACCTACCACTGGGGCAGGGCCAACTATGTGCGCCTGGAGCCGGGCCGTACGCCCGCGCACGTCTGCACGGTTCTGCGACCGTCCCACCCGCAGATCGGAGGGTCACCCATCACATGATCGTCAACGAGCCCGTGCCGGACACCTTCGAGGACACCCCCGCCAAGGACCGCGACCCGGACTGGTTCAAACGAGCCGTCTTCTACGAGGTCCTCGTCCGCTCCTTCCAGGACAGCAACGGCGACGGCGTCGGCGACCTCAAGGGCCTGACCGCCAAGCTGGACTACCTGCAATGGCTGGGCGTGGACTGCCTGTGGCTCCCGCCCTTCTTCAAGTCACCGCTGCGCGACGGCGGCTACGACGTCTCCGACTACACCGCCGTCCTGCCCGAGTTCGGCGACCTCGCCGACTTCGTGGAGTTCGTGGACGCCGCCCACCAGCGCGGCATGCGCGTGATCATCGACTTCGTCATGAACCACACCAGCGACCAGCACCCGTGGTTCCAGGAGTCCCGCACCAACCCGGACGGTCCCTACGGCGACTACTACGTCTGGGCCGACGACGACAAGCAGTTCCAGGACGCGCGGATCATCTTCGTCGACACCGAGGCGTCCAACTGGACCTACGACCCGGTGCGCAAGCAGTACTACTGGCACCGCTTCTTCTCGCACCAGCCGGACCTCAACTACGAGAACCCGGCCGTGCAGGAGGAGATGATCTCCGCGCTGAAGTTCTGGCTGGACCTGGGCATCGACGGGTTCCGGCTGGACGCGGTGCCGTACCTCTACCAGGAGGAGGGCACCAACTGCGAGAACCTCCCGGCCACGCACACCTTCCTGAAGCGGGTGCGCAAGGAGATCGACGCGCAGTATCCGGACACGGTGGTGCTGGCGGAGGCCAACCAGTGGCCGGAGGACGTGGTCGACTACTTCGGCGACTTCGCGGCCGGCGGCGACGAGTGCCACATGGCCTTCCACTTCCCGGTCATGCCGCGCATCTTCATGGCGGTCAGAAGGGAGTCGCGCTACCCGGTCTCCGAGATCCTCGCCAAGACCCCCGCGATCCCGTCCGGCTGCCAGTGGGGCATCTTCCTGCGCAACCACGACGAGCTGACCCTGGAAATGGTCACCGACGA
>NZ_MULI01000180.1 GCF_002939385.1 Streptomyces sp. MH60 | reverse complement strand
CCCGTGACTGGGCCACCGCCGCCCGCGAGGGCACCACCATCGCCCCCCTCATCACCCGCCTCAACACCATCCGGCGCACCCACCCCGCACTGCACCGGCTGCGGAACCTCCACTTCCACCACACCGACAACGACGCGCTCATCGCGTACAGCAAGCGCGTCGGGTCGGACGTCGTCCTGGTGGTCGCCAACCTCGATCCGCATCGCACCCAGGAGGCCACGATCTCGCTCGACATGCCGCAGCTCGGCCTGGACTGGCACGAGTCGGTGCCGGTCCACGACGAACTCACGGACGAGACCTACCACTGGGGCCGCACGAACTACGTGCGGCTGGAGCCCGGCCGGGCCCCCGCCCACGTCTTCCACCTCCGCCGGCCCTCCGCCGCCGCGCCCCGGAACGAAGGGTCCGCAGCCTCATGACCGTGAACGAGCCCGTGCCGGACAAGTTCGAGGACACCCCCGCCAAGGACCGGGACCCCGACTGGTTCAAACGAGCCGTCTTCTACGAGGTCCTCGTCCGCTCCTTCCAGGACAGCAACGGCGACGGCGTCGGCGACCTCAAGGGCCTGACCGCCAAGCTGGACTACCTGCAATGGCTGGGCGTGGACTGCCTGTGGCTCCCGCCCTTCTTCAAGTCACCGCTGCGCGACGGCGGCTACGACGTCTCCGACTACACCGCCGTCCTGCCCGAGTTCGGCGACCTCGCCGACTTCGTGGAGTTCGTGGACGCCGCCCACCAGCGCGGCATGCGCGTGATCATCGACTTCGTCATGAACCACACCAGCGACCAGCACCCGTGGTTCCAGGAGTCCCGCAAGAACCCCGACGGCCCCTACGGCGACTACTACGTCTGGGCCGACGACGACACCCGCTACGCCGACGCCCGCATCATCTTCGTCGACACCGAGGCGTCCAACTGGACCCACGACCCGGTCCGCGGCCAGTACTACTGGCACCGCTTCTTCTCCCACCAGCCGGACCTCAACTACGAGAACCCGGCGGTCCAGGAGGAGATGCTGGCCGCGCTCAAGTTCTGGCTCGACCTCGGCATCGACGGCTTCCGGCTGGACGCCGTGCCCTACCTGTACGCCGAGGAGGGCACCAACTGCGAGAACCTGCCCGCCAGTCACGCGTTCCTCAAGCGGGTGCGCCGCGAGATCGACGCGCAGTACCCGGACACGGTGCTGCTGGCCGAGGCCAACCAGTGGCCGGAGGACGTCGTCGACTACTTCGGCGACTACGCCTCCGGCGGCGACGAGTGCCACATGGCGTTCCACTTCCCGGTGATGCCGCGGATCTTCATGGCCGTGCGCCGCGAGTCCCGCTACCCGGTCTCCGAGGTCCTCGCCAAGACCCCGGCGATCCCGTCCGGCTGCCAGTGGGGCATCTTCCTGCGCAACCACGACGAGCTGACCCTGGAAATGGTCACCGACGA